>CALLAU010000008.1 GCA_938002015.1 uncultured Bdellovibrionales bacterium
TAAGCTCGCCCTTTACATCATCAATCTTCTTATCAAGACAACTGATATCTTCTTTAAGCTCGCCTTTTACATCATCAATCTGTTTACCAAGCTTCTTATCAAGTTGATCTATATCATCTTTTGTTGCAGCATTATCCATAACTACTCCTTCAATAACACGCAAATGCTCCTCTGCACTCTCTCGCTTTAAGCCCGCGCCCTCTAGGATTTTAACATACTTGATCTCATTCCCCATAATTTATACCGCCTTATTCATATTATAGGCTTTTCTTGCAAAGCTTTATGAACACTCAAGTCTTTTTTAAAAAGATTTGAACACAAAAACCGTCCAACTTTCGCTCATTTAATACATTTAATATATGAAACGAAACATCGATCCAAATAGCGTTTAAAAACACGACTCTCTTAAAGTCCAGCATTAATAGGCTTTTTTTGACATCGCTGAAATATCACGTAAATTTTTGTATATGAAGCAGCTTAGTTTTTTTGAAGATTCAGTATTTGGAGGTGAGGCTCTAAAGGGAAATCCTAGAGGTGTTAGACCAATTAAGTTTAAAAATGCTCTTTATGTTTCTTTTAAAACAAGTACTAATAAAGATTTAAAACTTAAAAACAGCCTCATTAGACGAATCATAAAAAAACAGAGTCGAGCTCATAAAATTAAAATTCATAAAAGCCTTATTTCAAAAAATTCTATTCAATTACTCATTAATGTTAAGTCACAAAGAGCCTATTCATCCTTTATAAGGGCTACTACAGGCCTCATTGCAAGACTTGTGTTAAAAGCTCAAAAAGGATCTCCAAAAGGTGTAAAGTTTTGGATAGCCAGACCATTTTCTAAAATTATCTCTATGGGTAAAGAATTTATTTCTGTAAAAAAGTATATATCAAAACCTTACTCAAAAGCTGTAGGTTTTAAGTTAAAAACTACTTATGGACAGTATTACTTTTTTCCTTTATCAGGTTATTCATGATTTTAGTAATTTGTCCTTTAAAAATTGAATTTAAATATTTAAAGGAAGCATTTAAAAAATTAAATTATAAAATATCAACAAAGCCCTCCCACTGTTTTGTTCAAGATACCCCTCTGACCCTTGCGGTCGGAGGTCACGGTAAAGTCAATTTTGCGCTTTCAACTTTTGAACTTATTAAAAGCTTGAAGCCTGATCTTGTAATATGCGCTGGAGCAGCTGGCGGGCTAAAAGGCACTTCTCACTTAGACATTATTGCAGCTACTAAAACCATTGAGCATGATTACAAAACCTTATTTGAACCTAATACTCCTTTACCTGAGTTTACTGGAGATACCACTTTAATAAAAAAAATCTCAATCTTAGACAAGGTTAAAACTGGAGTTATTGCAAGTGGAGATGAGGATGTTGTATCTGAAAAAAGAGCTGATGAAATACAAAAGTTAACTGGTGCAATTGCTGTTGCCTGGGAAGGAGCTGGAGGCGCGAAAGCTTGCAAGAAAACAAATACTCCATTTCTTGAATTAAGATTTATAAGTGATCTATGTGATGAGAGTACACACAAAGACTTTAAGGCTAACCTCTCTAAAGGTATGAATATAATCGCCAGTAAGCTACTTATAATTAGTAAAGAATTGAATTTAAGAGACTTGTAAAAGACTGTCACCCTGAGATATCAGGTAAAGTCGATAAAGGCGTGATAAAAGTAATAACTGATGCATGCAGTGTACTTAAATAGGTATGACAAAATGTTTCTTTTTTGAAATATTTTGCAGCGACAATTTAGAGCCATAGGTGAATAAATTATAGCACTTTGTACATATAAACACGTACAAACCCTCCTTAAGGCCCGCATCAAACTTGCATCACCAATTCCAAGTAACAAAGGAGAATGGAAATGAAAATGTTTTTGACTGCAATACTACTATTTGCAACTTTTAACTCAAATGCTTATGAGCTAGATTTGGAGGTATGCAACTTAAACATGACAAGGGGTGGGATCAGTTCGCATATTGATTACTGGCCTGAAATTTTTGAGCTAGAAATGGTAAGTGTCGATGACATCGATGATACTAAGATTTTAGAAAGGTATATTAACAGAACTACTGCACCAAACGTAATGCTTTATGACAATAGTTCTAAAAAAATTGTACTTATAGGAAGTGACGTAACAAGAACGGCCGAAGCAATAAAAGAAGAGGCCACAAAATGTGAAAATTGCGATCTGAGGTTAAGTAAACCAACTTGTTCAACAAAAACACTTACTGCTGAATTTAAATAAGTCTTTACAAAACTAGCTCTAATCATATTTAAAAAATGTGATTAGAGTCCTTTAAAAATTATTTTCCAAATCTAGATAAAAAAGTCTGAGAGTTTTTAATATCTTGTACAAAAAACGTATCTGAACAACCCACAACAGCTAAAACAAACAACAGCACCCAAATCTTTACCAAAACAACTCCCGACTCAACTAATATACAACACCAGACTCAACAATTATAGTTTAATCGGTAAAAAGCTCATTTTGATATAGTCTTTTTTTTGCAAAAAGTTATTTTTTAATTTTTCTAAAAAATAACTAAAGATTTTCAATAATGCCTTTAGCATCATTTAGATTTTCTGGAGAAACGTAGAGCCTTTCAATCCGTCTTATTTCCTCATATTTTTGAAAAATTTCAGTCTCTTCTTCGATTCTAAAAGGCTTTGCTTTTTTGTCATATGGGTCAACAACGTAAATTGGTATAGCCTGATCTATAGTAGAGCTTGAGTGATATTTACTAAGCCTTGCTGTTGAGTTTGCTAGTATACAGTTAATGTCTTGGTCCTCTAAAGCTAACTTCATCTTAGAAACTCTAGGGTTTGGCTCTGTTGTATGAAGCTCAAAAAGTACCTTAAAAGGCTTTCTATCTGATATTCGTCTTGCCCAGTGGTTTTGCGTTTGGTGTAAATGTTGAAAAAGCGCCATATCGGTGCAATGTACGTATTCTTCAATATCAGCAGGAAGTGTGAATGTGCACTCGTTTGATTTTAAATACCTATGAAGCATCTCTTCATAAATAATCGCTTTATGATGAAAGTAGACCATAAGATGCATATGGTGGCGAGAGAGTAAAAAATCATCAAAAGTGTACAAAGCTCTTCGACTTAAAGCTAAAAATACATCATCTCCATCAATATGATAAGTGAGGTGGTTGATGAGCCACTCTAGCTCAACTTTTCCATAGTTTGTTCCACAGTAATAAGCATCACGCCCGAGATAGTCCATTCTATCTACGTCCATTTCACTACTCACAATTTGACTTAAAATAGTTCTAAAATTTAAACCCTTATCTTTGAAAAAATCATCTTCAACTACAAGCTCTTTATCAATAAGAGAAGCTATATGAAAAGAAGAAACTCCAGCACTCTCTAATACTTTCGTAAGAGAAGAGTCTGTTACAAACTTTATCGTATAGTCTTCATGGTCAGCTTGCCGCTTTGGATCAACTTTTTCTTTTTTTTGATCATAGGCTTTTATCCCAAGCTCACCAACTGGAGGCATCACCTCTTCAGTTGCATGGCTTAATGGCCCATGACCAATATCATGAAGAAGAGCGGCCATTCTTAAAGTCTGTCTTAGGTCTGCTCTTTTTTTATCTGAAGAAAACTCAAAGTTTTTAAATATAGTATCAAATGCTCTTCCAGCTAAATAGCTCACACCTATAGAGTGTAAAAACCTATTATGGGTGGCCCCAGGAAATGAGAACTCAGAAAAACCAAGCTGTTTAATTGCTCTAAGTCTTTGGTATGCCGCACTATCACACAGTGCCACTTCAGCTTTAGAAAGAGGTATTGATCCGTGTATGGGGTCTCTTATTTCCATGTGAGCTTCTCCTCCTCAATTTAAAGCCAAAAAAACGACAGATACGTCAATATTTAGGCAGTCCTAATAAAACCTCAAATGCCCATATTGTCTAGCTTTTATCATGAAATCAGCCTATTATTTTTGTGGTTTTTACAATTTTTTGGGGGTGTCATGAAGACTTATTTAGATCTATTAGAAAAAGTACTTAAAGAAGGCGATAAAAGGATGGATCGCACAGGAACGGGGACTCAATCACTATTTGGGCATCAATTAAGATTTGATCTAGCAAAAGGCTTTCCACTTTTAACAACAAAAAAAGTTCATTTAAAGTCCATCATTCACGAACTTCTCTGGTTTATAGCTGGAGACACAAATACAAAATACCTCACTGATAATAAAGTTCGTATTTGGAATGAGTGGGCTGATGAAAATGGTGATTTAGGAAGAGTTTATGGAGCTCAGTGGAGATCTTGGCAAAAACCAAATGGTGAGTACGTTGACCAGATTCAAAACGTAATTGATTCCATTAAAAATGACCCTACATCAAGAAGGCATCTAGTAGTTGCTTTTAACCCTGGTGAACTTGATCAAATGGCTCTACCACCTTGCCATGCATTCTTTCAGTTTTTCGTAGCAGATGGAAAACTGTCTTGTCAGCTCTATCAAAGAAGTGCGGATATTTTCTTAGGCGTTCCTTTTAACATTGGAAGCTATGCCCTTTTAACTATGATGATGGCTCAAGTTTGTGATTTAATCCCAGGTGAATTTGTTCATACATTTGGTGATGTTCATCTTTACTCAAATCACATTGAGCAAGCAAAGCTTCAGCTTACAAGAACTCCAAAAGAACTTCCTAGAATGATTTTAAATCAAAAAGTTAAAAGCTTATTTGACTTTAAATATGAAGATTTTGAACTTGTAGGCTATGACCCTCACCCAAGAATTCAAGCTGAGGTTGCTATATAAATGTCAGAGTCAAAAGTTTGTCATATAGTTGCAGCAGATCTAAATAATAACATAGGTATCGATAATACTTTACCATGGCATATTTCTGAGGATTTAAAGTATTTTAAAAGAGTGACTAAAGGTCACCCTGTAATAATGGGGAGAAAAACTTATGAGTCTATTGGAAGATTATTACCAAATAGACTTAATATAATCCTTACACGCAACAAAGATTATAAGATTGAAGGGGCTGACATTAAATCTTCAATTGATGAGGCCATAAAGGCAGCAAAAGATAACTCTGATTATGATACTTCAAAAGTTTTTATAATTGGTGGAGCCGAAATATATAAACAAAGCCTGGATTTAGTTGATGAAATCTATTTTACCAGAGTAGAAACGAAACTAGAAAAAGCAGATGCTGCTTACCCACTAATCCCAGACTCATACAAACTTGTCTCAAAAGAAAGTGGCCATGATAAGTTTGATTTTACTTGGGAAGTATACCAAAAATAATCATAATATCTGTCTACAACTTACCGCAGACTCATAATAACCAAAGAGTTTTTCAAAATCTTCTCTTAACCTTAATAAGACGCTTTCAGAAATATTATCTTCCCAAAATTGTAAAAGCACATCTAGCTTAGTACTCCTTACACCTTTAGGGTTAAGTAATGCAGACGCTCCAATATCAAACAAAACCCAACCACGATTTTTCACCCAGCCAATTTGAAAAGGGAGAAACTCATGAATATACTTAAAAATACGAAAATCATTTAAAAAAGTCAGGAGATCAGAATATTTTTGATCGCTTCTATTTAAATGTATGTCACTTAGATATGTATCTAATGTTTCTTCTATTTCAATTCTTTCTACAGCTATAACGTTTTCAGATTCAAAAGCTTCTTGATAAACTTTAACAGATCTAGATGGGGCAACAGCATAATTAATGTTAGACATCGCTTGTCTATACCCATCAAACATATACTTGATTGCGCCACTTGTGAAATCATCTCCGTGACCAATAGTTTTTGGAATACGAATAGCCCTACCATAAAGATCTTCAAAAATAATAGTATTATCACCAAATCCAAGAAGATGTTTAAAAATCACAGATTCTCCTGTATCGAAAATAATACGGTCATTTCCTAATACAGGCTTCCCTCCAATGAAAAATTCACGACTTTCTTCGTCAACCATGTATGGAAAGTTAAAAGACCGATTCTCAATGCCAAATGGCTTATGATCAGCAGCAAAAGTATACGGCAATACACAGATATAAATAATGAGAATAATACTTTTAAACTTCATGCCTACTCTCTTCAAAATAAAGTCTTACAATACTATAAATACAATTTACGGCAATTAGCCTATTTTTGTCATTCACTGGCAGCAAGCACACAGGCCATATATGCTTAATAAATAACAAGTCTGCACTTAATAAGACTTCTATCGGACTCCGCGTAAATAACATCATACACTACTTCAATAGCAAGAAAGGTGCCATTTTAAAGTTCTCGAGTACGGAGATAGAGCGTAAGAAAGCTGTACTATGATCTGTAAGGTAAAATAATCTACTCAATAAACCAAAGTTAGAAGTAGAATATTAACTATGTTTGGAAGAAAAAAGAAACGATATATTAAGAAGTTTGATCCACCAAGTGTTGGAAAGCCCAGTTCTACAGATGATAAAGGAGGCTCTTCACATAAATTAGATTATCAAAAGAAAAATACGTACAATGATTTAAAGAGAAAGAAAACACCAGACAGCTATTCAACTTACGACCGAGATTCAGACTTTTCTAATCTCATAGCTCAGGACTCTCTTATGCTTAAAAAAGAGAGAATAAACTGGAGTGAGAGCAACCAATACACTGAAGACAGTGCAGTCCCTACTTCACAAAAATCAGCTAAGAAGGTTCTTCTAATAGTATGTTTTGTAATTTGTTTTAAATATTTAAGTATATTAATGAGTGCTAATATCATAAGTAAAAACTCACAATCAACTATTGGTATTTTCTTTATATTTATTCCTTTTATTATTGGAGCACCTTTAATTTATGCTGGTGTATTCTATGCTTGGAAACACTTCCTTAAACCCCTTCATAGAGTTATATTAAGAAAAGTATTTCCCTACTGGAAATGGATTCTTTTTGCGCTTTATCTTATTTATATAAAAAATATTTTTTCTTCATTTAATCTCGCTCTGCTTTAAACTATAAAAATTCAAACAACGCTTTTCTTCTATCGCTTCTTTCTTTTTCCAGATTTTGATTTTTTCCCACCACCAAAAGCCATTCCTCGAGATGAAGAGGAAGCTGAAAAAGAAACTTTACTTCCTTTTCCTGATTTTGATTTAGACTTTGATTTTTTAGAAGCACCTTTTCTATGAGCCTTCTTTTTATTACTTTTAAATGATTTTTCTTTTTTCTTATCTTTACCAATTGGAATAAGCTTATCAAGCTTATCAGAAAAAGCCCGATCTCTTCCATTAACACTAATCTCATTATTAGCTTTTAGATCTACAAGAGTAAAATCAATTTGTCCTTCTTCTACATTTACATTAGCAACTTGTATAACAACCTTATCTCCTATTCTCACAGTAAGGCCCGTCTTTTTACCACGAAGCGTCCAAGTTTCTTCATCATAAATATAATGATCTGGGTAAAGCTCATCAATTTTAACTAAACCATCAACTGGGTGATTCTTTAAAGTAACGAAGACACCAAATTTTGTAAGAGAACTAACATGCCCTTCAAATTCTTCACCTAAAAACTTTTCCATGTATCGAGTTTTCTTAATCGAGGTGACTTTTCTTTCAGCTTTTACAGCTCTTTGCTCTGCTGCACTTAAAATAGCGCCCATGGAATTAATATCATCATCAGCATATTTTGGATACTTATCACTTAAAGCACTTTTTATTTGTCTATGGATCACTAAATCAGGATATCTTCTAATTGGAGAAGTAAAATGCGAATAGTGGCTAAAACCAAGGCCAAAGTGTCCCACATTTTCTGAAGAATACTGAGCCTGCTTCATTGATCTTAAAACAAAACTTTGAGCAATATTTCTTACTTCTTTATCTTCAATCTCTTGAAGTCTTTCTGATACTGCTTGAAAGTCATGGCTTGATTGAACTCTTCCTAAAGAAATCTTTAAAAAAGAGTTAAGTATGACCTTTAAACTTGAAAGCTTTTCTTTATCTGGCTCATCATGAACTCTATAAAGTTGAGGAATTCCTTTTTTAGCTAAAAATTTCGCAGCTGAAATATTAGTAATCAACATAAGCTCTTCAATTAATCTGTTTGCAAAAATTCTTTCTTCTAACGCCAAGTCAACTGGAGCTCCAGAATCATCAACTAAAACTTTTACTGCAGGAACATCAAAATCAACACTCCCTTCCTTCATACGTTTTTTATTTAAGATCAGTGCTAAGCCTTCAGCGCTTTTAATCACATCATACACATGCTTATGTTTTTCTATTTTTCCACCATCAATAATTTCTTGAGCCTCGCCATATGTAACTCGCGCATGGCTTTTTATTACAGCTTCATAGAATTCAAAGTTTTGTACTTCACCTTCACTATCAATATGCATCTCACATGCAAAAGCAAGCCTGTCTACATTTGGATTTAAAGAACAAAGCCCATTACTAAGTTCTTCTGGAAGCATTGGACATACATAGTTTGAAAGATAAACACTAGTTCCTTTTTCATAAGCTTCTGCGTCTAACCTAGTCCCCACCTTTACGTAATGACTTACATCAGCAATAGCGACAATTAGCTTATATCCTGTTTTTGTTTCTTCAACAAAAACAGCGTCATCAAAATCTTTAGCTGTGACTCCGTCAATAGTAATAAGCTTTAAATCTCTTAAGTCTTTTCTACCAGCAGCTGTTTTATCTTTTTCTTTTACTTCACTGCCGTGTGACCTAGCTTCTTTTAGAGCTTTATCAGAGAATTCAACTGGAACTGAAGACTCGTATAAAATTCTCATATTATCCGTATTTGGATCATTTTGACTTCCTATGGAAGCCTTAACAAAGCCTGAAAACTCATCTGATTTATCATCTGGAAAATCTGTAATTTCAACAACTACAAGCTCTCCTTCGTCTGCACCAATATCATTCTTAACTTCAAGCTGCCTGCCCCAAGAGTGGGAAGTGTCTTTAAGAAAATAATCAAACTTATTAAAACAAAGTCTACCAACAACTTGAGTAGTGCCTCTTTTTAATATTTTTTCAATTTTCCCTCTTTTTTTACCATTGTTACTTCTACCTCGCAGCGACATAACAACAGTATCAAAAGAGAAAACTCCAAGCATATCTTCTTTTGATATATAAATATCTTCTATTTCATTTGTAGAGGATACAAAAAAACCAAATCCATCTGGGTGTCTCTTAACTATTCCTTCATATACTTTTTTTAAAGGTTTTTTACTCATTCATACTCAATCTGTTTAAGTGAAGCTTCATAAAATCAAGTTTAGAACTTAAGTCTGTTAATAAGACTTTATCCGCTTCAACTAAATCCTCAGGAGCGTTAGCAACGTACTTTTCGTTATTTAATTTTTTATTCAAAATATTCATATCCGTTTCAATTTTTGTAATTACTTTTTCAATTCTTTGAACCTCTTCATCAAGGTCAACTAATCCCTCAAGAGGAACAATAACATCAACTGCTCTACCCTCAACTTTAACTGGCGCAACTGCTGATTTAGCAAAAGTCTGAGGCTCTTCAAAACTCACTTCACTAAGAAGCCCCATTTTAACAAGAAGGGCTTTATGTCTTTGAACTGCTTTTTGACTCTTCTCATCTTTTGGAACAAAGAAGACCTTTAGAGCCTGGCTTACTTTAATTCTATTCTCACCTCTAATATTTCTAACTGCCGTAAGAAGAGCCTTTATAAGCTCCACATCATTAAAATAATCACCTGTTTCTTCTAAATTTAACCCTTCAAGATCACCTAACGTCGGGTACTGACTTAAAGCCATACTCTCACTATTTTTTGCAGGTAAGTGTGAGTAAATTTCTTCTGTTACAAATGGAGTAAAGGGGTGAAGCATTTTTACAGCTTTATCTAATGTGAAATGAAGAACATGAAGCGCTGCAGCTCTGTCTTCTTCTGACTCACCATAAACTCTTAATTTTGAAAACTCCAAAAACCAATCACAAAACTCATTCCACACAAACGAGTAGAGACTTTGCGCTGCCTCAGAAAATCTCATTTGCTCTAACTTTTCATGCACATCACTGATGGTGATCTCAAGTTTTTTAAGAATCCAATAATCAAAAGCTGATAAGTCATTCTTTAAGTCTGTTTTAAAGTTTTCATTGTACTTAAAGCTATACTCTTGAGTTAAACTCAAACAAAATCTAGTTGCATTCCAAATCTTGTTAATAAAATTCCTATAACCTTCAAGTCTTTGAGTTGAAAACTTAAGGTCTCTACCTGAAGCCAGTTGCGCCATTAAAGTAAACCTTAAGGCATCAGCACCGTAATCATTAATCAGTTCGACTGGATCAATTGAATTGCCAAGAGACTTCGACATTTTTCTGCCTTGAGAATCTCGCACTAAGCCATGAAGATAGACTTTTCTAAAAGGAACATCTTTCATATACTCTAAGCCTTGCATCATCATTCTAGCCACCCAGAAAAAGATAATATCAGGACCTGTCACAAGCACGCTTGTTGGGTAAAATGTTTTTAATGTCTCTGTTTTTTCAGGCCACCCCATGGTTGAAAATGGCCATAAAGCTGAAGAAAACCAAGTATCTAAAACATCTTCATCTTGCTTTAAATTCTTACTACCACACTTAATGCAGTCTGCTGGGTCATCCATTTCAACAATATGCTCACCACAGTCCTGACAAGTAAAAACTGGAATACGATGCCCCCACCAAAGCTGACGAGAAATACACCAGTCTTGAATATTATTCATCCAGTGAAGATACGTCTTCGTCCACTTCTCTGGTATAAAATCAGTTGTTCCACTTTCAACCGCACGCTTAGCTGGTTCTGCAAGAGATTCCATCTTCATGAACCACTGTTCAGAAAGATAGGGCTCAATAACTACTCCTGATCTTTCGCAATGACCAACAGATTGCTTATGTGGCTCAATCTTATCAATAAACCCACCCTCTTCTAAATCGCTAACAATTTTTTTTCTAGCCTCTTGAACGTGAAGACCCTTATATTCGCCAGCATTTTCATTTAAGGAACCATCAGTGTTAAGTAAATTAATTTGCTCTAAGTTGTGTCTTAAACCCATTTCATAGTCATTAAAGTCATGAGCTGGTGTTATCTTAACAACTCCTGTTCCAAAGTCTTTATCTACATACTCATCAGCTATGATATTTATTTCTCTACCTGTTAAAGGAAGCTTCACTTTCTTTCCGATAAGATTTTTATAACGTTCATCTTCAGGGTGAACACAAATTGCTGTATCACCTAAAAAAGTCTCTGGTCTTGTCGTAGCAGCAATAAGAAACTTGCCATCTTCTCCAACAACCTCATATTTTAAATGCCATAAAGAACCTTTTACATCTTTATATTCAACCTCAATATCAGAAATTGCCGTTTGTAGCTTAGAACTCCAGTTAACTAACCTTTTCCCTTTATAGATAAGGCCTTTTTTATAGAGGCTTACAAAAACTTTTCTTACAGCATTTGAAACATTATCATCTAAAGTAAAAGTAAGGCGATCCCAGTCACAAGAATCTCCAAGAGATTTCATTTGTGAGACTATACGATTACCGTATTCTTCTTTCCAAGACCAAACCTCTTCTAAAAATTTTTCTCTACCTAAATCATGACGAGATTTTCCATCTTTTTTTAATTTTTTCTCAACTACTGATTGAGTTGCAATACCAGCATGGTCAGTTCCAGGAAGCCAAAGAGTATTAAAGCCTCTCATTCTATGCCACCTAATAAGAACATCTTGAACTGTATGATCTAGCGCATGCCCTATATGTAAAAAACCTGTCACGTTTGGTGGAGGAAGTATGACGCTAAATGGAGGTTTTGTAGAAAGATCTTCTGCTTTAAAATCTTTTCTATTATCCCAAAATTCAGATATTTTTGCTTCAACGTCTTTAGAATTGTATTTGCTCTCTAACATAGCATTTCCTTATATTACTTAAATCTAACATATTAAAGCTTAAGCAAAATGTCTATTAAGGAGCAAACCTTAGTTCATTATACAAATAAGGCTGTTTAGTGAGTCATCTATTTAACCCGAAAAGGGCTCTTCTTTTTTGTTTTCTTTTTATAAAAGATACTTTTCTTCTTTTTCCTAGATCTATACTTTTTCTTTTTAATAGGCTTAAAGCTAAAGCTAAGCCCCCCTCCATTCCACCCCATTGAGGTTTCAAGAGTCAAAAAGGCTCTTAAACCTGTTGCTGTATTCTCACCTAGAACTGGGTTTGCAAATCCTAGCCTCACTACAGAATAGGGCTTATACCTATAACCTACCCAGCCTTGAACCTCATGATAAGCAGGGTTTACTGAGTAGTAGCGAAGGCTATTTCCGTTAAAACCACTTGTGACCTCAAGCCTTGGAGCTGGATCAGAGGTAAACTTATCATCTGAGAAACTTAAAAAACCCTCTACGCCAAAACCAAGTCTAAACTTCTTATTTAATTTTATTTGGGGTCTTATAGAGTAAAGGAAAAGATCTGAAAGCCCCCCACTTCTTAACTTCACCCCACCATACATCCAAAGAATAGCCTTTTTATGAACTCTTCTTCCAAGCCAAAGCCCACCACCCAGCCAGTTCACCCCATCACCAACAGAAACCTTATTCCTCGTTCTAGAGTTTTTTGCCTGAGTAAGGTAGTAACGAGCATCTAAAACACTTGCCCAGCCTTTAATCACTTTTAGTTTGTAAGCCCCTCCAAAAAATATTCCCTTTAAAGTGCTATTATCTCTACCAAACTCAATATCTTCACTACTTGAAGCGCCTACTTGAAAACCAAAAGTTAAAGATCCTTTAGAGCTTAGGTCATAATCAGTTTGGAAGTGAAAATTATAAGCTGAAAAAGAGTTTGTACTGGCAAGACTTTCTTTATCCCCATTCTCTAAAAAGTTACCTGAAGCATCAAAGTAATCCATTTCATATTTTAAGCCTATTCTTTGAGCTTTAAATTTAGGAGGATCAAAATGCCCATAAAGTCTTTCACCAAAAGCTTTTGGTGAAAGTGCAAAAAAAAGAATAAGACTTAACTTGATACGCATCCTAAAATAGATAGTATCAACAGAGTTTAAACTTATGAAGCATACTGATA
The DNA here is from genome assembly GCA_938002015.1 of uncultured Bdellovibrionales bacterium. GTDB lineage: Bacteria > Bdellovibrionota > Bdellovibrionia > Bdellovibrionales > UBA1609 > JALZUR01. Next base: position 13,047 of record CALLAU010000008.1, read on the forward strand.
ACAAAAAAAACCTTATTACTCTTTTTCTAGTCGTCCTTCTAGACCTTATTGGCTTTGGAATGATCATCCCTTTAATCCCCTACTTAGGTAAAGCAACAGGGGAGTCTGAAGTGATGGTTGGTCTTTTAATGGCTATTTACTCTGTAATGCAGTTTCTCTTCTCTCCTTTTTGGGGAGGAATAAGTGATAAGTTTGGTAGAAAACCAGTACTTCTTTTTAGTATTTTTGGTGCAGCTCTTTCTCATACAGCTTTTGCGTTTTGTACAACCTACTGGATGCTTTTTGTAACTAGACTTTTTGCCGGGCTTTTTAGTGCTAATATTTCAACTGCAATGGCTGCAGCCTCTGATCTTTCAACACCGGAAAAAAGAACTCAAACCATGGGACTCATTGGAGCAGCTTTTGGGTTAGGTTTTGTTTTAGGACCTTTCTTAGGAGCTCAAGGAGCAAGTCTTGGAATCTCCTTTGGCTTTGGCGATCAGTTCTCCTCTCTCATTGCAGGAGGACTTTGTTTCTTTAATTTCTTCTTATGTCTTTTCTTTTTTAAAGAAAGCTTAAAAGAGAAAACTAAAAATTTAAAAATTAACTTTAAAAAACTAAATCCTTTTTTAAGTTTAAAAGGAGCTTCAAAAGAAATAAAAAACGGAGTTTTTCTTTTCTTTGTTGCAACCCTAGCTTTAGCTCTTATTGAGGTTGTTCTCTTTTTTGTCGTTCAAAGAGATTACAACTGGTCATATAAAGAAGCTGCTTATGGTTTTGCAGCTATTGGTTTAGTGATGGCCTTTACTCAAGGTGGAGTGATAAGACCACTAAAGAAGAGAATGTCAGAAATTAAGATTATAAAAATAGGAGCCCTTCTTTTTAGCGCAGGCCTTCTTCTTGCCTACACTTTAATTCCTTTTTCTTTATTTTCAGTTTCTATTTTAATTCTAAGTTTTGGCTATGCACTCTTAAACCCTGCACTTAGCGGCTACATCAGCTTAAATGCACAAAAAAACGCTCAAGGCGCTACTTTTGGAATCACACATGGTTTTTCTGCTCTTTCAAGAATCATCGGCCCTGTAGCAGGGACCCTACTGGCAGAAAAAGTAGCCTTAAGAACTCCTTTTTTATTTGCAGGAGTTTTACTTTTATTAGCTTTAAGTTTTTTCATTTTTCTTAATTCTAAGGAAAAATAAAAAAATATTTTGTCTGGTTTTTTTCACCCTTTTTATTTAATAAACCTTTATCAAACCATATTTTTAAATCTCTACTAGCTGTTGCAGTTGAGATTTCTGGCATAGCACCCATATACTCTTTCCTAGAAAAATTCTTATTTTTAAACTTAACCTGAGCTAACTCTAACCTATGATCTTGCTTATTGATTGATAATGGTGATTTTTTAATACATATAATAATAGTATCATATGATACTATAGATATTAATTTTTGGGAAAGTCTTTTAGATCTCCAAAAAGCAGAGTCGTCGATAAATCACAAACTTCATTAGGCTTGAGCATTTCTTAAAAGTCCGTAAAATGTCACTTTAAAACTTCTTAGACGATACTTTATCTCCTAAGAATACAGCTATGAGAATCTATATTTTTCTAAGTTATTAAATTCATTAAACAATCACCACAAATACTTCAGAATCATGTAACATAGGCTTCATGGAATGAGACTTGCTGTTAATGTTTTGGATGATAATTCAGACAAAAAAGGAGAAAATCATGAAATCATTAATTCTATTCACTTTAACCACAGTTTTTGCCTCTATCTCAAGTGCAAGCGCACCAACGGTTTCATGTGAAATGATGTACAATAAAAACAATGACCAAGGCGTTTCAATCGACTTTAGAAGAGGGCAAAGCATCATTGCAACCAATGACGGAGCTACAACTTCAAATGGTGGTTTTAAATTAAATGCAAAAATAGAGCAGCTATGCGCTGTTTTTGCAGCGGGTATCGACTCAGACTCAAATCCCCCATGTTATGATGAGTATAATTTTACTGCAAATGTTTCACGTGGTGATGTATCCAGTGAAATGTTAAAAGTGATTAGTCTTGATGATAATGGCGATAGACACTCCTTATCTATGAAAGTTGGTAATGAAAGCGTTGTAGTTAACTGTGATATATCTGAATAAGTAAGATTCATTTAACTGGTCAACAAATTAAATTCTTATATCACAAAAAAGCCTTTCTAACTAAGAAAGGCTTTTTTTATTCTTGATATATAATCCGTGTTAAACAATGATCATTTGATCAGTTTTAATATTAAGAAAACTTATAAATCCATCTGAGGCATAGGCTGAAAATCAATTTCAGACTCTATTCCAGTTTCATCACTCATTGAAGGTGCATTAGTAACCTTTGGCTCTAAAGCCTTTAAGTCAGCTCTTAGCTTATCTTCATTGATGATGGGGTCAGTGATAGTTCTTCTACCTTGATCAAGCATAGTCATATGGGAGTTTAAGATAGCTTTTAAGTTGTTTTCAAATTGAAGCCTTACACGTCTTAACTCAGAGATATCTTGATAGATTTTTCTTAAAGAATCTTTAGCGTCTCTTGTGATCATTTCAGCTTTGTGTTGAGCATCACTGATAATAAGTTTAGCTTCTCTATCTGAGTCTGTTTTGATTCTATCAGACATTCTCGTAGCATTAGATAAAGTTTTCTTTAAAAGATCTTCTCTTTCTTTATATTCTTGAAGCTGGGTTTCAGTTTGCTTAAACTGTCTTTTAAGAGCTTGGTAACCATCAAGAGTGTCTTGAATATCGTGAGCAATTTTCTTTAAGAAAACAGTCACTTCAAGAGGATCTAAACCTCTCATTTTTTTTGAAAAAGTCTTAGTTTGAATCTCATTAATAGATAGTTTCATTTTTAGTCCCCTTCTTAAGCCCCATGAATACTTACACCCAATATCTGATCATATATTAAATAGGCGTGGCAAGGCTTTTAATCGATCTAGAGTACAAATGCCGCTCTATGGAATGATTTAGTGATACTTAAAAACCAAAGGCCTCTTCTACTAAGGCGTTTAGGCCACATACGGTTATGTGTTAAATTTTGTTTTTATAGACATTTCTTTACTGATGAAACTATTATCATTTATCTAAGCTATAGGCCCATGATTTCACATCAAAGCCTCAAAGACTGGGGAGTCTAAAGCTTAGCTACGCATTATCACTCGGGGGAGGTAAATATAATGCTCAGGTCAAATTGTCGCTTTTTTACTCTTTTAGCTCTCTTTATCTTTCTCATGACTGGCTGCGGTCACTACATCAGCTCTTTACCAGCACCCCTAGGAACACAGGCAAATCTAAACGGACCTGTAGACATGCCTCAAATTAGCTCTCCAAAAGATGAAGAGTCTTTAAACTTAAACCCCATCATCGACACCACTACTAACAAATGCCCTAAAGTTGTTGAAAACAACACAGAGCGAACTTCTGTGAATTTTTTAGCATTTGGAGACAGTCAATTTGGTATTAAGACTGATAGAGACCAAGACTACAACACACTTAACGTTAAAGCCTTAAATGAAGTTTTTGAAAGTAAGCTTGCTTGGCCAAAAAACTTTCACCTTAGTGGAGATATAAATGAAATAAGAGGTGTTCTTATCGCTGGTGATTTAACTGATCACGCAAGACTTCATGAATTTGATAGCTTTGAAAAGCATTACGGTCTTTGTGGTGGAGATGGTAAACAAAAAGGCTCTTTAAAATACCCTGTATATGAGGGTTATGGTAACCACGACTACAGAAATTATAGAAACTTTGACCACAAGCATAAGGTTATTGAGCAAGTCGGTGAAAGAACAGAGCTTAGATCCGATATCATCACAAAAACTGCAAAAAACAGAGCTCATTACTCTTGGCAGTGGGATAATATTCATTTTGTTAACGTCAACGTAAAGCCTAGTGATCAAATGGAGCTGCGCTTTAATAAACGAGGTAAAATAAAGAAGTATATAGATCCTTATCAAGCGCTTACGTTTTTAGAAGATGACTTAAAAGAAAATGTAGGTTTGTCTCAAAAAGGCGTTGTCATTATGATGCACTACCCTCCTCAAAATAAAAGACTTCTACAATCTGAAAGAGATGACTTTTATGAGGTTATAAAAAACTATAACGTCATTGCTATTGTCGCTGGACACTCCCATAGAAGTAGAAGGTCCACATTTCATGGTATAGATGTTTTTGAAGTCGGCGGTCCTTTTTATAATAGAAAATCTTCTGGCTACAAAGGCCACTTTGCTCTTTTTAAAATAACGAATGAAAACCTTAAGGTACAAGATATTCAGTGGGAAGTGGAACATGATAAATCCACAGGAGTAAAATCAATTAAAATCTTAAATGATCTTGGCTGGTCTTTGAATAAAGAAATCAATATACCTTTGAAACAAGTAGCCCCATAGCCACACAAAACCTCATGCCCCAAACACCTTATATGATAAAGCTTTATACATAGTATCTAGACAGCTGTTTTAAAGTTAAACATAAAAATAAGGCTCAAATCCAATATAAAGCGGCCCCAGTCTTGCATTCTTAGTTTTATGAAAAACTATGTTAAAAACACAATCTTATTCTTCTTTTGCTCCACTCTACTAATTGGCTGTGGAGAAGATGGCAACGGCTCTAAGACTTTCTCAACAAGAGGAGGCGCTAACAGTCAAAACAGCAGCAAAACTATAATTTTAAATGAAGAGCAGAAAGCCGAGAAATCCTTAGAAGCTTTAGAAACTGTTAGAGTATTCCTCGTTACTGTTTTAGAAAACACTTCAGATTATGTTTTTAATAACCTAGATGAAAAATTTAATAAGCTTGATCTTAAAAGAACTATAGTAGATATCAAAGTTTCTGAAGATGAAGAAACAAGCGAACAACGCTTTGAAGATATTTTAAGTTATTTTAAATTTAATGACGAAAATGAGTTAGTAGCTCTTTCAAGTTTCCCAGCTCAGTTTGCAGCTGATGAGTATATTAAAGATCCGTTTGGTATTACACAAAATCTTGCAGTTCAAATTTTATCTGAAATACATTTCTCATCAACTACCGGTGATAGTGTTGTTGATTATAAAAAATCTAGAAGATGGGCTGAAGACTTAATTAAAGAAACAATTGGAAAACACAACTTTGTTTGTGAAGATGCCGATTCCGTTCTTTTAATTCACAAACCCACTGGTTTAGCAAAGTTTATAACATCAACAAGTGATGAGACTAGTTTCCTCAACTTAACAACCAGTCAAGATGAATTTGTTATGGATGTTGGTGCAAAAAAGATCTCTGCATTAACTGCATTAGGCGAACCAACAGTAACTGAACTTGAAATTTCAATTGAAGCTCAAGAAGATAGAATGTTTTCAATTGGCGATCCAAGCAGTGAGTTAACAAGTGATCTTGCTGAGTATCAGTCAAAAGAAGAAAGTGGAAAAATTATTAAAACTTCTATTTCTTTAAATGATGAAGAGAACATGACTTACAAAGTCGATATTAATCTTATATTAAATGATGAAAACCCCAAAACTAAAAGCTACATAAACTGCATATTAGTTCCTGAACTTATTGAAGAGAGTGAGGAAGTTTCTGAAGTCTCTCTAGATGATGATGCAGGAAATGAAGAAGAGGCATCACCTGAGGTTATTGCAGCTAGTATGGAAGATGAGGCCCCTATTACAAGCTCTCCTAACTCAGCGGAAAATGACCATAACCAAGAAGAGGATAGCCTCACTTATGAAGAAGAAGAAAGCTTAACTCATGAAGAGGAAGGCACTGATATTGTAGATCCTGACACTGTAGTGCCTACAAGCACTCTTAATGGAAAAGACTTCTAACAAAAAATTATATTCAAAATTAAAACAATTTAAAAACTTATCTTCCAAGCTCTATATTTCTTTTTAGAGCTGCAGCAAACCCTAGCCTTAAAACTCTATCAATCTCTGAGTTTCTCATAGACTCTAAGCCTGCCAAGGTAACTCCTTTTTTAGAGGTGACCTCTGATTGTAATTTTGCAAAAGATTTTTGATTAGAAGATATCAGACTCATAACACCTGAAAAACTCTCTTCAGTAATTCTGTCGGCTTCTTCTTTAGAGAATTGATTATCTTCTGTAAGCCATTCAGACCATATCTGCATAATTTCTAAAATAAAACCTATCCCACTTGCCGCTGAAATCATTATTTTATCTAAAGCTTCTTCAGTTTCTGTATTTACGACATAACCAACTGAAGCAAAGTACTCAATAACCTCTGATACAAGGTGCTCATTTTCACCATAAACACCTAGTATTCCCTCACCCACCTCGCAAGTTGTTGTTGGCATAAGTCGGACTATTCCACCAATTTGATTTAAGTTTTTAGAAAGTGTGCTGTAACTAAAACCTGCACATAAACTTAGAAGCACTTTATCTTCTGTAAAATCTTTTTCTTGAGTTTCTAAGAATCCTTTAACATCTTGTGGCTTAATTGCTAAAACCACCCAGTCACACTCTTCAATGATTTTTTCATTGTGCTCAGAAATATTCACGCCAAATTTTTCTTTTACTTCATTTAGTTTTTGTGATGAGCGGTTAGAAACCCAAATACTTAAAGGATCAAAGTTCTCGCTTAAAGATAAGCCTCCAAGAATACTCCTTGTCATATTTCCAGCGCCGATAAAACCTATTTTCTTTGATTTTAAATATGACCCCTTCACTGCACACGCTCCTTAAATAGCTTTAAGTTCTTGTTCCAAAAACTCCACGACCTATTCTAATATGAGTTGATCCATTTTGAATAGCACTTTCATAATCTTCTGACATGCCCATGGAAATCATATCCCATTCATGCCCTTTTAAGCGACACATTTCCTTATAAGTCCTAAATAAAGTTTCCACAGTTTTAAAGCTCTCTTCTAATTCAACTTGAGTCATATCTTGTGGAGGTAGGTACATCAGGCCTGATAATTGAATATTCGTTAAGTTTACCACCTCGTCTAAAAAAACTTTTAACTTAGAAAATAAAATACCGTAGTCCCTAGAGTCGTTCTCATGCTTTAGCTGCAACAAAACTTTTTGCTTAATATTTTTAGTCTTTGCTTGTCGATCAATTTTAATCGAATGCTCAATTGAAGCAACTGTATGAATATAGTTAAAAGCTCCAACCATTTTATTTATCTTCTTTGATTGAATTCGTCCAATATAATGCCATCTTATTTTATCTACTGACTCTAAATCTTTGATTTTAGCCAAGGCCTCATCTAAATAGTTTTCACCAAAATCAAAGACACCAAAACTATAAGCCTCTCTAATTTTCTCTGAACTAAATGTCTTAGAAACAGCAATAAGGCTGACATCTTTTTTAATATTTAGCCTAATATTTTTAATATTCTCTTCTATACTCAAGCCAAACTCACTTTGCTTTTAATCTTTTTCTACAAGCTTTAAAAAATTAACGCTTAAGTCTTCAAGTGGTAAGCCTACCACATTAGTATAAGAGCCCTCGATACTTTCTACAAAATTAAAGTACTCATCTTGCAGCCCATACCCACCAGCCTTTGTGATATAATCTGGTGTCTTATCAAAATATGCATTTAAAGCTTCTTCACCTACATCTGAAAAATTGATTTTTGTAGACGTAACCCAATCAACCCTGTTCTCTATATTACCCAACTCGACTAAACTACAGCCTGTATGAACCCACTGTGACTTATTCTCATAAGATTTAATCCAGCCTTTGGCCTGGTCTCTAGACAAAGGTTTACCTAAAACTAAGCCCTCAAACTCGACCATAGTATCGCAAGTTAAAGCAAATGCGTTTTCTTTTAAGTTTTTCTCATTTTGACCCAAAAAGTGTCTCATTTTTAAACGTGCTAATCCTAAACACTGCTCTTTTCCATTCAGGTTTTTGTCAATGATTTCCGATATTTCTATGGAGAGAGCCTCAAATTGATACCCTGCTTTGTTAAGCAAATCATATCTTCTTGGGGATTTTGAAACGAGATATAAAAATGGAGTTTGAACTTTGGATTTATCGTTAATCTTACTCATATCAGGAATTGTCCTTGGTAGCCTTTCAGTTTACTTACTGTTTAGAGTGCTTCTTGGCAATAACTCAGATTCTTCAGCACTTGCTTGGGCATCTGGTGATGAACCTGTTAAGTCAAAGTCCCCTATTATTAACTACTCAAGGCCGTTAGTACATAATTTTACTTTACAACATTCAAAAAAAATTAAATCTGAATCGTTTAGAAAATCAATTGAAGAAAAACTTAAAACATCTGGTTTAGCTCAAGAACTAAACGTTGATGAGTTTATTGGACTACAAATCTTATGGGGCATACTCTTCCCCATTTTTCTTATGTTCTTTAATTTTGCCTTAGAACTTGGCTTTCCACCGCCACTCATCGGCTTCTTTGGCTTACTAGGCTTTTATTTCCCTCACCTCTACGCAAATGAGGAGAAGAAGAAGAGAAACCAGTCTATTCAAATAGACCTTCCTTTCTTCATTGATCTTCTAGCTTTATCAACAGAAGCAGGTTTAGACTTTGTTGGAGCCATACAGCGAATTGTTGAAAAAGCACAAGATAGTGTTCTAGCTCAAGAGCTTAACACAGTCTTACAGGATATTAGACTTGGAGCTTCAAGGTCAGACGCTCTTAAGAGCCTAGCTGATAGAGTTGATCTAAGCGAGATCATAAGTTTTGTAGCTGTTGTAGTTGATGCGGATCAAACTGGTGCTCCTATATCTAAAGTTTTAAAAGATCAGGCCGAACAGCTGCGACTTGAAAGATTTGTAAGAGCTGAGAAAGCTGGAGCACAAGCATCTCAAGCCATTATGCTTCCGCTTGTTTTATTCATAGTGCCTGCAGTTTTCATAGTAGTTCTAGCTCCTGTATTTTTAAGTTTTTCAGGAGGCGGATGATAATGTCTCTACATAACTTTTCAAAAGATAACATTTTAATCGCAGAAAAAATTGTGAAAACAGATTCTTTCTTTAAAAAAGCAAAAGGTCTCATCGGGACTAAACATCTTGATGATCTTACAACTTTTTACTTTAAAAACTGCCCATCTATCCATACGTTTTTTATGTCTATGGACATTGATGTTGTATTTATTGATAAAAACATGAACGTGACTCAGGTCATTGAAAATCTTAAGCCATGGAGATTTACTAATATTTTTAATTTTAAAAATAAAGACTGCTATGAATTTGCAGGCGGCTCTCTTAATGGAAAAGTGAATATAGGAGATAAACTCTATGTTCGCTCTTAAAGTTCTCTCAGGTAAACTCATTGGAAAAACATTCACACTCGGTTCAAATGAAACTGTTATTGGAAGATCACCAAAATGTGACATTACCCTTCCAAATGAGAATATATCTAAGCAACATGCAAAAATTATTTTTGAAAAAAATAAGATTGTTTTAGCTGACTTAAATTCAACAAATGGATCATTTGTAAATGGAATTAAAGTTGAAGTGACAACTTTAAAATCTGGAGACAAAATCTCTATATATGATACAATTTTAGAAGTACAAAATGACACCTCAGCTCAGGTGATTCCTTTTAATTCTAAATATAGCTCTAATTATCAAGACACTACTTTAGATGAAAGTGAATCTGTAAGCGTCTCTGAACCACACTTTGCATCAGGTTTTGATAAAATTCTTTGGAAAATAGATCGTTATATTGAAAATGCAGCTATGACTCCAGTTTATAAGCTCTCTGAAGTCATTGAGTTTAAATGGCTTACTGGGCTATTTTGCCTTGGCTTAGTTCTTATGACAGTCGCTTTATCAACTATTCCTCTTATGAACATCATTAATGATAGTATCGAACTTGAGAGTAAGCGAAGAGCTTCTTCACTTGCGAAAACACTTGCAGCACTTAATACTGAGGCTCTAGCAGACAGCAACTTTTCAGGCACAACTGTTTCGTATGCAGCACAAGAGCCTGGAGTAAGTGCAGCATATATCATTAGACAAAGTGATGGGTCTATTATTGCTCCAGGACGACTTTCTGGTCAGTTTATTGGAGAAAAATTTGCACATACAGCAAGAAAAAGAACTGACAAACCATTTCATGTTGCAAAAGTTGAGAACAATAGAATTATTGCTATGCATCCTATTAAGTTTTATAGCCCTGGAACAGGTTTAGCTGATACGACCAGGTTTTACTCTGTTGTTGTTTATAATTCTAAAATTTTAGCTACAAATGATAACAGAACTTTAAGTCTCTTTATTCAAACACTTATTTTAGCATTGATTTTTGGTGGAGTTTTATTTTTACTTTTCTATAAACTTGTTGAGTATCCAGTAAAAAGCTTAAATAAGGATTTAGAGTCTGCATTAAGGTCAAACGATAACCTCTTAAGTACTAAAATACTTCTTCCTTCAGTGCAGCAAGCTTACTCAAACCTAAATAGTGCTTTAAATAGAACCTCATCTGGAGGCGGTGGAAGCGTGGGTGCTGTCGAAGCTGACCGTACTATGGAGATGCAAAATATCTCTCAACTCATTGGCTATGCCTCTTTAGTTATCTCTGCTGAGTCTGAAGCTATATCTGATTATAATGATGGTTTTGAAGAACTCACAAACTTAGTTGGTGTAGCTGGAACTCCTTTATCTGCACTTTCAGATCAAGCTTTACAGCAAAACCTGCTTGATCTTGTTGAAAGATGTAAAACTTTGCCAGATCAAGTTCATTCAAATGAATTTGAGTTTTCAGGAATTCCTTATGAGATTAGAATGCACACTGTTTCTGGCACTTCAGGAATTGCTTATTTTGTAACAGCATTTATACCTATGGAGGCTGAATAAGCATGAGCGCTCAACCTGTCATTCAATCTCAACCTGCTAAAGAGTACTATCTAAAGGCTCTTTCAGGCAGTTTAAAGTCTACAGTTTATAGACTCACTAAAAAAGAGATTTTTATAGGCAGAGATGCGTCTAACCATATCGTCATTAATGATGATGCAAAAGTAAGTCGAAGACATGCCCGCTTAGTTTTTCATAAGAATCAATACTATATACAAAATCTAGCAACTAATAATTTCATCACTTTAAATGGAGAAAAAGTAAAACAAGGTGTTTTATTTAATAACTGTGTCTTAGTAATTGGAGCTCAAAGTTTTAAACTTGTTATAACTGAAAGCACACCTGCAAAACAAAACCCTAATCATTTAGCTGCTGTAAAAGATGAAAGCAACTCTCAAATATCAAGTCAAGTTAACTATAGCTCACAGTCTTATAGTAATCAAAATACTAAAAAGGTAGATCAATCATCTAATAAAAAAGTTTTATTTATTATCATTGGAGGACTTTTAGCTCTTGTCATAGCGTCTAGTTTTCTAGATTCAAAGCCTCAGATTAAAAAGTCACAAGAAGAAATTGAAACAAATGAAAAAATACTAGAAAGAATCAAAAAATCTCAAGCTACTATTGATGCTTATAAAAAGAGCCTTGATGCAAAAGGAGCTAATAGTAAAGACTATAAAAGGTCTAAAGAGTTTTATATCAAAGGCTTTAGAGATTTCCAAAAATCACAGTACTCCAGCGCAATTGGATCTTTTGAAGTTTCACTAGTTCACAATCCTGAAAATATCGAAGCAAAAAGATATCTTGAGCTTTCAAAAAGACGTGCTGAGGAATTGATAGAATATCATATGAATCAAGGAAGAGCTCATAAAGAAAACTTTAAATTCGATTTTTGTATATCATCATTTAAAAATGTTATGATTCAGTTAAATGACAAATCAGATAATCGCTACGCAGAAGCAAAAAAGCTTTTAAAAGAATGTATGCTTTTACAAAGGAGTAAATACTAATGCTAAAAATTAAAGTATTTGAAAACTCCAATTTTATAAGTGAGCATGAGGTTGATCAGCCAGAATTTACAATTGGTAGAGGGTCAGACTGTGATATTGTATTAGACTCACATCCTGGTATTTCAAGGAAACATGCTCGAATCACTCTTCATCAAGGAGAGTACTTAATTGAAAAAATCTCACAGGGCGGTCATTTCATTAAAGATGGGGAGAGTATATCTTCATTGCAACTTAACGAGCCCGTAACTTCAATTTCAATACCACCTTATACATTTAAAATTGAAGCTCCAAATATATCTCATCAAGAACTTTTAGATGAGCAAAACCCTGTTGTAGAAGCTAAAAATATTATGATTCATAGCGAACAACCTAATGAGGAGGAGGAAGCAGATCTTTCTCCTAAGGGCGAGGACTATGATGATTTTGGGGATGAGGAAAAAACCTCTATTGCAGTCATAGAGAATAATAACTTAAACTACTACTTTAAAGTTTTTAAAGAAGGGAAATACATCAAAGACTTCCCTTTAGATAAAAAAGTTATTGCTTTTGGCAGATCCAAACAAGCGGATTTTACGATAGAATCTGCAAGGTCAAGTCGCAAACACTTCTCTATTGTAAAACTAAATAATGTTTTTTGCTTAAAAGACCTCGGCTCTTCAAACGGCACATATCTTAATAAGCAGCCAGTTCCTGCAAATCAAGAAATTGAACTTAAATCTGGTGATGTTATTTCAACTGAGGATCATAAATTTATTTTTGAAATAAAAGATGAAAACTTCATGAATAAAGTTAAACATCTTGCCGTTGCTGAGCTTGCTACTGAAAACGAAGATCTTGAAAGCCTAAGAAATAATGCTCTAGCAATAGATGACTCTTTTGATCGAAAAAAACTTGACGCTACGATTAAAGAGCAAAGTGTAGATCCTGTTCTTTTAAGTAAGCAAAATAAAACTAAAAAAATTAGAATTGGCTTAATTATTGGAATAATTGCAATACTGGGTATTTCTCTTCTTCCAAAGAAAAATAATAACTCAGCTGAATTAGCTTCTAAAGCAAAAGAAAAACAACGTTTAAAAGAACTTGAGCTTCAAGCTGTTGATCATTTTAACCTAGCTTTAAGATTTTATAATCAAAATGATTTTGAAAGATGCCTAAATGAACTTGATGCTTTTGATGATGTTGGAGTGGTTCCAAGTGATATCGGTGAGACTTCTGAGCTTAGAGTTCAATGTGAAGTTGAAAAAGAAAGAATTCAACGCGAACAAGATGAAAAGAGAAGACTAAAAAAGCAAAAAGAGTTAGAGCAAAAAGTTGCTCTTGAAATAGCAAACTGTGAAAATATGGTAACAGAAGGCGTTGATAGCCTTAAATCTTGCCTAAGTATGGCAATCAGCCTTGATCCAACAAATGAAACTATCAATTCACTTATCGACCAAGCACAAGCTATTGAACTTGAGCAAGAAGAAAAAGAGAAACGACAAGCGGCCTACAGAAAACGTGTTGCAAAAGGTAAAGCACTTTATAAAAAGGCAGAAAAGTATGATGAAAATGGAGACTGGAAGAGAGCTATTAAGACTTTTGATAAATTCTCAAACAGTAGTTACCCAGATCCTGCTAAGTTAAAACCGCAAGCAAAAAGAAATGTTGCCTCTATAAGAAGTAGAATTGATGGGATTCTCGCAGGATCTATTGCAAGAGCAAAACAAGGGATTCAAAATGAAGATTACAAGAATGCCGTCTTAGCAACTAGAGAGGGTTTAAAAATTGATAGAGACCATGAAGAACTCTTAGAGCTTCAAGAAAAGGCTGAAAAAGAACTTAACTCACAACTTCGAAAGCTTTATCAAGAGAGTATTATAGATGAAGATTTTGGACAAATTGAGCAAGCAAAGCAAAACTGGAAAAAAATTATAGAACAGGGTGTTCCTGGAACGAATTATTATGAAAAAGCAAGAAAGAAGCTTAAGAATTTTGGGGACGGATAGTTTTGATTAATTTTGAGAGTTTTGGCTATAGAGGACATTTTGTTTTTTCTCCACCTATTACAGTTAAAGGAAAAGATGAAAAACTTATTCTGCTTGCAACACCTTACGGAAACCCAGATCACATTACTGAAGGTTTAAATAAATTTATTCTAGAATTTGAAAATCTTATGCTAGATCCTGATACAACAAGCCCTTTTGCAAAGCTTACATGTTATGACAGCATTAGTAATAACATACATGTCTGCACCCAGTATCTGAATGACTATCTCTACTCAAGCTATAATAAAGATAAAATAAATGTGGGTTGTGATTTTATTTGTATTTATAAAACTAAGCATTCTATCTATGTCGTACAAATTGGATGGCCCCTACTTCTTCTTTATAACAACAAAAAGCTTTTACCAATTAGTTCAGAATACAGTTTTACACCCCTAGAGCCTGAACATGCTCCTTTTCTACCCACTAATTTACTTGGACTAGAATCAAGTGTAAGCTTTAAAGTGCAGCAAATGAACACTTCAAAAGATTCTGAGCTTCTTATACTAAAATCAAATGAAGCTCCAGACTCACTTATAAGCCTTTATCCAAACTCAATTGAAGATATCGCTAAAGTTTTTGCAAAAGAGAGCCCTGAGCAAGGCTTTTGGCTTGGAAAAGTGTCTTAAATTAAGCCTTAAGAGCTTTTTTAAGCTTTTAAAAAAATAAGAAATCTATAAATAAAACCAAGACCTAAATGATGTAGTCATTTCTTTAAAGACTTGGTAAATTATCCTTCTACTTTAAGGAGTTTAGTTTTTATGCTTATTGAAAAGTTTTATATTATTGCAGGTCTTGGACACGTTGTTACTTTATGGATACTTATACTTTTAAGTGTTTTAAGTATTGGTTTTATTTTAGAAAGATTCTGGTTTTTTAAAAAATTAAATAAAGGCAGTGAGGCTATTAGAGAAGCCCTTCAGCTTAGTCTAACTAATGATGATCACAGTGAAATTCAAAACTATGCAGCTAACGAAGAAGGCTATGAAGCTGAAGCTTTAAAGTATGGCTTAAGACATTTAAATAAGTCCGGTACTGAAGGACTAGAAGAAGTTTTTAGTAGCTACATTCTTTCAGTTAAACCTGAGCTTGATAGATTCTTAAATATGCTTGCTACTATTGGCTCAAACGCTCCTTTTATCGGACTACTTGGAACTGTTTTTGGTATTATGGAGGCCTTTAAAGCTCTAGCAGTAAGTGAAGGAAACCCAAGTGTTGTTATGAGTGGTATCTCACAAGCATTACTAGCAACAGCTATTGGACTTTTAGTGGCAATTCCTGCAACTATTTTTTACAACCATTTTCAAAAAAAATCTAAAAGCATTACTAACAATATTCTTAACTTAAAAGATATCTGTATCGTTTATAAAACTAGGTGGAATAAGTAATGGGAGCATCGTTTAATAATTCTGATGATGAGCCAATATCAGAAATTAATATTGTTCCCTTTGTTGATATTATCTTAGTTGTTCTTATCATCTTTATGGTAACAACGCCCTTTATTATGAAGCCAAGTCTTCCAGTTAACCTTCCTCAAGGGAGCTCTGGAGAAAAAACAAAACCCTCTCCTTTTCAAGTGCTTGTAAGTAAAGATGGACAGATTGCTTTAAATGGCAAGATCATGAACATTGAAGAATTAAAAATAGCTTCTAGAACTTTCTCTCAAGAAAACCCTACAGGAAAAGCTATTCTTTCTGCTGATCAAGACACTCCTCATGGCGATGTTATGAAAGTCCTTGATGAAATCAAACTTGGTGGAATACGAAGTTTTGGTATTAGTATAAAATCTAACTAAGCATTTCTCAGAATGAAAGGATGGCAAATATTTACAAGAGCTGGAGTCAAGTTTTCCGATGTTTCTTTCGCTTCAAAACCTTAATAAGTTCTAAAATAAAAAGGGCCTCAGAAACAAGGCCCATCGAAATCATATTTCTTTACGACGTTAGTTTTTATGGCTCTGGCCAAAAAGATTTACAATCAAGGCTAACTGTAAAAGGTGTTGCTAAAGCATTGTTTTCAGCAATTGTACCTGTTCTAGGGTCTTGATGAACAACTAAAGAACTATTTCCATTAGAGTCAGTATTAATTTCATACTGAAGAACTCCGTTTTTTGAGATTGAAACAAAACCATCGTCCCCATCTTCGGTTACACCATCCTTATCAAGTTCATATAAAGCGGGAACACCATCGATAATAAGGGTTTGACGATACACACCATCAGACCAATTATTCAATCTTGAGAAAACTGTACGCTTGCTTGCAGAATGACATGTTTCAGACATATACCCAGCGTCTCCTGCAAAAGAATTGTATGCAAAAGCGCTCATTATCAAAATAATTAAAATTTTCATATTTTTCCTCCAATTTATGCAAACTAGTTCTAACACGTAAAGTAGATTTGGGTAGTGGCATTGAATTTTTTTCAAAGCATAAACTGAACTATAATGGGTTGTTTCTCTTATAAAGAACATCACCTAGACCAACTATAGTTATGTGCCATTTTTACGTTTATTTAGTAATCTAAGCTGGATTAAACCTCACTGCCTACTACGATTGAAGGATAGCCTTCTCTACCAGGTCATCTTTACAAAAACTGATAGTTAGTTCTATCACTTAATATTAGAAAGAAGCTCGAGTCTTCTTGCTCTTGGATACTACCCTTTAGAACATACAAATTTTAAATTTACTTGTGTCCTTCGATAAAAGCCACACAAAGGGTCTGTCCCTCCCCACCCAACTGAGCTATTACCAATAGTAACATCTCTAAACACTGGAACCTCATCATTGCCACAAAACTTCTTAGCTTCGCTTTGAAGGTTTTCTCTAAAGTAATATTCATCAATATTTATTTCATCTGTAGGGTTTTCAGGACAACTTAATACTGTTGTCGTTGTCTCAATTAACTTAGAGTTTTGTTCACTGTCATACAAACACTCATACTCTATTTTAACAGCTAAACCACTATTTGTCCCAGCCCAGCAAGAACCTCGGTAACTATCCAGTACATGAACCTCAGTAATTTCTGCTTCTTCTGCATCAAAGGTTGCTGATTGACACTCTTTATCAGCATTGATTTTAGCCTCTTTTATAGCTTCTTCTCTAAGATTTCTGCCTCCATGAAGCTCACAAGTAGAGACATTTGCAGAGCCAAACGCAACCCCTTTAGCCCATGCTGATGAACTTATTGATAGTAGTCCTGTAATAATTAAAAATTTAAAAATATTTAGTCTTTTCATTTTCACTCCCTTTTAGTTAGTTGCAGTTAAGTTTAGTAACTTTTTCTAAGTTTCCGTTATAAATTAAAAACTCATATTCACTTGTCATAGTATTCTTAGTAAGTCTGACTTCACCAAGACTAAACCCACCTCGAAAAGAAAGTTCATAAGAGATTTTATCAAAATTCATATTTTCGACTGCAACAACTGAATAAGAAGCAGAGATCTCTGCTCCCTCATCTAGCCTTAAAAGCACAGCACTTCCAACTCGAGGTGAAGTGTAATAAAAATCCAGATTTAGTGTTTTAAAACTATCGTCAAAATGACCTGAACAATGACTTATTTCACTTTTATTTAAAGACTTAGAGTACGCAGATGCACTTAGTAATAAAACTGATAGTACACAAATTATTTTTTTCATTTTCTCTCCCTTATTTTTTTCTTTTTGTTTTCCCCTCTAAAAGAGGGCATAAAAACTTATATCTAAATTTAATCTTGAATAATATTGAATAATTGGCATATATTCATAACCAATGGATATAAATAGATTGCATTATTTCTGTACAGTTGCTCAAGCCGGATCCCTTAGCAGGGCCTCTGAATTACTAAATATTTCTCAGCCTGCTCTTTCAAAGGCTATTAAAACATTAGAGGGAGAGCTTAAGAAAAAACTTATTATCCCTTCAGGTAGAGGAATCTCAATCACAGATGATGGCAAACAAATCGCCCTTAAAGCTGCTCCCCTCATCAGTCAGATTAATGACCTAGCACTTCCAAACCAAAAAGGCCCTCACAAAGACAGTCTTTCTATTGCAACTTTTGAAGTCTTTTCTACATATTTCTTATCAAAAGTAATATCTGAAACATTCTCAGACCATGAGGTAAAGGTAGCAGAGTTAGTACCAGGTCCAATGGAAGAGGCTATAGCATCTGGTCTTATAGATATTGGAATAACTTACCTACCCATTCCACATAAAGAATTAGATTTTTTAAAAGTGACCTCAATTAAAATGGGAATCTTTGGTAAAAAATTAAAATTTAAAAACATACCTTTTAAGGAAGTCCCCTTTACCGCTCCAAGTATCCCCGTTTCAGGAACCCCTTCTAAAGCAAAAGGGCTTGATGGTTGGCCTGATCATTTGATTCCTAGAAACATTAAATATCATGTTGCAATGATGGAGACAGCACTTGATTTATGTCGACGAGGTTGCTGTGTTGGATACTTTCCTCAATTCGTTGTAGATCTTCATAATACAGTATGTGATTCTAAATATAAACTTGAAGCTCTAGATCCTCCTAAAAAGTTAGGTAAACAAAAATTTGATGTGTACATGATCAAAAGAAAATCTGATCTAGAAACTTCAAACTTTAAGAAAATAAGTCGAGCTCTTCGACAGCTCGTGAGCTAGTTTTCAAATTATAGATTAACAGATAGAAAAACTTGATCAATTCTATATTTTGAAATTAAGTTTAAGTTGCGATGTTCTTTCATATAAATTCATAGACTTTATGACTAAATAAAAAAGCCTTTCTTAATCAGAAAGGCTCGACAGATCTAAAATAAATTAGACTAATAAGAAGTGATTAATACTATATAAAATAGTACTATATTAATTCATAACAAAAAGTATTGTACTTTAATAATATATACGTACGCCAAAATTAAGTGTTGTATTTCTATAATCGTAATAATCAGCAAAAACTCGACTGTATCTTAGCTCTGGCTCATTTGAATCAAGATACCTGAGATCACTAAATAAGCTTACTTTTTCATTTAAGATGTAGTCAAAACCAATTACGGCTTGTATAAGTGCACTTAACTCATTAACTGCAACATCTGGTACTACATCTGAGCTCAATTTGTAACGAACTAACCCAAGGCCAAAGCCATAGTAAAAGGAAGCTCTCTGATTAAAATTATAATGAAAATAAAGGTTTGCAACTAACCCTGTTGTGATAAAGGAACCACCAGAAACAAATGGCAAGTCTTCTTTAATGCTATCAGAAGACCTAAAGAAATTTATCTCTGCTGAGAAGTTACCTGCGTTTTTACCTATGCCGATCATTAAAGGAGACAAGAAAGAGGCTTCGTGGGCAATATCTGTAACACTAAAGTCAGTGTCTGAAGGCTTTCCGAGGCCTACAGAAAAATTGAAGTACCTTCCACGATGAGGAGTGTTTACAGTGTTTCTATCAGTACTACTGAGCTGTTCACTGGAGTAAGAGTAATGCGTGAGAAATAGTAAGAAGATGAGTTTAAAGAAATACATAAGGCCTCCCGAAAACTAAAATAGCTATTTGTACACATTTATCAACTGATAACACCCAAGCTTTCCCTGCTCGCAAAACCAATGCCAGTAATGAACTTATGGGCATTTAAGCTCATTCAATTGATAAAAACTGTCCAATTAAGTGACATAAAATATCACGTTAAAGAGTTATCGTTTATTTTGAGTGAATATGGGAAATACGTTTAAAGAAAGTTACCAAAGCACTAAAACTACTTATGAGTAATAAAGTAGGTTCAAGCGGCTCTTTTCTTTTTTGCTTTGTCTAAATCAAAAGTAGATTGAAAATTCATCCATAATTTTGCTGTCGTTCCTAGAAAGTCTGAAAGATCTAAGGCCGTTTCAGCTGTAATTCCTCTTTTTTGGTTAATCAGTTCACTAAGCTTTGCTTTTGTCCAACCTAACTGCTCAGCTACAAAAGTATGTGTCCATCCATTAGGCTCAATAAACTCCTCTAAAAGAATTTCCCCAGGGTGAAATGGGTTTTTAGGTGCTTTGATTGCCATTTTAACCTCACTCAGTGGTAGTCAATTATTTTTACTTCACTAGCTGATTGATTTGACCACTTAAATACAACCCGCCACTGCTTATTAATACGAATTGAGTAATAACCTTTTAAATCTCCCTTAAGAGCCTCTAATCTATTATTAGGCGGCACCCTTAGATCAGCTAAAACTTCAGCTTCATATAGATAAAGCAACTTTCTTCTTGCTACTCGATAAATTTCAGAAGGGAATTTACGAGTTTCTTTCGTTTTGCGGTCATAAAATATGTCTTCTGCTAGTTTACCTGCAAAACTGCTTATCATGTTACTATATTATCATAACTCGATAACAATGTCAAATAGCTTATAGCACATCAATCAAATAACCGAATAAGGTAATAAACTCAGCCGATCTAAAAAAAACCTCCTATATCGAGTAAAATACTCCTTCTAAGCTCTTAATAAAAGCCTCTTTTAATTCTTCATAACTAGCCACTTCACTCCCATCTTGTTCTTCAAGAGAGGTGTAGGTTTGAGTATCAAATCCACAAGCTTGAATACCTGTAAAAGCTAGAGGGTCTTTTTTAATGTTTAGTGCTAAACCATGCATTGTTACCCATTTTCTTACAGCTATTCCAATAGAAGTGATCTTCTTATCATTAACCCAAACACCTCTGTTAAGCTGGCCTTCTTCTAAAGGCTTTGATGAGACTTTCTTTCCTTCTAAGCCAAGGGTTTTTAATACAAGTAAAACTGAATCTTCTAAAGATTCTAAGTAGCCTCTTAGATCTTGATCTTTTATGTTTATATTCTGGTTATCTTTAATTTTAAAGATTGGATAAACAATCATTTGTTCAGGACCGTGGTAGGTAGCGCGCCCACCACGATTGGTTTTAACCACATCCCCTGTCCAACCAAAAAGATCTTCAGGTTTAGAGCTTCTACCTAAGGTAACTACAGAAGGGTGAGAACAAAAAATTACGGTGTCTGAGATTTCACCTAGAGCTCTTTTTTTTACTAGTTCTTCTTGATACAAAAAAGCCTTGTTATAATCAACAAGGCCTAAATCAATTACATCAAAAGTCATCTTAGCTAAAGCTCTTAAGCTTGCGCAGATCCATTAGCAGAACGAGCCGGTCTTTTCTTTTGGTTCATCACATGAATACCATGACCAAGGGTTACTTCAGCGCACTCCATCATCGTCTCACCTAAAGTTGGATGAGGGTGAATTGTAAGCGCTATGTCTTCTAGTGTTGCACCCATCTCCATTGCAAGAGCCGCTTCACTAATAAGGTTACTCGCTTCAGGTCCAATGATATGCACACCTAAGAGTGCGTGAGTTTTTGCATCAGCAATCATTTTTACAAAACCTTCAGTTTCTTGTAAAGATACGGCTTTTCCGTTTGCCCCAAATGGAAACTTACCAGAGATAGTTTCAAACCCTTCAGCTTTTGCTTCCTCTTCAGTTCTTCCAACCCAAGCAATTTCAGGGTGAGTAAAGATCACTGCAGGAACTGTTTTAGCATCATAGACTCTATTTTCTCCTGAGATGATTTCAGCAACCATCACACCTTCATGACTTGCTTTATGAGCTAGAAGAGGCTGGCCTGCAATATCACCAATGCACCAAATACCTTGAACATTTGTTCTTCTTCTTGGATCAACTTTAACAAAGCCTCTTTCATCAAGTTCAACACCAATGCCTTTTAAATTCATCTGGTCAGAGTTTGGCACTCTTCCAACTGTTACTAAAACTTTATCAGCTTTAAATTCTTTCTTTTCACCATTAACTTCAGCTGTAACAACAACTGATCTACCTGACTTTTTATAGTCTTTTGCAAAAGCATTATAGTGAACATCAAGACCTTGTTTTTTTACACTTCTTTCTAAAGTCTTATGAACATCTTGATCACAAAGGCCTGAAAGAAGCTGACCACCAGCTTCTAAAACAGTCACCTCTGATCCAAGTTTTTTAAGGTATGAGCCAATCTCTAAACCAATATAGCCACCACCAATAACAATTAGTTTTTTAGGAACAGCTTCAAGATCTAGAGCTCCAGTTGAGCTTAAAATCGTTTCTTCATCATACGGAAAAGCAGGAAGCTCAATGGGACGTGAACCTGTTGCAACAATAAAGTTTTCAGCTTTTATTTCCTTATCACCTTCACTTGAAGAAACCATAAGAGTCTCTGTATCTTTAAAAGTAGCCTCCCCTTTAATGATTTCAACTTTATTGCCTTTAAGAAGCTGGCTTACTCCACCAGACATCTTAGCACTTACTGACTCTTTCCACTTCTTAAGTTTAGGCATGTTAACTTTAACGCCTTCAATTTCAATACCCATCGGGCTTGAGTGATTTTTAGCTTTATCAAGAAAACTAGCCGCTGAGATCATTGCCTTTGAAGGTATACAGCCAACGTTTAAACAAACACCACCCATATACTCACGCTCAATAATTGCAGTTTTTAAGCCTAATTGACTTGCTCTAATTGCAGCAACATATCCACCAGGTCCAGCTCCGATTACACACACATCATATTTCATAAACTTAAAATCCTTTTATCTTTTCTTTAATACTTAATACTTTTAAACAAACTTAAAACTAAATCATATGAAGCATAAGCTCTGCAGGGTTTTCTAGTTTAGAGAATAAACTCTTTAAGAAGTTTGCAGCTACTGCTCCATCAATAAGTCTGTGATCTGCAGTGATTGTATAGTTCATAACACTTGCAGCTTTAAATTTTCCATCAATATAAACAGGTTTTTTAACCATCTTATACATTCCTAAAATGGCAACTTCTGGGTGGTTGATGATTGGAGTCGCGTAAGTTCCACCAATACTTCCCATGTTAGTGATCGTAATAGTTGCACCCTTCATCTCATCAAGCTTAAGTTTTCCATCTCTTGCACGTTTTGAAAGATCAATGATCTCAGCACTTAACTCTAAAAGACTTTTTTGATCAGCATTTTTAATAACTGGCACCATAAGACCATTTGGAGTGTCTGCCGCAAAACCTAGATTAAAGTTTTTCTTATAAACAATTTCTCCAGCATCATCATCGATTGAAGCATTAAACATTGGGAATTCTTTTAAAGTTGCAATTAAGGCTTTCATCACAAATGGCAGATAAGTCACTTTAACGCCGTATTTTTCGCCCACAGCTTTTGCTTGGTTTCTAATACGAACAAGTTGAGTCACATCTGCTTCATCCATAAGTGTAAAATGAGGAACAACCCTTTTTGCCATTTGCATGTTTTCAGCAATTTTCTTTCTAATTCCTCTTAAAGGAACTCTTTCATCTTGAGCGTTAGTCACAAAATTTGTTCTAGTTGGAAGTGATACTGTAGATGGTGTAGCTGCAGAACTTGCTTGTGAAGTTCCTGCACTAGAGTTACCAACAACTTTTAAAACGTCATCTCTTGTTACACGACCAGCTAAACCAGTTCCAGGTATTGTGTTTAAATCTATATTTAACTCTCTTGCAAATCTTCTCGTTGAAGGAGAGGCAAGAACATCTGAATCTGCTACAGGAGGCATAATGTTAACTTGCCCTTGAGGGCTTGCAACTGCTTGTGGGGCAGCAGGTGTTGTAGGAGTTGGCGATGATGGAGTAGCTGGTGTCGCTTCAGCTTTTGGTGCCGGGCTACTAGCTGCAACAGCTGATCCAGCTCCTAGTTCCATTTTTAAAAGAGTTTCACCTATTGGAACAACATCACCTTCTTTAGCTACTAGTTCTTTAATCACTCCAGCATCTGGTGCAGGAACTTCTACAGTTGCTTTATCCGTCATAACTTCTGCAACTGGTTGGTCTGCTTCAACCGTGTCACCTACTTTTACAAGCCAAGCTACCATTTCCCCTTCAGTAACACCCTCGCCAATATCTGGTAATGTAAGATTCGTTGTAGACATTAAGTTTATCCTCCGTTTTGTAGACCACTTAAAAAGTGGTTCTTCATATTTTGTTCGATTCATTTCTTTTTATAAAATTTATTTCTTTTTAACTTTCTAACTTAATTCTTTTTTCATAGTATTCGTTTGTCGCTTTTTATCAATAACGCCCTTCATGAAATACTCTCCAGCTTTATAAGAGCTTCTAACAAGTGGGCCACTAGCAACATATAAAAAACCCATACTTTCTGCAAACTCTTGCCAAAATTCAAATTTCTCAGGAGTAACGTATTCATGCACTTTTAAGTGCCTCTTTCTTGGCTGCATGTACTGACCAAAAGTCACTACATCACAACCTACATCTCTTAAATCTTTTAGTGCTGTTGTAATTTGCTCATCTGTTTCACTAAGCCCAAGCATAATAGAGGTTTTTGTATAAATCTCAGGATCTTGTTCTTTAACATAGCGAAGAACCTCTAGGCTTTGTTCATAAGTAGCTCTTGGATCTCTTACCATTGGAGTCAGCTCTTTAACAGTTTCAATATTATGTGCAAAAACATGTGGCTTAGCTTTTATAATTTTATCTATGCAGTCTTTTTTACCTTTAAAGTCAGGAGTTAGGATTTCAACTATTAAGTTTGGATCCATAAACTTTAAAAGCTCTACGGTTTCAGCAAAGTGAGCAGAACCTTCATCTTCAACATCATCTCTATCAACACTCGTAATAACTAAGTACTCTAAGCCCATTTGAGAAACAGCGTAGCTTACTTTTCTTGGTTCATCTGGGTCTAAGGGTTCAGGGTTTTTTGCAGTCTTCACATCACAAAATCTGCAACCTCGAGTACAAGTATCTCCCATAATCATGATTGTTGCAGTTCCACCCTTCCAACACTCACTGATGTTTGGGCATTGAGCTTCTTGGCATACAGTTGCAAGGTTAAGTTCTTTAAACATAGCCTTTAGCTTAAGATACTTATCTCCAGCTGGAGGACGCATCTTAATCCATGAAGGTTTTCTTAAATCTGATTTTCCCGAAGGAAGTCGTGCTTTATTCTTAAGCTTTAAATTTTCCTTGTTTACACCGTTTTGCATAAGTACCTATCTATGCTGATTGCAACAATAAGTCATTAAAAATTGGGCTCTAAAGGCCATATTAGAAACTTAAATTTTAATAAAGCTAGCTTTAAAAACTCATAGTGTTGATACCAGAATCGAAAAATATTGTTTCTTACTCTAAAGCTTTCAAGTCTCATTTCTTTTAAATACTATTCGCCTAATTTTTAAACATTAAACATGCTTTATGCGAGCCTAAGCCCCTTAAATTAGTTCCATGAGTACACTTTTTAAAAAAATCGTTAATTTTATATTTTGTAATCTTTATAGAGTCAAAACTCAGCTTTTTGTAGTAATGATTGATTGAAACAAAAAAAGAGGGGAGATCTTAAATGAAACTGTTTTTTATTTTTTCTATATTAATTTTTGGCTTTAACCACTTCACTTTTGCTTCTTCGATATGCGGCAAAACAACTGGCTTTTCATATAACCAGGACACACAGCAAAGGCCCTATGAGTTATCTGGTTTTTGGCTTAAACAAAACACAAGGGATATTAGAATCACATATGGAAACAGCCCCGAACTGATTTCTTTTATCAAAGACTTAAAGGGAAGTATTTTTATTTGTTTAGATAAGTATGAACTTATAGAAAAAACGTACGCAGGCAAAGAAAGAACTTATGCGAAAGTAGAGCATTTTAGAGTTTGGTTAAATGGAAAAGAAATAACAAATAGTAATGAAACAAAAGAAATTCTTTTTAATTTAGAAAAAAAGAGAAGTGTGTTGGATTTAAAAACTGATCCAAATCTGAAAATTTGGGAGCGCGATACCTATCTATTTAACTTATGCTTTAAACACTCAACTGCTAAAGAAGCGCATGCTGAGATCTTAAGTTTTAGAGAGCAAGATTTACTTTTTGATTTTGATACAGAAACACTGGTGGATTCATGGGTTGAAAAAGATGAAGTTGTTATTAACGCCATAAATGGAAAAATGATGGATGACGGCCTCACTGAAAGCGAGGCAACTCAAGAATATATTATTCAAAAGTGTAACTTCTAAAGCCTATAAAATAATAGCTGGGAATTTTTAACACAAAAAAAGTATGTTTATTTTGAACCTGTAAAAAAGACTTAATCTGAAACAAACAGACTGAGTCTTTTTTAGTATGGATACTTACCACACAATGTTTACAGCAGGTAAGTTTACACCCATTTCATTTGGTGCATCTCCCCTATTATCTGTATCACCTACACCCAAACTACCCCACTGGTTATCCCCCCAGCACTTTACACTGTTATCACTTAGTAAAGCACAAGAATGATGAGCTCCACCGTTTTCAAATTTTTCAACTGCACCATTAAGATCAATCGGAATTAAATTATCACCCATCGAAGTAGGTGAATCGTTAAAAGCGCCATTACTATTTCCGCGTCCAAGACGACCCCTTACATTTGCCCCCCAGCATACAAGAGAGGAATCATTTCTTCTGGCGCAATTTGCTTGGTAACTGCCACCAAGCGTATACACTGCTGATACAGTAAAACCGGTTCCAACATCAATGTATGCCAGATTATCTCCCATCTCATTTGGATCGTCACCCAACCTATCAGTAGAGCCATACCCAAGTGCTAGAGATTGTCCCGACCCCCAGCATTTCATTCCACCATTAGCAAACCTTGCACAAGCTGAGTTTTGCGCGCTTATTTCAACCGGGTAACTATCAGAGCCAAGGTCAATGGCTGGATGGTTATCGCCAGAGTTTGCAATTGAACTACCATAATTGATAGATGTATTACCCTGACCTGCTATTGCACCAGTTCCAGCACATTTCACAGTATAATTGTCTAACAATAAACAAGGTGGCGCCATTAAAAGAACCCTTCTATTAGTTCCCACAAGCGCCGGTCTTAGTACTCCAGCATCAGTCCCACCCCCGGCAGTTGTTCCACTAAAGCTTTCTTGATATCGATTCCAAGAGCTCACATTTAAATTTTCATCTAATACCATGCTTGCCTTACCCTCTGATGGCCTCATAGTTAAGACTTTTGCTCCACCAGGGTATTGGTATTCAATTAAGTTACTGCCCATACTATTTACTCTAGAACCAGCAGGAAACTGCGCACCTGCAACGTTCGTAACATAACCAAAAAAACCGCCCCAGCAAACATAACGGTCATTATCAAGAAGAGCACAAAAGGAAGCTCCTTCAAAATTAGAACCTGGCCCAGTAAAAAGATCTACAGCTGTTCTTCCAGGAGGCAGGCTGATAGGCAATAAATTAAGACCCATATCTGTCGGACTGTCACCTATCTTTAAGGTTTGACTAATGTCATTACCCGCTCCAGAGAGGTGAGCATACCCCCAACACTTAAGACTACCGTTATTAAGAATTGCACACACACTTCCTCTATCATAACCATCAGGATACACCGCCAAATCTTGCGCAAATAAACCCGTACCTAGGTTTACAGGAACCAATGAGTCTCCCGTATTAGTATGATTAATGGCGTTTTCTAAACCTAGTGTTCCATATAAATTAAGACCAAAACTTACTAAAGTGTCATCATCTCGAATAACAAATGTAGAACCCTTATCAGTCCTAAATACTTTTTTAGCTGACCGACCTGTCCCTAAATCAACGTAAGGCATTAAATTACCAAGAGTAGACGGGTGTCCTCCATAACTACCGGTGCCCCCATTACCATTACTATTATATTCCCCACTACCCCAGCACTTTAACTGATCATTGTCTAAAATTGCACAAGCTCCACCCTCTGCAATAGACTTAGCATAGTGTGCTATTTCTGCTGTTCCTGGATTACTATCATGATCCCAAGTACCAAAATTTATGGGGAATAAATTATCTCCCATTTCTCCTGGATCATCTCCTCTATGCTCTGTATCCGCCTGCGCCAGTAAACCATTCGTATTCGCTCCCCAGCACTTTGTATCATCATTATCTAAAATCACACAGTGAGTGTTAAGAGATATGCTTTCTAAATATTTGACCGTTCTACCAATACCAAAATCAACATAAGGTAAATTATTGCCCATTTCGTTTGGCTCATCTCCCCTATCATTATTGTCTCCTAAACCCAAACTCCCAGCAGCATTATAACCCCAGCACTTTACTAAATCGTTATCAAGTAATGCACAGCTATGAGTTAGCTTTTGAACAGTATGTTCTATCTCTGCCGTTCCAGGGTTACTATCATGGTCCCATGTCCCTAAATCTAAAGCAGCTAAATTATTTCCCATCTCTGATGCACCATTAATAAAAGTATCTAAGTGAGTCCCAGCTTGACCATCTCTGTTATCTCTCCAGCACTTAACGCTATCATCTTCTAAGTGTGCACATATCGTAGTTCCCCTTGCGCTTGATGACCCTGCTACGTCCTTAACAGTGTAAGGCTCCTCAGTCGTCCCCGGGTTACTATCATGGTCCCAAGTTCCTAAATCTACATAGTCTAAGTTGTCTCCTAACTCATTTGCATCATCTCCGATACTTCCAAAACCCCAACATTTAAGTCTTTGATTATCTAAAATCACACATGTAAAATCACCAGAATGAATTGCTTTTAAAGCTTGGTGATTAATGTTTGCTGTACCGATATTATCATCATGGTCCCAAGTTCCTAGATCCACAGAGTTTAAATTATCCCCCATTTCTCCAGGCTCATCACCTATATGTCCACCATCATAACCCAAAGATTGGTTTAAACCCCAGCACTTAATTTGGCCATCACTACTTAAAGCACAAGATCTATGTGCTATCGTTATAACTTTAATTGTATCAACACCCGCTTCACTATCTCTAATTGTTAGTAAAGCTGCTGCCGGAGAATCCGCCAAATTAACCCTATTCCTTGCACCAACTGATACATACTCGTCTCCTTCGCGAGTCGAATCATCTATTAATGTTACAGAAAAAGTCTTACTGACTTCGTTTGGTAAAAATGTCACCGTTCCACCTTCATCTACATAATCTAATCCAGCTGATGCTGTTATTGGAACTGGGTGCCAATCAAAACTCACAGTCTTACTTGGACAAGGCTCACTTAAATCAGCACCAAAGCTAACACCCTCAGCTTCTGATGCCGCACCTCCAACCAGACTTAGCGTTGGAAAATCATCATCTTCAATACTTACAACATTACTCGGTGCACTTCCAATATTCGTCCCTGCTGAAATCTGTATACCAACCGTCTCATCAAACTCACATACATCTACATCTTCAGAAGATGCAATAGAAAACATAACATCATTATCGCCTGGATTAAATGTCACTGGAGTTGCTCCAATTGCTACATAATCCCCGTCTGCTACCGTCGCCGTTCCATCTACTGTTGAATAGGAAAAACTTACTGTCTTCTCACTTATCTCACTTAAACTCATTGTTATATTTGATGTTGAATCACCTTCAGTAACAGTCTGATTTGTAAATACTAAATCTGGCTCTGGATCGTTATCTTGGATCGTTATACTTGCATCACGTGCTCCAACCCCTGCATTTATTTTTGCTGCTACTTCATTTGAAAAACTTAACGTAAGACTTTGATCAAACTCATCTCTTGGATCATCCGTAATCACAACACTTAAATTTGTACTTACTACTCCAGCTGGAATGATTACGTTTGTTACACTTGCACTGTCATAGTCTTTAAAAATTCCTGAATTAACTGCAGTCCCATCAGACGTACTCCAATCAAATGAAAGCGGCCAATCACTTGGTGATGACAAACTTGCTACAACACTTGCACTTCCTACTGCTTCACTAACCGTTAAATCTGATAAACTTAAAACCGGTGGATATAAAAAATTAAAACCACCGTTTCCTATTACGTTTTGCGCTTTTACTTTTTCACTTCCTGTTTTTGGACTTGGGTTTCCACCAACTTCAGTTCTTACAGCTTCAACTAATGCCCAGTAAGCTCTTCCTTCAACTAAGGGACAACCTATAAAAGTATGACTTGTTGTATCTTGAGGAACATTTACTTCAGCGCACGTTACTGTTACGCCATCATTTTCAAAAAGAGAAACGTTATAA
>CALLAU010000009.1 GCA_938002015.1 uncultured Bdellovibrionales bacterium
CGAGTATATAGCGTCTGTATTTCAAAACGAGCCAGGGGTTTATTGGCTAGGAACATTAGGTTCTGGTGTAGTTCGTTGGGATGAAAAAAAACAAAAGTCAACAATTTATAATAAGTCAAATGGACTGCCAAATGAAGTTGTTTATAGTGTTCTTGAAGGTAAAGAAGGGACGCTTTGGTTGAGCACAAACAAAGGACTATGTAATCTTGACTATAAAAATAATACTACAAAAAACTATACTGAAATAGATGGTTTAATGAGTAATGAATTTAACCTTGGGGCCTCAATGAAGTCCAGTGATGGAATAATTTATTTTGGTGGTATTTATGGATACAACTACTTTAATCCAGCAACCCTATCTAGTAATATAAAAGCTGTATCTGTTGTATTTACACAATTAAAACTGGAAAATGAGATAACGAAAGTAACTTCTAAAAACTCACCACTAACTAAACCTATTTATTTAACAGATGAAATAAACCTGAGTTACGATCAAAGGAGTTTTTCAATTAAGTTTCAGTCTGTAGATATTGGTAACCCTGACATACTTAATTATAAATACCAACTTGAGGGTACAGGTGAAGGAGAGATATTAATTGGCTCACAGAATGAAATACATTTTAGTTCACTTTCTCATGGCGACTATACATTAAATGTTTATGCGCGATTGGCCGAAGGGCCTTGGAGCGAGAACCCTGCATCTATGAAGGTTTCAATCGAAGCTCCTTTTTGGTTTAAATGGTCTTTCTGGTTGATTTTAGCAGGTATTGTGGCTGTTTTAACACGTTTACTTATTAAAAAACGTGTTTCCGATGCACGCCGTGATCAAGTAAAACTGGAGATTAAGATAAACGAGCGTACAAGAGAAATAAAAAAACAGAACAAAAAAATTGAGCAACAGAAAAAGAATTTAGAGCTAGAGAGAAACAAAGTTATCGCTCAACAGAAAGAACTTCAAAAAGAAAAAGATAAAACGGAACGTCTCTTAAGAAATGTAATTCCTGAATCAACAGCAGAAGAGTTAATAAAGAAAGGAAGAGCAAGGGCCCGCTCTTATAAAACGGTTTCAGTTTTATTTACTGACTTTGTCGGTTTTTCTAAAATTTCAGATGAAATGTCTGCCTCTGAGCTAGTAAAAAAACTGGATGTTTATTTTACGAAGTTTGATGAAATAATAGTTAAGAATAACTTAGAAAAAATTAAAACAATAGGGGATGCATACATGTGTGCCGGAGGTGTTCCTGTGCGAAATAGTACAAACCCCATTGATACAGTTACCGCTGCTTTGCAGATTCAGGCCTATATGCAAAAACGAAAGAATGATGCATTAGCAAATGATAGAGATTATTGGGAATTAAGGCTTGGGGTGAATACTGGAGAAGTAACAGCAGGTGTTATTGGAAGCGAAAGACTAGCGTTTGACATTTGGGGAGCAACAGTAAATCAAGCTCAAAGAATGGAGATGCTTGGACAAGCGGGCAATGTAACAATCACAGGAGCAACATACGCGCACATTGAACCATATTTTGAATGTAGATATGCAGGAAAAGTAGAGACAAAGAATAAGGAGCTTATAGAGATGTACGTAGTAGAAAGAATAAAACCTGAACTTTCTAAAAAGGGAGAAGGTATTTTTCCAAACGAAAAGTTTCAAAAAGTCGTAAACCTGCATCATTATAGTTCTATCAACTATTATAAAGCCGAACGACACATAATGCGTGTCTTAGAGCAAGAACTATCGGTTAACTTACACTACCACAGCATTGCACACACTAAGGATGTTGTTTATGCGGTAGAAAGGCTAGCATTAGCAGAGAACGTTACAGATGAAGGTTTATTCTTGTTAAAATCTGCGGCAACTTATCATGATGCTGGGTTTGTTGAGAAGTATGAGCACAATGAGTCAATTGGAGCAAGAATGGCAGATGAAATCCTTCCCCTGTATGGTTATACAAAAGAACATATTCAAAAAATTAAAGAGCTCATTTATGTTACAGAAATCCCGCACCAACCAAAAAATAAGCTAGAGGAAATTATCTGTGATTCCGATTTAGACTATCTAGGAAGGTCTGATTTTCATGAGATAGCAGCTAGGTTATGTAAAGAGTTAATTGAACACGGTAAGATTGAAAACACGAAACAATGGGATGAGATTCAGGTTGCTTTTCTTTCGAAACATAAATACTTTACAAAAACGTCAAAGAAAACGAGAACTAAAAAGAAGCTCTTGAATTTACAAGAAGTAAAGGATCGATTAGACCGCAACGAATATTAGTTTTTAAAAATGTTTTGGCATAAAAAAACCCGCTTTAGAAGCAGGTTTTAAATACTGTATAGAGTCAATAATAACTATCCATTAAAATCAACAGCTAATGTTGTGATACCCTCAATTGGGTTCATAACAATTACAGGAATTTTTGCATCATTAGTGATAATGTATTCTTCATGTTTAGCTGTAATAACGCCTAGCATGTTGCTTTTATTTAAATTCATAATAGCAATTAAATCAGCATCAATGCTAACAGCATGTTTGATTACTTCATTATCAAACCCACTTGCTTTTACAACCTCAACGGAAAAAGAAATATTTCTTTCTTCTAAATACTTCTTAGCAAATCGAACATTTGCTTTTACTTGATGAGACAAGAATTCATCTTTCTCCTCAGGAATAACAATGTGTATGTTTGAGTTAAAATATTTTGCAATATTGGCAACAATAGCTAGTTTTTGCTTTGTTTCTTTATTTAAATCCAATGGTAAAACGATGTCATCGTAACCCGTTTCTTTCGGTGTCGTTTCTTGAACCATAATAAATGGAACAGATGAATGCGTAATCACCTTCAAAGCATTCATTCCAGTTAAATGCTGCCAACCATGAGTTCCGTGGGTACCCATAAATACCAACTCAGCATGATGCTCTGCGGCAAAATCACCGATATCATCAAATATATTTCCTACACGAACGGAAGGAGTAATTTTTACTGTTGTATTAAAGTTTGAAATAACGTCTGCTAACTTGCTTTCAGCGTCATTAATTTCTTTGTTTTTTGAAACAACATGAAGTAAGAAAATCTCAGCTCCAAGAGGTTTTGCAGTTGCAATAGCATGTTCTAACGCGATATTCGAAACACTAGTGAAGTCGTGAGGAACAATAAATTTCTTAGTTTTCATTATTATAGGTTTTTGTTTTAGAATATACACAAATATAACAATATAGCAATAAAAAGGAATAGATAAAAAGAAGTTCTATACCAACCGAATTAATGAAGCATTCTCATTTTTTTCCGCTGTCTTCCTTTGATTAAAGCATTAGCAATCACGGTTAATATAATTAGAACAGCACCAACATAAAAGTTCACGGAAAGCAATTGGTTTTCATGTAAAATAAAAACAGCTAAGACTAATGTATATATTGGTTCTAAGTTTATTGATAGTGAAACAGTAAACGCACCAAGATGTTTCATAACAACAATTGTAGCGAGAAAAGCAAAAGAGGTACAGGCGATTCCTAAAAATAATAGCCAATAAAAATCACTTGTTGTCATCCAAATGAAATCAAAAGAAAGTTTTCCTTGAAAAAACAGAAAAGCAGTCACCCCTATAGTGGCCGATCCCATTTCATAGAATGATATTGTAGTGGCAGAGTCTTTTTCAGTAAGCTTAGAGTTAAAAACAGCAAATATAGCAGCAAAAACAGCAGAAACTAACCCATACATTAATGCAATGTATTCGTCAGGGCTAAAGCCTGTTGTTGTAATGAAAATACCGAATACAATAACCAAGCTAAGTAACCCCTCAGTCCAATCAAACTTACGTTTCATAACTAGAGGCTCTAACCATGAAACATGGAGTGTTGTTGTTGATAAACATAGAATACCCAAAGACGCGGTTGATAGTTGAATAGATTTATAGAATGTTAACCAGTGTGCACCGACAAAAAGACCAATTAGAAGAATTTGTAAGAGACTTTTTTTTGAGTTTGGAACAAAGTGTTTAGGAGAAAAGACCATGTATATCCCAAGTGCGATCATAGCAATGATAACTCTATACCAAACAATTACAACAGAGTCTAAGTGAATTAGTTTTCCTAAAATACCTGTAAACCCCCACATAAAAATTATGAGGTGCATTAATAGTAAATACTTATATCTAGAATTCATTTTGTAAAACTAAAAAAGCAGCTCGATATTCGAGCTGCTTTTTTAAAATAGATTAAAGATTAGACTACTTCATCTTCTTTAATAATTTTTTACGTTTACCATCTATTTTAGCTTGCTCAGTATCTAACTTTGAGTTTGCTTCATCTAGTTTCTTTTGGCTAACAGCAAGTTTATCAAGGTCTTTACCTTTCTTTACTTTTTTATCTAGCTTCTTTTGCTTGTCTTCAAGTTTTTTACGACTCTTTTCAATTTTCTTTTGAGAATCATCCAGCTTATCTAGTTTTGCTTGATTAGCAGCTGCTTTTTTCGCTTCTTTTTCCGCCTCTTTCACTTCTTTTTCCGCCTCTTTCGCTTCTTTTTCCGCCTCTTTTGCTTTCTTTTCCGCTTCTTTTGCTTCTTTTTCAGCTTCTTTTGCTAATTGAGCTTCTGCTTTTTCTTTTTTCTCCTCTTCTTTTGCTTCTTTCTCTTTCTCTTTCGTTTCTTTTTCAGCAGCGTCTTTTGCTTCTTCAGCTTCTTTTTCTTTTTCTTTTGCTGCTTTTTCTGCCTCTTCTCTTGCTTTCTCTTGCTCTTTTTGAGCTTTACTAGCTTCCTTTTCAGCTTCTTTCTCAGCCTCTTTTGCTTTTTCTAACTCTCCACTACCATTTGCCTCTAAAGCATCAGCTCTTTTCTTCGCTTCTTCTTCTCTTTTCTTTGCCGCTTCTTCACGAGCTTTTATGTCGTCTTCAATTTGCTTTGCTTTTTCTTCAGACAAAGATCCTGAATTTTTCTTTATTTCTTCCGCTTGTTCTTTTGCCGCTTCAACTTCTTTTTTCGCTTCTTCCGCTTCTTTTATTGCTTCTTCCGCTTGTTTTTTAGCTGCCTCAGCCTCTTGTCTTCGCTGTTCTTGGTTTTTTATAGCGTCTTCTTTTCTCGAAACAGCCTCTTCTGCATCTTGTTTCTCTTTTTCTATTTGTTCTTGAGTTTTAACAACACGAACCTCAGACTCTTCTGTAATTTCTTCAACAGATTCACCTTTACTTCTTAATATGAAAGAATACGTTTTACCGTTTTCAAGTTTAGTGTCGTTCAGTTTATCAGATTTATAAAGGTTGTGGAAGACCTCAATTGAAACCATTTGACCACCGTAACTCGCAATATTAATAGAAACATTCCCACCCTCATCAGTTGTTCCTGCGCCTATTACCATTCTCTCCGCAACAATCTTTACCAATGCTCCTTTAACCGCAGCACCATCGCTGGTAACAGATATAACTACATCAACACCTTCTTTTATGTTGTTTTCTATTGAAACAATTGTTCCCTCTGTGGAAGCAAATGTTCCAAATGAAGCTAAAACAACAGCTACTAATACGTAAACCTTTTTCATTTTTCTTTCTTTTATATAAATCTAAATATACAGATTTCATTCTTATTTGATACGGACTAATCAAAAATAGTTCCAAAAAATCATGTACTTTTATTCTATGCTTTTTAAATCAGTTGTCGGTCAAGAAAACTTAAAGAAACACCTTATTGATGAGGTGAATAATGAAAAGGTAAGTCACGCGCAATTATTTTTAGGACAACCGGGGTATGGAACACTCCCTTTAGCAATAGCTTTTGTTCAGTATTTGTTTTGTGAAAACAAAGGTGATAATGACAGTTGCGGAGAGTGTCCATCTTGTAGAAAAGTCGAAAAATTAGAACATCCGGATCTTCACTTTTCATTCCCAACCGTACAAGTGATTAGTAAAGTTACAAACCCATTACT
Organism: uncultured Bdellovibrionales bacterium; assembly: GCA_938002015.1. Lineage (GTDB taxonomy): Bacteria > Bdellovibrionota > Bdellovibrionia > Bdellovibrionales > UBA1609 > JALZUR01. The sequence goes on from CALLAU010000009.1 coordinate 5,911, forward strand.
GGGTGAATGGCGAGAACAGATTAAAGAGAACGCTTACTTTAATTTAAATAACTGGCTAACGAAAATTGACCCGAAAGAAAGAAAGCCAATTATCAGTGTTCATGAAAGCCAACAAATAATAAAAAAACTAACGTTAAAATCATTTGAGGGAGGTTATAAAGTCATGATTATTTGGATGGCTGAAGAAATGAACCCCCAATGTGCAAATAAGTTGTTGAAAATTCTTGAAGAACCACCGGCAAAAACATTATTTATTTTAGTGGCTAAATCACAAGAGTATATCCTACAAACAATTCTTTCAAGAACTCAAATAGTTAACGTGCCCCGTTTAGGATGGAACGATATTACGGATTATTTAAAAACAGAAAAAGGTATTAGTTCAACAGATAGCATAGCAGGAAGGGTAGAGGGAGACTTAATAGAAGCTGTTGAATTAGCTGAGCATACTGATGAAAAAGACGCGAATTATCTAAGTTTTATCCAATTAATGCGAGTCTGTTATAAAAAGAATGTTTTAGACATGATAAAGTGGGCGGAGGAAATTTCTTCGACAAGCAAGGAAAATCAAAAGCAATTCTTGAAATATGCGCTCCACATGTTTAGACAAAGTATTTTAAGAAACTATACTGGAGACGTTATCACAAGAGTATCGGATGATGAGGATGCTTTTTTAGGAAACTTTGCTCAATTTATCACGGGTAACAATATTATCAGCATGACAGCGGCTTTTAGTGATTCTCATTATCACATTGAAAGAAATGCGAATTCAAAAATTTTATTCACAAATCTTTGCTTTCAGGTAATGAGGCATATTCATCACGCTTAAAATTTATATTTTAAGTTGAGTTAGGCGATATTTCAGCTTAGATGATTCAATTTTAATATGTATTTTTATCCCAAATAAATTAG
>CALLAU010000010.1 GCA_938002015.1 uncultured Bdellovibrionales bacterium
CTTTTGCTCTGAGTCCTCTTCCACTAATTTAAAGATAGCTACTTTTGCAGGAGGTTGTTTCTGGTGCATGGAACCGCCTTTTGAAAAACTAAATGGAGTTGAGTCAGTTGTTTCTGGCTTTTCTGGTGGAATAAAAATTAACCCAAAGTATAAAGATGTCGCTCAAGGAAGAACAAAACACTTAGAAGTTGTTCAAGTAACTTTTAATCCCTCCATCATAACGTACAAAAAACTTTTAAAAGTTTTTTGGATGAACATAGATCCCACTGATATAAATGGTCAATTCGTTGATAGAGGAAGTCAGTACTCAACAGCAATATTTTTCCATGATCAGAAACAAAAACAAGCTGCAATTAATTCTGTCAAAACTCTCACCAAATTAAGTATTTTTCCTAAGCCTATTGTAACTAAAATAAGGGAATTTAAAAGTTTTTATCCTGCTGAAGAATATCATCAAGATTTTTATAAGAAATCAATTATCACTAAAACAAAGTATAAGTACTATAGAAATGCCTCAGGTAGAGATAAATTTATAAACAAATATAAAAAAAGAATAAGTAAGGGGCTGTAAATACTAATCTATCTTTTTATTTATTATTTTAAAAGCACCTGAATAAATTGAACGATGATTCAATTTAACTTTTTTAAGCTTTTCTTTTGGAGTAAACCCTGAAACCCTTATAGTAAGATTAACAACTTCTCTATCCTTTAAATAACTTAAATCATCAACAATTTCAAAGGCCACTGATTCATCAGGCTCAACAGTGTAATTATCTTTAAGAAGTTTTAAGTTAAATGTTCCTTTTAAATCATATCCAGCACTGACTTTAATAGACTCTAAGAAATCTTTTCTTAGTATTTTTGCAGAACTACTAAAGTTAGTTAATCTTAACTCACCAACCTTTGCTTCATTTTTTGAAAGATCTAAATGGGCTTCTTTTGCTATAATTAAATATTCAATACCCGCTTCTAAAGAACTATTACTATTACTTTTCTTCTCCTTATCCTTATCATTATCAAGCTCTTCGAGGTTTTCTGGGTTGCTTAAAAACTTTTCCTTATCTTTAGGGTAAACATCAGATATATAGTGTCCAAAACTAAACAAATACTCACCGTCTGTTGCCCATTTTTTATGAACAACTGTTTTTTCTACATCCAAGAGCTCCAGTTTTTTAATTTGCTGGTTCGTAGAGTATACAAATTTATCATCAAACAAATACTCTTCCTTTTCTCTAACCTTTCCTGAAAACTCAACTATCTGACCAATTCTTTCATCGTAATAATATACCCCATCAGTAAGCGTTATTATTTTTGTAGATGTATCTATTTCTTTATAATGACCATTGCTAGAGATTTTTTGCAGTAGAGGTCCGTTTTCAATATATGGATTAGTATTTGCAAAGTATAAGCCTTTTTTACTAAATATTAAGTAAAGCTCTTTAAATAAATGGATGTGATCTAAAGGTGTTACATCCGTAATATCACCAATAAGTTCACTTTCTGATAAGTAGATCTCTTCTTTGTACTTTTCTTCAATAAGTTTTTTTAGTTTAAAATCATTATTTTTTTTCTCCGCATCTTTTTTTTGTCTTAATAAAATATAGAAAAAATCACTGTTAAAAAAAGACTTCTCATTTACTGCCAATATTTTTTCAGAATTTACCTCTAGGTTTATATTTTTATAAAAAACATTTTCACTATTTTTAAAGAAATGGGTTATAGCTTTATCTTTTGTATATAAATTTTGGATCTTACTTTCACTAGGGAATTTAAATGCTTTTAAAGTACCTCTATCTCCATCAGGATCATTTCCAATATAATAATATTTGCCACTAGAATAAACTAATAAATAAGACAGTACTTTAAAATCTTTCTCTGCCTTTAATTCAGAAATTACAATATTTTCTCTAAAAACCTTTTCATTTTCAAGAGTATACTTATCACTAAGTACCTTAAAATTTTCATTACTAGAAACTACTTTCCCATCGTAAATAGTACGTTTTCCAACCTTAATATACTCTCTTTCTAAGACTTCAATGACTTCATTTTCTGTATAGCTAACAATCGATATACCTTTATAAAAGATTGCTTCCTTATCTTTTGCGTAGCTCTTTGATAAAACTTTAAAACTATCAACATCAACCTTTTCAAGTTGATGATTTGAGACATAAGGCACTGGAAAAATACCTAAAGGGAAAACTTTATTTTCTCTATAAAAAAGTTCTTTTCCTCTCTTGGTATAATGCCAAGATTTTTCTTTATCCACAGGAGTTTTTGATGGTCCAAAAAAAGACCACGAACTTTTCTTCTTTTTTACCTGACTCTTAGAAGGGCTCAAATTAAAAAATAGAATAAGAACAAAAAAAGTAAAGAAAGATACTATAACAAAAAAAACTAATAATTTATTCATATATAAAGAATATATCGCCTTAAATTTTTATTAAAGCTTTAGGTCCAGTCCAGAGCTGCACCCATTATTTAGGCCTTAAGCTGCGTAAAATACCGAAAATAAGAACTTTTTACAGGTTTTAGCAAAAAACCACTGCATCACTATTTTGTGCTCAAAAAACAGACCTAAAACTGGTACATATACTCAAGCACAAATACTTTAAAACAAGGTTTAAATTAAATGAAATATCTATCTCTTTTACTTTATTTTGCATTCATTCCCGCTCATTCAACCACTAATGAGCTTTGCTCAACAACTCTTAGCAAAACAAAGAATCATGAAGTTTATGGACATGAGATTCCCCTACATTTTCTAGAGCGTATTCCTGAAAATGAAGAAGGAGCCATTAAAGAAGCTATTGAAATTTTTACTGAATTTTACAGCAAGACTTACCTAGATAAAGGTCAAAAACCAGAAAGAGGAGTTCATCCAAAAACCCACGGATCAGTTATTGGAACCTTAGTAGTCTCTAAAGATATAGCCAAACATGATCAGGTTGGTATTTTTAAAAACCCTGGAAGAGAATACGAAGCAAGAATTCGCTTCTCTAATGCCGATCCACTATCTGGAGCAGATGACAGTATACCGGATAGTCGAGGCTTTGGACTAAAGGTAATGGGAGTTGAGGGAACACCACTTATACCAGGGTTGCCTGGCTTAGAAGAAGGTATGAGTCAGGAGTTCACATTTAATAGCTCAGATCGCTTCTTTGCTGATAGTGCGAGAACTTATGCAGATTTTATGAGAATTGGATTTCTTGAAACATCGACTTTTAAAGAAGCTGCAAAACAACACACCCTTAGTGTTTTAAAAAGTTTTAGACCACTTCTTGGCACAAGAATACTTAGAGCTTTTAAAGAGATTCAAAACGTAGAAGCTACCACTCCCCTAGGTATCAATTACTTCAGCATTTCAGCATTTCAACATGGAGAAGGTTCAGCAGCACCTATTGTAAAGCATATTATTCAACCTTGTGAAGGGACTTGGACTGATTTAAATACTACTGGTCCAAACTTTTTACGAGCGAATTTAGCTAACCACCTTTCTACTCAAGGCGCTTGCTTTAAGTTCATGATACAAGATTATGTTGGAGGCTTTTCTGTAGAAGACCTTACAAAAAGGTGGGATGAAGCTGACTCACCTTATAGAGAAGTTGCTAGAATCTATATTCCTCCACAAGAACTTCTTCCTGATAGCATTGGAAACAGATGGGTTATTCACCCTTGGAATACGCTTGAAGAGCACAAACCTGTTGGAGGGATTAATAGACTTCGCCTTGCAGCTTATCTACATAGTATTGAAATGCGGCGCTCTTTAAAGAGATAAGTTTTTAGTTTTAATAACTTTTTTTAAAACTTTCTAAGTTTAAGAGTAAACAAATTAAAATAAAATTTTTTTCTATTATTTTAAATAAAGAAATACTCTTATTGATTTTACTAATAATGAAATCGCTCTAAGTGCTTGTTATTTCAAGCATGCGTAGTGTGGCATGATCCTGATCCACTTGGTTCAAATTTTTAACAAATGGTGCCCCGGGCCAGACTTGAACTGGCATGGTATTGCTACCGCAGGATTTTAAGTCCTGTGCGTCTACCAATTTCGCCACCGGGGCACTAGAATTTTTGAAGTTGTGATCTTGCCACTATATATTCGATCTGAAACTAAGTTTTTTGATCTTAACGCGGCTTGCAAAAAAATAAGGACTGGTTCAAATGAGCAAAGAAAAGTGGAAAGCCTGGTTTATAACAACTCTCGTATTATTTACATTAGTAAGAATTTTTGAAAGCTTTAAAGGTAGAGAAGTTGAACCTGTAAATGACAAAAAAGTAGAGTCTCAAAACCTACCCACTGATGAAAACAATTCACTTAAAGATACTAATGTACAAGAAATCAATTTAAAACAAGGTAAAATTTCGACCAAAAAAAGAGCACTTTCTATAAGCAAATCTAACTTAAAACAACTGCCTCAAGAAAGCACTTTGATTAAGGATAAAGCTCAACTCTTTTCTAACCAAAGCTTAAAAGTCTACTTTAAAGTTGAAAACGGCCTAGCTCTTGTTGCTAGTGATATGCTCATAGGTCAAATTAAAGAAGAACCTGGTTCAAAAGACTTTAAGCACAGAGTTTTTGAAAAAGAACTTGAAAAGACAATGCTTTGGCCAAGTGCAACTATTCCCTACGGGTTTACTGAGAACATCTCCTCATCTATGAAAAAAGAGATTGAAACAGCTGTTAAGTACTTAAATGATAAAACCTCTTTAAACTTAGTACCTATTGAGCCTGCTTTAGATGAAGACGCCATTGTTTTTGATAAAAAAGATGGCGCTCCCTGCTCTTCTTATGTTGGAAGAATTGGCGGGCTTCAGCCTATCTTTGTTAATGAAGCAAAATGCAAGCAACAAGAAATCCTACATGAAATCCTTCACGCCATTGGCTTTGTCCATGAACAGCAACGAGCAAGTAGAAACCAAAAATTAGAAATTTTATGGGAGAACATTAAAGAAGAGATGGAGCATAACTTTGCCATTTTACCTGATTCACTTATCCACCCTTATTCAGGAAGTGTGTTTGAAATTGATTTTGAATCTGTGATGATGTACCCAGATGATGCTTTTACAAAGTCCAGCGGCCTTAAATCAATGAAATCTTTAAACAATGATGAAAAAATCAATCCTTCAAAAGATGGGCTAAGTAAAAGAGATATTGAGCGCATCAATTATTTATACGGGAGCTAAAGCTTTATATAAACTTTTTTATAAATTCTTCTGGCTTTACCTCTTCTTGCTCACCATTTTTAAGGTTTTTAACAGTCCAAGTTCCTTTTGACTTCTCATCTTCTCCAAAAATCACAGCATGACTACAGTTTTGTTTTTGAATTTTCTGCATTCTTTTTGAGAAATTACCACCTATAGGAATAAAAACTGGAATTTTCATAGATCTTAGCTTGTTACTAAGACTTATTTCATCTTCTTCATTAGGCTGTTGAAGCAATACTCCTACTTTTAACGTCTCAGTAACACTGAAGCTTGAAAGAAGCATGAGCCTTTCTAAACCAGCTGCCCAGCCAAGAGAAGGTGTCGAAGCTCCTCCCATTTCTTCAATAAGGTTATCATATCTACCACCAGCTAGAACCGTGTTCTGTGCTCCTAGATCACTTTCAGCTTTGATTTCAAAGACAAGGTCATTGTAATAATCAAGTCCTCTTACAAGGCTTGTATCAAGCTCAACATCAACATCAAAGTTTTTAAGCTTAGCAATAAGCTCATCGATTTCTGCTCTTTTTTCATCGCTTATAAAATCTCTTATAACAGGAGCGTCAATTAAAAGTTTTTTATCTTCATCTGACTTTGAATCAAGAATCCTTAAAGGGTTTTTAATCAAACGCTCTTTACTTTCTTCTGATAAATTCACTAAGTGAGGCTTTAAGTATTTAACAAGCTCATCTCTAAAAGCATTCCTCTCCTCGATACTTCCAATTGCGTTTACATAAAGCTTTAAGTTTGATTTAATCTCTAAGCTTAAAAGCCATTGCCAGGCCATTTTTAAAACTTCAAAGTGTGAGAGAAGAGATTTTGAAGCTCCAAGATACTCCACACCTATTTGATGAAACTGTCTTTGTCTTCCTTTTTGAGGTCTTTCATATCTAAACATAGGCCCAGAGTAGAAAACTTTTAAAGGAAGCTCTCTTTGAAGTTTATTACTTATAAACATTCTCACTAAAGGCGCTGTTCCTTCAGGCCTTAATGTGTAAGACTCCCCGTTTCTATCTTCAAAGCTATACATTTCTTTTGTAACAATATCGCTGGTATCACCAAGTGTTCTTGTAAAGACCTGAGAGTTTTCAAATATAGGAGTTTGATAAGGCCTAAAGCCATAAAGTGAGGTAACCTCCCTAGCTTTAGATAGGATCCATTCCGCTTTTTCTGCTTGCTCAGGAAGCCAGTCAGGGCAGCCTCTAGGTGCTTTTAAAATTTTTGCTTCTTTATTTGACAAAACAGCCTCTACATTCGCTCAAAGTTTTACATACTTAGTCTATGCTAAACCGGTCTGACTTGACAAGAAAGCCACAAAATAGATGATCAAATTACAAAAAACCACAGGAGATTTAAAGTGCTTAAGAAAAAGGCTAAGAAGAAAACCACCACAAAAAAGAAAGCTTCTAAAAAGAAAACCACAGTGAAAAAAGCTAGAGCAAAAACAGCAAAGAAAAAAACTTCAACTAAGAAAAAAACTACTAAAAAAGCTAGTCTTAAAAAAAGCACGACTTTAAATAAGAAGAAAAAAGTTACTAAAAAATCTATAAGTAAAAAAGCAACTACAGCTAAAAAGACACCTTCAAAAACTAAGGCCTCTTATTCTGGAGAGGTTAAAACTTCTGTTGCTAAAGGCAAAGTAGAAACCGGAAAGAAAGTACCTGATTTTAGTCTTTCCTCAACTGCAAAAAAATCTTTTAAACTCTCAGACTTTAAAGGCAGCAATATAATTCTTTTCTTTTATCCAAAAGACAGCACACCAGGCTGTACTATTGAAGGACATGATTTTACTAAACTTCACAAAAAATTTAAGCAAACAGGCACAGAAGTTTTTGGAGTTTCAAAAGATAGTCTAAAATCTCACTTTAAATTTATTGAAAAACAAAAATACTCTGTTGATTTACTCTCTGATGAAACTGAAGCCGTATGCAATCTCTTTAACGTTATGAAGGAGAAAAATATGTATGGAAGAAAATACTTTGGTATTGAAAGAAGTACTTTTCTTATCTCTAAAGATGGAAAACTTTTAAAAGAATGGAGAAAAGTTAAAGTTCCAGGGCATGCTCAAGAAGTTTTAAATGAAGTTAAAGGCCTTTAAAAATGTTTGATCTAGAGGGAGTTAACTACATTGATATTAGTCCTGAGATAAATGAACAGATTGCAGTTTATCCTGGAGATAAAGAGTTTAGAAGAAACGTCAGTTATGACATGAGTAACGGAGATCACCTTACTTTATCCTCTATTGAATCCACACTGCACCTGGGTGCTCACACTGATGGACCTAACCATTATGATAAATCTGGTGAAGGCATTGATAAAAGATCTTTAGACTATTATATGGGTCCTTGCCAAGTTATTGATGTAAGTAAGATGGTAGGCCCTGGCGGTATGATTGTCAGTGATGATATCTATAACTTTCAAATTGAAACCTCTAGGATACTTTTTAAAACAGACTCTTTTAATCCACACCAGTGGTCTGATAATTTTGTCTACCTTTCTCCAAAGCTCATCCAAAACCTTATTGAACAAGGCGTAAAACTTGTTGGAATAGACACTCCTTCAATAGATAAGTCTGATTCTAAAAACTTAGAGGCTCATGAGATTGTCTCAAAAAATAATATGGCTATACTAGAAGGCATTGATTTAAGAGATGTTGAGGAAGGGAAATATCAACTCATAGCCCTTCCTCTTAAAATTAAAGATGGAGATGCTTCGCCAGTAAGGGCGATCTTAATACCTCATGAGTAAAGAAAACGATGAGCATATTTTATATAGTAATTTTACTTTTCTCTATGAGTTAGTTTTTAAACCGTTCTTCTTTCCAGCCATTAAAAAAACTATGGATCTTATTAAAGAAGAACAGCCTCAAAAGATTCTAGAAGTAGGTATTGGAACAGGGTACTCTCTTGAGCACTACCCTTCAGGCGTTCATGTAACTGGCGTTGATATTTCAAATAAAATGGTTGAGGTATCAAAGAAAAAAACTCTTGATATAGTTGACAAAGATTTTGAAATTTTACAAACCGATGGAGAAAACCTCCCTTTTAATGAAAACTCTTTTGATCTTGTCGTGTCTTTTTCTGTAATCACTGTTGTAAACTCTCCTCAAGACTTCCTAAACCAAATCAGAAAAGTTTTAAAACCAAATCAAAAAGCAGTTTTAATCATGCACTCTAGGTCAAGTGGGTTTTTAGGTTTAATTGATCGCTTCTGGGAACTTCCTTGTAAGTTTTTATTTGGATTTACATTACTTAGGCATATAGAAGATTTAAATTTAGATGGCTGGCAAGTTCTAAATCATAAAGTAGCTAGCACTATTTTAGGCTATCCATATAACCATCAAATAGTGCTTAAAAAAGTTTAAAGCCCCGCTAAAATATCTACACCACCACACTTGTTGTTAAGGCTTGGATCAGTAGCTGATTGTCCTAGTATTGCTTTAAAAGAACCACTTAAAGAAAAAGTGCTTGAATCTACAAGTTCAATACCTTTAAAAAACTTTGCAGTAACTGTATTTTTTCTAGCGAGCTTGCTAATAAGATCCGCTCTATCTTCAATTTTTGAAATAAAAACTCTCTTTCCTTCATTAGATAAACTAAAAATCAAATCCATTTGATAATCAACTCTATCACTTGAACTTCTTAAAGACATTGTGAGTAAATCACTTAAATCTTTACTAGTAGCTTCAGCAGTTAATACAACAACAGGCTCATTATAGCCTAGAGTTTGAGTATTTTTTAAGTTCATCACTTTTAATGTTAGCTCAACATCATCTTGGTTTAAAGTACTAGAGTTTATCGTTTGAGCTTGGCAGCTTTCTTTACCAAAAACTGAATCCTTTAGAGATGTCGACACGGTCCACCTTTTAGAAGTCATAAGAACTTTGTCACTTAACACCTCATCATCACCTTGCGCAAAAGCGGTAACGCTTATAAGCAAAAATGATAACACTCGCGTAATTGATTTTTTTAGAAAATACTTTTCCATTTTAAATCTCCCCTCTTTCAATAAGGTCATTTATTAAATCCGATAGGTTCATTTGTTCTTGAAGAGTTTGCAGTCTTTGTACAGATAAACTTGATACCAGCTCTGCTTTTCTTAATTCGTAAGCTTCTAGTCTAACATTTACGGCATTTAAACTTTCATTAAAGTTATTTAAAGCTAAATTTAAACTTTCTATGGCAAATGGTAAATCCACAGCATCTCTCTTAAGTCTTTGAACTAAAAGACCTCTATAGTTTACGTCTTCAATTAATGCCATCATAAAACTGGCTTTCTCACTCTTAGGCTTTAATCTCGTGAGTCTTAAGTCCATTTCTTCTATTTCAATATCAATACTTAAAAGAGCTGATCTTAAGTCTCTTTTTAATTGAGCTACATTACTATTATATACTCTGTTATCTGCTCTTAAATTTACAACTTCATTTTTAAAACCACGAAGTCTTTGACGGCGTGTTGCCTGAATCTCCCTCTTCTCTCTTATATTAACTCTTAAATCTCTTGCTGTTTTACCATTTTTTATATTCCTTAGACCTTCGAGTTTTTTTCTTGCTGCAATAAATCTACGGCAAGGCCTAGAATTATTAGTCTTACAGTTTCTCTCACCCTTTGCTTCCCTCGCTCTTCTAAACTCTTGCTGAGCCTCTTCAATTTGCCTATTAAGCCTTCCAGGTTGATTTTGAAGATTCTCAACCTGAGTAAGTTCTTTGTTTAAATCTTCAATTTTTTTTCTACGATTTTCAATATTAATTTCTAAGTTTTTTATTTTAGGCTCTAAGTTTCTAGAAATATTTCTGCTATTTGATTCTATCTGGTTGTTTAAATTGAAAATCCTTCTTTCATATGGAATCTTGGTAACAGCACGCTCTTGCACCAAATCTTCTCTATTTCTAATAAGAATTGCTTGCTGTGCTTTTAGCCCACTCAAGGCAGATTCAGGTGACTCATAAAGACCCGCAAAATTTTCATTAAATATTTCTTTAGCCAGTCTATCTTTTCTATTAATTTCATACTCATGGTTAGCTATTTTTCCAGGTATATTCTCTAAATCAGACTGAGCTTTTAGTAGCTCTTTATTTGAGGCACTAATACTTAACTTTAAATCCCTTATATCAGCGTTTACTTCATTTATATTTTCACTTAAACCAAGTCTTTCTATCTTTGTGACTTCAATCTCATCTAAATGACCTATATAAGAATCAATATAGTTCCTTGATACTTCTATAAGCTCTTCTTGGTTTTCTTCAGCTTGCCCCAAAGAAATAAAGTTAAATAAACCTAGAGTTAATAAACCTAAGCTTAAATGCCTAAAATTAAATACTCTCATGTATAGCCCTCCCTGTTTGCATCCTAATGCATAAGCAAAAGCTATATCAGTGGTTCCATAATGGGTACTTAATTCTTCTTTAAAAATAGCAGAATTTATTAAAAAGGTCTTAAAGGTTTGTTTTTACTTTGCTTTTCTCATGAGTGTGCCTTTTACGCACAAAGACCAAACTATCACCAGAAGAAAGAAAACTTATAATCCCTGTTTAATAGGCAAAAAAAAGCACTTTAATGCATTTAAAGTGCTTCTAACTTCATAGGGGAGGTTTTTTTTAGCTTTAGTAAAAGCTTCCGCCCTCTTGAGCCAGCTTAACTAAAGACTCAGCTGGTTTAAATCTTAAACCATATTTTGATTCATAAACTTCTAGATCAGAAACAATATTTTTTATACCCACTGAGTCTGCATATCTAAGTAAACCACCTCTAAATGGAGGAAAACCAGTACCCATAATCATCGCTAGATCCACTTCTTCAGGCGTATCAACGATTTTATCTTCTAAAAGAGCGCGCGCAGCTTCATTGATCATCGCATAAATTCCACGCTTAATACATTCTTCCTCACTTAAAGGGTTTGTTCTTGAACCAAGACCTAATTCACTTAAAACAGATTGATCAAATTCTTGCCTCTTTTTACCACCGTACTTGTAAAAGCCTAAGTTAGATTTTTTACCCATTCTTTTTGGGTTATTAAGTTTTTCTAAAATAGGAGAAGTTTGAATTCTTTCACCAAAAGAAGCTCTAAAGATTTTTAAAACTTTCACACAAACATCTAATCCGACCTCATCCATGAGTCTATAAGGCCCCATAGGCATTCCAAACTTATGTGTATACATTCTATCAACTTTTACTACATCCATCCCATCATCTAAAAGAAACATAGCTTCTGCAAGCCAAGGAAGAAGAAGTCTGTTTACTAAAAACCCAGGAGCATCTTTTACAACTACAGGAATTTTTCCCATTCTTTTTGAAAGCTCATAAATCGTTGCTGTAACTTCATCGCTTGTCTTCTCTCCTCTAATCACTTCAACTAAAGGCATTCTATGTACGGGGTTAAAAAAGTGCATACCAACAAAATTTTCAGGCCTTGGATGAGCTTCAGCCATTTCATTTACTCTTAATGAAGATGTGTTAGTTGCAATAATTGCATCATCCTTACAGTTCTTAGCAGTTTCAGCAATCACAGCTTTTTTAATATTCATATCTTCAACAATAGCTTCAATAACAAGGTCTGTTATTCCAAAGCCAGCATAATCAAGACCACCACTTAAACGATCCATTTTTTGCTTATACTCAAATTTTGTAAGTCTTCTTCTCTTAAGTTTCTTTGACCAAATTGCAGATGCTGCTTTAAAGCCAATGGCAAGAGCTTCGTTTGTAAGGTCTTTCATCCTCACCATAATACCTTTATCAGCAGCAAGCTGAGCGATACCACCACCCATGGTTCCTGCGCCTAAAACGGAAAGATGGTTGATTTTTCTTGGGCTTACTTCTTTTCCAACAACTCCAGATGCTTTTTTTACATCTTCAGTCATAAAAAATAAGTTTATAAGGTTCTTACTTACATCAGTTACAGCAACTTTTATAAAACCCTTTGCTTCTCTCTTCATTGCTTTATCACGATTTTTAACGCCATAAGTGTCTTTAATCACTTTAATAGCTTCTAAAACTGCAGGATAGTGACCGTGAGTTTGCTTCATCACACCTTCTGTTGCTTTCTTAAAAGCCACACCTTTTAAAGGACCTTCAATCATTTTATTCATAACACCTTTAGGCTTATGAGTTTTCTTTCTCTTCTTAGCTCCGTTTTTAAGAATTTTTTGAACGTAAGTTTTAACTTTCTCTTCAAAAATTTCAGCCGGGAAAACTTCATCAACAAGGCCAATTTTTTTAGCCTTTCTCATATCAATGATTCCACCCATACTACCTTTTAAAATCATAGGCAGAGCTTGTTGAATGCCGACTATTCTAGGAAGTCTTACACAACCACCAAAACCTGGAATGATACCTAGGCTAGTTTCTGGAAGCCCTATACGAGTTGATTTATCATCTGAAGCAATCCTGTAATCACAAGACATTACAAATTCGCAACCCCCACCAACACAAGCACCATGAATTGCTGCAACTACAGGAATTTTTAAGTCTTCAAACTCATTCATGATCCCTTGACCAGCTTCAACTGCTTTTAAGAACTCCTCTTCAGTTGTTATTGCTTTTATTTCGTTTATATCCGCACCGGCAATATAAATACTTTTCTTTTTTGAAACTACGACAAGAACTTTTATCGAAGCATTAGATTTAATTTCTTCTAAAACTTCCTTTATTCTTAACATCACAGGAGTTGAAAATTTATTTACTTTCTCTCCCTTTAAATCAAGTTCAAGCCAACCAATTTCACCATCAAGCTTTAAAACAACACTCTCTCTCATATCTGCTCCTGCATTTGAAGACACTTTACCTACCTCATTTTTATTTTCAGAAACTACTTCCATTTTAGTTTAATCTTTCAAGGACAATAGCTCCGCCTTGTCCCCCGCCAATACATAAAGTTGCTAGACCTAATTCAACATCACGTCTTTGCATCTCTTTCATAAGAGTTAAAACAATTCTTGTCCCTGTAGTTCCCACTGGATGACCTAAGGCAACAGCTCCACCGTTTACATTTAGAATTTCATCTCTAATTTCTCCAAGAGGAGTTGATAGACCAAGTTTTTCTTCGGCAAACTTTTTACTCGCTGCTGCTTTTTGACAGGCCATAACTTGAGCTGAAAAAGCTTCATTAAGCTCTATTAAACCAATGTCTTTCATCTCAACACCTGACCTTTTTAAAGCAAGTGGTGTTGCATACACAGGCCCGAGTCCCATTCTTTCAGGCTCAAGACCTGCAAAGCCATAGCCTCTTACTTTTGCTATTGGCTTATACCCAAGAGCTTGAGCTTTTTCAGATGACATCATTAAAATTGATGCAGCTCCATCAGTAATTGGGCAAGCATTACCTGCTGTTACCGTTCCATTTTTCCTATCAAAAATTGGCTTTAACTTCGCAAGCGCTTCCATTGATTGACCTTTTCTAGGGCCTATATCTTCACTCACAATTTTATCGTAGTTCTTACCCGTAAAGACCGGAGTGATCTCTTCTGCTAATCTTCCAGACTCCATTGCTTCAACAGCTTTTGCATGACTCTTAACTGCAAATTGATCTTGCTCTTCTCTAGATAGACCAAACTCTTTTGCTAAGATTTCTGCTGTTTGACCCATATTAATCCCTTTAAAAGGATCTGTAAGCCCTTCTACTAAAGCAATACGCGGCTTAAAAGGAGTGGATTTCATAGGAGAGGTTGTTGCAAGCTCTTTTACTTGTTTGATATTGGCAGAAAGTAAACTCATAAGACCTTTGATTTTTGCCATAGGAGTTCTTGCTCTTCCTAAAGCCTCAAGTCTTTTTAAATGTTCCTTATTCCAAAGAAGTGGACTTTGAGACATGCTCTCAGTACCACCAGCAATAATAGTCTCCATCGTACCAGATTTAATTTTTTCAAAACCTACAGATATACTCTCTAAAGCTGAAGCACAGTTTCTGTGAACAGTTGATGCTGAAACTTTAAGCGGTAAACCTGCGCCAAGAGCGACTACACGCGCAATATTAACAGCATCTGGAGGACTTCCCGTATTTCCAAAAATAAGTTCATCTACTAAATCAACATCTAAATTTGTTCTATTTATAAGCTCTGTGACAGCAGTTTTGCCTAAATCACCCGGGTGAACATCCTTTAAAGCCGTACCAGCCTTAGCAAAGGGGGTTCTCACTCCTTCAACAATAACAACATCTCTTGATGACATATTTATCCTTTTTTATATGGTTTCTTAAATAGCTAAAATCACACAAATAATAACGAGAAAACGTAAATTTATCTATATAAATCTCTTCTGTGGACAGATTGACACAAATTGGTTACGACACGAGACTTTAATATTGTTCTAGACTAATAAAAGTTTAATAAAAGCATTTGGAGCCAGCAATGGAAAAAATCGAAAAAGAATCCCTTAAATACCACTCTAAAGGAAGCCCTGGAAAAGTAGATGTTTGTTCATCTAAAGATGTCAGTAGTGATCATGCACTCTCTCTTGCCTACTCTCCTGGCGTTGCAGCTCCATGTAAAGAGATCGCTAAAGAGCCTTTAAAGGCCTACGAATACACAACTAGAGGAAATTTAGTTGGAGTCATCTCTAACGGAACTGCTGTTTTAGGCCTAGGAAATATTGGAGCTCTTGCTAGTAAACCTGTAATGGAAGGTAAAGGTGTTCTTTTTAAAAAATTTGCAGGCATAAACGTTTTTGATATTGAAGTTAATGCAGAAGACACAGAAGAGTTTATCAATACTGTTAAGAATCTAGAGCCTACTTTTGGCGGCATTAATTTAGAAGACATTAAAGCTCCCGAATGTTTTGAAATCGAACAAAGGCTTAAAAAAGAAACTTCCATACCTGTTTTTCACGACGATCAACATGGCACTGCAATTATTTCTGCTGCAGCACTTATTAATGCTTGCGAGCTTACAAAAAGAAAAATGAAAAACGTAAAAGTTGTCTTTAACGGAGCTGGCGCTGCAGCAGTCGCTTGTGCAAAACTTATTATCGATATGGGTGTTAAAAAAGATAACGTGATCATGTGTGATTCAAAGGGAGTTATCAATACCGATCGCACAGGCTTAGCTGAATACAAGAATGAATTTGTTAGAAAAACAAAGTCTAAAACACTTAAAGAAGCTCTAGTTGGAGCTGATGTCTTTATAGGTGTGAGTGTTGGAGGGATAGTTACTGAAGACATGGTAAAGAATATGGCAAAAAAGCCAATTATTTTTGCTATGGCTAACCCTGAACCTGAAATACGGCCTGAACTTGTAAAAAAGGCTTGTCCTGATGCTATTGTCGCAACAGGAAGAAGTGATTATCCTAACCAAGTAAACAATGTTCTTGGCTTCCCCTATATTTTTAGAGGCGCTCTTGATGTAAGAGCTACAGAAATCACTGAAAGCATGAAGCAAGCTGCAGCTTATGCTATAGCTGATTTAGCTAGAGAGTCCGTCCCAGATGAAGTTTCTAACGCTTATGATGGACAAGTTTTTCATTTTGGTGATGAGTACATAATTCCAAAACCTTTTGATACAAGAGTTCTCTTAAAAGTTGCTCCTGCTGTAGCTAAAGCCGCTATGGAAGACGGTGTAGCTCAAAAACCTATTAAGAACTTTAAGAACTATATTGAAGAGCTAGAAGCTTTTTTAGGTGCTAAGCAAGAATTTATTAGACCTATTATTAACAAAGTCAGATCAAGAAACAGAAAAGCAAAAAAACGCCCTTTACTTGTTTTTCCTGAAGGTCGAAGCAGAAAAGTTTTAAAAGCATGTGATATTATTTTATCTGAAAATTTTGCCGATATTATTATACTCGGTGAACCAGATAAAATCATGCAAACAGCAAGTGAAAATGAGCTTAAAAATATCAGTAAAGCTACTTTAATTCTTCCTCGAACCTCAGAGTTAAACTCAAAGTACTCAGAAGAACTTCATAACTTAAGAAAAAGAAAAGGCTTACTTCAATCAGAGGCTGACAACCTGATTAATGACCCCTACTACTTTGCAACGATGATGCTTCAAATGGGTGATGCTGATGGCCTAATTTCTGGAGCTTCACAAAGCTATAGCGCTGCTATTAAATCTGTCTTAGAAATTATTGGAGCAAAAAAAGGAAAGGTGATCTCAGGTCTAAACATTTTCTTAAAAGATGACAAAAAACTTTTCTTAGCAGACACAACCATGAACATTGATCCAACTGCTGAAGAACTCGCTCATATAGCTTTAGATGCAGCAGAAGTTGCGCAGAGTTACTCAAAAGATCCAAGAGTTGCGTTTATGTCTTATACAACTTTTAGAGGACGAGGCGAATCTCCACAGAAAATGAAAAAAGCTTCTGAAATCACACGTGAACTTAATCCAGATATTAAAGTTGATGGAGAAATGCAGGCAGACTCTGCCGTTAGCCCTCAGATTATTGAAAGACTTTTTCCATTTAGTGATCTTAAAAAGAAAGCCGCAAATATCCTAGTTTTTCCTAATCTTGATGCTGCAAATATTTCTTATAAATTGCTTCAACAACTTGCTGATGGTGAAATGGTTGGCCCCATCTTAATGGGAACTAATAAAGCCGTAAATATTGTTCAAAGAACAGGTGGAGTTAATGATATTGTAAATGCTGCAGCCTTAACTTCTCTTGATATTTACGAAAGAGCTAACCGAGTTGAAGCAAACGCTTAAAGCCGAGCTTTCGAAACCAAAGAAAACAATAGCTGTTGGCTTTGGTGACTCTTCACAAAAAGTTGAGCATATAAAAAGAGACCTTGTTGAGTTAGAGGAGCTAATTTATTCTCTTGGCTGGGAAGTTGTGGGCTCAACTTTTCAAAAAGCAGAAGCTCCTAAAGCCAAAACCTTAGTGGGCTCAGGAAAAGTCTTAGAGATTAAAGAACTCATTGAAGAAACTGGCGCTGATTGTGTCGTTTTTGATCATACACTTACAGGTGGACAGCTAAGAAACCTTACTAAAGAACTTGATGTTATTATTGCCGATAGAAATCAAGTTATTATTGATATCTTTGCAAAGCGTGCTCAAACTAAAGAGGGAAAACTCCAAGTTGAGCTTGCTCGTCTAGTTGATGAGCTTCCAAGAATGATTGGCGGCTGGCATGGAAGCTTATCAAGACTTGCCGGAGGTATTGGAACAAGAGGCCCTGGTGAATCAGCACTTGAAAAAGACAGACGTACTATTAGAAACAGAATATCTTTAATTAAAAATCAATTAAAAACCGTTGAAAAACATAGAAAAGAGACAAAGAAGAACAGAAAAAACAACGTCTTAAAAATTGCTTTACTCGGTTATACAAATGCTGGAAAGTCATCTCTTCTAGAAGTTCTTTCTGGCACAAAAACTTATGTAGAGGATCAACTCTTTGCAACCCTTGATCCCGTAACTAGAAAAGTTTTTATTAAAGAACTTGGTGAAGTAGTTCTAACAGATACAGTTGGTTTTATTAACAAAATCCCTACTCATTTGATTGAAGCTTTTAAAGCCACTTTAGAAGAATCAAGTGATGCTGATATTATTTTACATGTTGTAGACACTTCTGATCCTGACTTTGAAGAAAGAATTGATTTCATTAAATCACTTATTAAAGGTTTTGAGTGGAACAATAAGAAAACCATCTATGTTTATAATAAAACAGATCTTCTGGATGCTAGAGGTAAAATTTTTAGAAAAATCAACCCCTTTGCCCTTGTGAGCACAAAAACAGAAGAAGGTATAAGTAGCTTAAAAAACACTATTAAAGAAATCAGTGAACACGCTCTAGCAGAAATAGAGCTGTTTATACCTAACAAAGAAAGCTTTTTAGTAGAGAAGATTCAAGAAGATGGAAACATCATAAGTAATGAAAATTCAAGCCTAGGGAGTGTTATTAGAGTTGAAATCCAAGTCAGTCGACTTAAGGAATGGGAAAAATACAAAACCTGATTTTTTGCTTGTTAAGTCTATCTAAAAACACCACTTTTAAGATATGAGATCACCTTTACTGACATTTATCATACTCCTACTACTCCTACTTACTTCTAATACTTCAATAGCCTCAACTATCGATCAAGAAGCTAGTGAAGTAACTCCTCTTTTTTCCTGCCCCATACCTCAAGATTTTTCAGACCCAAAATACATCCAAGGCTCTGACCTTTATCTTTATATTGCTTTTAATCATAAGACTAAAAAAGTTTCTTTTCTTTCGTACTCTGAAAACCAAGGAGAATATCAAACACTCTTTAGTGAAGGAGAGAATACAGGTTATAACTTTGCAGTAAATGAAAGTTTCTTATACTTTGAATGGGCTCTTAAAAAAGAAAAATTCTATATAAGCATAGTTTATTTAGGCTCAAAAAGATGGGGAAGCGCTATAAAGCTTAACTCTGAAGTTGTAGCTAGAGATATTAGATTAGAAAAATATACGGATCTAGAGCTTTATTGCAACGAAAGTATTGATTTAATCGAATTTATTAAAGGTGTTAACAACCAAGTGCTTACACCTCCTTTTAGATTTCCAAACTGACTTTTTTTAAGTCTTAAGCTTTTTTCTTCTTATCTCCACATGCACACTTTTCACCTTTAGCGTGTTTATCACCTTTTGAGTGGTGGCTTTTAGATTTTTCATGCTTTGAGCAAGATGGTTTAGCCTTTTCTTTACTACCAGTTCCGCAAGAACCACAGTGAGCAAAAGCAAGTGAACCAGAAAAAAGTATTGATATAAATAATGTTGTCATTTTCATCTTAAAACCCCTTTTAAGTTAATATTTATACAAAATTATAGATAAAAACGATGAGTCTGCAAGGCCTAACTAAAACTAGTACTAGAGAGAAGAGAAACTCCAGCCCCTTGTGTTTGGACTAGAAAATTTTTAAACCTTACTTTATCGTTACTATTTTAACTAAAAATTGATAGTATTTTAAGCAGAGGCGGTTTTTGTTTTTAAACAACTTACTTAACAAAAAAAGGGTAATAAATTCAGTCATTTACGCACTAAACTTAGCGAGGTTAATATGAAAGATTTAAAAAAAACAGCAATCTACTTACTAGCTCTTAGTCTTTTTACTTCATGCTCTGACAACGCAGTTTTTAGCAGTCCTGATGGAGATAATGGCAGTCTTGGAGAACAAGACATTCAGGCCATTGAAGTGAGTAAAGAAAATACTGAAGTTCACATTTTTGAAGAAAACGACTTTATAGAGCTTCCTAGCCCCACTCTCCCAAGAACTGATTGTCGCTATGATGGCAATTTTATAGATAACGGAAGTTTTGAAGAAATCGATCAAAGACAGGGTCTTATAAAAAACAAAAGCCTTGTGGATCTTTTTAAGAACAAGGGCTGGGACATATTTGCAGATCTACCAAGTAGTGTTGGTAACGAAAATTCATGGGAAGCTTTAAAAGGAGTTGGTGTTGAAGTTCAATCAAACGGTGTTGTTAAGCAAAGCCCTTATGGTGTTTTAGTAATTGAGCTTGATTCTCATGGTAAAAACTCAAACTCAAGTATTCATCAAAGAATCAAACTATGTAAGGGAGAATACTCCTTAAGCTTTGTGTACCTAGCAAGGTCAAAGAAAGAAAACGATAACACCATTCTTATTAGCTTAGACGATAAAGAAATTTCTGAGGTAAATTTAACTCAAACTGGGGACTGGGTGCAGGTACATCAAACCTTTAAAATCAATAAAGAAAATGTTTATGATTTCTCTATATCAGCTTTAGGCATTGAAAATACTATAGGCGGATTAGTTGATGGGATCTTCTTACTTAAGAACTAATATTCATTAGTATTTTTAGTTTTAATAAACTCTAAAAAAGGCAAAAGAAGCCCTACCTTCTTAACTCTTCTTTTTGCTTTAAACGATGTTCTCTTCTTTTTTTAGCTTTATCGTTACGCCTCTTATCATCTTCTGTTTCTAAGTGAAGAGGTGGAACTTCTGTAGGCTTTCCTGATTGGTCAATGGCAACAAAGGTGAGATATGCTGTGGCAGTTTGAACTCGCTTTCGAAGTCTAGGCTCAAAAGCCTCAACTTTAACACCTACTTCCATAGAAGTACGTGAAACAAAATTAACTCTAGCCTTAATTTCCATAACCCATCCAGCATAAACTGGAGATAAGAAATTTAAAGCGTCAATACTAGCTGTAACAACATTTTCATGACAGTGCTTTCCTGCCGAGATTGCGGCGGCAATATCAATCCATGACATTACTGTTCCGCCAAATACTGAATCTAGAGCGTTTGTGTGAGACGGAAGAATTAGTTCCGTCATCACAACACTAGACGCAAGAGGAGTTCCTTCAACAGCATTAGAGGTCATAGGAAGCTCCTTTGATAATTAATTAAACTTAGTAACCAATCTTTCTATCATTAGCGATTCCACCAATGATTTCTGGCTCTTGGTTAGTAGTCGTATTTGAGTTACCAACTGGAGCATTACCCATAGGGATAGCTTGGTTTTGATGAGCTGGAGCTTGAGGAGCATTTTGTACACCTTGGCTTTGCTCTTGTCTTTCAGCAAAAGTCATGTTTGGTAAGCACCATACGATTAGCTGAGCACGAGATTTAACGTTCATTTTCTTATAAATGTTAGTCAGGTGGAACTTTACAGTTTTTTCAGTTACAAAAAGTCTATTAGCCACTTCTTTATTTGAAAGACCTTGTGTTACTAATTCTGCAACTTCTGATTCTCTGTTAGATAAACCTTCCTTTAGTAGTACTTCTCTGAGCATCCTTGCTCCTCCTTTTGTCTGTGTTTAACCCATACCTTCGGGCTACTCTAAAAGTCTGACAAGTAATTAGCGATCGGGCAAGCGTCTAGACTAAAAGAGTAGCAAAAACTAGACGGTTTTTTACAATGTTAAGTAATTTCAAATACTTAAGTAAGGCTTTAATTTTGTCCAGTCAGGCTCTGAAGTAAATTGAACTGCAAAGACATCCTCAATTTGCTCTCCCCATGTAACTGCGTGCCCCCATCTTATATCTAGTCCAAGTTCAGTTAAGATATGAATAGCCAAAAGTAGTAAACCTTCTCGGTCTTTTCCCTTAAAGGAAACAACAGCACGCCCTTCACCTGAGTATGTATGTCTTATTTTAGAAAACTTTAATCTGGGTTTACCAAGGTTTGCCTTTGAAGCATTAAATCTTTTTTCAAAAGCCTTAACAGAAACACCAACTTCAATACAAAACCAATCATAAACTTTTTTATCTTTTAAAGTTTTAAAATGAGCGTGGTGAACATATCCACCAGCAGTAAAAATTCTTGAAATAATATTTAAAGCGATCCCTTTTTCATCTATGTCTTTATAAAACCTAACCCAAATACGATCACCTAATTCATAAAATTTAAATTCCTCACTCTTTCTACCGTTTAAGTTTTTAAGATCTTCTTCTAAAAGTTCATATGGTATTGAAGCTATCTCTGTAGGTGTTAAAGACTCAGCCAAGCCTCTACCAAAATCATTTTCCTTGATTGAACCAACAAGTCTGTCTTTTTCTCCGCTCTCTTTGTTGAGAAGCCTATCTAGAAGAGACCTTAACATTTGTTTTTTCCATCTGCTCCAGCTTGATAGATTTGTCGCCTTAATGTCGGCTTCAGTAAGAAGACACAACAAAACAGCTCTTCTTTTTTCAACACCCTTAAGATAAAGCTTTTTAATTCCTTCATCCAGATACGGATCGTCACTAAAAGCAAACTTTGAAAGTGTCAAATGCTCTCTTACAAGCCATGAAACAAGCTTTGTTTTCTCTTGATCCCACCCTTCTTTTTGTCCATAACTTTGAGCGTACTCTGAACCAAGAATTGAATGAGACCTCTTCTCTCCTTTTTTAATATCATGAAAGAGGGCCGCCCACCTTAAGGCATCTTTTTCAAAATCGGTTAGACTTAAAGATGTCTCTTCTTCTTTTATGATCTCATTCATATAAGAAACACATTGTATTAAGTGCTCTCCCACAGCCCATGTATGATAATCAGGAGATTGGACTAACCCCTTAACTTTTAAAAAATCTGGAACATTATGCTCTAAAATAATTCTTTGGTTTTTAATATTGTTTAAATCAAGTTCTGTATTCAAGTTGGCTTCAAGAGTTTCTGGGTAGAGCGCTAGAACTGTAAAAATATGTCCCCACTCTGCTAAAGAGTAGAACTCTTTAAAAAACTCAATATCTGAACCACTTTTAAAAAACTTCAAGTACTTTTGCGCAGAGATTAAATTCAGAGTATCAAAATTACCTATAAAGTGGTTAACGGCTCTTAATTTTAAAAAGAAAGCTCGTTGAGCAAAAACTTTGTCATCTATTTCTCTTTTCTCATTTTCAAGTAGCCACAAAGCTTGAAGGCTCTCTTTTAAACCACCTCTACTGTTTTTTAAATTATAGCTTAACTTCCCCGGGTATTCTCCAAAGCGAGCACCTCGACTTTGCCTATCATTAAAAATCGCTTCTTTAACTCTTGAAATTAAATCTTCATTAATCTCATCAGTTAAAAAATCTAACTTTTTAACATCTGCATCAAAAACTGCTCTCACCCAGTGAAAAGAGAGCACTCCAAAAGGGTCCTCTTTACTTAAAAAGTCTATTCCTTTTTTAGGCAAGTATTTTACAGAGTACTTTCTAAAAGACTTCCTTAATTGCTTATTAATTTTCAGTGCTTCTTCTTCAGGACCTAAATATAATAAATCTAAATCAGAGTCCGGACACGCTTCAAATCTTGCAAACGAACCTAAGTAAAAAAGTTTAGAGCAAACTTCTTTTGAAAGACTCTCTTTTAATATCTTTTCTACTTCTGATGCTATTTTCTGGTGACAATTATATGTAAAATCGCCATGACTTTTATTAAGCCAGTCTTTAGAAAAAATATCTTCTTTTATCCTCTCAAGGACTTCAGAATCTATAAAAAGTTGTCTTGCCACTGAGAAATTATATTAAGAGCTTCTAAAGGTGTCATTTGATTTGTTTTAAGGGTCTTGATTTCTTCTAAAACCTTGTTTTCATCCTCACTAATTCTTATTCCAGAATCATCACTAATTGCTGATAAAAAGTTCATTTGACCAAAATCATTTTCTACATCTTGAGCTATGTTTAACTTTTCATCTAGCTTAACTTGTTGGGTAGAGACGGCTTCTTCAGTCTCGCTGCTAACATTTATACTTAAAGCACTGCTGATGACACTTTCAGGAAGACCTGCTAGCTTTGCCACTTCTATACCATAAGACTTCTCTGAAGCTCCTTTAAGAAGTTTATATAAAAACTTAATACTTGCTCCTTCATTTGAATAACCCATGTGAACGTTTCTAACACCATGAAACTCAAGTTCTTTAAGCTCATGATAATGAGTAGCAAAAAAAGTATGAGCCCCTTTCTTGGTTACAATAAACTCTAAAATACTTTTGGCTAAAGCCATACCGTCTTTACTACTTGTTCCTCTTCCTATTTCATCAAGTATTAAGAGGCTCTTAGAGCTTGCCTCATCTAAAATTTCTGCAGTCTCCTTCATCTCCACCATAAAAGTTGAAAGGCCTCTAGAAAGAAGATCTGAAGCTCCGATTCTAGTATAGAGACCATCATAAAAAGGGATCTGAGCTGATTTTGCAGGAACATAAAAGCCACAAAGAGCTAAGTAAGATGAGATCACTACTTGCCTCATCACAGTACTCTTACCTGCCATATTAGGACCTGTAATTAAAAGACAGTCTTTTTCATCAAGAATAATATCGTTAGAAACAAATGTTTTTAGGTCATCACTGACTACAGGGTGAAAGCTCCCCGTAAGGTTAAGCCTCATCTCATTAACAAAGCTTGGCTTTGTATAACCCTTTTCAATACTTAAAAAAGCCCAGGCAGAATAAATATCATCTCTACTCACTTTTTCAGAAATCATCTTTAATTCTTTTACCAAAGATTTTATCTTATTTTTAATATCATTAAAAAGTTCTTTTTCTAAAGAAATTCTCTTAGTCTGTGCCGATAATACTTTTTCTTCAATTTTAGAGAGCTCTTCAGTTGTATACCTTTCTGCATTTGTGAGTGTTTGCTTCCTCATGTAATAAGACGGAACTTTTGACGAGTGCACTTTTGTGACTTCAATGTAGAAGCCAAAAACATTATTATATCTTACCTTTAAACTTGGAATTTTAGTTTTTATCTTCTCTCTTTCTTCTAAAGCAGCAACTTCCTCTCTTGAACCTGTCGCTGATGAGATGAGCTTATCCATTTTGGCATTATAGCCTTTTTTAATATAACCACCTTTTGAGGCCCACTGGGCATGAAAGTCCTCTTCAATTGACCCCTCAATAAGGTCCGCTAAACCTTTAGCAGAGCTTAACCACTCACTTTCTTCGCGGCTATATGAATAAATCACAGACTGAAGAGCTCGCTTTAGCCTTAAAAGATCAGTTGGATTTCCTAAAGAATGCCCTGCTCTAGATATTCGTCTTTCTAAATCACCTACATTACTTAAACCGTCTCTAAAAAACTTTAAATACTCAAAATCTTTTGTCCACTTTTCAATACTTAAAAGCCTTTCTTCAAGTACTTGTTTACTTCTTGTAGGAGCCATAAGCCATTCTTTTAAAAGTCTTGTTCCTCCTGGAGTTTTTGTTCTTTTAATAGAATCTACTAATGATTTAGCACTACTTTCTTTCTCATTAGATTCAAACACTTCTAAGTGGTTAAAAAAGTTTTTTGATAAGTTTACTCTGTTTTTATCAGAAAACTCTGTCCATCCTAAAAATGAAAACAAGGCCTCACTGCCTTGCATTTTTTTAACAAAGTCTAAAAGCATCTCTTTTGGAGATAAACCACTTTGACCTTCATATTTAGTAAATCTGTTTTCAAAATAAAGCAGGCCCTCTTTATCCAAATCGTCTATGTATAAAACCTCTGCCGGTTTTATCTGCCTTAATAAAAAACTTAAGTCTTCTCTACTTGCCACACCTTTATAATACGCACGTCCAGTAGAAGGCTCATACCAACAAGCCTGACTTTCATTAAAGGCAAAAACGAAATGCGAGGTTTCAGCATCTAAACTATCCGGGTTAAAAACCACACCTGGAGATAGCATCATCACAACTTCTCTTTTAACTAAGCCTTTAGCTTCTTTAGGATCTTCCACTTGATCACATATGGCTACAGAAAAGCCTGACTTTAATAACTTGTTTACATGGGCTTCCATAGCATGATGTGGAAAACCACACATATAATCAGAGTTCTCATCTTTTTTGTTTCTTTTTGTAAGAGCAATATCAAGTACAGGAGCTGCTGTTTCAGCGTCTTTACCAAAGAGCTCAAAAAAGTCTCCCATTCTAAATAAGAGTAATCTGTTTGGATGCTTTACCTTAATTGAATTGTACTGTTTTACTAGAGGGGTTTCTTTAATCTTTGGTTTTTCAGTTTTCTTTAAACTGTTCTTAACTTCCTGCTCAGGCATCCTTAAACTTCTCCCCTTTGATTACTGAGAAGAACGATATCTGCCTATGCTAATAAGGGTCAACGGTTGGAGCGACCCTCTTTAAATTTTAACTCGCTTAATTTATTCTCAAGCTTACTAATATCATTTATAACTTTTGGATTAGGCTTTCCATTCTTGCCTACAGCATCAGCTCTGAGTCTACTAATCTCAGCTCTGATTTGCTCTGGGTTTGAGCTCATTGAAGCAGGAAGCCTCTCAGTTTCAGCAAAACTACTTAAACTTAAAGAAAGTATAAAAGTGATTAATATTGTACTCGCTTTTAACATATATCTATTATCTCCTAGTCTTCCTACTTTAGAAAAGCAGAATCTTTAAATGTCTCAAAATAAAACAAAAATCGTATAGAAAACTTGACTTTTGCCTTATTTTTAAGCTTTAGGTGCCCTTGCCTCGCTTTCACTCTTTTTCATATATCAAAGCCCATTCAGGAGTTAATCTAAAATTCTTAGCCTCATCAATATGATTGTGAGCCAAGTAAGCCATCAAGCTTTGAAACTGCCCCCAGCTAAAAGGAAAATGTATTGAAACACCCCCTCTAGTCGTAACTCTTATAACCTCATTTATCACATGCTGAATCTCCACCTCTTCTAGGTTATTCATTAAAAAGTGAGTTATCACAAAATCAAAAGACTCATCAGGAAAAGGCATATTAAAGGCACTGCCCTCAACTAAATAGTTTTGATTCTCCTCTCTATAATCTCTCATTCTATCTCCAAGGACACCCTGAGGAAGCGCAGTATCACTAGAATACCAAAGATCTAACCCTTTAGTGCTTATGCCTTGTTTAACTAAATAAGGAACAAATGGACTCTCTCCCTCAGCAACAGATAAAACCTTCTTTCCTAAATTACGCCAGATCATTAAATCCCGGTCTGTTATCTGAAGGTTTGTTAAAACCTGATCTATGGAATGATCTCCTTTACCAGCGCCAGTTATTGCAAAACCGGCATCAACAAAAACTCTTTCATCATGAACTCTCAAGTTTGTTAGAGGCTTCTTTTCACTTATTGAAAAACTAAGGACTTCTACACATTGATTTGCATGAGTCTTAAAAGAACTGGCTAAAAGGAAGAGGAAAAATAAATTCTTCAAAATTTAATGCTCAGTTCCTATCTTTTTACCATAACATAAGTACCTAGGGTTCTTAGTTTCTTACCTCTACCTCTATAAAAAGTAATATTTCCCTCTAATCTATTAGCTCCTTTAAAGTGGCCATTAAACTGAATTCTTCTTTCACCAGCTTCCTCACTCCAGAATCTAAAGTTAATATATGGATTAGTATTTCTTTCTAAATCTAAAATAGCAGGCTCATCTGGATGCAGGATAAACCTCTCTCCTTTATATATAATAACACGGTTAATATCATCAGGCTGAACCCAGTAACTACCAAAACGAGTTAGTATATCATAATCAAAAGAGTCACCTGTTGAAATATTTAACCTTTGCTTCTCTGAGTTAAATATTTCAAGTTCACCTCTCCACTGTCCTAAATACTGCTCTGACCACCTTGTATTCGTATATGCTTCAATTTGAGTGTTAATAGTTTTAAACTCATCTCCATCTTTTAAAACATGCAGGACAAGGTCTCCACTTAAATGATCTTTATTAAAAGCTCTTCTTGCTTCAACACAATATATAAAAGCAAAACGAGGTCTTGGAGACTGAAACTCTTTTGAACAAACGCTTAAAACAGCATTATCACCTTGAATAGTGTTTTGTTGATCTTCTTGAGCAAAAGCAAAACTATCACCTCCAAGGTTTAACACTCTACCAAGAGTAGTATCTGCCCAGTGATATAAATTCTTATTATTAAAGAAAACCCCTTCTTCAACAGAAAGGCCTTCTCTTGCCAATCTCATGCTTACGTTTTTAAGATCATTAGAGTGTCTAACTTCTAATATATTTACACGACTTACATCTTTGTTGTTCACATTATAAGTGCCTGAAATATCATAAAGATCAGCTTTTTTTACTGAATTATCATCATCACTGCAGGATACGACACAAGTGACAAAAATAAGCCCCAATAAGTAAATTACAATCGATTTCATAGCTAAAAAGCCTCCATTCTCTAAATTAAAGCAAGACTTATTCCATCTTTATAAACACAGGGGTTTTACTTAAAAGCTGTAAATTCCTAGCCAGCAAGGAGTCTCAACTAAAGACTTTTTTAGTCCCTTTATTCAAAGTGTGCTATAAAATACGTATGGGTATTTCGAGCCAAAAAAAAGAGTCCTGGGAAAGAATAAACCCTGAGAACAAAGAACGCATAGTTCAAATGGCATGGGAAGACCGGAGTGCTTTTGATGACATATCAAAACAGTTTCAAATTTCAGTAAATGATATTGAACGCTTTATGAGAACTCAGTTAAATGAGAAAGATTACAAGCGCTGGAGAAAAAGAGCTAACACCCAAGGCTCTCTTAAGCACAGAAAAATAAGAAATCCTGAAGTTGAACGGTTTAAATGTTCAAGACAACGCATGGACGGATCAACAAAAGGCTGGAAATAATAGCTTAAAAAAGCTGCCGGCTAAATACACTGCACCTTTCGTGATAGAAAAAATTAATTAAGTTACCTTAATCAATTTCAGTTAGTTTTTTATTTGGCTTTGCATAGCTTAAACGGCTAAGACGACTAGTTTCGTGATATGAGTCTAAACCTGATAAAGACAAGGTTCCTGCATGCTCTATATCAATAAAGCCATCTTCTTTTAATGAGTCTGTTGGAATATAGATATGCTCTATCTCACCTAATACCATATGTGTTTTATTATATGATATGTCCATAATTTCGATTAACTTAAGACCAATTTGAATGTTACTTTCTTCTACATAAGGAGCAAGAAATCCATCTTTAAACTCTTTGCCTAAACCTACTTCATCAAACTCTGAAACTTCATATGGGTACCTAGCACTTGCTTGATGTCCCTTTTTATAAATATCTTTATTAAAATGATTAATGGTAAACACCTTCATCTCTTTTATATTTATAAATGTATGCCTTGGCGAGCTACTTGAATGAGGCCTTAAAATAAAACCCATTAAAGGTGGATTAGCCCCAACGTGAAAACAAGAGCTTATAACAGATAAATTAGTTTGTTTTTTATCGTTTATAGTCCCGACAAGATTGACTGATTTAAAGCCACTTAAGCAGTTTATAATTCTTGTCCATGCCCTTTTTTCGTAATTACTTTGTTCTTTCTTAGAAATATATTTTTTTTTCATACTTCTCTCTTTCAACAATTTATTCTAGAACGCTCCTCACTCTCTGACCGCTCTTCTGTGACCACAAATAAAGATAGCATTTTATCTACCTAGATACTTTAAATAAAAATTAATTCTTTACCACTTTAAGGCTTTCTTAACAAAATTATCAATTTTTTTCTTGAGTCATCCATTTAAACTTAATGGTATACTTATTTTTAAAGGAGGTAAATTTTAGGCAGTTTTCACAAGCTAAATGCTTATCATTTAAGTCTCATTTTCATTTAGAGCTCTTTTACTTGATAGAAAACATATAAATGCTACAAATACTCCATGGACTTTGGGGACCTTCATGATATTTCTAGTGTTGACTTCACCTTACAAGAACCCCGTTTCTTATCTCAACTCATAGCACCTCCCAAAAAAGACTGGTATTTAGGATGTCCTATATGGTCACACAAAGGTCTTTTAAAAAGACTCACCAAACAAAAAAGTGACCGTCATGAACTTGAGGTTTACTCAAGATCTTTTAATTCAATTGAACTTAATTCTTCTTACTATAATATTCCCACACAAGAACAGATTAAAAAATGGAAATCTTTTACACCTGACTATTTTAAATTTTTTCCTAAAGCTCCAAAAGATCTTTGTTTTAGACCCTATGACAAACTGCCACATCATCTCTTAGACTTATACTTTGACTCATTAAATAACTTTGGAGAAAAGTTAGAAGAAAGCTTCTTACAGTTTTCACCCTACATTAGTCCTCATGAAAAAAAATATGTGTTTGATCTTTTAGAGTCATTACCAGAAAATTTTAAATTCTCTATTGAGCTTAGGCATGCAGACTGGTTTACAAACAAAGCTCAGCTTCTAAGGCTTTGT
The DNA here is from genome assembly GCA_938002015.1 of uncultured Bdellovibrionales bacterium. GTDB lineage: Bacteria > Bdellovibrionota > Bdellovibrionia > Bdellovibrionales > UBA1609 > JALZUR01. The sequence goes on from CALLAU010000010.1 coordinate 29,701, forward strand.
GAATACTTAAATAAAAAGAACATAGGTTTAGTTTTAACAGATACTCCTGGAAGAAGAGATGTTTTACCTATGATTTTTACTACTAACAGAGCATTTATCAGATTTAAAGGTCATAATAACTGCCCCTTAGACTATGAACGCTTAAATGAATGGATTGGCATACTTAAAAACTCAAAATATCTTAGTAAGGTTTATTTTTTTCATCACCACTCTGATGAGCAATACTGTATCGATACCATTAAATATTTTCAAAAAACTGTTTTTAAAGAATCTCAGAACAGCTTGCCTGAAATTGATTTAAAGAAAAACAATCAACTTTCACTAATATAAGCTACTATTGGACCTTCTGCTTGATAGGGAAAAATTTAACAAAACAAATTGAAGCCACTGCACCTAACATATGTCCAAAATGATCTACCTGCATGTTTGTATGACTTGAGTATCTTATGTGTTCTTCAAGTGAGAGGATAGCTACTAAAAAAATAAAGAATAAGACGTTTATTATAAATGATTTTTTAGTGTAATTTACTTCATCAATAAAATATGCAGCACCTAAACCGAATACACCACCAGATATACCAATTGAGCCACCTTCGTATAAGAAAGATGAGAGTGATGAAAAAAGAAGTGATATAATAAAAATAACTAAATATCTTTTTATACCGACTCTCTTTTCATAAAGACTAAGTATACCTATAAACCCTATATTAGAAATCAAATGAAGAAGGCTTCCATGAAGAAACGGGGCTATAAAAAACCAGAAAAGTATATTATCAGGAAAAGGCTCTTCTACCTGCAACGCGAAAATTGCAAGCACCAGATTTCCAACTATTAAAGATCCTAAAACACTTAATACATGTTTAGAGTATGATAAAGGCTCTGCTTTGAGGTTCTCAGGCTCAGGCTTAAGTAGTACCAAAAGCAAATTGAATATAAGAAAAACTCCAAAAAGCAATATCATATAGAGTTTAGTGTCTTTAAGTGTTCTAATTCGGTGTCACTGATTTTAGGAATTTTAGCAACTCCTTTTCTCTGTGCCTTAATTTTTAAAGTCCTTTTATTTGAAAAAGTGAACTTTAATGGGATCTGAACTTTAAGAATTGTCTTCTTTATTTCAACGCTTATGATTTCTTCGTTTTTAAAAAACTCATAAGACCCTGGCTTTCCCCAAAAAGTAAGCTTATGAAAGTGAATACCTGATTTTGTTAAACCTATGTAGTAATGCCTCACACCTAAAAATAATAACGGTCCAATAACAAAGTACCACCAAAAAGATGGGATTTTAGTGGCTAGAAAGTAACCTATTAGATCTTCATCTTGCTTGAGTTTACTAACAACTAATTTTCTAACATCTTCTTTCTTCATAAAAAAACTCCCACATGCTAAGTTTAATCACGTGAGAGTTTTATAGCAATAATATAGTCTAGCTACAGAATCTAAGCTTATAAACTCTTAATCATCCCAACTCTCAAGAACCTTCATTTCTAAATCACAGCTTTGACCGTCAAATTTTTCTATATTAACTCGGTATAAAATCTGAGGTAAAAATCCACTAGCAGGAGGGTAGCACATAAACTTATAAGCAATAGTTTTATCCCCTTTTACAATTGCTCTAGTAAGTGCACATGACCTTTTTGTGATTTCACACTCACGGCTTTCTGGCAGCCTATCACAAACCTCAAATGAATAATCCTCAACAACTAAGGCTTTTGATTCTAACATACAATCAACATAAACTTCTGTTGCTATAGGCGTTACTGGAACGGCTTTGGTCGCAATGGCAAATGGGCATGTGAGTGCTACTAAAAAAAATAATGTTAATGATTTCATTAAAACTCCTCCTTATAAAGTATAAATAAGAAGTAGCTAAAAGGTTAAAGTATGTACAGATAAGGCGAAGTTTTAAAATATAATCATAACAAAAATATGAATGCATTTATAGCAAATCTTGCTGCGGCTTAAAAGGAATGCATATTTTTTTAGTAATTATTTAAATTTTGCAGCAAAATCTAAGTGAACACCTTCAAAACCACCATTAGACATAAAAATAACAACATCATTACCACTTAAATTTGATGCAACTAGGTTTGGGATGTTTAAAGTCTGATCAGTTGTTTTTGCGCTACCGCCAGCTGAGTTAATATCATCAACTAGAACCTTAGATGAAAAAGTGTCTTCTTCTGATTTCTTTTTAACAGGAGCAATAATAGCTAAATCAGCTTTTAAAAAACTTTTAACATAGTCTTTTTGAAAAACCGATTTTCTTGAAGTTGCCGATCTTGGCTCAAAAATACCTATGAGATTAGCTTTAGGAAAACGAGCTTTAAATGCTTCAAGTGTTAACTTAACTGCACTCGGATGATGAGCAAAGTCTTCAAAAACTTTGATATTTTCTTTATCTACTAAGCACTGCTGTCTTCTTGCCACACCTTTAAAGGTTGCAGCTGATTTTAAAATTTCACTTACCTCAAAGCCTTTATAATCAAGTGTGCAAAGAACAGCTAAAAAATTCATAGTATTATACGTACCGTACCAATTACCAAAAAAACGAAAGTCTTCACCCTTAAAAGAGATATGAACTTCTGTACCTTTCTCATTTACTTCTTCTTTAATAATTTGAGCAAAACAGTCTTTAGATTTTCCATAGGATCTTTTCTCAAATGCATATCTCTGCTCTGCTAAAAGGTCCTGTATATTTTCATCATCCCCATTATACACAAGCATATCAGTAGTTCTTTCTAGTAAAATTCTAAAAGCATCTTTTACTTGCTCTAAATCATCGTAAATATCTATATGATCAAACTCAACACTCGTTAACACTGTGTTTTTAGGGTAATAATGTTTAAACTTAGGAACTTTATCAAAAAAAGCTGTGTCGTACTCATCCCCTTCAATAGCAAACCAGTTTGAATCTCTTCCTGAAAAAGAATATGAAAAATTAGCTGGAACTCCACCGATAAGATAACCCGGCTCTTGGCCTAAAGATTCTAAAGCCCATGTCATCATGCTAGTAGTAGTAGTCTTTCCATGAGTACCCGAGCAAACTACATTTTCTCTATCTTTTAAGAAAAGCTCTCCTAAAACTTGTGGCAGTGATGAAAATTTTAAATCAGATTCCATTAAGGCTTTTGTCTCATCCATTTTAGCAGTCATCACATTACCTACGACAACAAAGTCTGGCTTTATATCAAGATTCGATGCTTGAAACCCTTTCATGATCTTTATGCCAAGCTTTTCAAGCTGCGTAGACATTGGCGGATAAACATTTTCATCACTTCCTGTAACCTTAAACCCTTTTTCTTGTAAAATCCCAGCCAAGCTTCCCATTGCTGTTCCACAGATTCCCATAAGATGAACATGAGCACCCGGTTTTAAATTTGATATTGATGAAGCTTCTCTCATTTTTTAATTTACCTCTACTAAACTTAATATTTAAAAAACCTAAACTTTATTCATTACAAAATATTTATAAATAAGATCATGAATAATAGGTCTGTACTTATTAAAACTCACATTGTTTCTATCAGGAAAAGTTCTATTAGACAAAATACTAACAAAAAGATCTTTGTCTGGATCAAACCAAAATGATGTTCCTGTAAACCCTAAATGCCCAATAGACTTTTTTGAAAATAAACTTCCCGCTGTTGAAAGCTTACCTGAAGGAGTCATAAAACCAACAGCCCAGCCATCTTCTTTCTTCCTGTAAAATTTTTGTTTCTTTTTATAGTTTAACCTTAAAACCTCACCAAACTTTAGCATATCACTTATACTTCCAAAAAGACCTGTATGAGGCTGCACACCACCAAGCATATACGCGTTTCGATCAAAAACTTCACCTTGAATAAGTTTTTTCCTCCACTCACATTTTTCAGTAGGGGCTGTCATTTTTTTACTAGTATTAAAATCTAAACTTAGTGGGTAATTTAGATCCGATTTAATCTCACTCCATAGTTTTGAAAGTGGTTTTTTAGAGTAGGCCTCTAATACCTCTCCTAATAGTAAATACCCGATATCTGAGTAAATTACGTCTACTGTTTTTTTACTCTTAAGCTTATTAAACTCAGCTCTTAAAATATTTCTTAAGTAAGTTTTTTTTTCTAACTCACTCTGCTCCTCATTAAGACTCTCATATATCTTAATATGACCTGGCAAACCTGAAGTATGGGTTAAAAGTCGCTCAACCTTTATTTCAGAAGAATCTAACCAAGGGATTACATCAGATACTTTCTTTTTTAAGATTTCAGGATATTTATTAATAACTATAGATGAAACAAATATAGCTTTTGTCATTGAGGCAAGCTCATATCTTTTGTAGTCTTTTCCAAATTTTGCTTTAAATACAGAATCACCCTTATAAAGAACCCCTATTTTTAAAGAGAACTCTTTATTTTTAAAAAGCTCACTATCTAAGCTTTTATAAATAAGTTTTTTTAACTCTAAAGACACTTAGACATTATTATGCAGACTTACCTTTTGGTCCAGGGCTCGGTCCAGTGTAAGAAGACTTTTCTTACCTAACCAAAAAGGTCTATTCTCTTTAATATGCCCTGCACTCATACCTGAAAGTACAGGGAAGTTTTGCTCTTTTGCCCAATCTTTTAAATAGGCATTAATCTTTAAAAGCTCTTTTTTATTCTCATGAGTAAAACCACCTAGAACAACTGCCCTAACTCCAGTTAAAAAACCAGACTGCTTCATATGTTCTAAAATTCTATTTATTTTATATGCAGGTTCGGCAATCTCTTCTAAAAAAAGAATCCTTCCTTTAACGCCCTTATCATAATCTGTACCGATAACAGCCTGCAGACTTACAAGATTTCCACCAATAACTTTTGCTGAGATAGGCTTTTGTCCTACTTTATTAAGTCTTTTTAACCCGTTAAAGACAGGTCTTGAGTCTTTAGGCTTATGAATAAATCCGAGAGTCTCTTTAAGTACTTTCTTTGAATGAACATTTATAAAACTATTAGCATGAGGTCCATGCACTGAAGCTCTTTCTAAAACTTGGTTGATATAATAATGAAGAGAAGTGATATCACTAAAACCCATTAAAACTTTGTCTATTTTATAGTCTTTTCTAGACATGCCATCAAGAAGTTGATGTGACCCATACCCTCCTCTTAAACACCATATAAAATCAGACTCCTTGTTTTTAAACGCTGCTTTTAAATCAGACAGCCTTTTATCATAAGAAGCTGAACATATGAGGCTTTTTTCAAACTTTGGAAAGCCAAACAAAAAATCTTGGGTTTTTAAAAAAGACTTTGTTTTTTTGACATCTTCAATCTTAATACTCGATGCAGGAGCTATAATCTCTATTCTTTTCATATACTTACTTTACTTTCTTCATGTTTTTTATATATAAATATGGAGTTTTTACTTGCTCTAAAAAGCTTAAAACTTTCTCATTCTCAATCCCCACCAACACTACACTTTTCTTAGCTGTATAAGTTTTAAAAAGCATATCCCACCATGGAACTGAAAAACTGTAGTTAGATTGTTGCTCATTTAAGACAACTGAATGGTGAATTCTGTGAAACTTTGGAGTGACCAGAACATAGCTTAAAACACTCTCTATCTTTAAAGGCAGTTTAATATTTGCATGATTAAAAGCAGCACAGGCAAAAAGAAAGGCTTCAAAAGCTAAAAATATCTTTAAAGGTATTCCAAAGATAATAAGAAGAACTGTTTTATAAATAAGCGAGTAAAAAATCTCACCAAAGTGAAACCTTAGAGCTGTTGAAACCGTTAGCGCTTTGTCTTGATGATGCACCTGATGAAAAGCCCATAAAAAAGAAAGCTTATGAGAAAGCCTATGCTGCCAATAAATTGCTAAATCCAAAATAACAAAAGATATCAAAGCCTTAATGCAAAAACTTATAGGAAGACTTGAAATAAATCCTTTGCTTAAAACTGCGTGGTCAAGGTACTTAAATGTGAAACCAAACAAACCAAGCATTAATATTATAAATACTTTTGAGACTACAACATGACCAAAGTTAGTAAGAAGTCTTCTGGCATTTTCTTTTTCTTTTGATAAAAAAGGCGAGCAAAACTCTAAGCCTATGATTAAAATAAAAAATAAAACATCCCAGTTTTCAAAAATATCATAAAACATAACCTCTTTAACTTTACTATAGACTTTACGAAAGTCCATCGATCAAGCAAGACTAGACCTGCCTCTTTAACCTTTTAAAGATCTGTTTAAGTATAAAGACTATGCTTCACTTTATAATTTATCTTATCCTAAACCTCACTCTCTTTCTTATCATTGACAGCATATGGCTGAGACTTTTTGCAGGAAGCTTCTTTAAAAAACACATGGTTAAAATCGCCCTTATAGAGAATAACTCCTTTAAACCAAGACTTATACCAGCTGCTTTTGTTTATGTTTTAATGGCACTTTCTCTTGAATATTTTATTTTTACCTCTGGTCTTGGAGTAAATATTCAAACAGTACTTTTAAATGCAGGACTGATTGGCTTAGTAACTTTTGGTACATATGATTTTACTAACAGAGCTATTCTAAAAGACTACCCTCTTATATTATCACTTGTTGACACCAGCTGGGGTGTGTTTATTTTTTCAACAACCGGCCTATTAAGTTTTATAATAAGAGGAATGTTTTAGGAGCTTAAAATAAGCTGTTAATTTTGCAGCGCTCTTAGCATTTCATTATAAGGGTTTAAAATACTTAAGTACTTTTTTAAATCAAGACCACCGATATAAATTTGATAAGGAAGCTCTTTATCTTCATGAGTGAGTGATATAAAAAGCACTCTTCCTTCACTTTCCCATGCACAAAAACCACCTTCAAAATCAAATGAAAAAGGAATTTTATCTGTATAATCAGCAAAAACATCATATTTCTTATCATCTTCAAAAATTACAGTCTTTATAGGCTCTGGCTGTAGACTCTTATCAGGTTCTAGACCAATGAGTTCAGAGATTTCTTTCTTATAATCTTCAAAAAGAAAATTCGCTTGTTTCTCCTGTTCTTCATAAGATAAGTGACCAGCATCATCTAAACCAAAAAAAGTGTCAGAAAAAGCTAAGGCCACAAGAGGATAATCAAACTCCTCAACACCAGGCTCAGTACCTTTTCGTTCTTCATGTCCATATTCTAAAAAAACATCCCAAAATGTTGCTTCAGGATTTTCCTTTTTAATAAACTCTTCATATAAAAATTTAGGACTGTTATTTTCAACCCAGAAAGATTTATCTTTTTTCATTACTTTAAAACTCCATTATTTAAAAAAAGCCTCTTTAAAGTTTTTTCGATAAAGCACTAAAATAAAGACTACATAAGTTAGAGCCAAGAAAACACCAAACTCTCCACCAAAGTATTGATTTAAAGGGCCTGCAATTAAAAATCCAGGATAAATTGCCTGTATCCAAGTATTATGTGCGGAATGAGTAAGGCCAGCTAGCCATACAGAACCAGTTCTTTCTCTTTGCTTCCCCATAAAAACACTAAGGGTCACAACCATGATAGAAAATAAAAATGCACTTAAAATTTTATTTTCAGATGTAGAATAACCTGCAAGAAATATAAGGGGAAAGTGCCATAAAGCCCATATTGCGCCTATTTTAATATAAGGGTATGAAACACCCTCTTCAATAAACTTTGTATGCAAGAAACCTCTCCAGCCAATCTCCTCTCCTATTCCATATAAAAACCCTGATAAAACACCAAAAGTTGGAGCTACTAAAAGCATGATTATTAAAAATTTTGGATATGATTTTACTTGCTCAAAAACAGGTCCATTAATACCAAATGTATTTATTTTAAATAAAAGAAGAAGAAAGAAAACTAGTGTTGCAGCTAAAAAAGGAAAAGCATACGAAATACCAAGCTCTTTAAGTGATGGCTTTTTAAACCCAATAGGTTTAAAGCTTCGATCAAAAACCCACGAACAAAGTAAACCACTTAAACCAGGAGTCCACATAAGTAAGAACACAAGACCTGCATTTTTAGTAAAATCCCCATCAATTACAAATTTTAGCTGAATTAAGCCTGAAAAAAAGAAAGTAAGAAATAAAAATACTAATATCTGCTTTTTATTACTCATCATTAACACCTCTTACTTACTCACACACTTAATTCGTTTTTTAATATATTTTAATCATTTTAAAATGAGGGCCTGAACCTGGGACATCAAAAACATTGCCCACAACTTTAAAACCTCTTTTTTCATAAAAAGGCAGCACTGCTTCTCTTGCGTTACACCAAGTGTAACCAATCCCGTTTTCTTTAGTTAATTCTATCATCTTATCTAAGATGTTGTTGCCAAAACCTTGCCCCTGAGCACTTAGTGCTACCGCCATACCTCTGATACGATTTTTATCTGTACAAATTCTACCATCATCATCTTCTGGAAGAAGACTACCACAGGCTAAGACTTCTTTTGACTGCTTATCTTCAACAATTAAATGTATTGCACTCTTAAGTTTATCAGTCTCATATAAAACACGAGATTCTGGTCCACCAGGGTGAAGAATCCTATGCCGCAATTCCAAAATTGAACTATTAAACTCAATTTCACTTAAAATCACTTCAGGCACTTACTTACTTCCTGTTATATCAAAGCCGACTTTAACTTTTTCAACTAAATCATGTGTCGTATCTTTTACAGCATCCGTACCATACTTTATTGCCGATGCTGCATTTTCTAGAGTTAACAAACTGATGAAGTCCTCTAAGCTTATAATTTCAGTTGAGAACCAGTAAAGAGATTGAGCATCTAAAACATCCATCCCACCAGTCCATATCAGTAACTGCCTAAGAACAATTATATTAACAGCCGCATAAGCTGTTAATCTTCCTCCAGAACCTGGAGAAAACTCAACGCTTAAAGATCCTAGCGTCTTTGCTCTTTCTTTGGCTTTAACCATTAAATCAAAATAATGCCTATATTCAACAATTTCAGGGTATCTACCAACAACACTCGCTTCATTTATGTCTAGCCCTAGAAAACTATTAAATTTAATATCTATTTCCTTTAAAACAACAGATATCTCTCCTTCTAGTTCTTCAATTTTTTTAATATGAGCTGCTTCCTGACTTCTTAAGGTAGCAAAGTTACTTTCCTCTACTGTTTCAAGTTGGCTTTTAACAAGATCAAGCTTAAGTTTTCTTCTCTCAATTCTAGACCTTAAAGAATCAAGTTTATCCACCAAAGATGTCGCTCTAAAGGGTTTTAAAACCAGTGTATAGATCATCCTTTGCCAAAGAGCTTCATACTCACTAGCTCTAGCAAAACTTGTTAAGAAATCAAAATCATAACTTCTTAAAACACCAGACTCCTTATAATTTGTCATCACGGTTAAGAACCTATCAAATTCTCTTGAGTCTCTAACAAGTCTAATGCTTTCAAGCTCTGCAAAATGCGAAGTAAGTGCTTCTTGGTTTTGAAGGTCTCTGACAAAAAAATCAAAAAACTTTGCAATATAAGACCCAGATTTTCCAAAACTTAACCTTATTCTTTGAGCCAAAAGATTTACTGTATTAAATAAACCCACTCGTCTTAACTTAACAAACTTTAACTTTCTTAATTCTAAATTCTCATTTTCTAATTTAAGCTTAAGAACACCACCACTTAAAAACCTTGGAGTTCCATCTCCAAAATCAGCGGCCATATACTCAGCTCTCATAAAATCAATACTAGGTCTGCTGTTTTCCTCTAAACCAAGTAAACTCACATCACCTAACTCAAGACTGTTAGCTAAACCTACTTTAGAAAAAATATATTCAGCACTTTCTTTTTCTAGGTCTGATCCATTCTCAATCTGCCATTCAAATGTAGCTCTAAAAGCTCTATAAAGAGTATAATTAGTATGATATATCTTTATCTTAGTTTTTATACTCCTTTGAATTTCAGAAATTTTATTATCCATATTTGTTCTAGCAATAAAATTACTAAACCCATTTAAAGATTTTCTTAAAGTTAAAAGCTGTACTCTTTGCCTTTGAAGAAGGCCTAATTCAACTGAAATCTGCTCTGTTTTTAACATCACATCTTCAACTATATCAAAAACTCTAGCTGAATCTCCACCTCTTAAAGCATTTCTAAGTCTAATGACTTTCATTGCACGCCTTGCATCTAAAACTTTTGAGTAGCCACCTTTAGCAGCTCTGAGCTTTCTATTCTCTTTTATAAGCCTATCAAGCTCATGAGTCCTTCTAGATCTTTCCTCAAGAAGACTAGACTCATCTTTAAGTTTTTTAAGATAACTTTGAGCAAACTCAAGATCTCCTTTAATCACTTCATCTAAAAGACCTGCCCTAGTCATAACTGAACTTATATGTTCGCCCTCAGCAGAAGATAAGAGAAGTTGACACTGGCTATTGGCTAGCGCCAGGCTTGAAAAAAATAACGAAGAGAAAAGAACTACTAAAACCTTATTCATAACTAAAAAATCTCCATTTAAATGTATAAATCTGATCAAATAGAAGGCTGTTAAGAACATCAAGGAAAAGTCAAAAAAGTACTCTTATTTGCAAGTTATAAGGACTTATTTTGTGCCTTTTTCAATATAAATAAGAAGCACTTAACCCATAATTATGTTGGAACTTATATTCTTATAAACCTGACTGTATTCTTCTTAAAAAAGACTAGGGAAAGATTGAGCTTTTTAAGGTTTTGCGGTGACAATTTTTGCACTCAGTTAGACAGTTCTAATTTGTTCTTCTATTGATATATTCATCCTCAGCATTGTTTAAATGAGCACATATTTTGCTTAGTATTATTTATTATTGATTTGTGCCGTTACAGCACTGCTTAGCTATTTGATTTAATCAATCGTAATAAGAGGTAGAGTACATGATTCGTTTTATTTTTTCTTTTCTGTTTTTTCTGGTTTCAATAGATTGCCTAGCAACTCAAACTTGTAATGATCTACTTAGTGACATCACCAACCAGCAAAATCAACAATCTGACACTTGGTGGAGTCGCCTATATTTTTCATATTCAAGGGAGATCCCTGTTTATCTTAAGCCCGCATTTCGAAGAGACGTTAAAATTTCAAATATAAGACATAGTCCAAATGGCGGTTTTCTGATGAGAACCCGCTTATCAAAGTCATTTGATTCAGACTATGAGTTTACATTTTCAGGTATAATTCACAAAGCGGAGAAGGGACAAGTTGGAGATATAGTAGTTCTAAGGGATTTTGATAAAGGGGACCTTGTTGGGCTATTTGTAATATCTAAACTTGGTTTTGAGAGTTACGCCGGGGACTTACTTTATGATGTCGCCTGGAACCTCACTTTTGTAGGAAAAGACCTTGAGAACCTTCTCAATTCTGAGAATACAAACATATCAAGACGAGCTGAAAATATTTATAAACGAATATTCCCTTCCAGGTAAATATATTCAAAAGGCCACATATAAACAGAGCTAGAAAACTTTGAGACAAGAGTAAATAAACTTAAGATTCAAAAGTATCTGTAGGGTAATCCCCTGTAAAACATGCTGAGCAGAAATTAAATTCAGGTTCATCCCCTACTACAGCGTGCTTTAAACCATCGTGTGAAAGATAAGCTAAAGAATCAGCTCCAATAAAATCTTTTATCTGCTCCACTGTTTGGTGACTTGCTATAAGTTGCTCTTTTTTAGGCGTATCAACCCCGTAGTAACATGGCCCGGTAGTTGGAGGGCTTGCTACTCTAAAATGAACTTCCTTTGCTCCAGCTTGTCTTAAGAGTGAAATAATTTTTTTACTTGTTGTACCTCTAACAATAGAATCATCTATTACAATAACTCTCTTATCTTTTAAAATTGCTTTTTGAGGGTTTAGCTTAATCTTTACACCAAAGCTTCTAATAGATTGAGATGGCTGAATGAAAGTTCTTCCAACATAATGATTTCTTACAATACCTAATTCAAAAGGAATCTTACTTTCTTCACTATAACCTATAGCTGAAGGTATACCACTATCAGGAACTGGGATAACAACATCAGCTTCAACAACGTTTTCTTTTGCTAAAACTTTTCCCATACTTTTTCTAGTTGTATACACATTCTTACCAAAAACTTCAGAATCAGGTCTTGCAAAATAAACATGCTCAAAAACACATTGAGATAACTTTCCCGGCTTTTCAGCGTATCTCTCAGATTCAATACCTTCATCAGATATTTTAATAATCTCTCCAGGCTCAACTTCTCTAATAAATTCAGCTCCTATTAAATCAAAAGCACAAGTCTCAGAAGCTACTACATAGCTTTCTCCTTCTTCATGCTTTCTCTTACCTAAAACTAATGGCCTAAAGCCTTTTGGATCTCTTATAATGTACATGTCTTTATGGCTCATAAAAACCATTGAAAACGCGCCCTCTAGCTGAAGAGCTGCATCTTTTAAACAAGCTCCTAAATCATTTCTTTTATCTTGAGCTAAAAAATGAAGAAGGCACTCTGTATCAGTAGTTCCTTGAAAGATGGCTCCTGCTTTTTTTAGTTTTTCTCTTAAAACATCTCCATTAACAATATTTCCATTATGAGCCATTGCTATAGGTCCATTTAGAAGTTCGGCAGTAAGTGGTTGAGCGTTTTCAACTAAGTTTCTACCTGTTGTTGAATACCTTACATGCCCTATTGCTGACTTGCCCTTAAGTCTTTGAAGGTTTCTTTCTTTAAAGATGTCTCCAACTAAACCCATACCTTTATCAATAATATGATGTCCCTCATTTAAAGATACTATCCCAGCTGATTCTTGGCCTCTGTGCTGTTGAGCATAAAGACCTAAGAAAGTCATACGACTTGCTTCAGGATCACCCCAAATTCCAAAAACAGCACACTCTTCATTCCAAGCCTTCAAAATTATCTCCCCAAGCTTCAAGAGCTACTTTATTGATCTGATCATAAGTATATGAGTTATTATCGTAGTGAAGCGAACCATCAGACTCTGTAACACCAAGTACTGTATTAAAGTAAGGGTTCTTCATAAAATCATTAACATCTTTTTCTTCAACTTCTAAAAGAACTTGATACATTTCTTCTTCGTTCCAAAATTCTGAACCTTCACCATCAAGCTCTGATTCAAAACCAATGTCACTTGTAACCATTTTTGATAGAGCATAACTGATTCCAAACTTTGAAACTAAGCGAGAAGAGAGGACTTTACCTTCTTTAACTAATTCTGAAATAGAATCTCCAAAATCTTTAACCATCTCAGGGTTAAGCTCTCCATTAACCCAAGTCTTATCACCAACAACTTCAGCACCATAACCTGACCAAATCACTTGCTGACAAGAGAACATAAGTATTTTTGATCCTGTTTTTTGAAAAACTGAAGCTGGAGTTTTAAAGTCTTTTGACTCTTTTAAACCCACAACACCTGTTGCTGGAGTTGATGTAATATTCTGATTCTCTGTTTCATTATAAAAGCTTACATTACCACTAATAATTGGCGCCTCATAAACTCTACAAGCCTCACTCATCGCCTCTAAACTTGAAACAAACTCACCCATAATGTGTTCTTTTTGTGGGTTACCAAAGTTAAGACAATCTGTTACTGCCCAAGGAGTAAAACCTTTAATCTGAAGCTGAAGTGCTGGACTTAAAAACGAGTCAAAACCACCAAGTCTAGCATTTATTCTCATAACAGCAGGTCTACAGCCTAAAACCATTCCTAGTTCACGCCCTGATTCTGGAAGCCTAATAATTCCAAGAGGAGAGTCACAGTCAGCTTGAGTTCTTGCACCAACTCTTTGGTCATATTGCTTATAAATCCACTTTCTACTTGAACCTTGAGTTGATGATAAGGCAGTTGAAAGGTCATAATCAGAGGTTTGAGCTGAATCAACATCAACAGCCTCTATCTTTTTATAAGGCCTATCATATCTTGGGGCTCCATCTACAATTTTAGCAGGATCAATTTCACATATAAGCTCATTATTCCATTTAAGCTTTATTTCTTTTTCTTCTCTTACAGTACCAATTTTTACGGCATCAAGCCCCCATTTAGAAAATGTGGACACAATCTCTTCTAGGTTCTCAGGCTTACAAACAAGAAGCATTCTTTCTTGGCTTTCTGATAAAAGAATTTCTTCAGGACCCATACTTGAATCTCTAAGTGGAACTTTTGAAAGATCAATATCTAAACCTCTTCCTCCACCAAAAGACATCTCAAAGCTTGAACTCGTAAGACCTGCAGCACCCATATCCTGCATAGATTCAACAAGCCCCTTACTTAAAACCTCTAAGCAGCTCTCAATAAGACATTTCTCATAAAAAGGATCACCAATCTGTATTGTTGGCCTCTTACTTTCTGAATCTTCATCAAAAGACTCACTTGCCATTGAGGCTCCGTGAACACCATCTTTTCCTGTTTTGGCTCCAACATAAACAACATCAAGCCCTGGGGTTTTTACTTTACTTGAAGTGATCTCATCATCTTTACCGTAATAGCCAAGCGCAAAAGCGTTCACTAAGTTATTCGTATTATAGGACTTATCAAATTCAGTTTGCCCTGTAACAGTTGCCACTCCAACACAATTACCATAAAAAGAAATACCTGAAACAACACCTTCAATAAGCTGCTCTAATCTATCTGATCCTTTTTCTCCAAAACAAAGATAATTTGCTAAGGCAATTGGTCTAGCTCCCATAGTGAAGATATCTCTTAAAATCCCTCCAACACCCGTTGCGGCACCTTGAAAAGGTTCAATAAAACTTGGATGGTTGTGACTCTCCATTTTAAAAGCAACGCGCTCTCCTTCACCAAGGTCAACAACTCCTGCATTTTCACCATCTTCTGAAACAAGCTTCTTAGAGTCATTATAAAGATTTTTAAGATGAATTTTAGAGCTTTTATAACTACAGTGCTCACTCCAAAGGCTAGAAAATAAAGCCCAGTGAATCTGTGTTAATTCTCCTCCAACTATTCCTTTTGCTTTTTCGTATTCCTCAACTGAAAGACCGTAAGACTTTAATTTTTCTTCTAAATTTTTATCCATTATAAGAACCTCTCTAAAAGAGAAACGCCGTCAGAACCACCCATCCAGTCATGCATGGCTCTTTCTGGGTGAGGCATAAGACCTGCAACATTTTTTTCTTTATTTAAAACACCTGCAATATCTGATACCGATCCATTTGGATTATCAGAATACTTTAACCAAATTTGATCATTGTCACTTATAGACTTTAAATTCTCTGAATCTATAAAGAACTTTCCTTCCCCGTGAGCTATTGGGAATTTTACATCTGCTTTTATTGACCAAAACGAATCTTTTGAAACTGGCGTTAAACCTGACCACTGGTCAATAAACTTACCTGAATCATTCTTTAATAAAACCCCTGGCAAGAGCTTTCTTTCACACAAAACTTGAAAACCGTTACAAATTCCTAATACGGGCTTTCCTTTTTTTGCAAACTCTTCAACAGAGTCCATCACCGTTGATTTTGCAGCTAAAGCTCCACACCTTAGATAGTCTCCATATGAAAAACCTCCAGGAACTACAACTCCATCAACCTCTGCTTCATTAAAAGAATCTTGATACCAAAGCCACTTGGCCTTAGCTCCTACTTGTTCTACTGCTTTATAAATATCTTCATCGCAATTAGTTCCTAAAAACCTTACGACTCCTATTGTTTTAGCCATAAACTTATAAACTCTCTATCGTGATTTCTTCAATTAAAGGATTAAAAAGAACATATTCAGCCATCTTTTTAATTTCCACTTCGCCTTTATCAGTTTTTACTTCAAAGTATTTTCCGATATGGCAATCATCTAATGAAAACCCTGCTTTTTCTAGAACAGATTGAACAGCTCTACCTTGTGAGTCTAACACTTCTTTTTTAGGGAGTACTTTAATTCCGTATTTAGTCATTACTTTCTTCTCTCTTTTCTTTGTCTTAATCTTTTTTTTTACTTTATCTTGTATTATCTATCTTCTATCTTTTATTTTCTTAATTAGTTTAGCTGCTCCCTTAATTTTAAAAGGATAAGTTCATAGCTTTCCTTTACTTTGCCTAAGTCTTTTCTAAACCTGTCTTTATCTAATTTTTCTAAAGTCTCTATATCCCAAAGTCTGCAACTATCAGGAGTGATTTCATCAGAAAGAACTATTTCACCTTGAGAGTTTTTCCCAAATTCAATTTTAAAATCTACTAAACTTATATCTATTTCTTTAAAAAGGTCTGTAAGATGCTTTGATATCTCTAAAGCTTTAGCTCTTAAGACTTCATAGTCTTCATCACTACAAAGCTTTAACATTCTAACATGCTCTCTTGTTAAAAGAGGATCCCCTAGTGCATCATCTTTATAAAAAACCTCAAATACAGGTTCTGAGAAAACATGCCCTTCTTCAAAACCAAGCCTTTTTACTATTGAACCGGCAGCTCTATTTCTTATAACTACCTCTAAAGGTATGATTTCAACTTTTTCAACTACAGCCTCGGTATCGCTGATCTGCTCAATCCAGTGAGAAGGAATACCTTTAAGTTTTAAGTATGAAAAAATAAGATTTGTAATTTGAAGGTTAACTAAGCCTTTTCCTTCAAATGAACCTTTTTTTTCTGCATTAAAAGCTGTTAAATCATCTTTAAACTCAATAATGATTTTATTCTCATCACTAGTTTTATAAAGCCTTTTTGCTTTTCCCTCATATATAAACTCTTTTTTTTCTATTTTAGTACCCATATCTCTTTAAACTTTCTCACCTTTTGGCATCACTTTATTAATACCTTTTTTGATATTCTTAAAATGTCTCTTTCCTGAAAAAAGCTCCTTAAGAGACTTTTCACTAAGCCTTTTAGAAATTTCAGGATGAGCTAACACACTCTCTAAATATGTTTGCTCTCCGCTAAGACTATGTGCACATCCCTGAACCCACTTATAGGCATCCTCTCTCTTAACCCCAGCATCAACTAAGTCTAGAAGAAGGTGTGAAGAAAAAATCTGACCTTTTAAAAGATCAAGGTTTTGCTGCATTCTTTCCTCATCTACATACAAATTAGATAAAATTCTTGCCATTCTATTTACAGCATAGTGAAGCAGAATAAAGGCATCAGGAAAAATAACTCTTTCTACGCTTGAGTGAGAAATATCTCTTTCATGCCATAAAGCTACATTTTCAATTGCAGAAGATGAGTACGCTCTTAAAAGTCTTGCTACACCTGTAAGGTTTTCTGCACTAATCGGGTTTTTCTTATGAGGCATTGCACTTGAACCTTTTTGGCCCTTAGAAAAACCTTCTATTACTTCAGAAACTTCAGTTCTTTGAAGGTGCCTTAACTCTACAGAGAGTCTTTCAATAAAGGCTCCCATTAAAGCCACTGCTTGCATAAGGTAGGCATGCCTATCTCTTGGTATAACCTGTGTAGCAATCGTCTCTGGTTTTAAACCAAGCTTATCACAAACACTTTTTTCAATCTTAGGCTGTAAGAATGAGTGTGTGCCAACTGCTCCACTTACTTGCCCTACTCTACAATCTTCAAAAGCTAAATTGAGTCTTTCTCTATTTCTTTTAAATTCAGCTAAAAAACCTGCCATTTTAAAACCAAAAGTTGTTGGTTCAGCATGAATACCATGAGTTCTTCCAACACAAGGAGTAAGGCTATGTTCTTTAATGAGTTTTTTTATCGCACTTTCTAAAACATCAAGCTTATCATTTAAAACACACCTTGAATCAGCAATTTGAAGAGAAAGCCCCGTGTCGATAACATCTGAGGAAGTTAGCCCATAATGTATGTACTTACCATCTTCACCAACATTTTCCGCTAAATTAGAAACAAAAGCTATAACATCATGCTTAGTTTTTTCTTCAATTTTTTTTATTCTTTTAATACTAAACTTTGAGTCTTTAGAAATATTCTTTGCAGCTGCTTTTGGTATAAGTCCTTCTTCAGCTTGAGCTTGAGCAACAGCAACTTCAATTTTTCTTAAAGCTTCCCACTTATTTGTTTCAGACCAGACTTCAGACATTTCAGGTAAGCTGTATCTTTCTATCATTTTAGGTTGTTTCCTTTATTTTAAGTATTACAGAGTCTCTCTCTCTTTTTTTTACTTCTTTTTATTTAAAATACTTTCTACTAATTGTGATTGAAATTCATATTGCATACTAAGCCTATAACCACCCCATTCTTTTGGAGAGTTCCAGACAAAGTTTTTATCATGAAGGCTTGCATCACTTGTTGTAACAGGGAACATCGTATTTAAAGCACCTTCTAAGTTTGTACTCAGCTGTGGTTCAAAATTTACATATGAAAACATTTCTTTTAAGAAAACATGCAGCCTTTCTTCAACTTCCTTAACCTTTAAATCATTATAAACAGGGACAAGTGACCAAAGGTCTACAAAATCCCCTTGAACACCTTTAATCATAATAACTTGGTTTAAACCTTTCCAAGCCTTAAAGGGAGAATCTACCCATACTGACCAAGGTGGTAAGCTATCTAACTTGTCTGAATTAAAGAAAAATCTTTTTCTATGCCACCCAAGCAGTTCATCTAGCTTTGGAACTTCATTATGAGTAAGAATTTTAAGCTCAGGAATTGTTAAACTCACTATCCAGCCAGCCGGATTCTTTTTAATTTCATTTAAAAAGAGTTCTAAGTTATGAGCCTGAATTGAAATAACCTCTACTCCTCTTTCTTCTAAAGCTCCAATACTAGCTTTAAAAGTTGTTCTATCCGAGGTTCTTACAAACTGCTCTTCATTAACATTAAAGAAATTATTATCTGACGCCCATTTATCTGATTGTTGAAAGTTAGATCTTGAAAATGATTTTAAAAAATCATCAACCCAAAAAGAATCAGCATGAGGAACAAGAGCTGAAAAGTTTTCTTTCCAGTTACTTAAAACAGCTTTATTATTTGGAAGAGCAAAACTGCAAAGACCTTTAGGCGTTGAAAGAGAAAAGCCCTCATCTACTTTCATAGCTGAGCCTTCAGGAAGTGTAAGGTGTATAAAAGAATCTGGAATTTTAGAATCAAAGTTTACTGGAAAAGGACCATCAATATCTTCAGGGTGTGACCAACCAGCATGATCTGTAATTTCGTATAAAGAGACTCTAACTCCTCTAAGAGCTAGCTCACATGCAAGCCAATGAGATCTCCAACCTAAGGACAAAATATTAATTTGATTCATTCTTAAAAGCCGCCTTGATGTAGGCCTACAATAAAACAGAAATCAGAGCCCTTGCCAACAAATATGAGTTAAAAACTAACAAGATTCAAATACTTACAAACTATTCTTTGCTCGACAAAATGAACATTTTGTTTAGATGTTTTATAATCAGTCTCAGTCGAAGCTTTCCTCTGTAAAAGTACTGGCCCCTCGTCAACGCCTTCAGTTACTTTATGAATGCTTGCCCCTAAATCAGCACCATCATTAAAAGCTTTTTCTATTGATTTTAAACCTGGATAAGATGGCAAGAGACTTGGGTGAAGGTTGATTATTTCTCCTTTAAACTCAGATAAGAAATGAGCTGGTATTATTTTCATAAAACCGAGAAGAAGCACTCTTTTAATTTTTAAGTCATTTAGCTCATGGGCTAAATCTGACCAATTTTGCTCATTTTTAAGACTAAGCACTTGAGTAAAACAGCCCCTTCTTCTAGCCCATGAAAGACCTGAGCATTCTTTATTTGCATAAATATAAGGCTTTCTGTTTGGAAAATGGTCCAAGACTGACTTTAAATTAGAGCCATAGCCTGAGATAAAAATAGCGAGTTTTTGTGACACCTACAATGAAACTCTTTAATTAAACAATCTTCCAGCCAGTAAAGCTAGAGACCACTTCACCACTTGTAACTAAATCAAAATCTTTAGTATTTTCAACAACTTCTTTAAACTTATTAAGAGAGTCTTTAGCTATAAAAAAGCCAAAACCCATACCGCAGTTAAAGGTTAAGAGCATATTCTCTCTTGTGATATTACCTTTATCTTGAGTGACTTTAAAAAGCTTAGGAAGCTCCCAGTCTTTAATTTCAACACCTAAGTTTTTAGGTAAAGCTCTGGTGATATTATCCATTCCACCACCAGTGATATGGCAACCACTTCTTATATCAGAATCAAGCCCTGCATCCTTTAAGGCTTTCACTAAAGGCCAGTAAAGCTTAGTTGGGCTCAAAAGTTCCTCACTCATTTCACCACCATCATCGCCAAAAACTTTTCTAAGTAAAGAGTAGCCATTTGAGTGAAAACCAGAGCTTGAGATTCCAACAAAAACATCACCTTCAACCACTTTCTCAGGAGACCAAGCTTTTTCTTCATCAACAACACCAACTGAAAAACCAGCACAGTCAAAATGCCCCGTTTGATAAAGCCCTGGAAGCTCTGCCGTTTCTCCTCCAATTAGAGCCGTTCCAGATTCATTACACGCTTTTTTAAGACCTGTAAAAAAACTCTTAAGCTGATCTTCATCAAGCTTAGAGGTTGCAAAATAATCTAGAAAAAACAAAGGCTCAGCACCAATACAAAGCATATCATTTACACACATTCCAACTAAATCCTGAGCAAGACCTGAGACTGAGTTATTCTCTAAACCCATGATAAGCTTTGTTCCAACCCCATCGGTTGAGGAAACAAGAAGGGGATTCTTCATTTCAGGGAATTTTCCAGAAAAAAGGGCAGCAAAACCACCAATACCAGACACCACTCGATTAGCCTGAGCCCCTGGCTCTTTTAGATCAGATTTCATCCAATCTACCATTTTATCTGCTTTTTCTACATCTACACCTGATGATTTATAATCCATTAAAGAGTCCGCCTTTTAAGATGAAATACCTGTCTTATAGATAAGGAGATAACACGTTTACAAACAAAATAAAGAGAAAAGTCGCCTTCTCTCTTACTTGAGTCATTTTTCTTTACAATTTACATAGTCTCAGTTTTTAAATTAATTTGGATAACCGTAAAACTCTTCACACCTTGTCTTTGAACCACTTTCTTGCCCCCACCTTCTGTAAATATTGTCATTTGGGTGATAAGAAACTTTTAAGGCAAAAAGATCTCTTTTAAAGGTTCCTAAGTTCATTTCTCCAATAGAAGTTTTAATCTGACATGATGACTCTAAACTTTTAATCTCACTTGAAGAAATATCAGCTTCTTTAAATATTGAGATAAAAACACTCTTGTTATAGTCATTTAAATTCTCATGACTTACTTCATTAACATCTGCAGCATAGTTTCTATATTCATCCATAATACCACTATCTCTACTTGGAGTAGAGTAAGCATCAAAATCACCATAGTTCATACACTTACCACCAAGCTTATTGTTGTGATCAACACCTGATTGAACAGCTCCAACTCTATCTTGAACAGAGTGGCACACGTTTTTAAAGTTTCTCTCAGCAATTCTATTTGGAGATTCATTTATAGATTGATTAGCTTTCTTTACTTCTCTAAAAAAACTAAGACGTCCTTGTGTAGAACCAAGCTTATTAAGAAGATCAAATGCAAGTTTATATTGAGAAAAATCCGACTCACTAAGATCTTCTTGGCTAATGTGAGTTAAACTTGATTTTTTCTGTCTTCTAAAACCCCAGTGGTACTTATCAACCCCTGTATTAAAAGGAGCTTTTTTAAACATATATGATTCATGTCTGTTTAATGGAAGCCCTGCATCTCTTCTAGCTTGTGTGGAATAAAGAACATCAAAAGTTCCATCTATATTGATGTTTTTAACAATATAGGTGTGTCTGATATGTGCTCCATTGTTTGAAACCTTATACATAAAAAGATCACCAGGCTTTACACTTCTAATTCCTACAGGAATCGTATCATTGTGCGCAAGTGCTTCAGTACCAAAGTGAGCTGACATATAATTAATAAACGCAACAAGCCTTTTATCAGCATCAACTATGTCATCATATCTTGTCATAGCATTTGTTGTCTTAGCGTTATTAATCTTTAAGTGAAGACCATGGAGTCTAGAAAAATAAGCAAGTAAAGCGTAGTGAGCATCAGCGCAATCGATCTTAAGTCCGCTAAAAGGTTTACCTAAATCTTTAAAAAAATTAGGCCCAACACTTGAAGCAATCCAGTTAGAATACCTTGCTTCCCACTCATCATTCCACTCACTACTGCTTTGCCAAACAGCAGCTTCAGCTGTTTTAAAACCAATAGAGTTGATTAAAAGTAGAGTACAAAAAAATACTAAAACTGATGAGAGAATCCCCCGATTCATAAAGCCCCCTTTAATAATTACTTAAGTTTTTGAACATAGACCTCAATCATATTCAACTCTTTACGCCCCTTTACACTAAAGCTTACATCTCTAAGTAAGCCTGTTTCATTTGAAAGCTTCACCCAGTCATTCTTAAACAAATCCTGACCTGTTTTAAAATTTTTATTCACTTGCCCGTTATTTAAACTAAAATGAGAAGGGCTTAAAACACCCTCCCTACCTACGAGTAAAACTGATATAACATCTTTTATATCACCACCCAGTTTAAGCTTAATCCTCGCCTCACTATCTTTAAAAAGCTCTAGTTCATAAACTTTCTTATACGTTTTATTAAAAGGGCTTTTTAAGTCATTTTCTACTCTTTCTTGATCTTTTAAAATTTCAAAAAAGTTAATAGAAACTTCTTTAAACTCAATACCCTTATCTTTATTAACTGTTTCTACTTTTGCTCCACTCAGCTTCTTATTTATAACGCTTTCCTCTTTAGTAACTCTATTATCCTTAAAACTATTTAAATCCACATCTTCAATTTCTAGGATGGGCTTAAAACTTTCTTCCTCTTTAATCTTTAACACTTCGCTTTGCTTTGCCTTAAAGAAAAAAAACACCCCAAGCAATGCTATAATCAAAATAAGTAGCGTAAATCCTGTTTTTTTCTTTAAACTTAGCATACAAAAAACTATTCTTTATTTATTATCAATTTTTGACTTAAAGTAAGAGTATGAAAGGGCTGATTGAAAAGCTCTTTGCTTTAAATCAGCAGAGCCTGCATGACCCCCTTCAGAGTTTTCATAATAATGCACTCTATGCCCCATATCTTTCATTTTAGCATACATTTTTCTAGCATGCCCTGGTTGAACCCTGTCATCAAAAGTTGATGTGTAGAACAAAGCTTCTGGGTACTTCGTATCTTCTTTAATATTTTGGTACGGACTATATGTGAGTATATACTCTCTTTCTTCTTTTACTTCTGGATCTCCGTATTCAGCCATCCATGAAGCTCCCGGGGGCAGTTTATGATACCTCATCATATCAAGAAGTGGAACAGCACAAAAAACTGCATTGTAGAGTTTTGGGTAAAGAACCATAGAAGCCCCAACTAAGAGCCCTCCATTACTTCCTCCCATAATTCCAAGGTTTTTTGGTGAGGTAATCTTTAATTTAAAAAGCTCTTTTGCTACAGAAGCAAAATCCTCATAAGACTTCCTTTTATTAAATTTTTGAGCAGCTTGATGCCATGATGGGCCGTACTCTCCACCCCCTCTAATATTAGCTACAACATAAACCCTGTCTTTTTCAACCCACTCACTAACCTGAGTTTTAAAATACCAAGGATTTAAAGAGATCTGAAAACCTCCATAGCCATACATTATAGTTGGCCTTTTAGAATCAGGCTTTGTGCTTTTATGCATAACAATGAAAAAGGGAATTTTTGTTCCATCATCACTCGTTGCAAACTTTTGCTCCCATTTATAGTCTTTAGAATCAAAGTAAGCTTTTTCTTCTTGAAGAACTAGAGTTTCATTTAGTTTTAAATCTACTAACTTTAGCTTTGGCGGGTTTAAAAAATCTGAAGTAGAAATAATGATTTCATTGTTCTCTAGGCTTGTATCATTGACTGAAAAACTTCCACTAAACTCATTCAAAAGACTTAAGGGTTTTGAAAGCCTATTAAGTTTTGAGTCAAAGAAATAAACTGTACTTACAACGTTTTTAAGAGTTGAAAGAATCACAAAATCTTTACTAAAAGAAAGGGATTTAAAAGCCTCTTCTTTTGAAGGACTAAAAAATAAGGTCGCCTTAGAGAAACTCTTATTTTTTTTGTTAAATGATTTATGAAAGACAGAACCTTTAATAACCTTAAGGCCATCAACTGTCATATCTTTCTTTGCCTCAAAGAAAAGCATGTCTTTAAATAGAGCTTTAAAGCTTGCAGTTTTTGGAACTTCGATTTTTAAAGGCTTCTCCCCTTTCTTAAAAATTGAGACTGAACTTGTATAAAAATCAAAGCTCTCTTCTATAAAATAATAATACTCGCCTTTAGCTGACTCAGATCTATAAGACCAGATACCAAGGCTCTTTTTATCTGTTTTAGCAACAAGCTTAGCATTTTCTAACTTATCACCTCTTCTTAATACCTTTACGTGAGATGGATAGCCTGAATCCGTCACCTCTTCTTTATTAACTGTAGTGCTTATTAGTAACGTGTCTTTATCAATCCAAGCATTAGAGCCCTTAGATTCCGGAATAAAAAAACCATTTTTAACAAATTTTTTGTTTTTTAAATCAAACTCTCTTTTCTCTGTCGCATCTTTTCCACCATTAGAAAGCGAGACAAGGCATTTATTAAAATCTTCTAGAAAGCACTCTGCTCCCTTAAACACCCAGTTCTTTTTTTCTGTTTTCACGAAATCATCAAAATTTATAAGCGCTTCCCATTTATTTTTTTTAAGCTTATAATCACTAAAGAGCATTCTTCTCCATACACCTTTAATGTTTTCAGCATCTCTCCAAAAGTTATAGACATAATCACCTCTTCTGCTTACATAAAGAAGCTTATCTTTTGAATCTAATGCTTTTAAAATTCTAGCTTTAGATTCTTTAAAATTTTTATTCTCTGCAAACTCTTCCTTAGTTTGTGTAGACTCTTTACTAACAAAATCTAAAGCTTTTTTTGATTCAACTTCTTCAAGCCAAATGTAATTATCGCCTTCTTCTTCAATCTGTTTTGCCTTTTTATTTTTAAGGCAAGCGCTTAAAGATACAGAAAAACTTAACAAAACACTAAAGACTAAAGTTGTTTTTTTTAAAAGCTTTTGCATGGTAGACCCCTTTATGAAAAAATCTCTCTTTGGTATAAGTTTTTTTTAAGCTTAAACCTATATCAGCTGAAAAACTTTCGAGGTAACCTTATTTTGAAAAAGCTTGCTTTAACAGCAATAATTTTAGGCATTATATCTTCTGCTACTTGTATTTTAAAAGTGCAATATGACAAAACTCCACTTTCCTTAGCAAAGAGAGTTCTAGAAAACCCAGAGCCAAGGGCAAAAATTGAAGTTTTCTTTATTAATAACGTCAGCATTTTAAATAACGAGCTCTACCCAAAATCAGCTATCAATAATCTTAAAATTTTAAGTGATTACTTAAAGCAAAATAATTTTAAAAGCCTAACAGTAGAGGGGCATACTACAAAAAAGTTTCCTGAAGCAAAAAACAAAGTCTTATCCTATGAGATTGCAAATGCTGTTAAGTTCTATTTTACTAATAATATGGGCTTTAAAGACAGTGTCATAAAAAGTAGAGGTCTAGGGAGTAAGGTGAAATTACCTGTTGAAAAGGTTAAAAACACAGTTGTACTCACGATAAGGCGCTAGTTTTTGTATCAACCTGAGACAAAAGACCTAATAGATTTCTCGTTTTAAGATTTCTTGTTTATAATTAACTGATGTTTAAAAAGCTAATTTTAACTTTATTTCTCGCTCTTTTCCTCTGCCCGCTTTCCTTTGCTCAAGATGTCTCAGATGAAGATGATGATTCTTTTGACCCCTTTGCTGATTACAGTGAGTTCATAGAAGCAAGTACTGAAGAGTCTGATTTAAATTTCTTTAAATTTGGAAGAATGCTTAGTGCAGGAGCTTGGGGTGGTTTTAGAACCTTTACTGGTAACATGGGAAAAAACCAAGATACTGGAGCTGTATTTGGAATGTTTTTTACGTACTACTTTAATCTTCAATTTGCTTTTCAAGTAAGTTACCACAGAGGAAGCCATACACTTGTTGTTCCAGTTCCTGGTGAAGCCACTTTAAGAGCAAATCTTGATCTTGATACCTTAAGTTTTCACGGGAAATACTTTATTAATACTCAAAATCTGACTAAAAATATCGCCCAATTTAACCCCTATATCATAGGTGGCTTCTCTCAAATCTCTAGAAAAGGTGGCAGTCCAGCTAACTCAACTTTCAGAGCTAGCGAATCTGCAGCAAGTTTTGATATCGGCGCAGGTGTTGAATATTTATTTAATAACAAGAAAGCTTTTATCAGTTTTCAGCTTCTCTACTCTGCAGCAGATTTTCCAGGTGAGAACAGTGAGATATTTGGCGGAACAGCTGGGAATGTTAGTTCTGGCACAAATGACTCAGGCGACCCAATTCTTGGTTTAGTTGGTGTTGGTTTTAATTTTTAGACTTACTGTAACTTCGTATCTAGTATAGCAGAATCAAAATCATCAAGATTATCAGAAGAAAGCTCTTTTACTCTTTCATTTAAATACCATTCTGCGCTTTCTTCATAATCAAAATCCATTCTCACAAAACCATCTTTATCTAAGTGAGGCCCAAACCAATACTTTAGCATCTTAACTAAAGGATGACTCTGATCTTCAGGCTTTATAAAAAGATACTTTGATGAAAACACATGGGCTTCATCTTGATCAAAAACTCTTACTAAGATCTTTCCCTTGTTAGTAACTTTTAAATCTCTAACAATAAACTCTCCACTTAGTTTTCGTGCAAAAGAAGACCATGAACCTCCTTCTTTAACTAAATGAAAAACTTCTCCATCTTTTGTTAATCCAATTAAAGATGTTCTTTCTCCACTTGAGTCATACTCAAAACTTAAATCAAACCATTTAGTAAACGATAAGTTTTTTACAGCCCTTTGATTATTAATTATAAATACTTGCGTATACGGTATAAGATCATTTACTTTAAGCTCAACTTCTTGGCTTAAGATACTGCTGCAGGTTAGTGCGTTAGAAACACTTACTTTAAAACTACATGAGATAATCAACAAAAAAGCCGCTCTTTTAATCGCCACTTTTTTTAAGTTTAAATAAATAAAACAAATTAATCTCGTCATACGGCCTCTTCTTTCTTAGTAATTGCAGCAAATAGGCCTGTCTTGACTCAATAGAACGAAAAAAAGACGATGATATACGGCTAATATATCAACAAAGTGCCCTTTTTAGTCACTTTTTTTTAAGTTTCTTATATTAATGCTTATTGCCCTTCTCCCGCTTTTTTATAACAATTAGAGAGAAAAGAAATATGAAAAAGGAGCTTTTAAATTGATTTTAACAAATATTGAGTCTGTAGCTGGAAAAGAAATTGAAGAAACATATGGAGTAGTTCAAGGCTCAAGTGTGAGAGCAAAACATGCTGGTAGAGACTTTATGGCAGGTCTTAAAAACATCTTTGGCGGAGAATTAAAGGCTTATACAGAGCTTTTAAATGAATCACGAGCTGAGGCTGTTGAAAGAATGGTAGCTCAAGCTGAGCATTACGGAGCTAATGCTATTGTGAATATTAGATTTTCAACATCTACAATCACTGCTGGAGCTTCTGAGATTTTTGCTTACGGTACAGCTGTTAGAGTAAGGTAGGTTTTTTTTGGGTTTAATAATAACTATAGTGGTCATACTGCTTGGTTTTTTCTATGGAAAAGCAGCCGAACAAAACCACTTTAAAAAACTTAAAAAACTTGAAACTAAACTTGCAAACATGCCTTGGCGCTCTAATGGAAAAAAAGAAAAGTTTAACAACTTTCAAGATGGAAAGCTTTTAACAGGTTCTGTTGTAATTGCTCAAGATGCTTTTAAAGCATTCTTTGGCAACATTCTAGGCCTTTTTGGAGGCAGAATAACTGTCTATGAAACTCTTCTTGATCGTGCAAGAAGAGAAGCACTTGTGAGACTAAGACTTAG
Organism: uncultured Bdellovibrionales bacterium; assembly: GCA_938002015.1. Taxonomy (GTDB): domain Bacteria; phylum Bdellovibrionota; class Bdellovibrionia; order Bdellovibrionales; family UBA1609; genus JALZUR01. The sequence continues at coordinate 57,536 of CALLAU010000010.1, forward strand.
CGCTCAAGACTGGGGCGCAAAAGAACTTGTTAATGTAAGAATTGAAACAAGTACTATTGGAACTAATAACGCTCAACAAAGAGGTGGAGCTGTTGAAGTCGTTGCCTATGGAACTGCTTTAAGATGAGCTCTGATTATGTTCCTAAGCCCCCTCCACCAGATGAGATAAATAATTCTGATCTAGGGGGTATGAAAACTTTAAGAAACGGCCTTATCATGCTGGCTATAATTCTTATTTGCTTTTTAGCTATCTCAAGGTTTATTCCAGGTGTTTTAGTTGCAATAACCCCATCAAAAATTGAAACAAGGATTGGGAACGCTTTTTCAAAACACCCCATGATAAAAAAAGGTCGTAGTTCTAAAAAGCTAAATAAAATCTTAGCAAAGTTTCAAGCTGCAGATCCTGATCTTAAGATTCACAGTATTTCATCTATTTCAAATACCCAAGAAAACGCTTTTGCTACAATAGATAAAAGAGTTCTTGTAACAAGTTCTTTAATAAATAACTCTGATTCAGAAATTGCCCTAGCTTTTGTTATAGGCCATGAGCTTGGTCACATTAAGCATAGACACCCTTTAAAGTCCTTATATGAAAAATTCTTGATGAGGTTTATCTCATCTACTTTTGGTGGAGGAGACTCTATACTTAAATTATCCGGGGACCTGGCCTCTACTTCATTTTCAAGATCTCAAGAATCTGATGCTGACCTTTATGGTTTAAAGCTTGTACATAAAGCCTATGGAACAGTTGAGGGTTCTTATGACTTTTTTGAAAGAATGCAAAAAAAAGACAAACTGGTATCTTTAATGACCGCAGGCTCTTTACTATCATCTCAT
>CALLAU010000011.1 GCA_938002015.1 uncultured Bdellovibrionales bacterium
ACACTCTACATTAAAAAAATAAAATGAGCGCGACATCTGAGAAAAATTAGCATTATAGAGGCTTTCATCAATTTTATAAGCATAGACTGTTCTATACCTTTTCTTATTACTTGCTGAAAGAGTATTGACTAGGTTTGCATCAATTATGTCCCCACTTTTTCCATAAGAGTTATCTTTAATAAAATAAATCCAATTTCTATTTAATCTATCAAGATTCCCATACTTTCCCTTAAAAACTCTGCCTTCTCGAAAATTGTCATACTCTTGCGTGTGAAATAAAATAGCCACAGCTTCAAGGTCTTCCCAAATAAACGAATTATGGTCTGTATCCTCAAGCCTTTCTTTTAACTCTGCCTTTACTGCACCTTCATTAAAACGAAAAAGAACATGTCCATGCATAAAGTCTGTGTAATCACCTAGTTCAACGTAGCCTATATCTTTTAATTTCTGAGCTGCTTTTACAAAAGAAACAATTAAATTCTTACTTATATTTTTAGGAAGCTTAGTGTCTTCAAAATTCTTAACTAATAAATTATGTGGAAAAAATGCATTATTGCTTGCAAAAATATTTATAGAGAAGAAAAAAAATAGTATAAATAAAAGACACCCCTTAAACATTAATCCCCCCTTAAAATCCTCTATCAGATTAATATCTGACCTCTACTCGTATCTCATAAAAAACTGTTAACTGCAGCCAATCCATTAATGCTTATAAAAATATTATAATAACAGTCTATATACCGAGCATATAAGGCTATCTACTCAAAATGAAGAGGTTTAAAAGCATTTTTTATCTTTATAAGTAGATCTACATGACTTTCCTCTAAAAAAACTTTAGTACTTCAAACTGTATTGTATATTAAAATAGGGGTAAGAAACCATGCTTGTATTAGGACTCGATTTAGAAACATCTGGCTTAGATAAAGAAACATGCGATGTTTTAGAAGTTGGCGCTGTTCTTTGGAATGTTAAAGAAAAAAGGCCTGTTAAGCTCCTCTCATTTTTTAATAAAGACTTTAAAGGTGAGGTACCTGAATTCATTGAAAACCTAGTTGGCTTAAAAGCTGATGAAGTTAAAAAGTGGGGCCGCCCTTTAAAAGAAGGTCTTGAAGAACTTAATGAAATGTTTGAGGCTGCTACTTATGTTGTAGCTCATAATGGAAATGGTTTTGATGAGCCTTTCTTAAGAAAAACATATAATGATGCAGGAATGCAAATGCCAAAAAAAGTGTGGATTGATACTTTAACAGACCTTCCCTACCCTGACGGTATGGGCACAAGAAAGCTTGGCTATCTAGCTTGTGAGCACGGCTTTATTAATCCTTTTCCACATAGAGCTTTAACTGATGTTTTAACAACTTTAAAGATTTTTTCTTCATATGACTTTGGAATTGTTGAAGAAGTCGCAAAATCTCCTATGGTTCAAGTCATAGCTCATGTGGGTTATGAAGAAAGAGATAAGCCTAGAAGAGCTGGCTTTAGATGGGATAGTAAAAAAAGACACTGGTTTATGGATATTAGAAAAGCCCTTATCCCAGCTAGAGAATTTAACTTTAAACATCATATTGATGAAGGTCTTTAAAGCTAAACTCTAAGGGTTAATACATAAACTATAAACGACTTAAGTATCGATACAAAACAGCTTCAAAAGTATCACCACTTTCAAGGATCTCTAAATATATGTCTTCAGCTACAGCATATATATCACCAAAATCATAATTTTTTGAAACCAAGCTTTCTCTAATGCATTTATTTTTTAAAAGTAGTGAAGCTATCATAGTTATTTTTTTTGAATCTACAACTTTTAAACTTAATGTGTTTTCTGCCTGGTCGATGTCATCAAGACTTAGTCGACAAGTATTTGCATGGGCTTGATTAAAAGATAGTACAAAAAAAATACATACAAAAATTCTTAATGAAAACGTCACGTTATTCCCCCACCATTACTTCTAAAGCCTAAAGGAGAAGTAATAACACACCAGTATTTAATAATAAACCAAATTCCTAATAGAAAACCTCTAAAAGTTAACAAATTAAGCAACAAGTTAAAGCCTTCTTAAAGTATTTGCACAGCTATAATTAAAAACTAGTTAAAAAAATAGCCAAAGTAATTAAAAGAGTGAAAATAAAGGGAAATGCTTTAAAAAAAAACTGCATGTTAAAAACAACCTCTCTATTTTTAACAGCTTTGAATAAAAAATAAGCTCCAAGTAGGTGACTTAAAATCGGAATGAACACACTAAAAACAGAGAACAAGTAAAACCTAGATAAATCTGTTCGACCAGATTTAAAATCTTTCTCAGAGGCTTTTTGATCTGCAATAAACTTTTGTAGTATATCTCTAGCAGCTTCTTCATGGGCTTCATTAACATATATCTTAAAACCACCCATAACTGTCGAGTAACCACCAAAGGATAAATCAACTGTTGTGTCCGTATACTTTCGGCTTATTGATCGATTAGGACACTCTGCCTCAACTCCTGCTGCCCGAAGCTTTGATAAAAGCATCTCTTTTTCTAATATGCTTTCACATGTACAAATCTGAACAAAACTCATACGTCATTATACAGTTAATAGAGGTTAAATGCTACCAATCTAAACACTTTTGATTTTTAAGAGTTATTTATACTTTTCAGCCAGTTTTCTTTGACGATTAGAAAGACTCTCTCTTTTACCATTTATCCATAAAGCCTGAACCGTATTATAAGGTTCAAATAAATCGCCCGTCCACAAAACAAGATTGGCTTTATCACCAACC
>CALLAU010000012.1 GCA_938002015.1 uncultured Bdellovibrionales bacterium
AGCACATCATACAGATGCTTACCAAACATGCCGTAATTTATTGATGAGTGATACAGCGGAGGCTAATTCTATGCCTGGATTAGAAATCAATGCGGACCAAGTAAAGTGCTCACATGGTTCTACTTCCGCACAGATTAGTGAAGAAGAGATTTTCTATTTACAGGCTAGAGGGATTCCAGCAAAACAGGCAAAGCAAATTCTCGCTGAAGGGTTTTGCGCAGATGTTTTTCAAAAATTAGATAACCAAGGGCTTAATGAATTAGCTTTAAAAGAAATAGAATTATCTTTTAAGCTAAAAGGTGATTGAATTATCTAAAATGTATTTTTTATTGTTGATTTTTATCGCTTTATTTGGTTTTATTAATCAGCATGAAAAATATTCCCCCCTCTCAAAATACTTTCTGAAAGATCGGCGATGAAAGTAGTATTACTAAAGATTGGAGAAAATAACTATTTTTTGGTGTCGATACCTGACTTAATCCAGAGTGATGACTGGCTCTCTTTTGAGATGTCAGGAAGGAATTTGGAGATAGGATCTCAGTTCTTTAAAAATCAGAATCTAATATTGGAGAGGCTTTATCTGGATAAACCTCTTGATGAGTCTGCTATTTCTCAGGTAGAAACGGCTTTTTTGAAACTTAATAAAATGTATTTCCCACGATTACCTAAGGAGCAAAATACTGATAAAAATGTAATGAGAGCATCGAATACCTTCGACTTAGAGGTTTTTAATACAATCTCTCACACTAAAGCGGATCGGGATAATGAAGACCAGCTTGATCTGTCTCAAATTAAGCGATGGAAAGAGTTTTCCGCCGTGTTCGAGGTGCTTTTGTCTAAGGTAATGGCTCAAGGGCAAGCGCGACGCTTTATCTCACGTATATTAAGCCAAAAAGAACTCAAATACGGACCTAAAGTCAGTGAAATTGGCAATATTGCTCGTGAAATTATATTAGAAATTCCACACCGAAAGAAGAGAAAGTTGCTTTTAACCGAGCTATACGAGCTTCTTCTCAAAACAGGGATAGATAAAACTCAAGATAATATTATAGGGTTCCGAGCACTTTAAAGGGTCTTCTCAAAAAAAAGAAGGAAAGAAAGAAGGGCTTCGTGATTTCTTTATGCTTTTCTAAAGGCCTTAGTTTCACTATAAGTCACAGCACAGAGATTTCTCTTATATAATTTATGAAAAAAGTTTTAATTTTAGTCGCCTCTCTCTTTTTTTGCTCTTGTAATGAGAAACAAGAGGTAAAATGGAGAGGTTTAAATCAACTGGATGAACTAAGTATCAAGGTAGAGCACGCTACCCAAGAACATAAACATGACGAGCAAGCCGAGCTGCTAGGAGAAGCTAAGACGCTCATTCCCCAGATTGCGTCTTCGATTCCAGCGAATGCAAAAAATAAGGATCAAGTAAAGGTTCTACTCACAGATCTTACCGCTTTAGCGGAGCAGTTAAACGAGCTGGAATCTCTTGAGCATGAGCAACTGGATACACTTTCTAAAAGTATCCATCCTATTGTTGCTAAACTTATGGAATCGGCAGGAGTCCCCCATGTTCACAAGAGTTCTTGCTCTGAGGAGCATGATGCTTCGAGCTGTAATGATCCCACGCACAACCATTAAATGAAATATTTTTTCATTTTGCTCTTCCTTGGAGTTCTTCCAAGTCTAGCAGAAGAGCCCCCTGCCCTGATGACCCTAGATAGCCTAGGCGATGTTTACTATAAGGAAACAGGAGAGGAGCTAGAAGCGGTTGTTGCGGATGAGATTAAGGCCCTAAGCGGGAAGAAAATTTCCGTTGTTGGCTATATGGTCCCTTTCAACAACCTGGAAAACCTTAAGGAATTCATGCTTATGCCTTCCTCAAATGGGTGTAATTTTTGTGAGTCACCAATGAAGGAGGAAATGGTTTATATTCGTCAAAAAGGAAATAAAAAGTTTCCATTCCTAACAGACCCTTTAGTTGTGACAGGAACGCTATGGGTTCAAGGGACGACTCCAGCCTCGAATAGTACTTATGCTCAATTTCTCTATGCGCTCAAGGATGCTAAAATCGAGAAATTACATCCAGATAAGCATAACATTTTAGAGGTCGTAACACCCAGAACGATCATTAAACAAGTTTGCTCCCTGCTACGAGTGAGATTACTTAAGCAAGTTACTTTTAAAAAGCTCAATCAAGAAGAGTTTTTTCTAAAGAGAAGTGAAATGCTTTTAAAGTATCTCAATGGAGAAGAGGGGCTAAAGAAACTTAAATTTTTCCTGAAAGCGTTTAATTTACCTGAAAGTGAGACCTTACTCCCCTTAGTGAGTAATTATATAGCAGGTTGGTCAGCAGCTATTGCAGACCCCTCTGGCGAAATGATTTATTATCTTAAGGATCTAGATCTAACTAAAAAAGAAAATCAAAGGCAGATTGCAATAGCCTCTTACGACCTTCTCTTTCACCAAGAATTAGATATGAGTGGAGCGCTACATAAGGGAAGTCCTAGTTACGATGAGCGTTTAGCTCGCCTTTCTTTAATTCTTGGGTTACGCCAGTCTTTTACGCAATTTTACGGCTCTATTGGATTGCTTAAAATGCTTCCAATGTCTGAGTTTGCCTCCTCGTTTAAGAAAGTTCCTACATTACCAGTTCCTTATAAACGAATTCAAGAACAATTATTACAAGGGAATGCCTCTTTCATTGAAGAGCTGTATAAGACCGAACGCTATCAACCCTACACGAAGGCAATTGAGGCTCCCCCAAAAGCAATGGAACAACTGCTTAAGCATCAGCTCTATACTGAAAAGGTAGAAGAATACACCCCGCCACAACTCGACGGTTTTTCTGATCGTTTAGGGGGGTTCCTGACGAGTGTAATAGTGGGAATTAAGGTGGAAGAGCTAGGCTTGAAAAAGGATGGGATTCGATTGTCTGAGAATGATTTTCAATGGAAGTTAGAGTTTAACTCTAGTAAAAAAGCTCAGACTTTTGCGAAGAAGCTTAAAGACAATTTAAATATAACAATCGTCCAAGATAAAATAAACGTTACGATTCAATCTAAAATGAAGGTTGAAAAGCTAGCGGAATGACCACTCCCTTTCCTGTGCTTGATCACCGCAGGAGTTTCATTAAATTAGACAATGTTCACAAATGAGTTCTGTATTAAGAGTCGTTTTCTATTTAAAAAAATATAGACTCATGTTTATAGCACAGCTTTTCTGTGCGGTTGCTTCAGTGAGTTGTGTGTTAA
>CALLAU010000013.1 GCA_938002015.1 uncultured Bdellovibrionales bacterium
AGTGGATGAGGCAGAAGGTGATTTAGAAATTATAAAAAGAATTGTTGAGGGTACGAATTGGGATGATGTAAAAAATAACTCATACGTAGTGCATAAGCTTGAGGAGTTTGGAAAAAAAGTTTTACTTAACGCGCCAGATTCAGAGTATGCGTGGAATTTGTTAGAGGAGACTGGTTTAAGAAAGCGCTTGATTGAAATGGATGGCAATCGAATTAGTTCGGTTGAAAGTCTTTCGTGGTGGATGAATAAGGAGCCTTTACGGACAAAACCGCTTGGAGAAGGAAATGGTAAGACAGCGGCAGAGATTTTTAAAAGTCACATGACTGAAGATGGTGAGATTGTTGTGGCTCACGAGACAAATTCTTTTGAAGCCTATGAGAATATAACACGCTCCTCCCACGGTGCTGCTAATGCTTTTATTTCAAGAGATGGTGTTAGTGGTGAAGTCGCAGCCTTAGGTGATGGGTTTTACACTAGGCTTGGTGTAAAAGGCGCTAGAGGGACAAATCTAACAATTAGGTTTAAGTTAAATCCTAGTGCACGAGAAGGTGAAGATTTTATTTATAAAGATGATTTTATTGTTGTTAAAAACAAAGCAGCTTTAGAACTTATTCAAGAAAATTTAAATATCTCAATGGTTGATTTTTTTCGTTTATTCACCTCTAATTCTATGGTCAATAATATTGGACTTAAAGAGAAGTTGTATAGAAAATTAAGCCGGCAAGATTTTACTTTACCTGAGCTTGAGCAATCAAAGAGCATAGTTAAGAAAATTATGCAAGAAAGCTACTCCTTAGGCGAAGGCCTTCCAGAAGAGCTTCAATTAAATTATTTCTATTTAGATTCTGTGAGGTCTTTTGAAGAATTATACGCATTTTTTACAGAGACAGTAGAAGTTTACTTTAGTAACACACTTGAGAAGTTTCTTGGGGAAAAGCCCCACAAAGTCACTAAAGAACTTGCTGAAAAGATTATTAAAAAAGGTTTTAATAACAGGTCTTTGGTGCATTATGTTTTTGCTGATGGGTATTTGTCAGATCACCCTGAATTGGTTCAGCTCATAATAGATAAAGGAGGTGCGGATAAGGCTATTATTTATCGTCTCTTAAATAACAAAGAATGGGCTAAGCATCCAAGTCTTGTGATGTCACTCTTAAAAAAAGGTTCATATTATTATGAAATTGCTGAAAAGGTTTTAAGTAATGAGATATGGGCAGATCACCCTGAGCTTGCTCTTTATATGATTGATGCTGGGAAAGAATCAAGAAAGCACGTTTTAGAGCGAGCGCTTTATAAAAGGCATTGGGCAAAACACCCTATGCTTATAAAACGTATGATTGAAGAAGGTTATGCAGAAGAGTCTTATTATATTATGATTCACTTTAATATTATACAACATGTATTACCTGATGAAGCCTGGTCTTCTTATCCAGAGTTAGTAGAGCTTTTGATAAATAATGAATCAAACAGAAACCATCATAATATAGCAGAGTACATATTAACAAAGAAGTATTGGTCGGTGTACCCTGAGTTGTTGATGCAAATTATAGACACTTTAGACCCTAGTCAATTGATGATTATGAACAGGCAGAAAACAGTTGTTGCAAATCTTTTTGACCAGGAGTTTTGGGTTTACCACCCTGAGCTACTTGAATATTTAAATGACGAAACAGCAGTAAGATACAATGTGGTCAGCTTTGAAGCTTTAAAGGAGAAAAATAAGGTTCTTTCTTTTAAAGTTTGGAGACAGAAGAAGTCTGACTCTGTCTCTAGTTGTAAAGGGTTTTTAAGGTGAGTCTCTAGATTCCCAGTTTGTGAATTTATGGACTCTTTTTTTGAAAAGACTTCTAATTCAAGGGTGTTGATGACTTTTTAAAATTGTAGGAATGGTGAAGGGAGCTCTCCCTATGTCAATACTTGAAATAGCTTGCTGGCTTAGACCTTCTTCCTTCAGTAAATTGAGGCTTGAGAGAAGAGCCTGCAGCAGTATTTTTTTGTCCAGCAAAAGAGCGCGCCGGACGCTTAGCATCGGTGTATTAAAACAAATATAGAGAATCGTATTTGCATACTTATGTGCCTAAACCAATAAAGGAGATGAGTTATGTTTAGTGAAATTGAATGTTGTAAAATGTTAGAAAGCACAGGCTTGAGCCGCGATCATGCAGAAAAGCATTTCTTAGTTATTAAGGAAGTTGTTATTGAGTACTTTAAAGAAGAAAGATCTGCTTTTATGTATGAAATTAGTTCTTTGAAGAATGAATTAAATAGATTGAGTAAATCATTTAGTTCGTTAAAAAAGTAAACTACCGTAGGGTTAAGTTTCTAGTAAGAGAGATGTTTTTTTGCAGCCATTAAAAATTGACTCGGATATATGATCAGGAAAATCTTTTGGTAGTTTGATCATAGATTCGAGGTTTTTACTTTTTTGAATTATTTCTTCAAAAATGTCATTTAAAGTAGACTTTGGTATTCCATTTTTTTTAGCTGTTTGTTCAAAGTGTTTTGCTGTGATTTCTTTGTATTTATAATGTCTATTGTCTCCAATAGACATGGCCATTTTGATTTGTTTAAGTTGAATTTGATTACTTTGAAGAGCCGGGTAAACACTCATAACATCATAAAGGGGTGTCATGACAAACTGTCCTGGTGTGTGAAAGATACTGAAGTTTTTTGCGTGCCCATCGGTTGCAGCAAGTAGGAAAAAAACAATTTGAGATTTAAAGAAGAGCTCTCTGTCGTGTCTTCTTTTATCTGATTGATTTAAAAGATCTAGAGCGGTTTCAATATCAGGCCTATTTCCAAGGTCTTTTCTATGGTCAGCTTCATACTTTAAATGAGAGGGTATTCCTAGGGCTTGGCAAAAGTCTTCCTGGTGTATTCTTGTCAGTACTTCCTGATCCCATTTGCGATCAAACCTTTCAACTGAAAGGCACTTTTGATCTTCAAAAATTTTAATCTCTGTACTTGCTGTTTTCAGTCCAAAAGCCTTACAGATTTCTAAACAGAGCCATTCATTCTCTACAGAAGTTGAGAGATCAATCCCATTTAAATGTTCTCCCATTGGAGGTTTTAAGATATGTGTTGTTGGTGTTGAGCCTTCGGGGATCTTCCATTGATTCTCATGCCATAAAAGAGCTGTTTTTTCCTGCATTCCAGCAACAGAGATACGAAAACCATCTTCTCCTCTTTGAATTCCTAGGGGGAATTTTTTCAAGTTTCTGATTCTTTCAGCTATTTCAGTATCTGAGACAGGGCGTGCTTTAATACTTTTTTCTTTGTTTGGGTCTTTTGCTTGATAAAACTCTAAAGCTCCAACGCATTCATGGCCAAGGCTTTTTAAAAGATCAAAAGGTTTAATGCTTTCAGATTGTGTATTTTGAGCAAGACGTTCTCTTATCTGTTTATTATCAGGGAGTAGATTATCAAAGTAATTATAAACTTCAGCACCTGTATAAACTTGCTCTCTTATGGGAAGACTTAAAGAGAGTGGAGTCTTGCAGCTGTTGTCATATTTAAACTCAACAGCTCCTGTTGTTGCTCTTATGAGTTCACCAATATAATCACCTTCTAAGTAAACAAAGAGTTTTTCTTTTTTTGACACTTCTACCTCTCCTTTAAAGTGACTTCTAACTCAAGAGCATTAATAATTTTAAAGAGAGTAGGGAGAGTGGGTGAAACTTTGCCGTTTTCAAAACTAGAAATAGCTTGTTGGCTTAAGCTTGTTTCCTCTGCTAATTGAGACTGGCTCCATTTTTTTCTTTTTCTAAATTTTACTAAATTTTGAATAAACTGTTTTTCGTTTCTTATATTCATATCAGGCTCCATACATAGTAAAATATGTATATACATATTACATGTTATAAAGTGTTAAAACAACATCTTATATTATGTTTTATCAATACATAATATATAATGTATTGATAAAAAACAGTTTATAATATGTTAATATAACATTATATAATATGTATTATTTCTACTTGGCTAATTGTCTATGACAATTAAGTTCGAAATATGAACGTCTCACGGCTCAGAGTTCATTAAAACCGCTTCTGAGCAATATCCCTAGTTTTGCAAAGGTTAATACCTAAATAATGAGGTGAAAATTATGAAGAATGAAATTGAACATGTTAGAATACTAGAAAGTACTGGGCTAAACCGAAAAAATGCAGAAAAACATTTAAAGGTTATAAATGGAGCTATTATGGATAATGTTGCAACTAAAGAAGGTCTTAAAGAAGTTAAAACTGGCTTAAAACAAGAAATTGGAAGTGTTAGAACTGAGTTAAAGCAAGACATTAAAGATGTTAAGTCGTATATGGATACCAATATAGAGAGGTTAGACCTTAAGATTGAAGCGATGGGAGATAAGATAGTTTTAAGGCTTGGAGTCTATTTAACGGCAGTGATGGGAGTTTATACGGGGGTTATCTCTTGTGTAATAGCTTTTGCAGGAAAGTAGTAAATTACTAATAGAGTTAGATCTTGTATAAAAAGTGTGCGCTTAGTATTTAGGTGATGTAGCTTGTTTAAGCTTTTTTGTTGAAGATACTTTAAAGCAAAGGACTACAGCTTTCGTTATTGAATATGCCTTGACCAAAAGGGCAATTTTCGAAGAGTCTGCACCTAAATAAGGGGTAGATTTTCATGAGTAAGTTCTTAGTTGCGCCTAGCATGCTTTCATCAGATTTTTCTGATTTAAATGCGGAAATTAAAAAAATTGATGAAGCTGGAGCTGATTGGATTCACTGGGATGTGATGGATGGGCACTTTGTTCCAAATCTTACTTTTGGAGCTCCGGTTATAAAAAAAACAAGAAAGTGCACAGATACTTTTTTTGATGTGCATCTTATGATTGAAAAACCAGAATTCTTTTTAAATGATTTTGTTGAAGCAGGATCTGATCAGATTACTTTTCACGTTGAATCATCAACTAAAATAAAAGACTGTTTTGATTACTTACGAAAAAAAGGAATTAAAAAAGGAATCACCTTAAGACCGGGGACTGACTTAAAAACTCTAGACCCTTATTTAGCAGATTCAGATGTTATTTTAGTTATGACAGTTGAGCCAGGTTTTGGTGGTCAAAGTTTTATGGAAGATCAAATTGAAAAGATTGAAAAACTAAAAGAGATACGTGAGGAAAAGGGCTATAACTACCTTATTGAAGTAGATGGGGGAGTGAGTGAGAAAACTGCTCCTCTTATAAAGTCTGCTGATGTTTTAGTAGCGGGGAGTTATGTTTTTAAGAATGACTATAAAACAGCAATTGATAGTTTAAAAATTATTAAAAGCTAATGGAGAAGAAAAAATAAATGGAAAAACCAATGCGACCAAAATTTGAACTCTTAGGGTCTAACCTTACAATTGATGATGTGTGGTCTATTGCAAGAAAAGAATTTGAAGTGGTTTTAGGTGATGCTGCAAAAGAGAAAATTTTAAAATCAAGGGCTTATATTGAAGGTAGAATTGATAAAGGTGACACCATGTATGGTGTTAATACAGGCTTTGGTCATTTCTCAAATGTAGCAATCTCTTCAAAACAGCTTATTGAGCTTCAAAAAAATCTTATTCGCTCTCATTCATGTGGTGTTGGAAGCCCTTTTAATCCAAGGCAAGTCAGAGCGATAATGCTTTTAAGAGCTAATGCTTTAAGTAGAGGGCATAGCGGAATTCGACCGGAAGTGATTGAAAAAATATTAGAGTTTTTAAATCTAGATATTACTCCTTATATCCCTTCTCAAGGAAGTGTTGGAGCAAGTGGTGACTTAGCTCCACTTTCTCATTTAGCACTTTCTTTAATTGGAGAGGGTCATCTTTGGGATGGTAAAGAAAAGATTCCAACTAAAGAAAGACTAAAGTATTTAGGTGTTGAGCCTTTAGAGCTTCAAGCTAAAGAAGGGCTTTCTTTAATTAACGGTTGTCAGGTGATGACAGCAGTTGGCCTTTTAACTAGTCATAGAGCAAGAAGGCTTATGGAACTTTATGACTTAGCGGGAGCAATGACTTTAGAAGCTTTAAAAGGGACAAGAGATGCTTTTGATCCTCTTATTTCTGAAACTCGCCCTCATCCAGGGGAGGCAAAAACTGCTAGAAATATGTTAAAAATTCTAGGTAAGTCGTCTCCTATTTCTGAATCACATTTAGATTGTGGTAGGGTTCAGGATGCTTACTCACTTCGTTGTATTCCTGCAGTGCATGGAGCAGCAAAAGACTCCCTTGCTCAAGTAGTAAAAGTTTTAGAAGTTGAAGCAAACTCTTCAACTGATAATCCGCTTGTTTTTGAAAGACATGATAAGATTCTTTCTTGTGGAAACTTTCATGGAGAGCCAGTTGCGTTTCAATTAGATTATCTTGCAATTTGTTTAAGTGCATCAGCAAGTATTTCAGAGTGTAGAATAGAAAAACTTATCAATCCAAATATGAGTGGCCTTCCTGCATTTTTAGCACCTGATGGTGGTTTAAACTCTGGTATGATGATTGTTCAAGTTGCAGCTGCTTCACTAGTAAGTGAGAATAAGATTCTTGCTCATCCAGCAAGTGTTGATAGTATTCCAACCTCTGCAGATAAAGAAGACCATGTTTCAATGGGAACAATTGCAGCAAGAAAAGCAAAAAAAGTTTTAGAAAATGCTGAGAAAATTTTAGCTATGGAAATACTTTGTGCGGCTCAAGGTTTAGACCTTTTAAAACCTCTTAAGCCATCAGGTGTTATATTAGAAGCTTTAAATCATATTCGAGAAAAGGTTCCATTTGCAGAAAAAGATAGAGTTTTCTCAGATGATATTGAAACAATAAGAGCTATGATTAGATCAGGTGAGCTAAATCAGTTGATTGAAAAAAGTATTGGTGAATTAGAAATTTAGAAAATATAGGGAAGAGGGTAGTTATGAGAACAGTTAAATCTCCAACAGGAACTAAATTAAATTGTAAAGATTGGCCACAAGAAGCTGCCTTTAGAATGATTCAAAACAACCTTGACCCTGAAGTAGCAGAAATCCCTGAAGAACTTGTTGTTTATGGGGGCATTGGAAAAGCTGCAAGAAACTGGGAGTGTTTTGATAAAATAACAGAAACACTTAAAACACTAGAAAACGATGAGACTTTACTTGTTCAATCTGGAAAACCAGTTGGGGTTATTAAAACTCACGATGAAGCGCCAAGGGTTTTAATTGCAAATTCAAACCTTGTTCCTAAATGGGCTAACTGGAATTACTTTGATGAGTTAGATAAAAAAGGCCTTATGATGTATGGGCAAATGACTGCTGGATCTTGGATCTACATAGGAACACAAGGTATTGTTCAAGGGACTTATGAAACTTTTGCTGAAGCTGGCAGACGTCATTTTGGTGGAGATTTAAAAGGCAAGTTACTTGTTACAGCAGGAATGGGTGGCATGGGTGGAGCTCAGCCACTTGCTGGAGTTTTTGCTGGGGCCACTGTTTTAGGTGTTGATGTAGATAAAGAAAGAATTCAAAAGCGCCTTGATACAAAATATATGGATGAGCTAGCAACAGATATTGATGATGCGGTTAAAAGAGTTCAAAAATATAAAGCTGAAGGTAAAGCAGTTTCTGTTGGTTTAGTTGGAAACATGGCAGAGGTTCTTCCAAAATTAAAAGAGATGGGTGTTGAAATTGATGTTTTAACGGATCAAACCTCTGCTCATGATCCTTTACGTGGTTATATACCAGCAGGTTTTTCTTTAAAAGAAGCAGCTGATTTAAGAGAAGCTGATTCAGAAAAGTACATTAAACTCTCAAAAGAATCTATGAAAGTTCATGTTCAAGCTATGCTTGATTACCAAGCCGGTGGAACAATCACGTTTGATTATGGAAATAACATTAGAGCTATGGCTGAAGATGTTGGTTTAGAAAATGCTTTTAATATACCAGGCTTTATTCCTGAATACATTCGTCCACTTTTTTGTAAAGGAAGCGGGCCTTTCAGGTGGGTGGCTTTATCAGGAGAGAAAGAAGATATTTATAAAACTGATGAGGCTTTAAAAAAGCTTTTTCCTGAGAAAAAAGAACTTCATAAATGGCTTGATAACGCTAGAGAAAGAATTGCTTTTCAGGGACTTCCATCAAGAATTTGTTGGTTAGAATACGGCGAAAGAGAAAAAGCAGGGCTGATGTTTAATGAGATGGTTAAAAATGGTGAACTTAAAGCTCCAATAGTAATTGGTAGAGATCATCTTGACTGCGGATCAGTAGCATCTCCTAATAGGGAAACTGAGGCGATGAAGGATGGCTCTGATGCTGTAGGAGACTGGCCAATACTTAATGCTTTAACTAACACTGCTGGCGGTGCTACTTGGGTGAGTTTTCACCATGGTGGAGGAGTAGGGATGGGGTATTCTCTACACGCAGGGCAAGTGACTTTAGCTGATGGAACAAAAAGAGCTGAGAAGTGTTTATCAAGAGTTTTAAACAATGACCCTGCTATGGGGTTATTTAGACATATTGATGCTGGTTATGATGATGCAAAAGAAATAGCGAGTCAGAGAAAAGATAAAATGTCTAAGGGGTCAAATAGCCTTTTTGATTTGTAAAAAAAGCTTTTAGAAATGATGGCCGTGTAAAAAGTTTAAGAAATGATTAAGAGCTTGTCTTTATATGCTTATAAATATAGCTAATAGAATATGTATAAATTATTCTTTATTTCCATGTTCGCTCTTTCTTTTAACCTTCACGCTCAAGAGCTGTACTCAGTGGGCACGGCTGCAGATTACTTAAATGAGTATAAAATAGTAGATAACACATCTTATCCATTAGAAGCTTTGTCTTCAAATATTCAGGTTATAGATTTATCAGAAGATGATTACTACGGGCTATTAGCGGATGTTTCACTTATTGCAGGTTTTGAGGTTTTAAGCTCTGACTTATCTGATGAAAGAAGAAAACAGTTTTATACAGGAGCCCTTGCTGGAAGAGTGGCTAAAATTTATTGCGATGAAAAAGATGTCTTTGGCAGTCTTTCACCTGAAAAAAGAGACCTTCTTTGCAGTGTAGGTGGGGCTTTTCTAGCTGCTATACTTCAAGAAGCTTATGATATTGCTGAAGGTGAAGAGGCCAGTCTTGATGATGTTAAATGGACATCAGTTGGTGGACTTTTCTTAGGCGTAAGATACACATTCTAGATTAAAAAAAATTGTCTTAAATTGAGAATTTAAAAAAAGAGGTGAAGAATTTTTTTTCACCTCTTTTAATTTTTGTCAGTCGTGTTTTAGATTGAAACAACCAGGCTCAATGTATTAGTTCTTAAGTTTTAGAGGTGGCACGTCTTTCGCTAGTATAAGAGGTATGAAATATCTAATTACAATAGTCTTAACGCTTCTTTTAAGCTCACAGTCTTTTGCTATGTCAGACCTGTCTTCAGGCAGCTATCAAGCAAGTAATGATTCTGTAAGAGGTATGCGCTTTTCATCAGGAGATTTTAATAACATATTATTAGACTTAGCTGTTATTGCAGGGATTGTGATGATAGGAAAAAAATTACCTAAAGATAAGAAATATCACTTTTATGCAGGAGCTTTAACAGGAGCAGTTGCTGGTGTGTGGTGTAAGCGGTCAAGTAGAGCTCAAAGTGTAACAAACCCTAGAAAGAGAAATTTTTTATGTAGCCTTGGTGCGGCTTCAGTAGTTGGTGTCTTAAAAGAAGTTTATGATAATACTGAGGATAGCTCAGGTGAAAAACGAGGTAATGTTGAAGCTAAGGATGCTTTGATTACGGCAGCGGGTGGAGCTGTTATGGGGTTAACTTTTCTCTAAATCAATTTTTTTTGATAATGATATCCAAGGGCTTTAAAACCACTCTCTTCCCAGAATTTTTGTCCTTTTTTATTCTCTAAATAGCAGTTTAGCTCTATAGCTTCAGTCTTTCTCGTTTTAGCTAAAGCTTCTATCCAGAGCATGAGCTCATTTCCAATTCCTTTAGATCTGTACTGAGGAGAAATGTAAACATTATCAGGCTCTAGACATCTACCAGAATAAAGCCTTGTTTGAGTCCATAGACCTGAAATCCCAATAAGCTTAAGACTGTTTTGTTGAGCTGAGAAAATACCAATAAGTTCCATGCCCTGCTTTAGCATTTCACAAAGGCGCTCTTTAATAAGCTTAGGGCTTGTATTAGAGAGGTGGTCTTCAATAAAAGGCAGTGCTTTTTCAAATTCACTTTTTTCTAGTAGCTCAAATGAGATCTTGAAATCATTTTTAATCATAACTAAGATTAAGCCTATCAAGGTAATTGTGCTATTTTAAGATTTCTTATTGTAATTTTTTTTAGTCAGTTTCAAAGGGCTTTTCATATGAAAATTTATAAAAATATATCTACACTTTATACATTTAAAGGTTTTGCAAAAAAAATGGGTAGAAATCCTGTTGATCAAGATTTTAGACCTATAAAAAAAGCTGCTATGATAGTGGGTAAGAATGGGCTTATTGAATGGGTTGGTAAAGAAGAAAGCCTTTTAGCTCAAGTGCAGAAAAAAGGAGGACTTTTAGGTGCTAGAGTAATTGATCTAGAGGGACTAAATGTATTTCCTTCTTTTACTGAATCACACACACACCTTGTTTTTGCAGGGAATAGAAAAAAAGAATTCGATTTAAAAATTAAAGGAGCTACGTATCAACAAATTGCAAAAATGGGTGGAGGAATAAGCTCAACTGTAAGAGAAACAAAAAAAGCTAGTTTTGAAGAGCTTCTTGCGTCTTCTAGGTTGAGAATAAAACGTTTTAAAGAACAAGGGGTTGGTTTAGTTGAAGTAAAGTCTGGCTATGGGGGAGACTTTAAAACTGAGAAAAAGATTTTAGAAGTGGCTTTTAGTCTTAAAGGTATTGATGTTAAGCCTACATATTTAGCTCTTCACGCAATACCTAAAAAAGTTGAAAAAGAAGAGTATGTTAATAGAGTTATAAATATAGATTTGCCAAAAATGAAAAAAAAATTTCCTAAGTTAAGTAGGGCAGATCTTTTTATTGAAAGGGGATATTTTAGTAAGCAAGATCTTAAGCGCTTTAAAGCTCAAGCAGAAAACTTGAATTTAGATTTATGTGCACATGTTGATCAGCTCTCAGGTCTTTCAGGAGCAATCACAGCAGCTCATCTTGGGGCCTTATCAGTTGAGCATGCTGTCTTCCTTAAGCCCCAAGAAATAAGAAGTTTAGCAAAGACTGAGACGGTTATTAATTTACTTCCTGGAGCAGATTTTTACTTAAAAACAAAATACCCTGAGGCAAGAAAGCTTATTGATGCAGGCTGTAGAGTCTCTATAGCAACTGATTTTAATCCTGGAAGTTCTCCTACTCAAGATTTAAGTTTTATAGGGGTACTTGCTAGACGTGAAATGAAAATGAGTTTGGCAGAAGTTTGGTGTGCTTATACACTTAATGCTTCTTTAGCTTTAGGTGTTAAAAATAAAGGAAGCCTTCAAAAAGGCTATAAAGCAAGTTTTTTTACAACTAAGGCAAAAGCTGAAGACTTCTTTTATGAAGTAGGGAATCATCCAGTTGAAAAACTATATAGTTAAAAAAGGCATAGGATCGTTATGCTCATTTTTGTATGCTGAGAAAATGTTAGGAAAGTTATGATTAAACTGATTGATCCCTTCTTTAAATTCACCATAACCATTGCCATCTCCATACATAGAGTACTCAGTTTTAGTAACTCCCATAGAATGCATTATTGTTTGTAAGGCTTGTTTAAAAGGTCTTCCTGGTGTTCCAATATAAGCAAAGTTACTGTGACCTGATTGTCTCATATCAAAGTAATTTCCAGTGCGAATAGAGCCTCCGCCTTTCCCAAAAAGAACACAAGGCATTGCTAAAGTTCTATGGCCGGTTGTCCAGTCTCCTAACTCATTTGTCCATAGAATAGAGCTATTATCTAAGATGTTATCTCCACTGTTAAGAGGATCAGTAGTATCTCTAAGCACTTCAGCAAGTTTTGCCATTTTTAAAAGGCCCCACTTATGCCTATCAGCACTAACTTCAGCACTTGGACATTCGTGGTGGAGACCTCCAGAAGACCATTGAGACACAGGAGCATCACTCCAAACATTATTTTGTATATTAATAACTCTTGTAAGATCACAGCTAAAAGCAAGTTTGATCATTTCAATATAATTATCAAAAAGTATTCTCATATTTGGAGAGTTCCAGTTACTCTCCCATGGAAACTGATAGCCGTTTCCACTAGTGCCAGCTTGTATGTTCATATTGTTTGGTTTAGTGCAAGTACTGCCATTTCCAGAGTTGTTTGCTATTATTTTCTTTTGAAGGTCAAAAACACCAGAGATATATCTATCAACTAAAGTTTTATCTTCACTAGAAAGCCTTGAATCATTTTCTAAACTCCTTAAGTCAGTATAAATTTTATCAACGACTAGTTCTTGGTTTTTTTCATCATTTGTTATTGGAGCAGGGCCTGTATCAGTTAAGGTTGCAAAAAGAGCATTAAAGACATTTGCATCACCGATATAGCCACTAGAGTTTATTCTTGAGCCAGTGCTGCAATCCCAAGACTGCGCATTCTGAACATTTTCTATTATCCTTAAAGCTTTAAGTGGCACAGCGCTATTTGGATCATAGACGCTATTTGACTTTTCAAGTAAGACATCCATTGTTCTGCCAAATGTTGGAGTTCTAAACTCTGAATGTGTTCCTGCAAGTAAGGTGTGATTATGCCCCATAAAGGCCCCACCAGTAAGTGATAAGCCGTGAATAACATTCATATAAGGGTATATGCTTTCAAAATTAGCTCTATCAATCATATAAGATAAGTTTCCAGGTATTTGGCTTAGTTCTTTATATTTGAGATCTACTTGTCCAGCTACTACATTTAAGTTAGCAATTGGTGATGCTGGAAACATAAGGCTTTCATTAATACCAAGCCCGCCAATATAGGATACAGATCGTACAACTTTATTATTAAGAACCGCAGCAGCAACACTTTTTGGCATTAAAGATATAAGTGGAGGGAGTGCTAAAAAAGTTTTTCCACTTCCAATTAAGAACTGCCTTCTATCAAGTCTTCTATTTAAAATATCTCTTTTACTTTTCTTTTTATATTTCATAAAACGTGCCTTATATAGATTTCTTAAATCTTAAGTTTTTACTAACAGCTATATTTACTATTACATCAATAATACTCATTTTTTGATTTGCTAATTTCTCAAATGTATTATTCAAATGACAGCCATCTTCAGTTTCCTCTTTCTTCTCATTATAAAATCTGTGAATATTTCGTATTAAACACTCATTCCCGATTGCAGAATTTGCGATATAGTCACTTAAATCACTAGCATTATTTACAAGTTGAGTTCCATTTCCAGGAAGTGGAATGTATGTTGTTGTATCTACAGGAATGCTTGTATAAAAATTTCCTTGCTCATCAAAAATTTGCTCATCAAATCTTTGTCTTCCTAAGGAATCAAATTCTTCATAAGCAAAGCCAGTAGGGTTAATCGTAGAGTGGCAACCCATACATGCAGGGCTTTTCGTGAGTTCTTTAATGTTATCTCTATTTGTATGCATGAGAGCTTCAGCAGGGCTTCTTGCATCAGAATTTCTATCATCAGAGATATCAACGGTAGGTTCTGGTATTTTATTACATAAAACTCTTTTTTGAAATTCAACGCCTCGCTTTATTATATTAGTTCGTGGACCAGTCCAAGTTAGAAAAGGAGCTCTCATAAGTAGCCCTTTTCTTGTTCCTGGAAACTTAAGAGGTTCTTCTCCAGTGACTGGAACGTGGTTATATATTTTTGCTAAACCCGTATGTGAAGCAAATGATTTTTTAGAGCCAAGAAGTTCAGAAAATCTGCCATTTTTATCAAAAACAATATGTTCAATAAACTTTCTTGCTTCATCAACCATCGCTTCTTCAAGCCCCTCTGTATTGATCCCTTCAAGTAAGCTTTCAGGAAGGTTTGATAAATCAGAAGTTTGACTAGATAGCGACCAGTGAAGCAAACTTTCAATAGCTTTCTTTTTACCTCTTGCACTTAGCAATAATCTTCTTGCGTGATATTTAAGTTGTTCATCACTAAGGTTATTGTTTTTAGCAGCTGTTAAAAGTTCGATATCTGGTGTAGAGTCGGTAAGTTGATAAGAAAGTCTTGTCGCAGTTTCATAAGGACTTAAATTTAAATTAGAAGATATATTACTTGAGTTACTACCAAGTTCAACTCTTAAAATAAAATAAGGCGATTGCAGGTAATACATTAAAATAGCACGTAATTTTTCATCAGTATTTCCATATGTATTACTTGAAGCAATGCTTTGTGTGAAGTCTATCTCTGTTTGATTTGGTGGGCGCCTCATTATTTGTGTAGCTTTATTATTTAAAAAGTCATTTAAGCAGCTGCTGCTTAAATTTGTATTATTAGAGCAGGCTCCAAAAATCTGTGTTTTTCTTAAAGAGTTTGATGTTGCCGAATTAGCTAGGCTTTTTGCGATATTAAAATAAGCCTGGATTTTTTCAGCAGATATTGAAGTAAGTCTTTTATGAGTGTCTTCATCAAAGTTATCACTTGTTAGTGTACTAAACGAAGTTTCAATTTCATTTAAAATGTCAGTGCCAAAAATATCTTCAATAGTATTTTGAAGTTGTTTTTTTGATAAAAAATAAGGTGTGCTATATGAAGTCTTAGAAGTGTCAGAGCATTGAAAGTTAGATTGCAAATTATTACCATCAACGCTATTTAAGTTAGACGCTTCAAAGTCTTGACCACAGTTATTAAAAGCAATCATCAAAGAAGAAAGAAGACAGATGGTTGTTATTCTTTTAAAATCAAACTTAAATAAACTCTGCATGTGTTGCTTATCGAACATACTGTTTACTGTGATAAGCTAGTTTGTCTCAAAAATGAGATAGTGTTTCAAAAAAATACATTTTAAACGAACATTACTACACTTAGGTAACATTTATCTTAGTGTAGTAATGATCAAACAACTTTAATTTCTAAAGTTGTTTTGAGTATGAACAGCTTCATATTCTAAAAAATCATCAAAAGTTTCTAGAGTATAGCCATCATACATAACCTGAACGTAGTGAGCATACTCATGAGCTAAGTTGTGTAGCTTCATCTTTTTTCCTAATATAATAATATTAAGATCAATGAGATACATATTAATGCCTTTTTCAAATGCCCAGGCTGGCATCCCTTGAGATTCTGCAGCTTTTAGTATTTCAACTTGGTCTTCTTTAACTTCTTCAGAGATGAGAACTTTAGGAAGTTTTATATTCGTATCAAGATCAGTGTGCATGAGTTTTAAAACATCGCTTAAAACTTTTAACTGTACCTCCTTATTAAATGGAGAAAGGTTGAGAAGTTCTTCATCGCTAAAGCTTGAGTTATTTACTGCTGAAGCTGAAAAAGTAATGAATAAAATAAATAATAGCACTGCTTTAGACGCAGTTCCCCCTTGTTTAAACACTTAGACCCCCCCTTTGTGTTGTGTTTAAGGATCTATCAGTTAGTGTAATAAAGGGCTAGCTGTTTTACATAATAAGATTATTGAGTAAGCATAATTAAAAGTACTTACAAGATGTGCTACAAAAAAATGCTTTAATTTTTTAAAGTCTTTAATTAATCAAAAACGAGTCTTAAAACTTTTTCATCTTTCCAGTCAACTTGGCCATCAAACCTAAGAAGGGCCTCTCCCTTCTTGTTAAATAAAAAGTAAGTCGGCAGAGCATCAATAGAGAGTCTATTTAGCCACTTTCCATTATCATCAGCTATAAACTCAGTACCAAAACCACTTTCAGTCCAGATCTTCTTAGCTTCATTAAGTTGCTCAGGTTTATCAGCGTTAATCGCCACTACAGAAAAGCCTTTATGCTTAGACTCTTCTTTTAAGTTTTTTAAAAGTATGAGGTCTTCTTTACAATTTTGACACCAGGTTGCCCAAAAAATCACAAGTGTTTTTTCAGTAAGCTTATCTCCTAAAAAACTACCCATCGTGTAGGACTTAGGCGACATAGTAAGAGGGGTTTTGTTTTTTTTGTTAGATATCCAGAAAAAAGCAATGATTGCCGATAAAGCAATTGATGAAGCAATCCTTCCCCAGTAAATCCACGATGATGTTGAGTTGTAATTCACCTCTAAACAATAGAGAATCTACAGACTTAGGTCAAAGAGAGCTTTTCTATTTATCAAAATACTGTGAAGCTAAGAGTATGACTGCTGTTAAAGACTTAAAAGCAAAGAAAAAGCAAAGTGGTCAGCTTGTATTTGAGTATATTCTGCTTCTTTTAGTAGCTCTTAGTATGGCGACAATTATGAGAAACACCTTAACGGCAACTTCAAATGACCCAAGTGACAGTGGTTTAATTATTAGAATGTGGAGAGGTGTTGTGCAGGTTATTGGTAATGATAGACCTGTTGATCCAGCACCTTAAAATAGCCATTAGCATTCTCATAACACGTCACTTCTTTAATATAATTTAAAAAAACACCATATTTGTTAGTTATGAAAGATTTAATTTTAGCTTTGGATCAAGGCACAACTGGAAGTACAGCGTTTTTACTTAAAACAGATGGCAGGATCATGGGATCTCATAATGTTGAGTTTCCACAAATTTTTCCTAAAGAAGGCTGGGTAGAGCATAACCCTAATGACATTTTAAAAAGTGTCAAAGAAGCCATCTCAGGTGTTTTTCAAAAAACAAACGCGAAAATATCAGATGTTTTATCTATTGGTATAACTAATCAAAGAGAAACAGTTGTTTACTGGGATTTAAAAACTGGTGAGCCTATAGGAAATGCAATTGTTTGGCAGTGTAGAAGAACAACAAAAAGAGCAGAGTCTCTTATAAAACAAAAAAAACAAACCCTCATAAGATCTAAAACAGGTCTTCCTATAGACCCTTACTTTTCATCTACTAAAATGGAATGGATTTTAAAAAACAGGAAATCTAAAAATGGAATTTTAGGAACGATTGATACTTTCTTGCTCTGGCATTTAACTGGTGGAAAGAGTTTTTATACAGAGCCAAGTAACGCCTCTAGAACTCAAGTTTTTAATATTAAAAATTTAACATGGGATAAAGATTTATTAAAGCTTTTTAAAATTAAAGAAGAACTACTTCCTGAAGTATTAGATTCTAATGCTGACTTTGGTAAAACCAAAGGCTTTTTACCACTGCCAGATGGTATTTCTATTAATGGTATTTTAGGTGATCAGCAGTCGGCACTTTTTGGCCAAGGTGCTTTTAACTTAGGTGAAGCAAAATGTACTTTTGGAACAGGGAGTTTTATTCTTTTTAATACTGGAGATAAGATAGTTAAATCAAAAGCTAAACTTCTTTCAACTGTTGCTTGGAAATTAAAGAAAAATAAGAGTGTTAGAGGCGGTGGAGGAGTTACTTACGCCCTTGAAGGTGGAGCGTTTAATTGTGGTTCAACCATTCAGTGGCTTAGAGACAGCTTAGAGTTTTTTTCAAACTCTAAAGACATCGAAGAGCTTATTAAAAATGGTAATAAGAAAAATGATGAAGGCTTAGGGGAGTTAGTTTTTGTTCCAAGTTTTAGTGGTATGGGTGCTCCAATATGGGAGCCAAGGGCTAAAGGTGCTTTTCTTGGAATAAATAGAGGCACAAATAAGTCACAACTTTCAAAAGCTGTTTTAGAGGGTTTGTCTTATCAAAATGCCATTATTATAAGTGCTATGGAAAAAGACTTAGGTAAAAAGCTTACTAAACTTTTTGTTGATGGAGGAGCTTCAAAAAATGATCTCTTCATGGAGCTTCAAAGTTCTTTTCTTGGTAAAAAACTTTATAGACCAGAGAACATAGAAACAACAGCTTTTGGTGCATCCCTTATGGCAGGGCTTGGAGCGGGAGTGTGGTCAAGCTTAAAGGAGCTTAAAGGGCTTAATCCGGTTGATTTAAGTATCAAGGGGGCTTGGTCAAGTTCGAAAAGACTTAAGAAGGTGAGGCGCTATCAAGCCGCTTTTGACTCTGTTTTAAAGTACTCTAGGTTTGACTAGGCTCAAAATGTTACGTTTATCGCAACACTTTGAGACATTTTTTACTTTCTAGACCTTCATAAAGCCCTAAAAGGTTTAAGAAATATTCGTCTCATTCCGAAAATTCCAGTATGAG
The DNA here is from genome assembly GCA_938002015.1 of uncultured Bdellovibrionales bacterium. Classification (GTDB taxonomy): domain Bacteria; phylum Bdellovibrionota; class Bdellovibrionia; order Bdellovibrionales; family UBA1609; genus JALZUR01. The sequence continues at coordinate 18,106 of CALLAU010000013.1, forward strand.
ACATATAAGTTTAAAATTTATTGGACGTGATTTATTAATAGGTTTAATAACAGCATCTTTTGTTTATTCTCCAGATGCTTTTGCTAAACCTAACAATAGAGCCTCAAAAAAAGCAGTGCCCTATGCACAAATGCTTAAGCTCATTAAGACACCAGGGGCGAAGAAAGCATCTGATATTGCAGATGCTGTTAAGCCTATGTTTAAGAAAAGGGAGTATAGACTTTTTCTTAAGGATACGATGAGGTCTTGGGATTCAAAAGTTGAAAAGCTTGTAGTTGGAAGAAACTATTTTAGATTTAGATCAAAAGGTAAAACATACTTTGCTAGATTTGTTGATCGTGGTCCGATTGCTTTTGTTTTAAATAACAAACCAGTTCTTTGGAAAGATTTACTTTTTTATTCTAAAATGAGAAGTAGAGTACATGAAATAACAACAGGTAGAAAACTTACTAGAGTCTCTATGCTTGAAAACTTCTTAAACTACTTTTCTAGTTCAGCATATGGTAGAGGTGATAATCCGAATCGTTTCGATGATGATCCAACAACAGTTGTGCCTGTTGAACAAATTCCAGTAGAGCCGGTACCTGTTGAGCCGATGCCTCCTGTTGATCAACTTCCTCAAGTTCAGCCTAACCCTCCAGTTCCTCCAGGTGGTACAGCTTGTATTACTAAAGAGATTTTAAGTAACTTTAATCAAACTGGTGGATTAAGAATTTCAGGAATTACTTGTCCTTCTAATTTAAAACAATCTTGCCCAACACCTCAAGGTTTTAGTGCAGGACTTAATGTTTTATGTAGTGACACTAGAGCTGAGTGTGCGACATCTTTTCCAGATAGCAGTGTTGTTCCTGGTATGATGGGTCTTTCAGTAACTCAAGAGTGTGCAGCAGCTGTTCTACCTCCTGAGAAAGAAACAAACTGGATGGTGATAGGCTTAATAGGAGCGCTTTTTGCTTTCTTACTTTTAAGAAATAAGAAGAAAGATAAAAAGGATCCTAAAAAACCTAAGAAGCCTAAAAAACCTAATAAGCCAGACAAGCCTAAGCCTCCTGTACCCCCTTATGTGCCTGGTGGAGAATCTACTTGCCCTCCTGTTGGAAGTAGAGGAATCACCCAAGAAGAGCGAGATAAGCTTCCAGGCTGTAATAAGAGTAACTGTGTTGAAGATGGTACATGTGTAGGCAGTGGTAAAGGTCGCACAGTTGATTAGACTCTAAATCCTCTTATATTCTTTATAAAAATTAAAAAAAGCCCTATTATTTAGGGCTTTTTCTTTTTGAAGTACCAAGTTACTGGATTTCTTAAAAATTTGATTCTATAAGACATTACAATGCCAGGTTTGTTTTTATATTTAGTTTTTAGCCTTAGTTTATCTTTAGGTGCTCAAGAGTTTGAAGAAGCAGATCTTTATGTTTTCAGTGATTTTAAAAAAGTACCTGGTGTAGATGTAGAAGTTTTTGCTAAAGAGCTAAGTACTTACTTAGAAGAAAGTAATGACTTTATAAATTTTAACCAGTCTGTCCCAACACTACAGCAATCAATTCTTTATAGAGGCCTTTCTCAAAGGCAGTTAGAAATCAACTATAATGGTTTTGTGTTAGAAGACGTGTCATCTCCTGAAGGTACCTATGACCTTGGTGGTTTGCTTCAATTTCAAGGCCTTGCCCTTGGTGTTGATAATGGAAAATCTTCTCTTAACATTAAAACTAAGCTTAAAGAAGATCAGAAAACTTTAAGTTTAAGTGGTGGTTCTTTAAAAGAAGGCTATGGGAAGTTTATGTATGCAAAATGTGTAGCAAATACTTGTTATAAAACCAATGCTTTTTCATCAATTCAAGGTGGAGTAAGCCAGCTTGAAAGAGGTAGTGAGATTGATTTTTTAAAATCAACAGGCCTATCTTTTTCTAGAGTTAAAAAGAAGAGGCTAAGATCAGCTACTCATTTTTTTGTTAGTAAATCTAGAGGAGATGATGATGATATTTTTAATTTTATTGATGATCCAAATGCCCTTTCAAAAAATTTAAGTTTTTTTGGTGGGCAAGAATTTAGCGTAGATCAAAAGGGAGTAAGGTTTAGTTATTTTCTTAATCAAAGAAGTCAAAAAAATGAAGCTGATGTTATAAGCTCTAATACTTATTTTTATGAGCAAGAGGGTCAGAGTGTTAATCTAAGTGCTTTTTATAAAGATTTAGATTTAAAATTTCAGCATGAGTTTTATATTCAAAATAACATGAAAGAAAGAGACCACTATATACTTTTTAAGTTGTCAGAATATAAAAAGTTTTTTTTAGAAAATTTTGAATTAGGGTTTTCTCAAAACAGAGAGTTCTTTGGCCAGTTTGGATTAAGTTATAACTCTTTTAACTTACACTTTAAGAGGCTTAAGCCCTCCTTATCTCAAATCTTTGATCCTATCAGTGGTAATAAGGACCTCTCTTCTGAGAATTTAGCTAGTTTAAGTTTCGAGCGTGATATACTTTTTTTAAAGGAAAGCCTAAGTTTTAAATTCTCCACAAGTTATCACAGAATGTGGGATTTAATAGAATTCTTTGATTCAGATGGTGTTGGCATGGGAGATCTTGGTCAGTATAAAAATGTAAGTAGAGGTGATAATTTTTTTCTAAAACTTGAAAGCGCTTATAGATTTAGGACTTCTGAGTTTTCTTTTTTCCTGCGGTATGTAAGGTCAAAAAACTTAGAATCTGGCAGAGATCTTTTAAGGAGACCGAGATGGACTTCAGGTGTAAAGCTAAACTCAATAATAAGAAGAAAGTATGGCTTAGAGTTTATAGCTAAGTTAGTAGGTCGTAGGTTTGATTTTGGTGGTGAAAAGCTTAAAGAGACTTTCTTCTCAGAAGTAAGGCTAAGGAGGGATTTTAAGCGAGGAGCCTTAAATCTAGGCTTTTCAAACCTCTTAAATGAAGAAAGGCCCGTTTATAGCACAATTGGACGGAGAGGCTTTCAGATTAAACTAGGTGTTGATCTTAATTTTTAACACCTTAGTCCAGTGCCTTGAGGCTCTTTATTAAAGCTTTTGCTAGGATAAAAAGGTGAAAACTTTTGTCTTTATTGTTCTTCTATTTTCTTTTACCTTCGTGTCACCTTCGATACTTGCAAACCCAATTTCTAATCGTATTTTTAAAGACTTACGTTCATATTTAGATAAATATGATGAAGAAAAAGCTTTATACTTTTTAAGAAACCATTCTTTAGAGCTTGTAGGTACTGATAAGTATCTAGCGCATTTTGCCCAAGGTGTTTTAAACGCAAAACTTGGGTTTCATGAAGAAGCTTTAGAGGAGTTTAATAAATTAAAAGGACTTGAGTCTTTAGATGTGTATGTAAACTTTTATAAAGGAGTTTCCTTTTTTAAAGTTAGAAATTATAAGCAGGCAAAAAAGTTTTTCTTAAAATCAAAAGAATTTGAACCGCATAGTAATATAGAGCAAGAGGTTCGTTATTATTTAGGGCAGCTTTATTTATTTGAAAAAAATAGTAAAGAAGCGCTAAAAAACTTTAAACCTCTTTTAAGTCGCTGGAGAGGGAGAGCTGAAAGACCTAAAATACTTTATATGCTTTTATCAGCAGGCTTAGAAAAAAACTTATACAGTGAAGCAAGAAATTGCCGTTGGTTTAAAAAACTCTACGTTGATCATCCAACTTTTAATGAGACACGAAGTTGGACGTTTCATGATGAAAGCCTTTTACTTAACGGTAAGAAAATAAATTGTAATATTAATGTTAAAAGTAAAGAGCAAAGACTTAAAAGGTACTTCTGGGAAGGGAAGAAAGCTGTTATTGCTAAAGATTTAAAACAGTTAAAGGTAAGAGACGGTGAGAGTGATGAGTATAAGTCACTTCAAGCAAAATTTTTATATCTAGAAGGTGATCCAAAGACAGCATTAAATATACTTGAAAGTTTAGAAGATAAGAAAGTGAATGAGTTAAGCTACCTTGGTAGAGTTGCTCGTATATCTTATTACGCGGATCAACCAGAGCTTTCAATGTCAAAACTTTTACAAGGTTATGACAAAGCAAATTCGTATAGAAAAAAATCTGAATTTTTGTTTCGAATGGCTTTTTTAAACTATGAGCTTAAAAAATATAATTTGGCGGAAAAACAGTTTAAAGAAGTTATTGAAAAATACCCCAAATCACCAGGTGCTTATGATGCAAAATGGTATTACCCATGGAACCTTTATTTATCAGGAAGATTTGAAGAGGCTTTTGATGGTTTCTTAGGACTGATAAAAGCTATAAAGAAAAACCCTGCAAGGTATAGGCATTACAGTGACTATCAAGCTCTTTACTGGGCCTCTAGATCACTTTGGAAATCTGGTCAAACAGATAAAGCATTTGGAGTTTTAAAACAGCTTGTAAGAGATCCGTATGCTTCTTACTACGCACTTTTAGCCGGGCTTCAACTTAAAAAACTTGCAAAAGAAAACAGAATTAATATTGATCAAGAAGCTTTTTTAAATCTGCCTTGGAAACAAAAAGATACAAAACTTAAAAACCAAGCTAATAACTTTTTAGAAAGCTTTAAGCTTTCTGGAAGAAGCCCCTCAGCAGTTTTAATTGGTGTTGAAGAGGGTTTATTAAAGCTTGATTTAGATGCCTCTATTCCTGGTAAAAAAGAAAAAATAGAGTTTATTGATGAGATTAAAAACTTTAAAGAGCAAGTTAAAAGATATAAGCTTCTTGCTAGGCTTGGCTTTTGGGATGATGCAACTTTAGAACTTAAATTTATTGAGAGAAAAACAAAATCAAGTGAGTTAAAAGAAAAGCTTATTAGTTTTTATGAGCAAATAGAAGCATACAAAAGGTCTTCAAGAATTGCAGCGATTCACTTTTCTAAAGAAAGAGCAGAGTCAGAGCCTAAAAAAGCGAAAGGTTTTTGGATGGGAGCATATCCTAAAGCTTTTAATACAGATGTTGAAGCTGCCACATCACTTTTTAAAGTGCCTAAGCCACTAGTTTGGGGAATTATGCGAGCTGAAAGTTTCTTTGATCAAAGAATACTCTCTCCTGTTGGTGCAAGAGGGCTTATGCAGCTTATGCCTTTTACAGCGTCGCAGGTGGCCTCTCTTCTTGGCCAGAAAAAAGGTGTTGAGCCTGATAGTCTTCTTATACCTCAAGAAAACATAAGGCTTGGAACAAGGTACTTAGCTCGTCTTTCAAAAAAGTTTGATGGAGTTTTTCCTTTTGTTGCAGCAGCTTATAACGGTGGTCCTCATAGAGTTGAGTGGTGGGTTTATCTTCACGGTGATAGGCCTATGGATGAGTTTGTTGAACTTATCTCTTTTAACGAAACAAGAGGCTATGTAAAAAAAGTAATGAGGAATTACTTTGTTTATGAATCTGTTTATAGCAATGGCAGTGAAAAGAGAACTGACCTTGATTTTATGGTTAATCCACTGGCATTTAAGTTAACAGGCCCTCCAGCAACTAAAGAAACTTGGTTACCTCTTTAAAAAACTCAATTTTTAGGCACATAAGAGATTTAAATCCACTCTAGTGCCTAATCTCTAGACTATGTTTTTGCGCTAAACCTTATTATATGGTTCTTTACCCTTTTTGATCACACACAATTTAATAGGGGTTTTTATAGTATGCGTTTTTTGTTTTTACTTTTTATTTGTATATTTAGTTTAAGTTTTCAAACAGGCTGTAAGAAGAAAAATTCTAAGGGTGATTATGGTTTAGCTCTAAATGACACGTTAAGAGTTCGAATAGCAACAGAGCCTCCATCATTAGACATGCAAAAAATGTCAGACAATACATCAAGCTATATAGCTGAAAACATTATGGATGGTTTAGTCGTGTTTGATTTTAAAAGTGCTGAAGTTGGCCTAGCTCCAGCTCTTGCAACTGAGTGGAAATCAAGTAATCAAGCTAAAAACTGGGAATTTAAAATTAGAGAAGGTGTTAAATGGAGTGATGGTCAGCCTTTTGAGCCTCAGCATGTTGTTGATGGTTGGGAGCGCTTATTAAATCCGAACACGGCTTCTAATTATTCATATTTTTTATATAATATTAAAAATGCTAAAGCATACAACGAAGGAAAGTTAAAAGACTTTTCTCAAGTTGGAGTTAAAGTTGAAGGTAATTTAATCAAGGTCGAACTAGACGGAGCAATGCCTTTTCCGTTTCTTCTGACTCACCAGTCTACTTTTCCTGTTAGAAAAGATATTATTAGTAAGTTTGGAGATAAATGGACTGAGCCAGGTAACATTGTAACTCTTGGGGAGTATAATTTAAAAAAATGGGAACATGATAGGGCCTTAGTTGTTGAGAGAAACCCACTTTATTGGGGAAAGCCTTCAAAAACTAAGAATGTTATTTTTTACATTATTCAAGAAGACCAAACTGCGATTAATTTATTTGATGCAGGTAAAATTGATTTTTTAAGAACATTACCATCAAAAGAGCTTTCTCATTTAAGAAAAAGGCCTGAGTTTGTAAGCTATCCATATTTATCAATCACTTATTATGGTTTTAATACGAAAAGAGCGCCTACAGATAACCTTCTTGTAAGAAAAGCTTTAGTTCATGCTATTGATAGAACAAAGATCACAACTATGCTTCAAGGTGGGCAACGACCACTTTCTGGCTGGGCTCCTTATGGTATGTTTGGCCATAACCCAAATGTAGGCTTAGCTTTTGATCCTGTTAGAGCAAAAAAATATTTCCAAGAAGCTGGTTATGGAGAATCTAATCCGTTTCCAAAAATGGAGATCTCCTATAATACTAACGAAGATAACAAGCGAATTGCAGAAAACATACAAGCCCAGTTAAGGGAAAACCTGGGCATTCAGGCTGAAATTAAGAATGAAGAGTGGAAGGTTTACCTTGAAACTTTAAAAGTTAACCCTTCTCACTTTTTTAGAATGGGTTGGGTAGGGGATTATCCTGATCCACATAACTTCTTTGATATTATGCTTTCGTATGCTGATAACAATCATACGGGCTGGGAAAATTTAGAGTATGATAAGCTTATTGAACAAGCTGTCACTTTTGTTGAAGACAAGGCTAAGAGACTTGAAATGTATAATAAGGCTCATAAAATTCTTGTTGAAGAAGATGTGCCTGTCTTCCCTATCTTTACAGCTGTTGCACATAACTTAGTATCACCTCGTGTTGTTGGTATGCCTAAAAACGTTATGTTTATATTTCCATTAAAAAATGTAAGTTTACAGTGATTTTAATGAATAGGGTGAGGTAAAAGCTTGTGATAGAAAAAATTAAAGATTTAAGTATTGGAAATGTTTTTGCTTTGGCATTTGGAGCGACTGCATTATCTGCGGTCTTTCTTAACCTTACAAATTATGAAGTTCCAGGTGGGCTGATATGGGCTTTAGCCTTTGAACTTTTTTTTGGTTTAGGTATTTATGCTTATCAAAATAACTCGATAATTTATTGTCTAAAGAGAATAGGCGAAGCGCTTGTCACTCTTTTTGTAATTGCTACGGCAACTTTTATTCTTTTAAGAGTTATGCCTGGTGGACCTTTTGATGCTGATAAAGCTTTGCCTCCACAAATCAAAGCAAATATTGAAAAGAAGTATGGCTTTGATAAACCACTTTCAGTGCAATACATTAACTATATTAAAGGTGTCGTGACTCTAGATTTTGGAGAGTCTTATAAGTATATTGGAAGATCTGTAGGGGATATCATCTCAGAGAGCTTTCCAGCCTCTTTTACTTTGGGCATTTATGCTTTTTTGCTTTCTTTTCTTATAGGAGTTCCGCTAGGACTGTTTGCAGCTGCAAGGCATAATACGTTCTGGGATAACTTTGCAATGACGGTTTCAATTAGTGGTGTTGCTCTTCCAAACTTTCTCTTTGGAGCTCTTTTAATTCTTATTTTCTCAATTAAATTAAACATTCTACCCCCTGCTATGTGGGAGACTCCCGCACACTACATTCTACCTGTTATCACTCTTGGAATTAGGCCTGCAGCTTTCATTGCAAGACTAACAAGATCTACAGTTTTAGATGTTATTGGTTCAGATTTTATTAGAACTGCAAAAGCTAAAGGGCTTTCTCAAGGCGCTGTTATGTATAAGCACGTTCTTAAAAACTCCCTTATTCCTGTTCTTACATACTCTGGTCCTCTTCTTGCGGGTATTTTATCAGGATCATTTGTAATAGAAATGCTTTTTGCAGTTCCTGGTATTGGTAAACATCTTATTCAAGGTGTTACAAACAGAGATTACCCGTTGATCCTAGGTTTAACTCTTCTATATTCAGTACTTTTAGTTTTTAGTAATTTAATAGTTGATCTTCTCTATTCATTCTTTGATCCAAGAATCAGGCTAGCTTAACGGGTGTATAAAAGGAGTATTTAAATGTCTCAATTGCCAAATCAAACAGCATCTAAAAGTTTATGGGCTGACTCTGTTTTAAGACTTAAGAAAAATAAAGGGGCTTTGGTTTCTTTTTACTTTGTATCTTTAGTTTGCTTAATAGCAGTTTTTGCAGAAGTTCTCTCACCTTATCCTTTTCATAAACAGCATATAGATCATTTGTTAGAGTCTTCAAGTTCAAAATTTTGGTTAGGTACAGATAGTTTAGGAAGAGATGTTTTTTCTAGAATTATATATGGCGCTAGAATGTCTATGGCTATTGGTATTTTTACGGCTATTATTTCAATGGTTATTGGTACTATCTACGGTGGTATTTCTGGCTGGGTCGGCGGAAGAGTTGATTCTATAATGATGAGAGCTGTAGATATTTTAATATCTATTCCATCCTTAGTTTTACTTATTCTTGTTAAAGTTGTTTTTGACTCGATAGCTTTTTTTGAAAACCCAGAGTTAAGAGCATTAACAGGTATGCTTTTAGCTTTAAGTGTTGTTGGCTGGGTCACTTTAGCAAGGGTTGTTAGAGGACAAGTTCTTCAAGTTAAAGAACTTACTTATATTGAAGCTGCTAGAGCGCTTGGTTCTCCAAGCTGGAAAATTTTATTTAAGCATGTTTTTCCAAATATTCTAGGACCTATTGTTGTTCTTTTAACTTTTCAAATACCATCAAATATTCTTATTGAAAGTTTCTTAAGCTTTATAGGCCTTGGCTTACAGCCTCCCTACAGCAGCTGGGGAGTGCTTGCTTCAGATGGATGGCGATCTATGAGAAGTTATCCTCACTTAATCCTTTATCCTTCAATGGCACTAGGCTTTACTATGCTTGCTTTTAATTTATTTGGTGACGGTTTAAGAGATGCTTTTGATCCAAAGCTTAAAGGAAAATCGTAAGTAGGACCTCTAAAAAAAAGAGTAGCAGTTTTTTTTATGAAACAAGATATTCATACAGTTTGTCTCTAGCCTTAGGTTTTGATTAAAAATATCGATAAGACATGAAGTGTATCGCCGTATACTATCTATATATAGGGAGATCTGCCTTAATGAAGTACTTTAAATATGTTCTAAATTTATTCCTAACTTTTACTTTCTTATCTTGTAGTAATCTTAGCTCAACTCAAACAAAGTACATGCTTTTCTACATTCAAGATATTGGAGGAGTAGAGAGTCTTATGCAGTATGATCCGGAGACTGCTACAGGTAAAATTGTTGGAGAAGGCTTTTATCAAACCGCAACTTATTCTGGTGGTATAGGAGCACATGATAAAAAAATCTACTTTGAAGCTTATATCAGTGGAGAGTCTCACCCATGGGTTTATGATCCTTTTCAGCCTGAAGA
>CALLAU010000014.1 GCA_938002015.1 uncultured Bdellovibrionales bacterium
GGAAATAAAATTTTAACAAGCCTTGTTCCAAAAGAAGTAAGTGAGATTGAATCTTTAAACTGATGTTTTTTTTTGGTTTTTAGAATATTAAGTGAGTATTTAGTAAGTTGAGCTTGGTAAACTTATTTTTTAGAATGGCCATTATCACAAAGTCTTTGTGAGTAATATTTTGATGGTTATTAAATCTGCCTTTGGTCTAAAATGCACAACAGATTAAGTTCTGCTTTCATTTTTCGATAGTGTTAAAAATGAATAATAAGAAATCTCAAATTAACTATCACCTACGAGATCAATCACATGAGCAATTCTTGCCATGATTAAATCAACTTGCTGGAGGCTTAGCTCTGGAATCTCAAAAAGTAAGTCTGCATTTATACCTTTCAAATGCTCGAGATAAATTTGATTTTCACGCTGTCTAAAAATTTTTTTAATCTTATCATCAAAATTAACATTTTTGTTGAAATCGATTCTGTGTAAATCCGAGACCCGTAAACTTATGCCGTGATCAATTGGAATAACATCTCCATTTTTTGCAATAAGATAGTTATCAGATGATCTGTCTATGTTAGCTATGATATAGTCAAATATTTGCATTAGGACTAATTGTTTTTGAAAACGTCTCTTTCTCTGGGGTGAGAAAAAAGCATATCTATCAAATTCAAAGACACTTAAACCATTACTCGCAAATCTTTGCATCGACCCTACAACAACCTTCCCATCAATGACGATAGCCGCAAGCCTAGTCTCTGGTACTCTAACTAAGCCGAATAAAATACTTAATTTGTATGCTGCGGACTCAAATAAAGAGGAACTAGCGCCTATTGAAAGAATAGCACTGTGAGCATCTTGTTCGTCTTTAAAAATCCACTTTGATCCATCATTTAATTCAAGAAGTTTTGCACGAGCTTCATTTTCACGAAAAGGTTTCAAACTTTTATAGCTATTAATCATTTGAACATCTAAGCTACTAGAATTTATTTTAACATATTCAGCGGTAGCTTGTTGCTCTGGGCTGCTTTCTAACATTTCAGAACAACTATTCTTAGAATAAGCGGAGCTACATATTACTAAGATAGAAATTGTTAAAAGGGTCTTAATGAATAGATGCATTTTACAAAAACTGCAAAAAACGCTCCTTAAAAACCAATGCTAAGAATAAATATAAGGGCAGTAGAACACATCAAAGCTGTCTAAGGGAGTGCAAAATTTGTCACCACGAAATGGTCATTACAGCGATAGAATTCCGACCATAGCTCTATTTAAGATGTCCCATTAAACAAACATCTTTATTTCTTGGCGATAAGTAGAAAATATTTGATAAAACACGTTGAATATCATGTGGCTTCGATTAGTAGTCGAAGTCATGAGTCTGGTTTTGCTTGTTATGTAAACTGTTTTTCTTGTCCTTTTTAATATTCGGACACTTTGTCCGTGTCATGTGTTTACACATTAAAAACCCTAAACTTTAATTATTGCTATGAAAGCTAGAGTAAAAAATCAGTTTGTACTGATGCTACATAGAGAGTACGAAAGAAGGCAGTTGAATAACTCAAGGTATTCAAAACGTGCTTTTGCTAAAGATTTAAAAATATCAAAATCTTGTTTGCATGACTTACTCGTAAGTAAAACAGAGCCCTCAATAAAAACCATTGATCAAATTTGTGATAGTCTAAAGCTTAGTGGTTCAGATAGAAAGGCTCTTTTAGAAAAGAAATATGAGCCAAAGCTTATTACAGCAAAAGATCAGTCTGAGATATTTCATTGGCACTACTTTGCTCTCTTAAATTTAATTGAAACAAAAAACTCTTCAACTGATGCAGGCGTTTTGGCTAAAAGATTAGGTTTAACAAAGGCCGTTGTTGGTAAAGCTTTAAAAGATTTAGAAAGATACAACTTAATAGTAAAGCAGGGGGATAAGTACGTTCGGGCAGTTGAATCGGTTATCACTACCGAGGGGATCCCTTCTCATTATATCAAATCTCTTCATGCGGAGAATTTAAAAAGAGCAGAAAGATCTTTGTTTGAGGATGATATCAATCATAGAGAAATGATGTCTCTTACTTTTGCTATAAATAAAGACCAATACAAGAAAATTTTAAAGGAAAATAAAAAACACAGAGATAGAGTAATAAAAATAACTTTAGAAGAAGGTGATAAAGATGAAGTTTATACCTTTTCTATGCAGCTCTTTCCACAGACTATTATTAAGGAGAAAAAATGAGAAAAATATTAATTTTTTTATATATATTGGTGATAAGCCAAGTTTCACTTGCCGGCCCAGATCTTATAGCTAATGGGGGTGATTTAGTAGTTTGTGATAGCGGCAATCCATTTGCATATAAACTTTTAGATTATTATGAGCGAGAAGTTTTCTATCCTGGAACTGTGTATGACTTTCCAAATGATGATTTAGGGCTAGAAGGTAAGGTTATTGAATTAGTGAATAGACTTGCTTTGTTTGAACCGGGTCGAGCATCTCTTTATAGGTCTTACTTAGATAGCTTCCTTGATCAGGTACTTTTCGTAGATGGAGATTTAGAAGATATTGAAGATTCTAAACATCTTGTTCTCCCTTCGGGTTGTAAGATTAAGCAGTTTGCAATTCAACTTAAAGAGGATAAAGCAATTTCTGGTAAAATATATCTTATCGATAAAAAACTCTGGGATATGGTAGATTTAAATACACAGATGGGACTCATTTTACATGAGATTATTTACAAGAGCGCTATTGAAAAAGGTCATAAAGACTCTATTGCAACACGAGCTTTTAATTCTTTTATTTTAAGTCAAGACTTTCAGAGTATAAGTAAAGAAGAGTATGATATTTTCTTACAAAAAAACCAACTTACTCAGTTAGAAAAGCATCCAGGTCTTTTATTAGATCAAGATAAAAATATTACTTTTTATGATGATAAATCTATTATGATAGCAGAGTTTAAGCCTGGTTCATATATCGAGCTTTTTGGACAAAAGATTTTAATTTCTAAAAAAGAAAATTCAAAAATTGAATTTTATCTTGATGGTTCCATTAAGAATGTAAAAACCGATCAAGTCAGTACTATTAATTTTAATGTAAAAGAAAACTCATACTCTACGCATGAACTTAAATTCTTTGAAAATAGAATTTCTTTTAGTGATTTAACGGAGTCTTTAAATATCTTTAGAAGAAGAGTTGAGATGAAGAGAAGAACTTATGTAGTGCTTAACTATTTAGGAGATTTGATAGCTGTAGGGAGTAGGAAAGACCCTATTCAAGTTATACTGAACGATCAGAATGTGATTATTAGTAATTGGGGTTCACTTTCACTATACAATTCAAATACTCTTAAAGAAGCACATATTCTAAATCAAGAAATTTATGTTGCAGGTAAAAAATATAGTATTATTGGAGATGAAGAGCGTGGTTCAATAGTTTCTTTTCATCCAAGCGGAGCTATAAAAAGCTTTGTGACAGCAGGTGCTGTACTGGATCTTTATAATAAATCTATACCATTAAAATCTAGAGAAGTTAAATTTAGTGAAAGTGGAGAAGTTATTGGTGGTACGGCCTGGGTAGATTTTCAAGTAAATACTGGAAACGGAGAAAGATTACTAGTACGTGGTGATTATTCTTTTGAACTTTATTCAGATAAGACTTTAAAAACTGGTCAGTTAGATCCTTTTTTTAAACTTACATCAATTAAAAATAGATTCAGGTGTCATAGAGCCAGTTTTTATCAAAGTGGAATAGTCTCCTACTGTGAAAATGGAATATATGATGAAGGTCTTTATCTTAAAGGCTCTTATTATGAAACTGCTCCTCGTTTTGTTTACTTTTATGAAAATGGTACGCCTAAAAGTTTTTCTATTAAATACGGCACAGATAGATTTGTTGAGATTCAAGGCACTCAGTATGAAGTACATTTCGTTAGCCTCCATGAAAATGGTAATATAAAAGAAGTTCAGTTTATAGACGATAGTATTTTAAAAGATGCTTTTGGTCGTGATGTGAAAGTAAGGGGCTGTTTTGGCTGTCGAGCACTTTTTGATGAAAATGAAAAATTAATTAACCACGGTGTGGTGAATTTATAATAATTTAAAAGTTTAGAATTAAAAAATTTAAATGGGAGAATAAAATGAGAATTTATTTTGTGTTACTGGTTATTTTTGCAGTATCAAGTTTATCTAATGCTAGTGAAAGCTTTAATATAAGTGTGATAAGTAACCAACTAGATCAAGATTTAAAAAGTTATCGTATAATTTATAGATACCTTAACTCTAACTTTGATAACTTTGAGTATCATCTTACTGCTAAAGATGAAGCTGAATCACTTCTGATAGAATATAAAAGTATTAATCTTACAAAAGATAAGGAAGTGAGCTTGGGAGTAAATTACTTCCCAAAAACAAACTTAAAATCACTTCAAATAGAAAAAAAGAATAATGGCGTCATGTTTAACTCTATAAGTGCTAAGAATGCTGTAATGAGGCTTCATGGTAGTGAGGGTGGGGTTGATGGGTTTGCTCATGCAAAGGCACTTTTTATGGCTTTAAATGGTTTTGCTTCTTATGCTTATTGCTATTTTAACTGTCCTTTTAAAGATGCTCCAAGCAATCTTTACAATGTTGAGGTGAAGAGAGTTTATGATGATTTAGTTCAACTAAAAAGAGGATATAGTGTGGCTTTATGGGGAGGATCTAGGGGTGCTGAACTAGTGGCAAACTTAGCAGATTTTTTAGCAAGTAATGATGATTTAGTTCAAGCAGATGCTTATATTGCTGATAGGCCTGCTCATATCGTAGTGCCAGCATACTTTTACTATTATCAGGATCCAAGTAATTGGAAAAATGGAGAAATTGGGAAACAGCCAATAGAAGAGAACTGGATTGGGAAAGAAGATGGGCCGCATATTGAAAAGCAAGGGTGGATCTGGTCAAAAGATGAAAATCCATTTGTAAACTATAGGCCTATTCAAGTTGAAAATAGCCAAAGGCCTTATTTAAACATTCATGGAACAGCAGATAAAATTTGGCCAGTTCAACTTTCTTTAGCTTTAGAGAACAGGGTTGAAGAAAGTGTGAAAGAAAGGTTTGTATACTCTGAGGGTGACTCTTTTAGGCTTTCTAATAAGCAATTTCAATTTCACTACTTTAATGATGTGGGTCATGCTTTTAAGCCAAAGTGGGCACAGATTTTAAGGGATAAAGTCTCATTAGATTTTTTAAACCAATCTCTTTAGCATAATTAAGTCTTAGTTTTTTCTAACCCCCTCTTTTAAATACTATTATAAGGGGGCGTTAAAAAAAGTTACTTAATTAGGGGGTATGGAATTCACCTGATCTATAATCTAGATAATTCCAATTCTCTTTTTTAGCTACATTAAGAGCTTCAACTTCTGATTGATAAATACTGTCTTCAGGGGTTACTGAGTTTATCACAACTTTAAACGCAGTTGATGATTTCATCATGGGAACATCAGACATGGTGTTTCCTGAAACATAAAATGGTTTTTTGCCATTTGTTTTTTCAAGTAAGCCTTTTACTTTTCCTTCATACCACGTCACAGGTCCATCTTGTTCAGCTGTGAAAGTGCCATCTTCTTTGATTTTTGTTGTGACTCCGATGACTCTTTCCTCTGGTATTCCAAAGTACTTAGCTCCTGCTTCAACAGTCCATTTTACAGAAGCTGTTACGATATAAACAGCGACGCCTCTTTTATGAAGGTGATCGATGATTTCTTTTGTAAAAGCCACATAATTTGGCACTGACCATTTAATACAATCCTCTCCAAAAGCTCTGACATCCTCTACTTTTAAGCCATTTAATATCTGGCTCATCCATAAAAGAGCTGCTTCCATGTCCTTTTCCTCTAAGGCTTTATAATGATCCCATGTGTACTGATTATTTCCTGCAAAGAATTTGTGCTCAGACTGGTGTGAGAAAAAGTCTCTTCCCACATCTGAGAACCAACATGTTCCATCAGCGTCAAAAGCTGCTATGGGGTTATGATCTTGAGATTTAAGTGCAAGATCGATCTGATTTTTTAAATTTTGTGTATATTCTTTTGGAACCTGGTACATATAATATGTGTAAATCTTTTTTTGGAGAATGCAAATGGACTCTTGTAGAACTTTACGAATAAATGACTTTGAACTGGTTCAAAATTATGTAAATCCAAATCCTGACGAGTTTTCGCCTGAAATGTGGTCTTCTCCTTTTCGCGAAGAGTCACTCAAGCATTATTTAGAGCTTAACTGGAGTTTTGGAAGTTTTACTCAAAGCGGTGAGTGTGAGGGCATTGTGCTTTTACAGCCTTTTCTTTTTTGGAACTCATTAACTCAGGTGATCTGGATGGAGTCTTTAAAAGCAGAGTCTAAAGAAATTGAAATGGACCTTTTTCAGCTAGCTTATAAAACTTGTAGAGAAAAGCATATGCAAGCACTTTTGTTTTCAAAACAAAGAGAGTGGAAAGAGGTTTGGAATGAGAGCAAACTAGAGATCTGCTTTGAGTTTGAAAGCCCGCTGATTAAAACAACAAAGTGGTCTTAGGGAATTTAAATTATTATGGAACAAAATTATAAAACCTCATTTGCTCATCGCTCTAAAGTTTTAGAAAAAGTTAAAGATAAAGACTTTGATCTTATTGTTGTCGGTGGTGGGATAACTGGAGCTGGTATTTTAAGAGATGCAGCAATTCGTGGAATGAAAGTTTGCTTGATTGAAAAAAGTGATTTTGCTTCAGGTACAAGCTCTAGATCAAGTAAGCTTGTGCACGGTGGTTTAAGGTATTTAGAAAATTTTGAATTTGATTTAGTTGCAGACGCACTTCATGAAAGACAGCATTTATTAGATATTGTTCCTCATATGGTAAAGCCTTTAAGGTTTTTAATGCCAATTTATAAAGGTGATAGAGTGGGAATGTTAAAGATGGGAGCTGGGATGACGCTTTATGATTCTTTATCTGCTGTTGAATCCACTCATCTTCATGAGCTTCTGGGGGCTAGTGATATAAAAGCTAGGTATGAGGGAATAAAATCTAAAGGCTTAAAAGGAGGTTTTCTTTATTCAGACGCTTTAATGGATGATGATAGACTCGTTTATGAAACTCTTAGATCTGCTTCAAACTATGGAGGACTTTCTTTAAGTTATTTAGAAGCAACTGCATATGAAGCAGGTAAAGTGACTTGCAGGGATCACATCAGTGGAGAAGAGTTTGTGATAACAGCTAAACACGTTATATCTGCTGTTGGGCCCTGGACGGATAAGTTTGCAAAGCTAGTGACAGATGACTGGCAAGAAAGAATGAGACCTTCAAAAGGAATCCACATCACTTTGCCAAAGCATATTCTAAATTTAGATTCTGCAGTAGTTATGGGTGCAGATGCTCAAAAGAGAATTCTTTTTTGTATTCCAAGAGAAGGTTTTGATATTGTTGGTACAACTGATACTGATTATAAAGGTGATGCTTCAAATGTTTATGCTGATCAAGCAGATGTTGAATATGTTTTAAAAGTTTTAAAAGATTATTATCCTGATATAGAAATTAAATCTTCAGACATTATTTCAACTTATGCTGGTGTAAGGCCTTTAGTAAATGATGGTTCTGCCTCAGAGAGTAAAGTAAGTCGTGATCACTGGATTAAAACTGATGTTAAAAATAAAGTGACTTATATTTCTGGTGGAAAGTATACGACATTTCTAGCTATGGCGGAGCATTGTGTTGATGTTGCAGTAAGTGAAGCTTTTTCTTTAGTTGAAGCGTCAAAATTTAGAAAGCAAAATACGAGAACACCTTTTGTTGAAATGAATGTAGAGCCTGTTTTTGAACTGGCTTTAAAAAAGCTTATGAATCTAGATATATCACTAACTAAAGAAGAAAGACTTGATCTCTTTAGTGCACATGGTCCACAAGCTTTAAGCTTTCTTAGTGAGTTTTATACTGATGGGATGAGTCTCCCTGAACTAGAGGCTTTTATAGCAATTCATCATTATTTTTGTGGCTCTATTTTTGATTTTTACTCAAGAAGAGTGCCTTATATTCTTTCTTTAAAAGACGCTGGTGAGAGCTTTCTTCCACTTGTTTCTAAGGTCTTTAAAGAGGAGCTTGGTTTAAGTGATGCTCAAATAAGTGACCAAATTAAGCTTTATAAAGAAGACGTTGAGAAAAGAAAAGCGGGCTTAAAGTTTTAGGCTTTCTTAAATTCTGTTTTTTCAAAAAGAGGCTCTTACTTAAATAGTTTGACGAATAACAAATAGATATAGAGAATATCTTAAAAAATGGCGGCGTATTTATGAGCTTTTGGGATAATATTACAGAGTACTTTTCAAACGATATTGCTATCGATTTAGGGACAGCAAACACACTTGTTTTTGCTAAAGGAAGAGGCATTATTTTAGATGAGCCTTCAGTTGTTGCTGTTCAAAAGGATCATAGAGGGGCTGCGACTAAGGTCTTAAAGGTTGGTAAAGAAGCAAAAGAGATGCTTGGAAGAACTCCAGGCTCAATTGTTGCTGTTAGGCCAATTAAAGATGGAGTGATTGCTGATTTTCAGGTCACTTCTGCCATGCTTAAATACTTTATTAATAAGTCTATGGGGCAAAGACGCTCATTTATTAGGCCAAGAATTGTGATCTGTGTTCCTTATGGAATTACTGAAGTTGAAAAGCGTGCTGTAAAAGAATCTGCTCAATCAGCTGGAGCAAGAAGTGTGTTTTTAATTGAAGAGCCTATGGCGGCTTCAATTGGTGCAGGGCTTCCCATTACCGAGCCTACAGGAAGCATGGTTGTTGATATTGGTGGTGGTACTACTGGTGTTGCTGTGATTTCACTAGGTGGAATAGTTTATTGTAAGTCTATTAAAGTTGCTGGTGATAAGTTTGATGAAGCAATCGTAAATTACGTTAGGCGTCAGTTTAACCTACTTATAGGTGAAAGAACTGCTGAAAATATTAAAGTAAAAATTGGTAATGCTTACACAACTGATGAAGATAAATCTATGGAAATTAAAGGGCGTGATTTAGTAGCGGGAGCTCCTAAGACAGTAGAAATCACAGCCGCACAAGTTAATGATGCTTTAATGGACCCTCTATCTGAGATTGTTGATGCTGTAAGAACAGCTTTAGAGAAAACTCCTCCAGAGCTTGCAGCAGATATTGTTGATAATGGAATTGTTTTAACTGGTGGTGGAGCTAATCTAGCAAACCTTGATATTCTATTAAGAGAAAGAACAGGGCTTCCAGTGACTATTGCTGAAGACCCTTTAACTTGTGTTGTAATGGGATCAGGAAGAACTCTTGATGAGCCGGAGTTCTTAAAGTTAGCGATCGACTAGTCACATGAAGCCTAAGTTATTTGAGCAAACAGCAAAAGTATTATTTTTTGCAACTTTAGATGAAAGCTTTGC
The DNA here is from genome assembly GCA_938002015.1 of uncultured Bdellovibrionales bacterium. Taxonomy (GTDB): domain Bacteria; phylum Bdellovibrionota; class Bdellovibrionia; order Bdellovibrionales; family UBA1609; genus JALZUR01. The sequence goes on from CALLAU010000014.1 coordinate 9,385, forward strand.
GATTAATAATGCAGAAGAAATTTCAGAAAACTCTAAAAGCATACCTGAAGCTTTAAGTAGCGTTTGTAAAAAACTTAGTTTAGCACATGATAAGAATCATAAAGTACAGCCTATTAAAGGGCATTTTGCTTTTCCAGCTGGAGTGGACATATCTCACTGGAGAGAGTTTAGATTAAACTCTAGTAGAGAAGATTTTGAAGCTGTTCTTTTAAGGTGGGTTGGTAAATTTGAAGATAAGGATATCACAAAAGCTGTTGGAATTACTGAAGGGTCTTTAAAAAGTAGGTATAATAGTGGCTTAAGAAACTTAGGGTCTTTGCTTATTAAGGAGCATTCTTGAAAATGAATAACGAGCCTTTTAAGCAAGAGAGAAAAATAAGTCAGTTTTTTTATGAAAATATTTTATTTGATTATGTAAATAAAGAGCTTTCTGATGAAGATCATAAACTTATGAAAGAACTTACTTCTAAGGGGCCAGATAATAAAAAGCATTTAGGATCAGTGCTTCTTGCCTTAGAATATCTTAACAAGCTTAACTCTGTTGAACTCAAGACTGCTCCTGAAAAGCCAAAATCTTCATTTATAAAGTTTTTATCAAAACAAAAATTTAAGTTTTTATTTTTTACTTTAACAACACTTTTTATTCTCTCTGGTTATTACGTGATGAAAGTTTTTGACTGGGTCTAATTAGTTTTGAGCTCAAAATACTCGATTAAGTCTTTTATTGTTTTTTGGGGTCTGATTTTTTGCGCAACGGCACTTTTTTTCTCAATCGTTGTGACTCAAGTATTTTTTAATTCATATATTCTAAGTTCTTCTTTTAAGGAGTTAAAAGCTGTCTCACTTGAGCTTGATAGGTATGTTGATTCTGAAATGAAGTCATTTGAGAGCCTTCAGTCTGAAAAATTAAGATCAAAATACTTTGTATCAGCTATTGAAGAGAAGAAATATCAAGATATATCTAAACTCTTTATAAACTGGAAAGAAGCTCATAAATTAAGAGACATTTTCTTATATGATGAAAAAGGATCACGCATTTCTTTAGAAGATAGTGGTAAGCTTGAAGAAAGCATAAACTTATCGGCTTCTCAAATAAGGTTTTTAAAAAAAGGTGATTTAAGCTCTTCATGTAATGTAAGCATGGGCTCTGTCATGATGGATGTAACTCGGCAGATTAGGAATAATCAGGGCGCATCACTAGGGTTTTTATCTGAAAGAAAGAAAATTGAATTTGATGATTTAAATAATCAAATTGAAAAATCATTTCTTATAATAGCTGATAATAAGAGAGTCTTTTTTAACTCTATGAAGTTAAGAAAGAGTGAGGCTTTAAAGACAGAGAAAATTTTTACTGATCAAAAACTTGATCAGTTTGTCATGACTTTAAATGCGGAAAAGTATGATTTTATTAAAATCACTCCCTGTAAGAGTTTTAATATATTTGTGGGCAGAAAAAACTTACAGCAAGAAATTTATTTTAGTTTTTATAAAAAATTCTTTCCATTTTTAGTTCTATTTTTAGTTTTAACAGGTCTTTTGTTTTCCATTTCATTTTATAAACAAATCCTTAAGCCGCTTAAGGATTTAAACTCTAAGATTGATTCAAAAAACCAAGCTCAAGTTGAAACAAGTATTACAGAAATTGAGGCTATTTCTAAAATTGTATCAAATAAGATTTCAGGTCTTGAAGAGAAAGTTCAAGAAAGCAGTGAGGGTAGGAAGAAAGATATAAATAGGCTAGTTGCAAGTGTAGCGCATGAGCTTAACAACTCACTTTCTTATTTAGGTGGAAATCTTGAATATCTTTCACATGAATTATCGCAAGAAGAAATCGATACTAAAGAGGCTATAGACGCTATTAAATCTGCAAACCTTGGATTTCAAGAGATTAAAAAAATTGTTTCAGATTTAAAAGTCTTTTCTAGCTCCGGATCAATTAGTAAGAATGATTTTAAGATTAAAAAAGTTATTGATAGGCTCAAAGATAAATACCCAGGCCTAAAATTTAACGGTTTTGAAGATGAAAATCTTGTTGTGGTTTCAGATTTTGAACGAGTGATGCAAGTACTTTTTAATTTAGTTCAAAATGCCATGACAGCAGATAAATCTAAAGGGCAGGAGACTGTTTGCCTTCATTTAGAGGTTAAAGGTAGTGATTTAGAAATAACGGTTGAAGATCAGTCAGGTGGAATAGATTCTAGCATAGAAGATAAGATTTTTGAGCCATTTTTTACAACTAAAAAAACCGAAGGTGGTACGGGTCTAGGCTTAGCTCTTTCTAAGAATCTTGCTCAATCACTTGATGGAGACCTTTACTTAAAAGAGACAAACACTCTAGGCTCAAAATTTTGTCTCCTTTTGAGACAATCTGTTTAGTATTTCAAACCTCTAAAGTCTTTTGTAAGTCTGTTAAAATGCCGAAAAGTTAATTGATGAAAAATAATAATGCAAATATTAAAGACGGGGCCTTAATACTTTGTTTAGGGGCATTGGTTTTTTTTGGCGCACTCTTTTTGTTTTCATCTTTTAATGACGAGGCAGAATTTAGCTTAAGCAAAAATGAGATAAATGAAGAGATATTAGATAAGAAGATAAACTCAAGAATTCATGCAATTGAAGCTAAACTAAAATTTAAAAAGCTAAAGAGAAATTTAGGAAATGCCAGAGTTGATTCTGTTGAGCAAAGTTCAATGCTTGGAAGTGGATTAGATCTTTATAAGATTGAAGACAAGAAAACAGTTACGAATGATAGTGTTTTAAACCAAACGATTGAAATGGTTAATGAAGAAAATGAATCAGAAGAAGAACGGCGTGCTTATATAGAGTCTTATAAAGCTGAGTATAAGAGGCAGGCTAAAGAAGATGGATGGATGGTTGAACTTAATGATGATTTAGAAGTTGTTTCAGCTCGTAAAATTAAAAAAAGGAGCAACTAGTTTTGAGTAGAAGGTATATGGCGTATAGGGATTTTTTTGATGAAGAAGCCTCCCCTTTTTTAAGAGCCTTATATTATAAGAAAACTAGCGAAATGAAAACTCTACTTAATCAAGGCGTCGACCCCTTTGATATGAATGGTTATAAGGACCTTAATTTTTGGCTTATGCTCTCAGAAAGTAGAGAAGTGTTTAAAGTTTTAAAAGACAGTGGTGTTATTGATAAAATGAAAGAAAAGGACGTACTTGAGATCATTGATTACAGCATTTATGATAACCAGCAAGAAGTTTGGAAATGGTGGCTTAAAGAGTATCCAGAGCTTTGTAAAAAGTATGAAATTTTAAATTTAAAAGCAGCTTGTGAAGGATTTAATTTGGATTACCTAGAACTTGAAAAAAGAAAGCAAAATATTAAAGAGATTAATAAAAAATTTAAACCTGATGGTAATACCTTGCTTCATAGCTCAGCAGGGTCTCTTTTTGTAGACGTGACTTTTGCACTTTTAGAACTAGGTGCAGATCCAAGTATTAAGAACGATAATGGTGAAGACGTTAAGACTTATCTTTTAAGTAAATCAGGTTTAGCTAAAAATCAGAAAAAAATAAGAGATGTAATAGTCGAAAAATTAATTTAACTCTAGAGTAGCCCTTCATCTAAGAAAGAATAAAAAGAATCCTTTCCTACAATAATATGATCAAGCATTGCAATGCCCATGAATTTACTGGCTTTGTTTATTTTTTTAGTAAGAGAGATGTCCTCTTTTGAGGGCTGTGTATCTCCACTTGGGTGACTGTGAAAGATGAGAAATGAAGATGACAGGTTTTGTATCGCAAAATAAAAAATTTCTCTTGGGTGAACCATACATTGATCAACTGAGCCTCTAAAAAGACACCTTGAGCTAATGACCTCTTTACTTGAGCTTAGACAGCTCACCCAGACTTCTTCTCTTTTTTTGCTAATTTTAGGGTAAATATGTTTAAAGGCTTGTTTGCTAGAAGTGATAGGCGCTTCTTTAGGGTTATGATCATAAATAAAAAAAGCACTCATTAAGAGTGCTTTTTGCAAAAACTAAGTCACAGGTTGTGATGAAAGTTACTTTAGTTTGAAGAATCCAAGTTTCTGTTATTCGGATTTGGAAGGTTTGGCAGCGTTTCAACATAGCCTTCAGAATCAGGGTCAAGATTTGAACCTTGGCCCATTGATACAGCAGCTGTGGCTACTCTTTTTTCAAGAGTCTGCTTCATGTCTTCAAAGCTTGGTTTGCCGTTAGATGATGAGCTGTTTTGTGGTAAATTAACAATTTGGGGCTTTTGATTCTCATAGTCTTCCATTGGAAAAGCGCCAAGTTTAGCTAAAAAGGCAGAAATACTTCCATTCCTGTGCTGAATAATTTCCCTTAGTGTGCCAAGCGGAGCATATTGAGCAGCCTTCTTTTCAGCTTCAAAAATAATTTGAGTTAAAGTAGCTGCAGTAATGTCGTTTTTAGTTTTGTTATCAATAACAACGACTTCTTCATCAGCTCGAATCATTTTTGCGATATCATCTAAAGTTACATAACAGCTTTGCTGGGTATCGTAGAGCTTTCTGTTTTGATAGCGCTTTACTATTTTGGCTCTAGAAGATGGCTTATTTATCATCATTCTAGGGTCTAAAATTTGATTCACATGTTCCTCCCTTAAAACTGTCTAAACAGCCCATGCTTTCAACTAAGCACGACTCTAGACGGGGTGTATCAATGAGTGGAGATTAGTTCTTTTTGCCAGATTGTGTCAAGAATATCAGCAGGACTTTTTGCTCTTTTTTGAGCTGCTCTAAAAAGTATTCAGGGCCAAGGTCTATATCCTATAAGAAAAGCCTATTGCTTCGATAAATACCTAAAATTATTTCACTATTTGGGTGCCTTTGCCGATAGACATTTATGCAAAGAGCCGTCTTTCAGGTCAAATTTTACAATTTATTACTCATGTTGCTGCTTTTAATGGGCTGCTCTTCGAGCATGAAAGACCAAGAAATGAGCGACCAGGCTTATAGAGATTACTTTATTATCACAAGTCAGATGCACTCTTATAAGCAAGAGTTTAAAGAAGTTGAGGGCATTCTTAAAAAAGCTGGTGAGAAGTTTCCAGAAGATAAGCAAATAGGGCTTTATAGAGCCCATATTAAGGCTTCTCTTGGAAAAATTAAAGAAGCGGCTGACCTGTTTTCTGACTTAGTCACTTTATACCCAAAAGATGAGTTGGTTTTAAGCTCAGCGGCTGAGTTTTACTTTGAAATTGATAGAAAAGATGTAGCTCAGGTGTTTTATCAAAGTCTAAAGACTCTTAACCCTAAGGAAGCAGACTACTGGATTCAAGAAGGTTTGATTTTTCTTGAATTTGGTAGAATTGCAGAGGCTGCATCAAACTTTATATATGTAGCTGATAAGTTAGAAAAAGAGTCTTTTAAGGGGCATTATCAGTTAGGCAAACTTTATAAAATGACAGGACAAATTGAAAAAGCAATTATTGCCTACGGTAATTGTGGAAATATTGCTGAAGGTTGTGTGCTTGAGCTTGCACAAATTCTTTGGGTTTTAAATAGAAAAAAGAAAGCTTTAAATAAACTTGAAAAATTTCTAGTAAAGAAACCTAGGGCCGTGCGAGCTTTAGCTGCTTTAACTGACTTTTACTACGCTGAAGGAATGATAGATGAGGCTCGCTCAACTTTAGAGAGAATTGAACGTGTGGATCCAAACAATACATCTGTTACAAGAAAGCTTGCTCAACTGATGATTAAAAAAGAAAACTATCCTGGGGCTTTAGATAGGTATCAAATGCTTATTGATACAGGTAAGGCTGATGAGAGAGACTATATTAATCTCTCAAACCTTTATATTCTTATGAAGGATTATCCAAATGCATTTACTTATATTGAAAAAGTAAAGAGAACGAGTCCTTTTTATGAAGACCTGATTTCAACTAAATATAGACTTTATATGCTTAATAATGGGCTTGAAATGGCTCATAAGTATATTCAAAAAGAGTATAATAAAAAGCCTTATGATCAATCAGCCTATGTTTTAGCAAAATCATATGTTCAAAAAAATGATTATAAGAGCGCTAATAAAGTCTTAGATAAAACAATTAAGAAGTCTCCTAATTTTGTACAAAGCTTGTATTTAAAAGGCCTGATCACTTATGAAACAGGAGATCGTTCTAAAGCGGTATCTTACTTTGAAAGAGTTTTAAAACTAGATCCGGGCATGCCTTCAGCTCTTAACTTTGTTGCTTATCATTTGGCAGAGACTGAGCAAGATCTTGAAAGAGCTGAAGCTTTAGCTCAAAAAGCCTCGGTACTCTCTCCAAATGAAGCCCATTACGTAGATACACTAGGCTTTGTGCTTTATAAGCAAAAAAAGTTTAAGGCTGCTTTAAAATTTTTAGAGAAAGCTCATAAAATGCTCCCATCACATCCTGAAATTGCAGAGCATTTAGCTGATGTTTATGTTGAGCTAAAACAGCAGACTAAAGCACTTCAGGTATATCTTCTTGCCTTGCCGTCATTAAAAGGAGACAATTTATCCCGTGTTGGGGGTAAAATTGCGCGTATTAAATCAAATAGAAAACTCAGTTCTGTTACTGATCGTTAGTTTTTTTCTTACCAATTGCACGACATTAAGAAGTAATGACTCTTCAGGAGTGGAGAAAAACGTGGCTAAGATTTGGTCCTTAAGTACAAAATATTACGATAAGAAGAAAAAGAAAAAGTACCCTGGGATTACTAAAGTTATTATTGATCAAAGTAAAGAAGGTCTTAACAAATTAAGATTAGATGTTTATGGCCCGCTAGGTTTTGTTCATGTTGGTACGCTGATTATAAACAATGATCAGATTTTTATTAAAACTATGTCTGGAGAGCGTTTTGAAGGAGAGGCTACTCCTGAAGGTGTGGCAAGAGTTTTAAGAGTGCCAATTGAGCCAATGGATCTTTTTAGTTTATTTACACAAGAAGGTTTTGCTGACAAAACTTGGATGTGTACTCAGAATGAAAACAATGTTTTATCTGAGTGTAGGCACCGTCCGTATGACATAATGGTACAATGGTCTGGCTTGATGAATCAAAGTGGTACAAAGCTTGAACTCGAACACCCAAGAGCTGAGGTTAGGTTTAAAGTAAAATCTTATACAGAAAAGTCTAATCTTGATCAGGCGCTCTTTTCTTTTTAGTTAATAAGCTTAAATAAAAAAACTTTTATCAAGCCATAAGAAAATATGTGAGGCCTGTAATTGTTATTTCTTGCAAATGCCCGGATAATGGTATGTGGGAGGGTTTTTTGCCTATGAGTAAGTTGGAGCTATCAAAAATAATAAGCCAAGTAAGAGAGGAAAGTAATCACGGGGATCTAGCTTGGTCAGGAACATTTGAAGAATATCTCAATTTAGTTAAGGAAAACCCTAAAATCACTAGAAACGCATTTCAAAGACTTTATGACCTTATTATTGGTTATGGAACACAGTCATACACTGATGCAAAAAAAGAGATGATTCATTATAAGTTTTTTGATGATGAAGAAAACGGTGGAAAAGATGCTGTTTTCGGTCTTGATATCTCCTTAATGAAATTAGTAAATGTATTAAAATCAGCGGCTCTTGGCTATGGAACTGAGAAGAGAGTGATTCTTCTTCATGGCCCTGTTGGAAGTGCAAAATCAACTATATGTCGACGCATTAAAAAAGGTGTTGAAGCATATTCAAAAAGAGCAGATGGAGCACTTTATACGTTTGAATGGATAGACCCAGAGGGTCAGTTTGAAGAAGTTTTTGGAGAAGGTGTAAGAGTTTTCCCAAGTCCTATGAATGAAGACCCTATGCTTTTATTCCCAGTAGAGTATAGAGGGAAAATAGAAGAAGAACTTAATCGAGGTGCTGAAGGAGATTTTAGAGTTTCGATTAAAGGTGAAATTTGTCCTCCTTCTAGATTTATTTTTCAAAAACTATTTGAAGCCTACGATGGAGATATAAATAAAGTTCTCACTCATGTAAGAGTTAAGAGGCTTGTTTTAAGTGAAGCAGATAGAATCGGTATAGGAACATTTCAGCCAAAAGATGAGAAGAACCAAGACAGTACGGAGTTAACAGGAGATATTAACTATAGAAAGATTGCTCAGTATGGCTCAGACTCAGACCCAAGAGCATTTAATTTTGATGGTGAATTTAATGTAGCTAACCGAGGAATTATTGAGTTTGTTGAGGTTTTAAAACTTGATGTTGCCTTTCTTTATGATTTACTTGGAGCATCTCAAGAACATACTATCAAGCCAAAGAAATTTGCTCAAACTCATATTGATGAAGTTATTATAGGTCATACAAATGAGCCAGAATATAGAAGACTTCAAGATAACGAGTTTATGGAGGCTTTAAGGGATAGAACTGTAAAAATTGATATCCCGTATATTACAAAACTTAAGTATGAAACCGAAATCTATGAAAAAGATTTTAATAGTAGAAGACTTCGTGGTGTAAGTATTGCTCCTCATACGATTGAAGTAGCAGCTATGTGGGCTATCATGACAAGACTTGAAAAACCAAAGAAAGCAAATCTAAGCCGTATTCAAAAGATGAAACTTTATAATGGCAAAGCACTTCCAAACTTTACAGAAGATAATATTAAAGAACTTAGGAAAGAAACAAAAAGAGAAGGGCTTGATGGTATCAGTCCAAGGTATATTCAAGATAAAATATCTAATGCGATAGTCTATGCTCAGCAGTCTAATAAAGGTTCAGTGAATCCTTTTATGGTTATGAATGAGCTTGAGTCAGGTTTAAAGAGTCATTCTCTTATTTCAAATGAAGAATTAAAAGCTGAGTATAGAGAGTTGTTAGCTTTAGTAAAGCAAGAGTATGAAGAAATTATTAAGAGTGAAGTTCAAAGAGCTTTAAGTTCAGATGAGAATGCGCTTTCAAGGCTTTGTGGCAATTATATTGATAATGTAAAAGCTTATACGCAAAGAGAGAAAGTAAAAAATCCTTTCTCTGGTCAAGATGAAGATCCTGATGAGAGGCTTATGAGATCAATTGAAGAAAAGATTGAAATTCCTGAATCAAGAAAAGATGATTTTAGAAGGGAAATCATGAACTATATAGGCGCTATTTCTCTAGAGGGAAAAAAGTTTGATTATAAAACAAATGATAGGCTCCATAAGGCTTTAGAGCTTAAGCTTTTTGAAGATCAAAAAGATAGTATTAAGCTTACATCTTTAATGAACACAGTCACTGATAGTAACACTCAAGAAAAAATTAATATGGTTAAATCAAGACTTATTAAAGATTTTGGTTATGATGAGATTTCTGCTTCTGATGTTCTTCATTATGTTGCAAGTATATTTGCTCGAGGTGATGTTAAGGATAAGGCTTAAGAAATACATATAGGATTTAGATGGGTATATTAGAAGATCATAGAAGATTTAAAGAGATCATTAAGGGTAAGATTAAAGAAAACTTTAAGAAATACATTACCCATGAAGAGATGATTGGAAAAAGAGAAAAGGAGTTTGTTAAAATTCCTATTCCTAAAATTAAAATACCTAAATTTGTATATGGCCCTAAGCAATCAGGTGGTGTGGGACAAGGTGAAGGCCAAGAAGGAAGTGAAGCCCCAGGCAAAGGTGAAAAAGCGGGGGATAAATCAGGTGAGCATCAAGTTGAAGTAGATGTAGAGTTCGATGAACTTGCTGCAATGCTTGGTGAAGAGTTAGAGCTTCCTAGAATTGAACCAAAGGGGAAAAGCAAGCTTGATTCAAGCCTTAATAAATACACAGGAATTTCTGATGTTGGACCAAGAGGACTTCATCACTTTAAAAAAACATATAAAGAAGCTTTAAAAAGAAACATATCATCTGGAACTTACGATCCAGATGACCCGATCATAATACCAATAAAAAAAGACTTTCGGTATAAAGCCCCTAAGCTTGTTTCAAAACCTGCAACAAACGCCGTTGTGATTTATATGATGGATGTTTCTGGATCTATGGGAAATCAACAAAAAGAGATTGTTAGACTTGAGAGCTTTTGGATTAACACATGGCTTAAGTATAATTATAAAGGTTTAGAAACTAGATTTATTATTCATGATGCTGCGGCAAAAGAAGTAGAAGAAGATACTTTCTTTAGAACGAGTGAATCTGGTGGCACATTGATATCTTCAGCTTATAAGAAGGCTTTAGAAGTTATTGAGTCTGACTACCCAGTGCATGACTGGAATATATACCTTTTTCATTTTAGTGATGGAGATAACTGGAGTAGTGATGACACTAAGCTTTGTGTGTCTTTAATTAAAGAAAAATTTGCTCCAGTAGTTAACATGTTTGGTTATGGACAAGTAGAGAGTAAATATGGAAGTGGGCAGTTTATTAAAGACTTAAAAGTTCACTTTGAAAATGATGACCAAGTTGTTTTAAGTCGTGTTAAAGATAAAACTGAGATTATTAAATCGATTAAAGAATTTTTAGGTAAAGGAAATTAGTGAAGAACAGTCTTTCAAAAAAACTACAGGATGAGCAAAAAAGAATTGAAAAGATCGCAAAAGATCTTGGACTTGATTTTTATGAAACTGTTTTTGAAATGGTTGATTATAAGCAGATGAATCAGATTGCAGCTCAAGGTGGATTTCCAGTTAGGTATCCTCACTGGAGGTTTGGAATGGAATATGAGAGTCTTTCTAAAAGTTATGAGTACGGTTTGTCAAAAATCTATGAACTCGTGATTAACAATGATCCCTGCTATGCATACCTCTTGGAAGGAAATTCATTTTTAGATCAAAAACTTGTGATGGCTCATGTGTATGGGCATTGTGATTTTTTTAAGAACAATCAGTGGTTTTCTCAGACTAATAGAAAAATGATGGATCAAACTGCAAATCATGCAACTCGAATTAGAAGATATATTGATCGTCACGGTATTGATGCTGTTGAAAGTTTTATTGATTGTTGTTTATCAATAGATAATCTTATTGATCGTTATAGTCCTTATTCAAAAGTTAAAGTTGATATGGCAGAAAGAGATAAGGATTATCTTGTTCAAAGTGATATTGCTCAAAGAAAAGACTACTTAAATAAATTTATAGATTCTGGTGTAAATAAAAAAGATGAAAATAATAAAGAAAATGAAACTATTAGAAACCCTGAGCGTCCTGAAAAAGACATTTTAAAATTTTTAATTGAAAACGCCCCTTTAGAAGACTGGCAGCAAGATATTTTAAGTATTTTAAGAGATGAGGCTTATTATTTCACTCCACAAGGAATGACTAAGATAATGAATGAGGGCTGGGCTTCTTATTGGCATGCGAAAATGATGACAGAGCATATTTGCTCAGACAGTGAAATAGTGTGCTTTGCTGATACTCATGCAGGAACTATGGCTATGCAGCCAGGTGGCTTTAACCCTTATAAAATTGGAATTGAGATTTTTAGAGATATAAAAAGGCGTTGGGATAGAGGGCAGTTTGGACGAGACTGGGAATCTTGTGAAGATATAAGGGAGAAGGCCAACTGGAACACAAAAGCTCTACAAGGGGAAGATAAAATATTTGAGGTAAGGAGAAATATGAATGATGTTACTTTCATAGATCAATTTCTTACAGAGGACTTCTGTGTTGAGAATAAGTTTTTTGTTTATAAATTTAATAAAAAAACAAACCAATTTGAGATAGACACTACTGATTTTAAAGCGATCAAATCAAAAATGCTTTTTCAGCTTGCTAACTTTGGTCAACCTATTATTCAGGTTGTAGATTCAAACTTTGAAGGTAGAGGCGAGCTGTTAATGACACATCTCTTTGAAGGCATAGAGCTTCAACCTGATTATATGCAAGAGTGTATGACAAGAATTTATAACCTTTGGAAAAAACCTATAAATCTAGCGACAGTTTTAGATGAAGAGGGTGTTATTGTTAGGTATGATGGTAGTGAATTTAAGAATCAAAAAGTTAATGAAATGCTTAGTTCTGAAAAAAAAGAATAAACTATATTCCTATTAAAATTCCTTTGCATGTATAGCTTCTGAATTCTTCAAAATTTTTGTTTTTCTCGTTTTCTGAAATAAACTCTTGAAACTTATTAGCAAAAGCTTTTCTTGCAGCTGTTGTTTTAAATCCATACTTTGTAAATTCATTTAACATATACCCAATGGTTAGCAGACTTGAACCAACCATCACTGCTGAAAGACCATTAGCTCCGTCGTTGCCATTAAACATTGTTGCTGCCGGTATGATGGAGACAGCACCAAAAAAAGAGGCGAGCAGAGTGCTAGCTGTCAATCCAGTAATGAGATCACTATAGTAATACCTGATCCTTTTCTTTTGTTTCATTATTTTTAGTGCAGTAAAGTACATTAAAGCTAAATCATCATTATATGATGTACTAGATCTTACTTTATCATATAAATAAGAGGCTATTTTGTGTATTTCTTGTTTCTTCTTTTTTAGAAGGATAATTGAGTCGCCGCCAAACCTGTACCAGTAAGTGATCTTTTTCATCAACTCAAGGACTGCTTGATCAAGATAATCTACAGATTTTGAATCCGTACTTACTTTATTATATATATTGAATATAGCTATAAGGGTTGCTAGGTATAGCCTTTTGTTACTATCTATTGATACCTCTTGTCCAAGCTCAGTACTGATCTTATTAATATCAATTAGTGATAACTCTTCATAAATAAGTTCTCTTATTTCGACAGGTATTTTTAAATCTGAATCTAATAACGCCCCAAAAGTAGGGTCTCTTTGATATGCATTTGATTTTAAGTAACTCAATATTATACCTGGATCTTTCTTAAAAAAACCAGATGTGTACCAAAATACAAATGCATAATAATTTTTCTGATCCCAATCTAATTTTTTTAAGTCTTCTTCGATTTCACTTAGCTCATTGCTACTAAGACCTTGTCTTTTATATTTTCTTTTTAGTTTTTGAATCAATCCCATATCATTTGGACCGACTTTACCTGTTTTGAATAACTCAAAAAGCTCTTTTAAACTTATATCAATATCTTCTAATATGACTTGAAGTACAGACTTGTTCTTTATTACGACATACTTCATATTTTTAACGTATTTAAAATCTTTTCCTTCAACAGCGCGAGGATCTAGTTTAAATCTAACTGTGAACCCTGTGCCCCTGGCGCCTATGTTGCCAAGTGAGGTATAAAAACCGTTTCCATGGACGGCCATTTCACCATTAGATCTTTTTCTAGATATGAAGACGTTTGCTCCACCAGTAGTTGCTCTTGTAATGCTCTCAAATGCGGTAAAACTTCCAGTTTCATGAGAAACTATAATATCTCCATTTTCATCTTTTTCAAAAATCTCCTCAGCGGTTCTTCCTGGATGATTCTCAACAGGGGAAGACTTAAGGGGTTCTTTTTTCATCCACCAAGATGTGGAGTTTGTGGTGTTACGACGTTTATAATCTAGACTGATTAGTTTATCTTTTAAGCCAGTCCTTTCTAAAATTTCATTTGCAAACTCCACGTTTGGAGAGTTAAGTAAACTTTTTAATCCAAATTCCATGACTTTCTTTTTTCCGTAATCACTCAGTTTAGAGAAATCTTGTGCATGTATAATATCAGTAACTGTCGTGAGATCTTCATCAGTGAAGTTTAATTCGAATTGTGTAAGTTTAGCTAGATACCTGATAGCTGAAAGCACCGGGGGGTTTTTCTTCTTTCTAAATCTTTTTGTAGTTTTATGAAGGTTGTTAAAGAGATAAGTGATTCTTCCAGCTGCTACATCTGTAAGAAACCTGGAGTTAGGGTTTTTCCAGTCTAGCAGATCTCTAAGTATTGGCTCTTCACCAGAAGGGTTTATTGTTAGTAAGCCGGTTGAGTTTGAATCAGAGTGTTGGTTAAAGAAATCTTTATTATCGAGTAGGGGGAGTTTATCTCCTACTTTTTTTCTTAAAAGTCTGACTTCCCATGCCTGTCTTGTTCCCATAAAGTGTGGATATTTAGTTTTGAGTGCTACCTCAAGTTCTTGAGCCTGGAGGTAATTGCCATCAACGACAATATCTAAATCCTGGTTTCCGCGGTAGATGTTCGTAAAATCATAATCAAAACGCTCCCTCTGATACTTTCCATCTCCGGCTTCTCTTTCTAAATCCCACCTCACGTAGTGTGCAAAAGTTGAAGCTGTTCCTCCAAAAAGATAGACCTTTACTCCAAGTTTATTGGCTTCTTGTTGTATGAAATCAAATTCAGGGACACGGTTTAAGCGAGATGCTATTTCAGTTGATAGCTGAGTATTGGTAATCTCTGCAAAAGCAGGAATAGAGATAGCAATAAATAGGATCAGTTTTACAACACTCACAGCTAAAACTGTGCAGTTTTGGTACCAGGCAGAGCAAGCTAAGATACTATAATAACTGAGTTTTTTGTGACATTCTCTGTTAATATTATGATCAGAGCCGTTTTTTGTCTTTTTATTTGGAATTAATACTAGATACTATAAGTGAGCGTATTAGTGGAAGACACCAGGTGGGATTAAAGTAATTTTCACTCTGGTAGTTACAACTAAAGTAAACACTTGTCTTTTGAGTTAACAGCTCTCCTTGGACAGTTGCTTCAAGGCCTCCGCTACCTTCTTCGCTTTGCTTTAATGAGTATGATAATTCATTGCCGTTTGAGACGCTTTCCTTCTTTCTGTTGCCTTGAGGGTCTTGAAAATTAAATGGATCAGTTGATAAGGTTATAGTCTTTGGGTTTCTTTGGCTTTGATTAAAAATGAGAACTACGCCTTTATCATGTTCTTTGATTTTAAGTATAGTAGTGTTTGAAGTATTAATCTTTACTTCTGTGTCCTTTAAGTTAAATGTTGTCCACTTTTTTTGCTGCTGCTTTTGTATGATTGGTATTAAGTAAGCTATTGCAGAAAGTGTTAGAGCTAAAAATATTATAACTTTTTTTAAATTCATACTTTTAATAGTAGGTGAATTCTTTGAGCACTTCAAATATATAGAGTTAAGGAAAGTGCTTAAATGAGTGGGTTCTTTTGTTTTATAAGAATTTGAAAGTACCTTTTAAATAAAAACTTATAACTTAGTTCAAGGCGTTCTTGGTTTCTATAAAGTTGAATATTAACAAATCGTGCTTTTAAAATTATTTTTTCTTTTTCAAAACATACTTTAGAAACTCTAGAGGAGCGTTCTTTGCCGATAAAGGG
>CALLAU010000015.1 GCA_938002015.1 uncultured Bdellovibrionales bacterium
TGTCGTGTTTTCAATAGCAAGCAGTGAAGATGTAGATGTGTGTGAGTTTGATGAGACGGTTGGTATACAAATTTCAGCAGGGACTAATATTGGAAGTGCACCGAGTAATGTTGTAAGTATTGAAGATGATGATTTTCCAACGCTTAGTATAGCTGATAGTAGTGGAGTTGAAGGTTTAGGTTTAGAGTTTGTAGCTTCTTTGAGTGCTCCATGTCCTAGTCGAACTGTGACATTTGATTGGCACACAGTTCCAGTAACAGCATCAAATGGTTTAGATTTAAACGAGCAAAGTGGAACAGTAACTTTTGTTCCAAACGATACAGTTGAAACTTTTGCGGTTTCAACTGTAGATGATACAACTCGAGAAGTGCAAGAAGAGTATATAGCTATTGGTGCTCGAAATAGAGTTAATTTAGCGGACTCGCCAGCAGCAGCTTTAGGTACGATTCAAGATAATGAAGTAGGTGTTGCAACAGTTAAGGTTGTTACAGTTGGTATGAGATCTTGCGCGCTAAGTAGTGATGGCCAGATTAAATGCTGGGGGCATAACACTTATATTGGTGGAAGTATGAGTGGAAATTATGGAGATGAGCCAGGTGAAATGGGTGATAACTTAGGTGCTTTTGATTTTGGAACCTGGGATCATGATAATAATGTTGGTACAGCAGAGATTCCCCTAACAGTTACTAAGGCTGTAAATGGTAGGCAAGGGGGAACTAAAATAGCCCTTCTTAGTAATCAAAGGTTAAAAGTAATAGGCCGTTCTTTTCAATATACTTATGGTGATGATTTAAATGAGATGGGAAACAACTTACCCTTTTTAGATACTGGAACTTGGGACCATGATGATAACGTTGGTACTGCAGAGATAGATTATCAAATAAAAGATATTTCAAATAACTTAAGTGATAGCTTTTGTACTCATCTCATTAATGATCAAGTTAAGTGTTGGGAGAGGGGTCGTGAAGGTCAAATTGGTAGTGGCAATACTGGCAACGTAAGTTATGACTATGACTTTGGAAATGCGACTAATGAAATAGACTTTGGAACCTGGGATCATGATGGTAATGGTGGAACTGCAGAGATTCAGCATACAGTGAAACAGCTTTCAAGGCCTTGTGTTATTTTAGATAACGATAGAGTTAAATGCTGGGGGAGTAATACTTCCGGCCAACTTGGTTTGGGTGATACAAATCATCGTGGAGATGAACCGGGTGAAATGGGCAATAGTCTACCTTATGTAGATTTAGGGATAGGTAGAACAGCGAAGTTTATAGCTGGTAGCTGCGCGATTTTAGATAATGATGATTTAAAGTGCTGGGGATTAAATAGCTTTGGACAATTGGCACAAGGTGATACAGATAATCGAGGTGATGATTCTGGTGAGATGGGAGACAATTTACTTCCTATAGATTTAGGAACTTATGATCATGATAATAATGTGGGAACTGCTGAGATACCTCATTATGCTAAGAAAATTTTCAAGGACAATAGAAAAGTTTGTGCTATTTTGGACGATGACCGTCTAAAGTGCTGGGGTAATGGCCTTTCAAACACTATAGGTAGTGGTGGCGCATCTTATGGATCAACTCCTGCAACGATTGGTAACAATTTACCTTATTTAAATTTAGGTACAGGAAGAACAGCTAAAGAAGTAGCATTTAATTACTACTCAACTTACGTGATTAGAGATGATGATAGTCTGGTTGGTTTTGGGATAAATATGTATGGTGCTCTAGGAATCGGGAACCAAATAAATAAGCCTTCTGTTGCGAGCATGGGCGATAACCTCGAACCTATTGATCTTGGAGTAGGGCAAACTGCTGCAAGCTTGATAACCTTTAGTCATCAGCCTCGTCAAATGTGTGCAGTAACAAATTCAGGTGATTTAAAATGCTGGGGCCTGGTCGGAACCTCAGGGGCCATGTTTAATACAGTAGGGCAGATGAAAGTTGGTGATAGCCCATTAGAGATGGGGGCTTCACTTCCTTCGATACAACTTCCAACAGGTCGAACTGCAAAAGATTTGTTTAGAGGAACTACAACTTTTGCTGAAGCGGGTTCTAGAACTTCATTCTGTGCAATACTCGATAATGATAGTTACGTTTGCTGGGGAGAAGGAGGTCAGATTAATAACTCTCTAGGGAGGTATAACAATCACGGTGATAGGCCAGGTACAATGGGGGACAGCCTTATTGAATATAATTTACCAGGTGGAGATAACTCATTAAAAATTTTCCCTAGATATGCAGGGTCTTGTATATTAGATGACGACTTAGATTTACGTTGCTGGGGAGCTGGGAGAGAAACATTATCTGGCTCTAGTGCGACACTTGGTTATGATCCAACAAATGATGCGAATGTGGCTTTAGTGGGTACTAATCGAAAAGTAATCAATCATGCTTTCGGGCATGAACATAGCTGCGCTATTTTAGATGATCACAGTGTTAAGTGTTGGGGAAAGGGGCGGCCTAAATTAGGGTATGGTGACTCATTAGATAGGGGTAACTCAGCAGCAACATCAGGTGATAATTTGTTAACTGTGGATTTAGGAACAGTGAGCTATCCTGTTCAGTTAAGTGCTGGTTATAGAACCACATGCGCTAGGTTTGCTAATGGTGGTGTAAAGTGCTGGGGGTATTCTGTAGGTCAATCTGCAGGTGCTCTTGGTTATGGTGATACTGCTAATAGAGGAGATGACCCTGGTGATATGGGAGATAATTTACCATTTATAGATTTAGGAACAGGTAGAACTGCAATAGATATTTATCATAATGCTTCTTATTATGAAGGTGTGTGTGCAAAAAGAGATGATCTTTCAATTGTTTGTTGGGGTGGCTTTGGCAATGAGGGGATGCTTGGAGCAAGTTCAAATATTTCTAGTGTAGGAGATGGCCCTGGTGAAATGGGTGATAATTTAATAGCAATTGATTTAAATGGTAATTCAGCTCAAGAGATCAGTTCATCATCAGAACATTCTTGTACGATTTTAACAGATAATTCTGTAAAGTGTTGGGGGAAAAACAAATTTGGTCAACTGGGTTTAGGGGACGTTGAAAACCGTGGAGATGATCCAAACGAAATGGGTGTGAACCTGCCTGCAGTTAATATAGTCTGGTAAATTAGATATATTGCAATAATAAAAAAACCAATCTAGGTTCATTTTCTATGAAAATAGATGATTTAAACTACTCATATCCAAAAGAACTTGTTGCACTTACTCCTAAAGAACCTTGCAGGGTGATGTATGCTCCGGAAGATGATTTTTTTAAAGAAATAAGTTTAGAAAGTTTAAAGTCAGTATTTAAAACAGGCGATGTTCTTGTCGTTAATAATTCTGGGGTTAAGCCTTGTAGAGTTTTTTTTGAAGATAGAGAGATTTTATTCTTAAAAGCACTTCCTGAAAATAAATGGGAGGTGATGTTTGTTTCTAGAGGGATGAAAGAGGGTGAATCTTTTTCTTTGCCTGGAAGTATAGTTGCAACTTTAGTAAAAAAAGGCAGACCACAAATTTTAAAACTTGATAAGGAAATAGGAACTTCATTTTTTAATGATTTTGGTCAGCCAGCTCTTCCACCTTATATTCAAAAGCTTCGTGAGAGTAGAGAGCCTGTTGAAAAAGACCATGATTGGTATCAAACAGACTGGCATAAAGATCAAAAAAGTTTAGCAGCTCCTACGGCAAGTCTTCATTTTAAAAAATCTGATTTAAAAGATTTAGAAAATGCTGGAGTAATTGTAAAAGAAGTGACTTTAAATGTAGGGCTTGGAACTTTCTTACCACTTATTGATGAAAACATTAAAGAAGGAAAACTTCATAAAGAAAGCATTACAGTTACAAAAGATACAATACAGGCCGTAAAGTCTGCTAAAGCAAGTGGTAAAAGAGTTTGGTGTATAGGAACAACAGCTTTAAGGGCGATTGAATCTATTAATAATTTTGATGTTGATACTGTAGAGAAAGAAACAGATATTTTTATTCAACCTGGTTATGAGTTTAAGTGGGTCTCAGGTCTTTTAACAAATTTTCATCAGCCTAAGTCA
Source organism: uncultured Bdellovibrionales bacterium (assembly GCA_938002015.1). Lineage (GTDB taxonomy): Bacteria > Bdellovibrionota > Bdellovibrionia > Bdellovibrionales > UBA1609 > JALZUR01. Next base: position 4,045 of record CALLAU010000015.1, read on the forward strand.
TCTTTACTAGCTTTAGTTATGGCTTTTGCGGGATCTGATAAAACACTTGAAGTCTATAAAGAGGCAGTAGATAAGAAGTTTAGGCTTTTTAGCTATGGAGATTTGAGTGTATGGACGAGACCCCTTCCTTAGGTAATTTTAAATTAGAAGCTAAAGACAGTACCGGTGCCGGAAACGCCAGAGCTGCAACTTTAACTACAGCTCATGGGGATATAAGAACTCCAATTTTTATGCCTGTAGGAACTAAAGCCACTGTAAAAGCAATGAACAACCAAGAGCTTATTGATATTGGTTCAGAAGTTATTTTAGGCAACACATACCATCTTCACGTTAGACCGGGAGATGAGCTGATAAAAGAAATGGGTGGTCTTCATAAGTTTATGAACTGGAAATTGCCTATTCTTACTGATAGCGGTGGTTTTCAAGTCTTCTCCCTCTCATCTCTTAGAAAAATTACTGAAGAAGGTGTTGAGTTTAGAAGTCATATTGATGGAGCAAAGCTTTTTATTGGTCCAAAAGAAAGTATGGAGATACAAATGAACCTAGGTTCAGATATTATCATGGCCTTTGATGAATGCCCTCCATACCCTTGTAGTGAAAAAGAACTAGAGTCAGCTATGGATAGAACCTATCGCTGGCTAAAGGTTTGTAAAGAGACAATGACAAGAAAAGAAAGCCTGCTTTTTGGAATCATACAAGGAGGCTTAAGTTTAGAGCATCGCCTAAAATCTTTAGAACAAATCACCTCAATAGATCTTCCTGGCTATGCTTTAGGTGGGTTTTCTGTCGGTGAGCCTATGCCGATGATGTATGAGCTTTTGCCAAAAGTAGCACCAAAGATGCCAGAGAATAAGCCAAGGTACTTGATGGGAGTTGGAAAGCCTGTAGACATTCTACACTCAATTAACGCTGGAATTGATATGTTTGACTGTGTTTTGCCTACAAGAGTTGCAAGAAACGGTAAAGTCTATACTCATAAAGGTGAGTTAAGCATTAAAAATTTAGAGCATAAGCTTAATGAAAAGCCTTTAGATGAAGACTGTGAGTGCTACACTTGTAAAAACCACTCAAGATCATATTTAAGGCACCTTTTTCTTTCTCAAGAGATTTTGTCAGCAAGACTCCTTACTCTCCATAACCTTCACTTTTATTTAGATCTGACTCGAGAGTGTAGAGCTGCCATTTTAGAAAATAGATGGGATGAGTACTATAACTTAAAGCTAACGCAACTTGTTAGTAAGGCCTAATCAGAGGTTGATTTTTAGCTCATAGACTCCCATTTTACTCTTTTAAGAAAGAGGTCTATATGCTTAATTTAATTACACTTTTTATCACTACAACTTTTGCTCAAGAAGCTGCTAAAGCCGCGACAAAACAGCCTTCTGTATTTGAGTCTTTGATTATTCCTATGATCGCGTTTTTCTTTATCTTCTACTTTTTGGTCTTAAGGCCTCAAGCAACCAAAGCTAAAGAAACGCAAAGCTTTATGACCTCTTTAAAGAAGGGAGATGAGGTTTTGACCACAGGTGGTATCTTAGGCACCATTGTAGGGATAACTGATAGTTTTGTAGATTTAAAAATATCTGAGAGTAGCAAAATTAAAGTCTTAAAGACTTCTCTCTTAGGTCCATTTAAACCTGAAAAAGCTAAATAAGTAGTTTAGAGCTAAATATTTTAAAAAGTTAAAGCCAAGTAAAATATTTAATTCTTGATGAAATAGTTAAGAAACTTAAAACAAACACAAACTTAGAGGAGTTTTTTGTAATGTTAATTGAAGGAATGAAGGCCCGTATGGGAATCATCATAGCTGTAATACTACTTGCAGTCTTTTCATTTGCGCCAAACCTATTTGATAAGGAGTCCGTTCCTGGATGGCTGCCGGCTAAACAGCTTGTTTATGGATTAGATATCCAAGGTGGCTTGCATCTAGTTATGGGTGTTGATTCTAAAGGTGTTCTTGAAGAAAAGTTAGAGCGTCTAGCAGGGGCTTTAAAAGAAGACATTAATAAAGAAACTGCGGGGTCAGTTACATCGTTTAAATATGTTGATGGGAAAAGACCAAAGATTGAACTTACAGGTAATACCGGTGAAATCAGTAAGTATGTTAATAAGTTTTATGCAGGGGTTTTACAAAACACTTTAAATCAAGAAGGCGTTGCTACTTTTCAGTACTACGAAACTTATGAGAATGAAGTAAAAAAACAAGTTGTCGAGCAAGCCATAGAGGTTATTAGAAACAGAGTTGATGCATTCGGTGTTGCTGAACCTAATATCGCAGCTCAAGGTGATAAGAGAATCATTGTTCAGCTTCCAGGTATTGATGACACTCAGTATGAGTCTGCAAAGGATCTTATTAATAGAGCTGCAAGGTTAGAGTTTATGATTCTAAACCCTGAACTTGATTCATCAAAACTTTCAGCAATGATTAAAGAAGCTGAAGTTGCTGGAAACTACCAGCTTGGTGGAGAAAAAGAAAATGGCCTTAAGTACCCTGATTACGTAAAACGAGTAAATAGAGATTTAAAGTCTAAGCTTCCTGAGCAATCAGAGATTGTTTTTCAAAGACTTGGAAATGTTGAAAAAATTGTTGATGGAAAAACTCCAATTCTAGTAAGTACTGCAAAAGTTTTTACAGGAGATAAGATTAACGATGCTTTTGTGAGTCGTGATGAGTATGGTGCTCCAACAGTTGATTTCTCTGTTGCTACTGACGGGAGGAATGAGTTTGCAGATCTTACAGGCTCAAACGTTGGCAAGCCAATGGGAATTGTTTTAGATAAGATTTTAAAAACTGCTCCAAACATTAATTCAAAAATTAGAGAAAGAGGCACAATCTCTTTAGGAAGAGGTGGAGCAATTGAAGAAGAAGCTAAGTTTGTAGCTACAACTTTAAGAGCGGGTGCACTCCCTGCAGCACTTGAGCAGTTAGAAGAAAGAACTGTAGGACCAACTCTTGGTGCTGACTCTGTAGCTGCTGGTAAGAGAGCTGGAATGATAGGAATGCTTTTGGTTCTTATGTTTATGCTTGTTTGGTATAGGGGTGTTGGACTTATCTCAGGACTAGCTCTTACATTAAATGTATTTTTAATTTTAGCAATTTTAACTTCACTTGGTGCAACTCTAACGCTGCCAGGAATAGCTGGTATTATTTTAACAGTTGGTATGGCAGTTGATGCTAATGTGATTGTTTTTGAAAGAATTAAAGAAGAGCTTATAAAAGGAAGTGGTGTGAGATCAGCTGTAAGAGATGGTTTTGGACAAGCTTTCTCAGCAATTATAGATGCCAATGTGACAACAGCTGCAGTTTGTTTGGTGTTAATGTATTATGGCTCAGGTCCTATTAAAGGTTTTGCTGTAACTCTTATTTGGGGGATCATCACATCTTTATTTACTGCAATTTTTGTAACGAGAACGTTTATTGATTTTGCAATTAATAAGCTTGGTCTTGAAAATATTATTTCAAAAAAATCGTTAATTTAAAGGAAAAAGGGTAGAACAAATGAGTAAAGATAATAACAGAGGAAAATTTGAATTTGTGAAAAAAGCTCCTTTATTTGGAATGGTTTCTTTAGTGGCTGTGTTAGCAGCTCTTGCGGTGATTGGAACTAAAGGGTTTAACTATGGTATTGATTTTGCTGGAGGAACTGAGGTTCAAGTAAAGTTTCAAGAAGCTACTCCTGCTGATAAAGTAAGAGAGTTTACAAAAACCTTAGGTTTTGAAAAAGCGTCAGTTCAGTCTTATGGAGATCAAAATGAATTTTTAATTCGTATGGAGTCTATGACTGGAGCAAATGAGGCTGAAACTAATAGTCTTATTAATGCAACAATTAAGAAAATCACTGATGGTCTTAAAGCAACCTTTACAGGAGCAGAGCTAAGAAAAGTTGATAGTGTTGGCCCTCAAGTGGGTGAAGAGTTAAGAAAAAATGGTTTACTAGCTGTTTTTTACTCACTTTTAATGATCTTAATTTACGTCGGCTTAAGGTTTGATTACCAGTTTGCTCCAGGTGCAGTTCTTTGCTTATTTCATGATGCTATCATCACTTTAGGAATCTTTGCTGTTTTACAAAAAGAAGTGAACGTTCAAACTCTAGCGGCAATCTTAACGATCATTGGTTATTCATTAAATGATACAATAGTAAACTTTGACCGTGTAAGGGAAAACATTCCTCTTTTTAAAGGTAAAGACCTAAGCTTTGTGATTAACAGATCTATTAATGATGTTTTATCTAGAACAATTCTAACATCAGTAACGACTTTAATTGCAGTTGCTTGTCTTTATTTTCTAGGAACAGGTGTTATTAAAGATCTAGCTTTTACTTTAGGTATTGGTGTAATTGTAGGAACGTATAGCTCAATTTATGTGGCTTCACCTCTGACAATTGTATTTGATAAGCTAGTAAAACAGCCTGCTTAAAAGTAAAAAGTAGAAAAAATGATTTTAAAGGAAGAGTTTTTTTAAAGTTCCTCTTTTAAAGGTTAAAATTTATAAGGGGGATTTCACTTTGGAAATTAGTAAGATACGCAAAAGAAAAGCAGTAGCTTCTAAGTATGAAATTCCATCTCTAGTCTCTAGGTTTTTAAAATGCAGAGATCTTGTAAATGAAGATGATCAAATCGAATTCCTCACTCCTTCACTAAAAGATTTAAAAAGCCCTTTTAAGCTTTATGGAATGACAGCCGCATGTAAGAGACTGCTTTTAGCACTAAAGCATGATGAGCAAATAGGTGTATACTGTGATTATGATTTAGATGGCTCATCAGGCGCGGCAATTCTTATTGAAGGTTTTAAGTCTTTAGGTTTTAAAGAGCCAAAGCTTTACCAGCCAAGAAGACTTACTGAAGGTTACGGTTTTCATAAAGCAGGTGTTGATTTTTTTAAAGAAGAAGGTGTGTCAGTTATTGTTACAGTTGATGTGGCAATAACAGCTCATAAAACAGCTCTTTATGCTAAAGAAGAAGGTATAGACCTTATTATTACAGATCATCATTTAGCTGATGATACTCTCCCTGAAGCTTTAGCCGTTATAAACCCTAATATAAAAGAATGCAGTGCTAGACTTGGTCATCTTTGTGGTGCTGGTGTGGGTTTTTATCTTATATATGGTTTAGCTAAAATGATAAAAGAAGAAACAGGAAGCCTTCCTGAAGGTTTTAAAATAGATGAGTTACTAGATTTTTTAGTTATAGGAACACTTACAGATATGGTTCCTTTAATTAAAGAAAACAGAGCTTTAGTAAAGCAAGGACTTATTAAGTTTTCTAGTACTCCAAGAGCAGGTTTAAGGGCTTTAAAAGCAAGTCTTGATCTTTTAGGAAAAACTATTGATTCAAATGATATTGGCTTTAAACTTGCTCCAAAATTAAATGCACTTTCAAGGCTTGATACAGATCTTAGACCTACAGGCTTACTCTTAGAAACTGATAGGGAAAAAGCTGAAGTCATTGTAACAGAGGCTTTAAGTGTAAATGAAAAGCGTGTAGAGTTACTTCAAAACGGCTTAGAAGAAGCAAAAAAACACTTTCAAGAAGCCCCTCCAGAGGACCTTGTTTTCTACACTTCAAAAAATATTCATCCAGGAGTTATGGGGCTTATTGCTACAAGGCTTGTTGAAACCTTTGGCGTGCCGGCTTTTATTGGCTCAGAGCTTTCAAATGGGCAAATTGTAGGGAGTGCAAGACTTCCAAATGGAACAGGGCTTTCTTTAAAAGTTATAATGGGCGAGTGTCCCTCCCTTATTCAATATGGTGGACATGCAGAAGCTGCAGGGTTTGAGTTAAAACTAGAGAAGTCTTTTGATTTTTATAAAGAGTTAAAGGTTTATTTAAAATCAGTTGATTTAGATGAAATGGCTTTAATGCCTGAATATGACTGTGAAGCATTACTTGAAGAGCTAGATAAAGATTTTCTTATTTGGCTTAAAAGAATGGAACCATTTGGTGTCGGCTTTAAAAGGCCATCATTTAAACTAAGTCGTCTTCATGTGACCTCTTTAAGAAAGCTTAAAGACAGACATTGGAAAATTGGTATTAAAGATCAAAAAGGTAATGAATCTAGTGTTCTTTGGTTTTCTCCTACTAAATCTCATGATGTTCACATGCTTTTTGAAGAAGGCAGAGAAAAAGAGTTTAGCTATAATTTTTATGTTGAACCTCAAGTAAATTTCTTTAGAAAAGTTGAATCTCTTCAGTTTCTTCTTCGTGAGGTTGAGGTTAGTCTTTAGATCTTATGAAAAATAAGCATGCAGTAGTTTCTTTTAGTAGTGGACTGGACTCTTCGGTTTGTTTTTACTGGGCTCTTAAGGAGTATGATCAAGTTTCAGCTCTTTTTTTTAATTATGGACAAAAAGCATTAAAAAAAGAAAGAGAGTTTACTAAAGCTGTGTGCGATAAGCATGGAGTATTTTTAAAAGAGATAGATATAAGCTTTGTCTCAGATTACTCAGAGTCCTCACTTAACTCTGTAACTGAAAAAATTCCAACTGCAGACGCTGTTGATATAGATTCAAGAGAAAAATCTATAGATTCAGCAAAGTCAGTTTGGGTTCCTAATAGAAATGGTGTTTTTATTAGTATTTGTGCCTCTTTTGCAGAAGCAAAGGGTGCGAGTGATATTATTTTAGGTTTTAATAAAGAAGAAGCTGAAACCTTTCCTGATAATAGTGAAGCCTATATTAAAAGAGCAAATGACGCTTTAATTTACTCTACTCAAGAGCGAGTTAAGGTAAAAAGCCCTACAATTGATTTAAATAAAAAGGAAATATATGAAATGGGTAAAGCTCTAGGGGTTGATTATAATTTCGTTTGGTCATGTTACTTTTCTGGAGATGAACTTTGTAAGAAGTGTGAATCATGTAAGAGATATATAAGAGCTCAAGAAGAAGCATGTAGCTAGTAGAAAACAAAAAGAGGTATAACTTAAATTATGGAAATAGCATTTTTAGAAGAAAATCACCCTTATACAGGTTCAGAACTTAGCTCGCAGTTTGGACATATGACGGCAGGTTTATTAGGTGACTCGGCTGTGGCTTGGGTAGGGCCTTGTGAAGTGCAAACTGATAACTTGGTTGATACAGAAGATGTTATAAATAACGATATTATTTTTTCTGAATCAATGGTTCATTTTATAATTGAGGTTTTTCATAAAGATATTTTCTATGGTATCTGGCTTCAAAGATTTATGACTATAACAGTAAAAGATTATATATTTGAGCGAGCTAAAAAAGTACTCACGAGAAAAGGTGATGACCTTTATAGTGATGGTAAAAAGCTTAATGTCTCTATTGCTACAGTAAGCCCTGTCTCAACACTAGTTCATTTTGGAGTGAATGTTAAAACTGACAACACTCCGGTTAAAACCCTTGGTTTAAGTGAATTAGGTATTGATGAAAAAACTTTCGCTACTGATTTGCTAGAAAAAATAAAATCAGAAGTTATAGAAGTTGATAAAGCCTCAAAAAAAGTTTTTACAGTTTGAAGCTAAAACTGAGAGTCAGCTAACTTTGTTGTGTCAAAACCTATGTAAGCTGCATGCCCAATGTATTCGTCATAAACATGATCACTTATTTTTTTTGTTCTAGAAAGAAGCCAAAGACTCTTTAGATTTCTTGATCCAACTAGTGCGTATCTATAATGTGGATCAAGTTTAAATATAATATAATCCCCGCCTTTAGAGTTAAAGATTTTTGTAAATATATTATTAAATTTAACATTTAAAATTGAATTATGTGGTGGGTTTTCTACAGTTGCAGAGCCAGAAATATTAGTTGTGCTGCCATCAGTTTTATAACAAACATTTAAAACAGAGACTTTAGAACTTGAAATTACTTCGTACTCAGCAGTTTGTGAAACACAATTTGTTGTGAAAAACTGCGGAAGGGTTGTGATAGCATACCACTTTCCTAAATATTTATTGATTTCGACATTCTTTGCTATTTCAACAGTCTTTACTTGTTCGTCACTGCTCTTAGCAAATGAAAAAACTGGTAGTAAAAATAAAATTAATAAAATGTAATTAAGCATAAAAATCCCCTTTAGTAATACTTTTTTTATTCCATTTAAATAGCCTAAGTAAAAACTCTTTGACTAAAAACCTATATGCCAAATTAGGGCCCTGTAAAGTAAATAAGCATTGAAAGTGCTATGAAAAGGCTCTTTTGCTGCCTCGTTTTAATAGAGGTGAGAGCCTGTGGCATGTAGATTGCTTTTAATTATCAGTTAGATTTTTAAAGAGGAGTCTTAAGTTTTGAAGAAAAGTATTTATATTGTTTCGCTAGTCTTAGTAATCTCTCAAATCTCATCAGCTGAATGTGGTGGTGATTTTAGCTCTTTTAAAGAAGGTATAAGGGCTGAGGCCTTATCAAAAGGACTTGATGAAAATGCAATTAATAGCGTTTTAGCCTCAGTGTCAGTGCCAAATCAGAGCGTTTTAGATGCAGATAGGTCTCAAGGTGTTTTTAGGAAAGTTTTTAGTGATTTTACAAAGCGATTAGTTAGTGATGATAGACTTTTAGCAGGTAGAGGTAAACTTGGATCTTATGAAAACTTGTTTGATCAAGTAGAGAGTGAGTTTGGTGTACCAAGAGAAATCATAACAGCTTTTTGGGGTTTAGAAACAGACTTTGGAGGTTATCAAGGTAATTATAATACAGTGAGTTCACTTCTTACTTTAGCGCATGACTGTAGGCGTCCAGAGCTTTTTAGGCCTCAAGTTTTTGGTGCAATCGAGCTCACTCAAAAAGGTGATTTAGACCCATTAAATACAACAGGTGCTTGGGCTGGAGAAATTGGGCAAGTACAAATGCTACCAAATGACATACTTAGCTACGGTACTGATGGAGATGGTGATGGGCATGTTTTGCTTAAAACAAGTGTGCCTGATGCTATTATGAGTGCTGGTAAAGTTCTTTCTTCTCACGGTTGGCAAGAAGGAAAGCCTTGGGTGCATGAGGTAAGTATAGCAAGTGAAGGAGTTGATGAGCGTTATCTATGGATGTACTCAGGTTTAAGTATAAAAATGCCGTTAGATTTTTGGAAAAAACAAGGTGTCGTTATTAGTCATGACTATAAGTACATGGCTGAAGGCAGAGATAGAGCATCCCTTATTGCTCCTCAAGGAAATAAAGGGCCTAAGTTTTTAGTTTATTCAAACTTCGATGTTTTTCTTAAGTGGAACCAAAGTCTGACATATACTTTAAGTGCTGCTCAATTTGCGAATATGCTTTCAGGTGCTCCTTGGTTTGATTCTGGGGAGTTAGAAGAAGCGCCTTTAGATTATGAGGAAGTAAAAGAGCTTCAAAGACAACTTAAAGACAGAGGTCATAATGTTGGAGAGATAGATGGTATAATAGGTGGTGGTACTCGAGCGGCAGTAAGAGCTGAGCAAAGGCAAAGAGGTTTTGTTTCAGATGGCTGGCCGACAAGAGGTTTCTTCAATGCTTTATAAAAAATCTAATTACTTTTTTTCTTTAATCTTTTTTTTCTCCTCAATTTGTTTTTCTCAACTTGAAGTTAGGACAGAAGATGGTCTTGCAATAACTCACCCTCGTATTTTAAGAACAATGCAACAAAGAGCTTCAGGTGTTGGAATAGGACTGGCTTATTACTTAGATAAGCAGCACGGTGCTACTCCAGTTCATAGAGCAAACGATAAAATGTATGAACTTAGTTCTTATAAAGTTATGTATAACTCTTTAGTTTCAGAGATAGAAAAGTTTAGACGTGATACAGAACATAAAAAGTGGAATACAGTTGGTGTTGGTGTACAGCATCACAGTAGGTTGTTTGATTTAAATTTCTTAAAAGATGATAGAGCTGTATTTTCTTTAATAGGTGTTGTTAATCGAATGGATAAGGCTTATCAAAGTCCTGAAACATGTGGTGAAACAAGGTTGATTTATAGACTAGCTTACAGAGTTGCTGTTGGAGATAGTGATAAGTCTGTGGCCTCAAGGCTTCCGTTTACGATTAATGTAGTCTTAAACACGAAATCACCTGGTAGTGCTATTACGTGCCAAGAGATAGCAAGGCGTTGGAGTGAGTTTAATATTGCTGGTATGACAGTTACAAATGCTGTTAATAAAATTTTTGCTGATGATGGTGTGTTATCACCTGAGTTAAGAGATAAATCTTTGCTTAAAAAAATTGAGATTAACTTACAGCTAGCCAGAACAGCTGCCGGTGTAAGACCTGACTTTGGGGGACATGCTGTATACCTGTTAAAAGTTTTTAAATTTAGTGCTGAGTCTGGTGATTTAGTTGAGACAGTGCTTCAAAATCAAGTTTCAAGAGAAAAAGCTGAAGGCTTTTATAGTTGGTTGTTTGATGAAAGTCATTTAAGAGAAAGACTAAGTGATTTAGATAAAGGTACTATTCTTATTCCTGAAGAGTTTCTTTCAACAAGAGCATATTCTATAGCTCCTGGAGGGCTTTCAAGAATGCAAAATCATCCTCTTTTTAAAAAAGAGAGTGATGACTTAATTAAGTCAAAACTAGAAGGACTAAGTTTAGAGAACATTAAATCTGTTGAAGGTTTTAAGAGAAGGCTAACGGATATTAGTTGTACGGGGTGTCATCAAACAAGAGCAATTGGTGGTTTTCATTTTATGGGGCAAGACCCTTTAAAATGGTCTGAAACTTTAAATGGTTTTGCTACAGTTTATCCTGGGAATTCAGTTGTAGTTCCTGCATCTGGCCACTTTTTTGCTGATCTAGAAAGAAGAAGAGAAGTGTTAAATAGTTTTACTCGAGGCACTACAGTAAATTATTCAAGTGGGTTTTCATCAAAGCCTCAAGGCGTTTTAAACTCTTTAAGTGGTCTTCATACGGGCTGGGGTGCTCACTGTCACTTAGGAGATGACCCAAGTTTTGCTAACTGGACATGTTCAAGTGGACTTAAGTGTTTAGGGCTTTATGAGTCTGAAGCTGCAAAAGATATGGGTGTTTGTGTTTCTGAAAGTGGTACTGAATTAGGTGATCCTACAGAAAGAGGAGTGATAAAAGCTCAAGGTGGCAAATGGTATAATGATAAATACACAAGATCAGAAATACTTTTTAACTTAAGTACTGAAAATTACGTTAACTCACCTCAAAGTCCTTTGCCAGGAACTAAAACAGGTGGCTTTCCAGGAGGCTCTATAAGATTAAACTCGTGTCAAGCGAGTGCTATGAGTCAACATGAATCTGAAGGCCTTTGTGGAGCGCTTCCCGCTGCAGGTAATGGTTTTAATAATTGTATTTTTAACCCAAGTAAGTCTTTTGAAGACTGTGTTCAAGAGTTTGCTAAAGGTGTGGGTTTAAGAAGTTGCAGTAGATCGCTACCTTGTAGAGATGATTATATCTGTGTTGAAAGTATGGTTCCAAACTTAAGTGATTCTGGAGTTTGTGTTCCTCCCTATTTTTTATTTCAATTTAGAGTAGATGGGCATCCCATTAAGTTTTAAATTTTATTTACAAGCTCTTTCATATCATAAAAAAGCTCAGCCCCTTGAGCTTTTAAGCTATCTTCATTCTCATAAACAGCGTAGCCATAGCATTTCATCCCCGCAAGTTTTGCCGCTTGGGCACCTTTTGGACTGTCCTCTATTACAATACAGTTTTTAGGTTCAAAGTTCATTTTTTTTGCAGCATATATAAAAAGCGCAGGATCGGGCTTCCATTTATTAATTTGATAAGCGGAGAAAATATTTTCATTAAAAAAAGGTTTAATGCCAGTAACCTTAAGTGTGGTCTCCATCTTCTCCATTGGGCCGTTTGAAGCAACACAGATAGCTCGCTTATTTAAAGACTCTAGAAGTAATTTAATGTTTTTTACAGGATCAAGCTTTTCTTCAAAAGCGACTCTCATTCTGTGCCTAAAATTTGAAGGAAACTCTGTAGGAAGATCCACATCATACTCTTTTTTTACATATTCGATACAGTCAGCAAGTGAGCCGCCTCTAAAAAGACTGATTGCTTTTTCAGGTGTAAAATCTAGTCCGAACTCGTTTAAGTAGTCTGATAAAATCTTATTAGTAGTTGTTTCACTATCAACAAGTACACCGTCACAATCAAAAATAATTAACTTCTCTTCCATTTAGAAGAATTTAGCAGAAGCACTTAAAACTAGCAAAGGAGTTAGATTGTTATTTTTAATAGTTTTTAACTATATGCTAATATACTTTTAAAAATAGTTTTTACTTAAGGTCTGATCTATGCTTTTGTTTATATTTTAAAACTTAGAAATCAAAGGAGATTTAAAATGAAGTTAGAAGGATTTGTATCAAATATGATGAAAATAAACTCTCAAGCAAGATTGTGGCACTGGGGAACAGACATTGCTCAGCACCATGTCACCTTTGAGCAGTTTTTAAATCAAAACATTTTAAATACAGATAGTTTTGTTGAATCACTTTTAGGCAATAATCATGATTTTCAAGTTAATAATGTAGACTACAGTGTAAAGCTTGAAACGGCCTATAGCTTAGAGAGCGCAAGAAATACGATCTCCAATTTTAGAAGTGAAGTACAAGATATGCAGTCAACACTTGAAAAAGAAGGTATTCCTGGTTCAGGGGAGTTGATTACAATACTAGATGATGTTGTGGAATTAAGCTCTAAAACTTTATATTTACTTAAACTTAAGTAAGTTTAGGTGAGTTTACAGAGGATGGGCAGGATTTAGGTCCTGCTTTTACTTATATAAACCTTTATCTTTAAGGTCTTTTTTGCCGATTAAATACTGATGGCTAGTGAAGAAAAAGAAGACCTTGGAGTCTTTAAAGAGGCAATTAATAATTTTCTTGGACCTATAACTCATCTTTTAGATGATGATACAGTTTCTGAGATTCTTATTAATGGACCGGATGAAATATTTATTGAGCGTGGTGGTAAAATGGTTACTACTGATGCTAGCTTTCCTGACGAAGACTCTCTTCGTGCTGCAGTAAATGCAATAGCGCAAAGTGTTGGTAGAAGAATAAATGATCAAGAGCCAAGACTTGATGCTCGCCTTCCAGATGGCTCTAGGATTCATGCAGTTCTTCCTCCTATGTCTAGAAAGGGAACTACTGTAGCTATTAGAAAGTTTTTTAGCTCAGATATGACATTTAAAAAATATGTTCAACTTGGTGCTATTACTGTTGAAGGGGCACAGTTTTTAGATGCAGCAATGAAGCTAGGAAAAAATATTTTAGTAAGTGGTGGTACGGGTTCTGGTAAAACAACACTGCTAGGGCTTTTATGTGGAAGAATTCCTCCTGGTCAAAGAATTATAGTTATTGAAGATTCAACAGAGTTAACAATTGATTATGAACACGTTGTTTTTTTTGAAACAAGGAAAGCTACAGACTCTGGCCTTAGTGAAGTTTCTATTGAAGATCTTGTGATAAGTAGTTTACGTCTTCGCCCTGATAGAATTATTGTTGGAGAAGTAAGAGGTGGTGAAGCTTTAGAGCTTATTCAAGCAATGAATACAGGGCACAAAGGTTGTATGGGGACAGTTCATGCAAACTCAGCAACAGAGTCTTTAACAAGGCTTCAGGCTTTAGCTCAAGGAAGTGATGCAAAAGTTTCTGAAACGGCTTTAGTGATGCAAATAGCATCAGCTGTTGATATTATAGTTCAGGTTTCAAGATACGCTGATGGAAGTAGAAGAATTGCCTCTATAACTGAAGTGGATGGCTTAGATGAGAAAGGGCGTTATCAGTATAGCGATGTGTTTAAAATGAGTCGTCTTATTAAACAGCCTGATGGAAAATTAAAAGGAACACTTTTACCTAATAAACTGCCAAGTTTTATGGATGAAATTGAAGACAATGGTATTCCGTTTTCAAGATCTCTTTTTTCTAAAAAGAAAGCAGCTTAATTAGAGTTATAAAGATAGAACTCTTTAAGTACTTTTTCTTTTTCTTTCTTTTTTCGCATATCATTTCCTGATAATTTATTATAAATTCCAGAAATATTAAGCATCGTATGGCCGCCTCCTAGGAAGAAAGGTAACCTTTTTTGAATCGGGGATTTGTTAATATTGTATGTCTCTCTAAAAAAACTCAAAACTTTATTATCAACTTTAAGTGCGTTCATATTTGTAACTTCACCAGTAACATATGAAATATAAAACTCAAAGTTTAGAGTATAATCATATATCCTGCTAGGTTCTCCTGTTTTGTTTATATCAAAAGGGGTTTTAAAAGCATGTTTTAGTTGTTTAAAAATAAATTGTTCAAGGTGTTTGTTGTTTTTTCTTTGAACTTTTGGATAACCATGCATAGTGCCGTTTGGGTTAATGGAGATCTTCGCTCGAACATTTCCTTCAATTAAAAAATAATTTAAAATACTTGGGTAAAAAATAACCTTATTAATTTTCTCCCAGACTAATAAGTCAAAAGGGGTGTCTTCAAACTTTTCTTTTAAGATTTCAGATTTATTTTTTAATTTTCTTGTTTTGGCAAGATCCTTTGCCCAGTTTATTTTTTTTGGCAAAAACTTTTTTATAGAGTTATTTCTAGTTACAGGTGGAGGCTTGTTATTTTCTGTGGTTTTTAAGGTTTGAGGTTTAGTTAATTTTATTTCTACAGAAGTATCTTTTGTGTTTGTATTTGCAATCGGCATAGAGCAATTATTTAAGGAAATAATAAAGATAATATGAATTGCTATTGTAATTAATGAGAACTTTATAAAGTGGTGTTTTTGGTGTTCACTGATCAAGCTGTTGTAACTTTATGACTACGCAAAAAGAGTCTCAATAAATGCTTAATAAGCAGTTCCAATAGTGTGGTTTAGAGACTGTTTTGGAACTAGTAAATTTGCCTGTCAATTGAGCTTGTGAAACTGTTTTACACTTTTAAATATTTTAGTGCTTATAAATTAGTCTTAATTGAGTCTAATCTACTCTAAATCACATGTACTCTCTGCATCCAGCGGTGACAGACTAAGCCTATCTAGTCTAGAAATAAGATGTGGAATTAAGCAGTAAAATCACTAGATCAGTGTATCTTTATCTTGAGGGAAAAGGTGAAGTTGCCGGAGAAACTCTTGAAGCTTCAGGGCTTTCTCCAGAAGCTGCTTTAGATCCAGAAAGATGGTTAGCAGCTTCAAGTGTTGAGACTTTTTTAGAGTGTGCACTTAGTTCAGAGGTTAATTTTTCGCCAAAAGAAGTAGCTTTAAGAGCACCTGACTTAAAAGGCTGGGGATTGCTAGATCAAGTACTTCGTATTGTTCAATCCCCCGTTGAAATATACCAACAGCCAGAAAAGTTTTTATCATATTTTATTAGACCAGATCTGCCTGTTGAATGGATTAAGAAAAGTGAGAGTCTCTCAAGTTTTTTAGTTCCAATTTCAAGTGATGAATTTCCTCTTGTTTCAGAATATTTAAGTGGTGCTTTAGAAGTAATCGCTCTTTTTTCTGGTAGTGAAATGGCAAGAGTTGATTGGGAGAAGCACACAATCTCAGTTGATTGGACGACAAACCAAGAGTCTATATTTTTAGAAACGCAGCCTGTAAATTTTAAGCCTCAGATTTACAAAGATGTCGTTGAAATAGTTGAAAAACAGCAGTCTGAGCTATGCCAGCTTAGAGAAAAACTTGTTGAACCAACATATACAACTTCAGCACCAGAAGTACTGGATGAACTTAAAGCCCTTCAAGATTATTTTTTAAGATCAAGACAACTGGTGTCTCTTTTAAAAGCTCAAAGTGGTGAACAGAAATGGTTTAAAGAAGCGGTTAAAAGACTTAACTGGGATGAACTTCAAGCATTATTCCAAGCTAAAACTGAATCTATTGAAAAACAGCTTAAAGGTGAGCTTAGTGTTAAAACTTCTGATCTAAAGTCTTCTCCGAGTCACCAAGAAACACTAAACTTTAACTTTTAATTGCTTTAATACTTATTTAGATTAATTTAATGCACAAACTAACTCTTAACTGTCGTTACTTTTTAAGGAAAAAATAATATGAAAATCAAATCTACAATTATTAGAGAAATTCTGGACTCAAGAGGAAACCCTACATTAGAAGTTGAGATGACGACAGAAAAAGAAGTGACTTCAAGGGCTGCCGTTCCCTCAGGGGCATCAACAGGAGCTTTTGAGGCCTTAGAGCTTCGTGATGGTGATAAAAACCGTTTTGTAGGAAAAGGGGTTTTAAAGGCAAAAGAAAATGCAGCCTTGTTAGCTAAAAAAGCCACAGGAACTGAGTTTAATGGTTTCAAAGCCTTTGATGAGTGGTTGTTAAATGAGGATGGAACAAAGAATAAGTCTAAGTATGGAGCTAATGCTTTACTTGGTCTTTCAATGGCTTTTTCAAAAGCTGAGGCCTTAGAAAAAAACATTCCTTATTTTAAATTATTTAGACCAGAAGGGCCGTATAAACTACCAGTTCCACTTATGAATGTTTTAAACGGTGGAGCTCATGCAGATAACGGTTTAGATATTCAAGAGTTTATGATTGTTCCTAAGTGTGGAGAGACTTATCTTGATGCTGTAAGAGCAGGGGCTGAGGTTTTTCAGAACTTAAAAAAGATTTTATCAGATAAATCACTTTCCACATCAGTTGGTGATGAGGGTGGTTTTGCTCCAGTACTTAAAAACAATGAAGAAGCAATTACACTTTTAATGACAGCAATTGAAAAATCTGGTTATAAACCAGGTGTTGATATGTTTTTAGCACTTGATGTTGCAGCAACTGAATTTTGTGAAAACGGTGTTTACAGCTTTGAAGGAAAGAAAATTTCATCTGAAGAGTTAACGTCAGTTTATTCTAGCTGGGTTAAGAAGTATCCATTTATGAGCATTGAAGATGGATTTGATGAAGAAGACTGGGATGGATGGGTGCATGCAACTAAAGAGATGGGCGATACTGTTCAATTAGTTGGAGATGACCTTTTTGTAACAAATGTTGAGAGAATTTCAAAAGGCTTAGAGATTGGAGCAGCAAATGCTCTTTTAGTAAAAGCCAATCAGATTGGTACTATTTCTGAGACTTTAAAAGCTGTTAATATGATGCATGAAAATGGTAAAAGATCAGTGATGTCTCATAGAAGTGGTGAAACTGAAGATGTTATTATCTCACACCTTAGTGTGGGAATGAATTGTAGTCAGATTAAAACAGGAAGCCTTTGCCGTGGAGAGAGAACAGCTAAGTATAATGAGCTTTTAAGAATCTCTGAGGTTATTGATCCAAACTCTTGGATTGAGTCTGTTAAAAACTTCTAAATAAAACTTGTTTTTTATAGTGTTTCATATTGAGTTATAAGTGCTGTGTTTTGTCTAAAATCTTACTAATTAAGGCCGAAATGCTAGAAATAGATTAATTTTTTGAAACAATAAAGCCGATATAAATATGTGAATAAAAAAAGTTTTTTGTACGTTTTAGTACTTCTTTTATTTACAGGTTGTGCAAAATTCGGTCTTGATAATTTCTCCTTCTCCTCCTCACAATTTGTAAACATTAATGGTGTCACTGGTGGAGCTGATGCTTCAGTTGATGTTTATCTTTTTGATGGAAACATTGCTACAATAAATTGGACTGATGAATCAAATGAAGAATCTTATAACGTCTCTCTTTTTGAAAATGATGGCGTAACGGTAACGTGCGCTGAAGTAAATGTTCCTCAAGATACAACAAGTCATACTTTTTTTGGTTGTCCTTTA
>CALLAU010000016.1 GCA_938002015.1 uncultured Bdellovibrionales bacterium
AATCAGTGACCCACAGATACCCTGATTTTGCAGTGAAGCTAGATGTCTGGGTCAGTCATGACAACTGCCCTAATGTGCTATCGGCGGAAGGTCAAAAGATTCTATGGGTAAATTTAGCTCAGCTCAAAAGTTTGAATATGCCAGAAGCTGACAAACCTATTCTTGAGTCTTTAGAGAGCTATCTATTGAAAAATCAAAGCCAGCCTTGAATTTAGAGTCGAGTATTTGAGACAGCCTCATCAATAAATCTGCAGACATATCTGGATGAAACCTGTCTTCATCTTTACTACCAAAAAACACAATTCCTTTTTCTCCATTTGCACCTATAGGGAGCAAAATACTAGAGCCAACTTCTGAGGCTTCAGTTGACAACAAAAACTCTAAAATGTTTTTCCTTAAACGGCCGCAAACTGCTTTTTTTGTTGTGATGACATCTTCAAAAATTAATAGAATTCCTGATGCTTCTTTTACTTGTATAACCTCATTAACTTCATTTAGTTTAGAGTTGGCTGGCAAAATCATTTTTACCCAGTCAGGGGAAAAATGTTTCCTAACATGATGAACAAAGCATTTGGCAACATTAGAAACTTTCGAATATTTACCTACTTCTAAAGCGACTTCAAAAACCATACTCATAATTCGTTCATTATCTGAAGCAAGTTGAATGAGATCTGCCAGTCGGGTTTTTAGTTGTGAGTTTCGATCTTTTAATGTGTTTGTCTGGTGGCTAGAAAGCGAAGCTAGTTTACCATTTTTATTACTTACTTGAATTTCTTCGAGTAGCTGAGGGTTTTTAATAAAAAAGTCCAAATTAGAATTTAAATATTCTATGACATCTTGCTCAGAAACAGGGTTAATACTCATATTTGAATGAATCCGTTAAAAACATATCTTGAAGGTCCAGAAAGCCAGACAGCTTTGGAGTTTACGTCATATTCTACCATTAAATCCCCACCTGGCAATGTCACTTTGACTTCATTGCTAAGATCATAATCCTGCGCTAATGCGGCGACTACGGCACAGGCTCCACTTCCACAAGCTTGTGTTTCGCCTGTTCCCCTTTCTAAGACTCGGATATTTAATTTTGAACTTGACTGAACTTCGACAATTTCAAAGTTTACATCCAACACATTAAGGTCATTGACTAAGTTTTTGAAACAAGCGTTTTCAATTGATTTTAAAACTAGCACAGAATGCGGGTTTCCTAAATTGACGTTATAAACTATTTGATTTTTTATTTGCAGTTGCTCTTTAATTTCAACCTTTCCCATAGAGACTTTTATAAGATCTTCGGACTCAAATTTGGACTTTATCACCCCAGCTTTTCCTGTCACAGAGTACTCTTGAGTTTTTTTCGAGCGATTAAGGTTTAAATAGTGAGAAATGCATCTTTGCCCGTTACCACATTGCTCTGCTTCACTTCCATCTGGGTTGAAGAATCGATATTCAGCGTCAAAATATTCGGATTGACTAAGAACAATTAACTGATCAAATCCAATTCCTAAATTGCGGTTTGATAATTTTGAAATAATGCTTTTTTCAATTTTAACATGTTGGTCAAGAGTATCTATTAATACAAAATCATTACCCAAGCCATGCATTTTATGAAATAAGACTTTAGTCATCTTTTTGTTCTTGTTCATCTTGAGAATCAGGTAAGTATAAATCTCCTTTATTTCCACAAGCAGAAATAAAAAATGCAATCGCAAGAATAACAAATAAACTTTTCTTCTTCATAAGCATCTTAATTATAGAAAAACAAAGATTGTAACATCGTTTATTATTGTGAGGTTTGTTATATGCTTAGCAATTGAATAAAATCATGTGTCCTTATTTTGAAAGTTATTATGAAACTAATTATCACGTTATTTTTTATTTTTAGTCAAAACCTACATTCTAAAGACTTTCTAGAGCTCAGTTCAGAAAATTTAGTATTGCTTGGTTTAAAAAAAAATAAGGAGCTGAACTTAAATCAATATGCAAAAAATATTTTAGCAGATGAATTTTCTCAAGACTATATAAATGCACTAAAGAACCCAGACCTTATGGAGCAAATAGTTGCTAAAAAAGAAATAAGCATTAAACAAAAAATTGATAAGTTTCCTGAATCCCCCAAGTTTCTGAGTTTTCATAGAATAATGTTTTACAGCTACTCTGCAGAGACAGAGTCTCTTAGGCTTAGCCCAATAAGAAACCATACGTCAGAAATTATTGCAAATCAAGGCTGGATCGGATTGGAAAAAAATGTAAATTTACGTTTAAATTATGCAAATCTTGAGTTACTGCACAAAGTAAAAGTCAAGAAAACTAAATTCGATGAATTAGAAAAGTCTCGAAAAGATAACTCTAAAAGCCTCTATTGGGAATTAGAACTTGAATTACCTATATTTCAAAACAAAAGAGAGTTCCAAACAATAGTTCGTTCAGGCAGACTGTATGAATCTCAAAAAAAGAAACTTTTAATTGCTGAAGTAATAGAAGATAGAAGTAATAACTCTATCATTGAAGCTAGATTGCTTGGAGAAGGTTTATCTTTGGACTGGACTCCTATTCACAGTTATAGCTTTAAGGGTTATAGGTTGCAAGAATTCTTCATTGAAAACCAAAAATCTAAAAAACATTGCAAAAAAACCACCAGAATCAAACAGCATCAAGTGATTGTATGTAGGAGGCCATTTCTTACCAATCTCGAGCTGATTGAAAACTATGTTGGAGGCCTAACTGTTCAAATTGAATTGGTAGCAACTAAAAAACTAACTAAAGAAAACAAAAAAGAGGCGGCTTATCTATTGATGAAAGAGTTTAATAAAGGTAAGGACATTTTTCAACGAGATTATGAAGAGTGGAGCCAGTATGGGCTTGATTTTTCAATCTACACCGAAGTTTTTTTTGACAAGAAAACTAATCTCACTGATTACAAATCAATCTTTGATAAGTCTTTAAATAATCAAGGCTTACAAAAAGTGGTAGAGATAAAATCGAAAAGACTAAAGGAGTTACTATAAATGCCATTAAAAAAAATAGTCAAAACCACAGGAGACTCTCCAAAGCTGGTTGTAATATGGCTTCATGGTTTAGGAGCTGATGGTAATGACTTTGCGCCTGTGGTTCCTGAGTTCAATATAAAAGGATTACCTCTTAAATTTGTGTTTCCTCATGCTTTAAAGATTCCAGTTACAATCAATGGTGGAATGACAATGCGAGCTTGGTATGATATCAAATCAATGGATATCAACCAAAGAGCCGATCTGGCAGGTGTTCTTAATTCTGAAAAATTAATCCACCAACTTATTGATGAGCAAGTTGAACTAGGTTTTACAACCGATCAAATTATTTTGGCAGGCTTTTCCCAAGGTGGAGCAATGACCCTGCATACAGGCTTGAGATACAAGCACAAGCTTGCAGGATTGATAGCACTTTCCTGTTATATTCCCTCATCAGATCAGTTGCCTTTAAATGAAAACAATGCCAACAAAAACACTCCTGTTTTTCTTGGACACGGCACTTTCGATCCAGTTGTTCCGTTTCATTTAGGTCAAGCTGCGAAGTCAACTTTGGTGACATCAGGTTATAACATTGATTGGAATGAGTACCCTCTCCAGCACGGAGTTAATATGGATGAAATAAGTGACATACGCGAATGGATAATCAAGTATCACAAAAGTTGATTCAAGCCATTTACTCAGAGTTAGTAAAACAACCTCAGCTCTCATTGTGCTCAATTAGTGAGAGCGTTGAATTACCAGAGCAGGAAGTATTAAGTTTTCTCCAAGTTTTAATAGGTAAAGGTTTAAACATTAGGCTAAAAGATAATAATGTCTACTCTTCTTTCCAAGCTATTAATGATCGAAAAATAAGTGCATTTCTTGATAATCATCCTGAAATCTATAAAAAGCTAAATTATCAATTTGAAGTTGGCTCCACTCATGAACTAATTAATAAACCAAACACTCTTGGTCTTACTGAGTTTCAAAACAAAGGTTATGGCCGTAGAAATAAGGTATGGTTGTCCCCGATGGCAGG
>CALLAU010000017.1 GCA_938002015.1 uncultured Bdellovibrionales bacterium
TCAATAGATTTCGCAGAAATCCAGCTATCACCGACTTTGATTGGCCTTTCACCCCTAAACTCAAGTCATCCCAGTATTTTGCCACATACACGGGTTCGGCCCTCCAAAGAGTGTTGCCACTACAATATCAGCCTGCTCAAGCTTAGATCAGCCGGTTTCGGGTACTTAACAAAGGACTTTGAATCGCCACATAAGACTCGATTTCTCTTAGCCTTCACTTTTACAGCTTAAGCTTGCCCTTTATCAAGATTCACTTGCCCATTATACAAAAGGTATGCCGTTGCTTAAAATAAGCTTCGACTCAAATATGAAATTTCAGGATCTTTGCACTGTCGCAACTTCTTTTTCACCTTTCCCTCACGGTACTTGTTCACTATCGGAAAGAAAAACATTTAGGCTTTGAGGGTGGTCCCCCAATACTCAAACAAGGTAAACTTGCCTTATTCTACTTAAACGAAAAAAAAAGTTATTACAGGACTAGCACCTTCTATGGTAAAAATATTATTTATAAATAATATTTCTGTTCACTCTTTATTTAGAATAACTAAAAAGTTATTTTATAATATCGTTTTGCCTTTTTATCGCTTTCGCTCACCACTACTAACGATATCTCGGTTGATTTGGTCTACAGGGTACTGAGATGTTTCACTTCCCCTTATTACTGCCAAAGCAGCGGGCTTTATAACCCTGGTTTCCCATACTAGGTTGGTTGGTGTCACAGGTTTTCCTCGTACCAACACTTTCGTGATTATACACGCCTAAATTTTTCTTCCAAGGCATTCTTTTCATACTATCTCAATATATTAAAGATAAACCATTCATTAGGTATTTCAATAGATAAAACAAAAATTTTAATACCTAATTTACTATTTTAAATAAATAAACTAAGTCGAGAGAATAGGATTTGAACCTATGACTTTACGCTCCCAAAGCGAACACGCTACCACTGCGTCACCTCCCGAGAACTTTGTAACTGTAACTAACCATTTTTTAGAATTCGGTATCAATTGAGTTTGTATCACTATCTTTTATTATATCTGAATCAGACCTTACAAAAGAATATTTACACCTTTACTTTTTTACAAGAGTTCCACAACCATCGAATACATTTTATACAAATGATTATCCCAAATACTAACACACCCTAAAAAGCTTAAAAAGGCTATTCAAAAGAAAAGAATTAATAACTTTTTTTTAAGCACTCTTTATTTAACCTTTAGCGATCAACCTCACCAAAAACAATATCTTGAGTACCTATAATAGTAACAACATCAGCTAACATATGAGAGCTGGCCATAAAATTTAAACCCTGAAGATGAGCAAAACCTGGTGCCTTTATTTTACATCTATACGGCCTGTTACTACTGTCAGAAACTAGATAAACACCGAACTCTCCTTTAGGTGCCTCAGTTGCCGTATAAGTTTCACCTGCAGGCACAAAAACACCTTCAGTGTATAATTTAAAGTGGTGTATCAACGATTCCATGCTTTGTTTCACTTCTGTTCGAGATGGCGGACTAATTTTAGCGTCATCTACTTTAACACTCCCTTTCGGCATGTTGTTTAAACACTGATATATGATGCTTAAAGATTGTCTCATTTCTTCGACTCTAGCTAAATAACGATCATAACAATCACCTGTTTTACCGACTACCCCTTGAAAATTAAGATCTGAATAAACCTCATAAGGTTCATTTTTACGCAAATCCCAACGAACACCAGAACCTCTAAGCATAACTCCAGAAAATCCCCAATCAATAGCTTCTTGTGCGCTTACAACACCAATATCAACTAACCTTTCTTGCCATATACGGTTATCTGTTAACATCTCTTCAATCTCATCGAGACGTTGACCAAATTGAACAACAAAAGCAAAAATATCATCAACAAGACCAAGACTTATATCTTGGCTTACACCTCCAGGCCGAAAATAACTAGCATGCATACGTGCACCACTAACTCTTTCATAAAACTCCATTAATTTTTCTCTTTCCTCAAATGCCCATAAAAAAGGAGTCATTGCTCCAACATCCATTGCATGACAACCTACGGCTAATAAATGATTTAAAAGTCTAGTAATTTCTGCAAAAAGAACTCTAATGTATTGTGCACGTTTAGGTATAGAGATCTGTAACAAATTTTCAACGGCTAATGCGTAAGTATGCTCTTGACACATCATCGAAACATAGTCTAACCTGTCAAAATAAGGTAAAGCTTGAAAATATGTTTTTGCTTCTATTAACTTTTCAGTACCTCTATGGAGTAGACCAATATGAGGATCTGCACGTTGAACGACTTCTCCATTTAGTTCTAGGATAAGTCTTAGAACCCCATGCGCCGCTGGGTGTTGCGGACCAAAATTAATAGTAAAATGCTTAAGCTTTTTATTAAATCCTTTTCTTTTTAATATCATAATTTAAATAAACTTTTACAACGAGCATAATTCCAATAACACTTGGAATACTCTTAAATCAATTATTTCAACGACTTGCAAAAACAAAACTAAGAAGAAGACCTTTTTAAAATGGTCAAGTATCTCTTCTTTACTTGCATTTCTACTAGCACAACCGCCCTACTTACCAAAAAGGAAACATTATCTCTTTGTAGTATGCATACTTATTACCCGAAACACCCTCTTTGACTTAATTAGGCTAAAGTCCCAAACCTTGTCTAACTCCTTTTTAAAACCAGCACAAGCGTCAAGATCCGGGTAATCTTCACATTTAGGTTCAGGAGAGGGGCTTCTTTTAAATAAACTACCGAAGAGAGACGGAGATTCATTTGTTGGAGTTCCCTCTTTTTTAGGACTTTCTTCTCCTGCACATTTAGCGGAGCCTCTACCCTCCCCTCCCAATATAGAATTTAAAAAGATATAAAAGCTTTTAAACCTGCGAGTACCGAAGGTATATAAATAGGAAATCCTAATTTGGCGCTTAAAGAGTTTAGCATAATAACCGTTTGAAAACAAAAACCTTCAAATGGCTTAATATGCCAAGGAGCCCTATAAATAGAATATTTATCGCACAAATACATCATAACCTTTAGAGTATGCTCACCTCCAATTAAGATTTGGGATTCATAATCTAAGAAGAAAACTATAAAAAATAAATACCAAATAACAAAAAAGAGACCCCAAATTATAAAAATATTTTTATAGTAGCCTTTAAACAACAAATATAATGTTACTATTAATAACCAAAACGCCCCATACGCAGGAGACAAAAAAAGTAATAGGCTTAAGGAAACGGAATTGATCCATCTCAAGGGGAATAACTTTATAGAATACAAAAAAGAAGAAGGAAGGTTTCGATATAGGCTTTTTAGAGGTAGCATTTTTTAATTAAACGTGGCGTCAGTTTAATTTAAACCTTCAAGGCATAAACCTAAAGACACTTAAGAAATCTTTAAGCTATAGCAGAAAGAGAAGCAACAAACAAATTTTAACCTGTGAATACCGAGGGTATATAAATAGGACGTCCCGCGACCACACTTAGATGATGCAACAAACCAAGCGACTGGTAACAAAAATTTTCAAATAGCCAGGTATACCAAGAGCACGAAGACGAAGAATATTTATCCCATAAATACATCATGATATCTTTAGTATGCTCACCATTCTCACCCCCAAACAAGATTTGAGATTCATAATCTGAATAACAAACTATAAAAAAAAGATACCAGGTACCAAAAAAGAGACCCCAAACTATAAAAATATTTTTGAAATTACCTTTAAATAAAAAGTAGAATGTTACTAGAAACAACCAATACATCCCATATAAAGGAGAAAAGAAAAGTAATAGGATTAAGGAAACGAAATTAATCCATCTCAAGGGGAATAGCCTCATAGAAGCCGAAAAAGAAGAAAAAAGCTTTAAACACCAATTCTTTAAGTTGCGTGCTAATAGAAAGATTTTACGATATAGACTTTTTATAAATAGCATTTTTAATTTAGAGATTTTAAAATTAGCGTCAGTAGGATTTGAACCTACGACCTTCAGGGCATGAGCCTGATGAGCTAACCTAACTGCTCTACAACGCAATACCCTTTACATATAAGAGCCATGGTTCCCAGCAAGAACTAGTATGTGTGGCTTTCTAAATAAGGACGCTCGAGTTCGATAAGAGTTCGGGTATAGATCTAGATATAGAGGCTAACCTCTTAATTATTTTTTCCAGCCGCAGGTTCCCCTACAACTACCTTGTTACGACTTCATCCCAGTTGCTTACCTGTCCTTTAAAAGGACTTTCTTTTCTTAACTTTAAGTCAAAAAATATCTTTTTTTTTTACTTATATTTTAAAAAGTTTATTCCAAAATCTTCTGGCCAAGTCAACTCCCAGGACGTGACGGGCGGTGTGTGCAAGGCCCAGTGACATATTCACCGCGACGTCCTGATTCGCGATTACTAGTGATTCCAACTTCATGGGGGCGAGTTGCAGCCCCCAATCCGAACTAAGAAAAGGTTTTAAGATTGGCTTTGAATTACCCCATCGCAACTTTTTGTCCTATCCATTGTAGCACGTGTGTAGCCCAGTTCATAAGGGCCATGAAGACTTGACCTCATCCCCACCTTCCTCCTACTCAACGTTGGCAGTATCTATCAAGTTTATCCTCCAGCATAAGCTGCTTCAAAACAAAAGAGAGATAGGGGTTACGCTCAGTTACAGGAATTAACCGTACATCTCACGACACGAGCTGACGACAGCCATGCAACACCTGAAAATCCCAAAATTTATTACGTCTCCGTAAAAACGACAGATTTACTAGAACTGGTAAGGTTACGCGCGTATTATCGCATTAAACCACATGCTCCACCACTTGTTTGGACCCCCGCCAATTCCGTTGATTTTTAAGCTTGCGCTCGTACTCCTCAGGCGGAGTGCTTAATGCCTTAGCTATATTT
>CALLAU010000018.1 GCA_938002015.1 uncultured Bdellovibrionales bacterium
ACTACTGCTAAACTTTGGGTTGAAGCACTTTATGATATGAGTGATTCAGAAAACTTTGAAGCACGTTTTGAGCCATCACTTGATATTGGCCTAAGTCAATTTTTCTCAACTGATGAGCGTCCAGCTACTGTAAGTTTAAAAATAGCTTATCTTGGAAGATTTGATAATGTTCCAGCAAAAGCCGGACTCGAGAGACTAGACTCTACACTTACAACTACTTTAAAAGTTCTTTACTAGAGTAGAGCTTTCTTTAAAACACTATACTTAGTAAAAAGGCCTATTAAATAGGCCTTTTTATTTTTTAAAGAAGTTCTCCTTTACACTCTTCTTTTTTTAAAATAATTTAAAAAATCATAAATTATATCTAGGACTTAGGAGATATCATCATGGGTGTTTTAAAATCAATTCTTCACTATATTGGTGGAAAACCTAATGACATTTTCGATGAAACTGGCAAAGTTAAACATGTTCATCCAAAGTCAAAATGGGATGCATGGCAAAGCAAATACTTTAATAGCCCAGAATATAACTGGAGATCTCACAAAGGCACTAAAAATGCTGGACTAAAAAAAGAGATCACTAAATCAAAGTAAAACTAACTGATTTCTTTTACAAACTTATTTCAACGTTTAAGGGCTTTAAGGCTGTAAAATAATCTATATAATATACTTCTAGTGGGTAATTGGGCTCTAAAAGTTCAGTTTCAGGTAAAAGCTCACTTAAAACAACCCCTGAGTTTTCCTTGATAGATAAAAAGACTCTAAAATCATTCCTTTGGGCATCTTCACCGTACAAGCTTAAAATCGAATTCATTCTAGACTTATTTAAAGCAAGTATGACAGGCTGAACACTAGGCACATCCATACTAAACTCAAACTCTTGAATCAAATCACAGGTAGGAATACCTGTTGAACAAAGCAAAGCTTCTATTTTTATTTCAAGATCATTATTACCCTTGCCAAATAAAAAATTATAAGAGGGGTCTTTGTCTTGCCCATCTGCCATAATAACAAACTGTACTTTATCATGAGTGATTAAACTTGGATCAGCTTCATCACTTAAAAGTAGCGGGTCTTGCCCATAAGCCGAACAAGAAAGAAAAAATAAGAAAATCATTTCTAGGGCAGCTCTTATCATCTTTTTCTTCTCAGAGAATCCGCTTCAACACTTTCATAAAAATCACTTATTACTTTCTGAGCCTCAGCATTTATTGCCTCAGCATCACCAGTTTCTTTTGCAATAATACCTGATAAACCACCTCCAAAAATAACTTCCATATTGGCCGCGTTTACTATTGCAGAAGCTCTATGAAGATCAAAGTCTGTAAGTGAACCGTTTAATACAAGTGCCGCAGGATCAAGGTCGCTACCCTCTCTTTTAATTTGTGAGTGTAACTCATTACTTTCTCTTAGAACCTCTTTAAAAAGATTTGTGTCATTATCACCAAATGTAACTATACGAATTTCTATCCCTCTATTATACATATAAGAAACAGCTCTCCCTATAGCTTCTGCAATCATCTTTGGCTCTACACCAATCCTTTGAGCAAATATTGCTCCTCCTATAAAAGGAATCGCGACTCTTGTGTGACCATTTTCTCTTGCAAGTGCTATAGAATTTATAACAGATGACCTTATGCTAAAAAGATTTGGCTCGAACTCTCCTCCAGATTTTCCCATAGAACCCGAAGCTGCATGAACAATTGCTGTAATACCTTTTTTCTCAAGATCTCCTGAACTTGTAATAAGAGCCGACCCTCTAGGAAGCATCCCTTCTTTTTCAACTCTTGTAGTGTAGCCAACATTTCTTACTTCAATTCTTTTCACAAATTGAGTCTCCTTAATCACTTTATCTACAAATTCTGTTAAAACACTTAAGAACTTTTCTTTATCAGCTCTATGAATTGTGTGTCCAGCTCCACTAAATAACTCAACACTTACATCACTAGCACTTTCACTAATATGTCTTACACCCTCTTCTGTCATAGCCGATCCTTTTTCAGGATCTGCTTGCATAACAAGTATAGGGACCTTTATCTGACTTAGCTCATTCGTAAAATCTTCAAGGTTTCCTTGAAAACCATATAAACCAGTAATCCAAGGCCTAAAAAGAAGTCTCATCGTTCCATCAGGGTTTTCAGTTGCTCTTCTTTGCGCAACAGAGCCAGCTTCATCTCCAAAATAAGGAGTTAAAGCATCAACAAGAGCCTGTCTGTTAGCAAAAATTTTTCCATCAAATTCAGCTTTAATAGATGCCGCTCTTTCAAAAATTTCTTTTTTTACATCAATATTTAACAATCTTTCTTGATCTATTCTCGCAAAGAGATCCATATCCTCAATCATTAAAGACTTTACAATCTCAGGGAACATACTCGCAAATTTTGTAGCCGTTCTAGCACCCATTGAATGGCCAAGAACATGTGCTTTTTTAACTCCTAAATGATCTAAAACTCTCTTAAGATCTCCTGCCATACTCATTGAGCTAAAGTCTATTGATTTATCAGCACTCGCCCCATGACCTCTTTGATCAATAACAATAAGTCTATATTTTTGAGATAACTCTTCAAAAATGTTTTCAAAAGTTTGATGAGCACTATCTAAACCATGAATTAAAACTAATGGCTCAGCATTTTCTCCTCCAAAAACTTTAAAATTGATATCCCCCAACTCTATTGGCTGATCTCCAGCTTCTTCTAAAATTCTATTTACTTCATTAACAACTGGAAGTTTTGCTTTATCATATTCACTTTCAGCCAAAGAAACCTCTGTATTAATCATACCCATAATATAAGTTTTTAAATCTTCAAACTTAACATAAGCATCATTTACTCTATCTTTTAGCTTAAACCCCATTAAAGTTCCACCACCAGCAGCATAAACATCATAAGAGTTTTTTGGGTAGCCAAAACTTTCAAAATCAATAGCCATAAGCTTAGCTGCAAACTCTTTACTCCCACTAAAGCCAACTTTATTAGGTTCTTTAAATTCTACAGCATTAAAGAAACCGTCTTCTGACCTTATTCCTAGCTCTTGATATATATAAGGAGTTAATCCTCGTGTATCTTCTAATATATAGACCCCGTTGATTTTTTTAGCAGTTTCTAAATATTTAATTGCACTTTGCTCGCTCCTAATAATATCACTATACCACTTGCCTTGAGCTGAAAGATCATACCGCCTTACAGCTCTTATTTGTCCTTCATTCAAACCTAAACGTTTAAGACCCGATATATAGTCTTGATCATTCACGGCCACTGCCAACTCATCAGCAGAAAGGCTATACCCAATTAGTTCTGCTAATTGCTCAAGTGAACTTGTATCCTTATATCTATCTAAACCCTGACTTGCATAAATGTGATGATCAACAATTACTACCTCTAGACCTATACTCTTTAAATATTCCTCGACCTCTGCTGAAGGCATCTCAAAAACAACAACTCTTTTTACTTTATCTAAAACAACTTCTTTAATTCTTTCTGCACCCAGAACAGCCCCCCAGCCTTGTGAACTTACTTGAAGAAAAGGAGCTCCAACTTTTGCCAGAACATCAATCGCCATAAGAGCTTCACCGTCGTTTGCAGGAACAATAAAAAGACTTTCATTTAAGTAAGTTTCATTTATCTTCTGAGGACTATTAAAACCGTCAAAGATAAGCTCAGCTAATTTTAATCTTGCTTCAGAACCAGAGTCTAAAACTCTACTTTTCTTCCTATCTTGATCTTGTCTCCATCTGTTAAATATATGGTCTTCTCTTGAAATGTCACCTGTTCTTAAAAGCCCTCTTACAAAACCTGCGTCTGCAGGCATTATATTTTCAGGCTTAATAATAGGTTGTCTTTTGTAACTTGTTAAGACTTGCTTACAAGTTCTTACTGATTCACCAGCTTGAGCCTTAGGGTAAGCCAATGGTATTATCAATCCCATTGTTGCAATTAGTAGTAAGTCTTTCTTTTTCATGCATATCTCCTAAAAGATATGAATATTTCAAGAAATGCTCCATGTGAAATCTAATCTAGTGGTTGTTAAATAGATAAGTAGGACAAAAAGTGTTTAATTAATTTACATATGTCAGGCTTTATACAG
>CALLAU010000019.1 GCA_938002015.1 uncultured Bdellovibrionales bacterium
AGATGACATGGACTCATCAGTGGATTCTTGAGCCCCTCCAAAAGCTAAGCTGATTCCAGGGAAATTTGCTTTATTCTCATCAAAAACCTTCATAAGCCGTTGGTTGGCTTGCATAGATGTAACTTTTGTTGTGTCTACATCTCCTGTTAAAGTTTTTGATCTTTTAAAATCATATCTTTTAATTTGTGGTGTTCCTTCTTGAGTCCTAAAGCTAGCAAAGGAGCCAAGTGAGACAAGGTTTCCTCTAGGGTCTCTAATGCTTATTTTTTTAAGGTCTTCAACATTTTTTCTATAACCCTCTTTAAATCTTAAAATCAGATCCACTTCTTTATTATTTAATGTTACATCAGAAACACGGTTGCCCGAGATGGCTGTTCTTACAGTTTCTCCAACAGCGGCAACATTAATGCCAAGCCTTGAAGCTTTTGCGTAATCTATATCAATAAAAACTTCATCATCACCAATAACATCATCAGTTTTTAAGTTTATGACACCATCTATTTTTGATAAATCAGTTTTGATAATATCAATCATATTATCAATATCTTCTTCTGAGTTTGATCTAAAGGTAGCTTCAATAGCGTTTCCTACTGGGGGCCCGTTAATGAGCTCTTGAAAAGATATAGATTCAACAAAATCAGGTTTTACATTTTTTAAACGATCAAGAATAACAGTGTAGGGGATGTTAAATTTTGCATGATCACTGACATACATTGTAAGCATTGCTACATCATTACCATCCTTTGCTTTTGGGTCCCCAGGTCCCATTTGAGATGTTCCTGCTCTTCCAACAATATGAACAACATCTTCTTTAAGCTCTGCTTTTATCATTTTAGATATGTCTTTTAGTTTTCTTTGAGTTTCTTCTAATCTTGTGCCTCTTGGCATTTCCACACGGGCTACATAAGCTTCTGTTTGATCAGCTGGGAAAAGTTCAAAAGTATTTGCAGCGACAAGCATAAATAAAGAAAAACCAACTACTCCAAAAAAACCAAGGAGTGCAAAATATCTTCCCCTTACAACAAGAGACATGAAGTTTTCAAATTTCTTCTCAAATTTTGAAAACCAGTCTGAATTTCCTGACTCATCTTTTTGTTTTACTACTTTACCAGCCCAAACAAGTCTCATTGGTAAGAAGAAGAAAGACTCAAGAAGTGAGAGAAGAAGAGCTATTGAGACAACAATGGGTATCCATTTAATAAACTGACCCATAACACCTTTGGTAACAAGCATGGGCATAAAAGCTGCTATTGTGGTAAAAGCTGTTGCAGTAATTGGGAGCCAAAGGCTTTTAATAGAATCAACTGCAGCTTTTAAGTTTTCTACTCCTTCCATTCTTAATCTCGTATAGTTCTCGCTTATAACCACAGAGTTATCAACCATCATTCCTAAGGCTATTACTAAAGCTAGAACTGTGATGGCATCAATATTCATTCCATAAGTTGGCATAACACCTAAGGTTCCAAGTATTGCTAAAGGAAGAGAAAGAGAGGCGGCTAATCCAATTTTTCCTGGTAAGAAAATAAAAAGAAAAACCATCACAAGTAAAAGACCCGTAACTGCGTTACTTGCTAATACATCAACTCGTTCTTTAACCTTTTGGCCTTCTGAGACATAGATATCAAATACAAAATCAGGGTATCTTTTTTGATAGTCAGCTAAAATGACATCTAAGTCTGTAACCATTTCAATAGTATCAGCGCCGGCTTTCTTATTAACAATAAGCAAGGTCGCTTCATCACCATTATACCTTGCTAAAGTTTTTACCTCTTCTTCAGAGTCTTTAACTTGAGCAACGTCTTTTAAAAGTACTGTTTCTCCAGTAAAGTTAGATCTTACAACCAAGTTTTCAAGCTCTTCAACACTTGTGATTTTTCCTTCAACACGAACAAGTTTTTGGTTAGATTCGGTTCTTAAAGGTCCACCTGGAGTGTTTGAATTCCTACTTCTGATTTGATTAGTGACTTCTGAAACTGAAACGTATTGCTCCTCAAGCTTTTCTAAATCTAGAAAGATATCAAAGGTCTTTTCTTTAAAGCCAACTAAGCGAGCTTCTTTAACAGACTTATGATCTTCAATTTCTTCTTTTAAAAAGTCTGCTACTATATCACGTGACCTGTTTTGACTATCTCCAACAATTGCAATTTCTAAGACTGGAAATTCATCACTCTTAAGTTCTGAAAATTTTGGTGGATCTCTTAAATCTCTTGGAAGATCAGTGACTCTATCAACGGCTTTTTGAATTTCATCCATAGTTTCATCAACATCAACTTTAGGATCATCCATATCAACTCTAATTGTAATAAGAGAAAGCCCTGCTTGAGATGTTGATTTAACATCTTTAAGGCCATTTACACCTCGTATTTCATCTTCAATGGGCCTTGTTACTTTTGTTTCAATATCACTTGCTGTTGCACCATCATAAAATGTAGTGACTGTAGCTGTGGCAAGTGAAACAGAGGGAAAGCTTTCGGCATTCATGTTTGTTAAGCCCTGGTATCCAAAAAAGACAAGTCCAAGAGATAGAACGATTGTTAGTTTAGCGTTTTCAATAAAAAACTTTGATATGTTGTGCATGTATTTTTATCCTTATCTCTTTAAATTTTGTTAAATGCGCAGGGAACGTCCATATAGATACTAAAATAATCAATTAAAGTATTGATAATGGTAAGGTTGCTGTCGATTTCGTTAAGTTGTGATTGAAGTAATGAATCTTGTTCACTTATTAGCTCTTGTAAGCTAATTCTTGCTTGTTTATATTTTTTTCTACTTAAATTTAAACTTTGTGTAATGTATTTGTTCGTATCTCTTTGGCTTTTAACAACATCTCTTAGAGTTTTTATTAAGTATACAGTTTCACTGTGGAAAGCATTGATTTTAGCTAGATTTGCTCTGGCTTCAGAAGAGTATCTCTTTTTATTTAATAGCTCACTTACTTTTCTTGTCTTCTTTTTACTTTTTCCAAGAGGTATAGAAAACTGTAGTGCTAAACTTGTTCTTGGTTTTGAGTTATCAGAGAAATCTTCCCTTGATTCATCAAAGCCAAAACCTCTTCCAACTGTTGCATACTCTCCAACAAGTTTTATTTGTGGGCCATCGGTTCTACTTATTATTTTTTGTTGAAGTTGTTCTTCTTTTTCTAAGAGCTCTACGATTTCATCATAAACAGTATGTCTAAAGGGGGCTTTAGTGAATGCATCAATTGTGGCAGTACACCTTAAAACTTTTCCAACAGTCTCTTCTACATCATACTTTGCTAATGAAACTTTTTTTCCATTTAATTCAGGAAGTAATTGTTTTAATGATTTTAAAACTTCACCTTCTTGATAGTTTAAAGCTAGTAGGTTTGCTTGTCTTGAAGTCCACTGAGATCTAAATCTTGCTACTTCACCAGCATCAGCAACACCAGATTTTTTTCTTTTAGAAGCGTCTCTATATTGTTTTTCTGCAGTTTTAACGAGTGATTTAAGAAGTTTTTTCTGTTCATTATTAGCTACTAAAGCCCAGTAAAGCTTTCTAATATTAGCTTCAAATGTTTTTAGGCTACTCTTTTTTTCAAGTTCAGCTCTTCTTAGGCTAAGCTTACTTTGCTTTAAAGCGCTGTCAGTTTGTCTTCCAAGAAAATTTTGAAAAAGATCAACCGATAAACTAAATGCTGCTCCATTGGTAGCGGCATCCGTTACGAAAGCGTTTGTAGCTTTGTTTCCAAAAGCCTCGGCTCCAAACTCCATTCCGTAGCGAGTAGGTTTTACTATACCTAAAGAGTAAGATGTCGCACTCCTTGTTACTCCGCCATCAAAGTTATTTAAAAGCCTTTCTTTAGATCTATAGATTTGCCCTTCGCCTTCAAGTCTAAAACCTAACTGTTCTTCATTTGTTAAATACGATTTTTTAGCGCCAAGAAAACTAGCTTCAATTTGTTGAATACTTGGGGGTTCTTTATCTATAAGTTCTTTTAAATACTTTTCACTTAACTCTACTGAAGGTTGTTCAGCAAAGGCGGGTGCTACAATAAGGCTGATTAAAATGATGAAATTCATGGAAACTCCTAATTCAAACGTTCGTTTTAATTTATACATTTTTTAAAACTTTGCAAGCTCGTTTTAAAATAAGTCTACATGTAATTAATATAGTAAAAACAAGTACTTAAGTAGTGATTTAGCTGGAGGCTTAGCCACTAGTTTAAAGAAATAATAAAGCCTTTTGTATTAAAAGGACATGTTTTTGCCTCATTTATAGAGTTTCCACATTCTTTCCATACTTCAACCTGATAATCTATGTACTAAGAAATTTAAAAGTGGGTGGGGTTTATGCGTTTAACTAAAACAGGGCAGTTGGTTCTGATATTTTCAACTTTGTTTATGACAGCTTGTAATAATACGAGCTCTACTTCTGGTGATTCAAGTACTCCTGTAGATTTTCAAACAATGTACCCAAATTTTTACAGCGTATTCTCAAGCACTTTAGACTTAGATAATTTGCCAGACTATGAAAATCAAATACGTCCTGCATACATTACCTTAGATAATTCAGGCTCTAATGAAATAGAGAATGAAAGTGCTCTACTAGGTAGAATACTTTTTTATGATGTTAACCTTTCATCAAGTAATACAGTTTCATGTTCTTCTTGCCATCAACAAGCTCATGCTTTTAGTGATACTGATGATGTCAGCATTGGAGTAAATGGAAACACAGGAAGACACTCTATGAGACTTATTAACACTAGGTTTGCTAGAGAAGTGAAGTTTTTTTGGGATGAAAGAGCTGCATCTTTAGAGGCTCAAACGACTCAGCCTATTCAAGACCATAATGAGATGGGCTTTTCTGGAACAAATGGAGATGGGGATTTAGATGATCTTATTACAAAACTAGAAGGAATTTCTTATTACCCAGAATTATTTGATTATGCTTTTGGAAGTAGTGAAATAACAGAGGCTAAGATTCAACTTGCCCTTGCTCAATTTATTAGAAGCATTGAATCTTTTGACTCTAAATATGATACGGGTAGAGCGCTTGCGGCTAATGATCAACAAAACTTTTCTAATTTTACTGCTGATGAGAATACAGGTAAAAGTTTGTTCTTATCTCCTCCACAAGCTGGAGGGGCAGGTTGTGCTGGCTGTCACACCCCGCCAAATTTTGATATTGATCCAAACTCACTAAGTAATGGTGTTATAGGTGTTTTTGGCTCAATGGCGACTGACTTTACGGTAACAAGGTCTCCAACTCTTAGAGATTTATTTAAAGCAAATGGGGTAAATAATGGAAGTTTCATGCATGATGCAAGCTTTTCAACAATAGAAGAGGTTCTTGATCACTATAACAATGGAATTACCAACACCACTAATTTAGATAACAGACTTTTGCCGGGAGGAAACCCTCAAAATCTTGGGCTTACTTCAACAGAGATGGATCAGATCATTAGTTTCTTAAAAACTTTAAGCGGGTCAGATGTTTACGTAAATGAAAAGTGGTCCACTCCATTTTAATATTTAAGTTGAAAGTTTTAAGAGCCTATTTTTTAAACGTTTAGTGACCGGTATTTAGTTAGAAAGAAAGCCCTGCAAGGCTTTCTTTGGTTCTCAGTATTTTTTAAGTATTGCAACAAGCTTTTTTCTAGGTTTCATACCATACTGCTTTTGTATTTAAAGAGGTTGTTATTAACGAGCAAATAAAAACTATAAACCAAGTTTTAAGTGAAGACTTTAAGATCCCATCTTTTCGTTTAGGACAAGAAGAAATTATTGATTCTGTTTTATCAGGTAAAGATGTTCTTGCTCTTATGCCAACAGGTGGGGGGAAGTCTTTGTGCTATCAACTGCCATCCCTTATGAGGCCAGGTTTAACAATAGTTGTATCACCTTTAATAGCCTTAATGAACGATCAGGTTAAGGCTTTAAGAGAGCTTGGCATAGCGGCAGGCTGTATACACTCAGGTTTAGACCTTGATGAGAAGAGAAAAGTTTTTAGCGATATTAAAAAAAATAAGAATTATTTGCTATATCTTTCTCCTGAAAGAATACAAAAACCAGGTTTTGCTCCGTGGTTAAAGGAGCAAAATGTTGGACTTTTTGCTGTAGATGAGGCGCATTGTGTTTCTAAGTGGGGGCATGATTTTAGAAAAGAATATTCTCAGTTAAGCTCTTTAAGACTTATTAAACCTGATGTTCCAATGATGGGGTTAACTGCAACGGCAACCCCTCAAGTTAAAAGAGATATTATAAAACAGTTAGGTTTAAAAACTCCTGATGAGCATGTTTATGGTTTTTATAGACCTAACCTTTTTTATCAAGTTGAGTTTTGTGAAGAAGAATCTCAAAAAGAGGCTTACGTTTTAAGTGCACTTAAGAAAAACCCGACAGGACGAGTGATTGTTTACTGTGGTACAAGGAAGAAAACTAAGGAATGGGCAGATTCAATAAAATCTTTTGGAGATTCTGTAGGTTACTACCACGCAGGTCTTTCAAGTGAGAAAAGAATAAGTATTGAAGAAAAATTTAACAGTGGTGAGTTAAGAGTTTTATGCGCAACTAATGCTTTTGGTATGGGAATAGATCATCCTGATGTTAGACTTGTCGTTCATACTCAAATGCCTGGAAACATAGAATCTTATTATCAAGAAATAGGGCGTGCAGGGAGAGACGGGAAAGACTCGACATGTTTGCTTGCCTATTCAAAAAAAGATAAAGGTCTTCAGGCATATTTTATTACAAGTTCAGAGGCTTCTGAAGAAATAAAAGCTCAAAGATGGACGGCTTTAAATGCTATGACTCAGTATTCTGAAGGATCAGAGTGCAGGCATAGTGATATTTTGACCTATTTTAAAGATAAGAAAAGAATTGAAAAATGTGGTCACTGTGACACCTGTAAGCCCGATTCTGATAGAAAAATTCTTGTAAGTGTAGAAGTGGCTAAATCTAAAATAAGCAGTAGCAGCAGCAAGAAAAGAAAAAAGAAGAAGACAAGTTTTGAAAAAGAGCTAAGTAAAGAGCAAATACTTAAAAGCGAACTTATTAGAGAATGGAGAAAGGCTTACGCTAAAGAAAAAGATATACCAGCTTTTATGATTTTTAGTGATAAGACTTTAAAAGATCTAGTTCAAAAAGATCCTAAAAGCCTCTCTTCACTTGAAGAGGTTTATGGTTTAGGAAAGAAGAAAATAGAAGTATTTGGGGAAGCTCTTTTAGGTGAGTTAAGCGCTTTCTCATAGTTTATACTTTTTTTTGTAAATATTTGAAAATACAGTCTTATTTAAGCTTAAGTGGTTGTTCTTAGTGCTTAAAGTTTATATATCCTTATTTAAGTAAGGCAGTTATGAAGACGTATACTAAAGAGGTATTTTTAAGCTTAGATTTTAAAAGGCAAGTAAAGCTTAGCCTAGATATGATTTATGAGGTTGAAAAAACTTGGAGTCTTGGGCTAGAAAAAGAGAAATCTCTTAGTGCTTTAATTCAAATGCTAAATTGGCTTTTGGTAAGTAAAGAATCAAAAGAGCTTAAGGCTATACATTTGATAACTTCAATTGATCAAAAATCAAGTTTAAGAGAGATCCTAAATTTAGCTACAGCTTTTGAAAGACAGCTTTCCTTGTCTTTAAAAGATGATTCCATATTAGTTAAGACCAGTGATAAGCATGACTCTAAATTTGAAAGTACATCAACACTACCAATTTATGTTGTTCTTGATAATTTAAGATCAGCGTTTAATGTTGGGAGTATATTTAGAACTTCAGACTGCTTAGGCGTAAAACACATATATTTAGTAGGCTACACTCCTACACCAGATGAGGCTCCTGTAAAGAAAACCGCTATGGGTACAGATAAAATAGTAAGCTGGAGTGTTGTGCCAAGAGTTTCTGAAGTTATCTCAAAGTTAAAGGAAGAAAATATAGATTTAGTTGCTCTTGAAACCACTAAGGAGTCTATAAATATTTATGACGCAAAAACAAAACCTGGCGTTGCTTTATTTTTTGGTAATGAGCGTTTTGGTTTAGAAGTTGAGACATTAAAGAAAATGGATCAGATACTTGAGATTCCAATGAAAGGCTTTAAAAATTCTTTAAACGTTTCAAATGCTTTTTCAATATCAGCCTCTGAAATTATAAGATCCTGGGAAAGAGTTTAAGCCTATGGAAATTTCTTATACGCCAATAGCTTTTTTTAACTCTAGCCATAGTGAAACTTATGAAGCTCCCAGGCAAGGGGTTTTAGCTCAAAGTTCACATGGAGTGATAGAATTTGTTGAAGGTATTGATTTTG
Source organism: uncultured Bdellovibrionales bacterium (assembly GCA_938002015.1). Taxonomy (GTDB): domain Bacteria; phylum Bdellovibrionota; class Bdellovibrionia; order Bdellovibrionales; family UBA1609; genus JALZUR01. Next base: position 8,259 of record CALLAU010000019.1, read on the forward strand.
AATCCTATGAAGATTTAATTGGTTTTGAAAGGCTCTGGATTGTTTATGACTTTCATAAGAATCAAACCTGGAAACCAAAAGTAAGGCCACCTCGTTTTTCTGATAAAAAAAGATCTGTTTTATCAACACGTTCTCCTTACAGACCAAACAGTATTGGGGTGTCTTGTGTTAAAATTGAGAAAGTAGAAAAGGGTAGAATTTTTGTTTCAGAGCAAGATCTTTTAGATAAAACACCCATATTAGATTTAAAGCCTTATTTGCCATATTCAGATAGCTTTCCAGAAGTTAAAACTGGTTGGGTTAAAGAAGAAGAAACAAACAAGTATAAAGTTATATTTACTCAAGATGTTAAAGAAAGAGTGGATTGGCTTATGAAGCATACGAATTTTGATTTTGAGCAGGTTCTTCAAAATCAACTTTCTTATGAGCCGACTAACTCAAAAACAAAAAGAGTTAAAAAAATTGGTAAAGATTTTACTTTTGCTATTAGAACGTGGCGTTTTAAATTTAAAATTTCTAATGAGTTTGTGAATATTTATTCAGTTTTTAGTGGATATAAAGAGAGTGAACTTTTAGCAAGTGATGACATATATAAAGATAAAGCGAGCCATAAAGAGTTTTTGACAAGGTTTTTATAGGCTGTTTTGAGTTTCGGCTGATTATATTCGTTGAACTCAGTTTCCTAATAAGGATTTACAAGAACCTAATGACCAATCAATTTCAGCCCAAGTCTCGCCATTATAGTTTGCATAGAATGGGTGGTTTACTCGATGCTCTATAGGTATATTTGTTAAAATATGATTTCCATCCTCCAGCTGCAGCAGAACTTGTTTTACTTGTTCATCATCAAAATCTTTTGAACGCCTCATTATTTCAATCATATTTTGTGTGACTCTCAGTCGAGGCGGATGAATTTTTTCTATCCTACCAAGTCTTTGTTCAAACATACTGAGAAGTATTGGGTAGTTTGTTAAAGTTACCTCTTGCATCAAATACCAGAACTCCTCGGCAGATCCATTGCTTGTAATATAGCCATAATTACTAAAGTACTTCCCGTACAGTCCATAATATTGGTTACCAATCATTTGAGACATCTTAAACCTCTTTCTGGCTGTATACAGTATGGCTAATTTAATAATCGATAGTTTATCTTCCGGAAGGCGTCTTTCAACTTTAAGATAAGTGCTGAATCCGTTCAGTAAAAACCACTTATCTGGAAATTTAGCATTAAGTGCAATAGCTGATTCTTGAAAACCTTTAAGGTCTTCATCATTAATATACCTTTGTCCTTGACCTAACCAAAGGAACCTGGACATCAGCAGTTCCGCTTGTTCTTCTGCGTAATTTCTTGAGTCCGTAGCTCCAGCACTTAAGAACATGAAGAGAACTAATAAGGTAATTAAAGCTTTCACAGCTAAAATAAAGCAAAAATCATACTCAAAAAAGAATACTAAGAACGAATTTGTGAGGCTTAGACCTGATTATAGGTGTTTAAGTAAGTGCAAAAATTGTCATCTTCAACATATTTGGGGATAGAGCTGCGCTACGTATCAGGTTTGCTGATAAAAGATATTAGAAGATTAAAGGCTTCTTATGTGATCATTGAGTACAAGTTAATTTATCGCCAATTGAAATAGAGTCGTTTATTGTCTCAGAAGGAAATTTAAAAACGTGAGATGCTTTAAAATAAATTCTAGAAAACCTCCAAGGCTTGAACTCCCTCAAAATTTCAACAATTTCAAATTCTTTATTTACAAAAACAGCATCTATTGGAAATCTAACAAAACAGTTATGAATACAATTGCTTCTTTGGAAAAACAATCCGTCAAATTCTAATTTAGAACTTTTATAAAATATATAACCTCGAAGCCTTCTCCAAAAGGAAGTCGCCTTTACAACATTTTTACCTAAAATAGTTCTGCTTTTCTCGTGTAAGACCTTCATATAAATATTCTGACAAATTTAGTTCAGTGACTCTAGTAAATAATTACGTAGACCTGGACCATTAAATAAAACCCCATTTTGTGATTACCAGCTCAAAGCTATCGCTCTATAATATAGGTCTCCAGTGACTTCAAGTAGTCCAACGCCTCTCGGTTTAGCTTTTCGTAGCTGTCTATAATTAAGATCTTTGAATCTTTAAAATAGTATTTGTTCTAAAACTTCATTTGATTCTATTATGTTGTGGTTTAAAGAATCTCTAGGATCAATGGTAGTCGGCTTATTAAAGAATAAAATTTCACCATTTTCATCTTTATATGCTGCTAAACTCAAATAATAATGATTATTTCCATCTCTAAAGACAAATCTATCGCTATGCACACTTCCTGTATAGCTGAATAATTTATAGAGGCGAGCTACCCCACCGCCGTAGTCATAACCAAAATTTGAATCAATAATAATATCTCTTATATTGTCACTTAGATTTTCATCTATAACTTGAAATAGGTTGTTCTCGTCTCTAGTTAGATCAAAAGTTTTAAATTCGTTATAAAAAACAGGATTTTTGACTTCGTAAAAGTAATCATGCAAAGGCTGCATAAAAGGTTGGTTTTTCAGCCATACAGATGTTCCTATTTCACTGATCTGAACAAAGCTTACATCATAAATACAATTTTTAAAAGTCTCTGGATCAGAATTATCATAGCAACTGTTTAAACTTGGCGGGTAAGTGAAGTCTTTTTCTGAGTAATTGTAACTAAGCCAAGGCGCCTCAAGAATTTGCTTTGTAAACCTAAGTAAGACCCTAAGCTTTTCCCATTTGTTTGAACGGCTACCATCTGACATCAAATTCTTTTCAGTTTCTCTCTCGAGCTCTGCAAGTTTATTTGTAAACTCATCGGTCCACATTGTATTAAGTAAAAGAAGATCATGGTAGTTCCAATTGTAAGTTCCTATATCAGTAAAGAGTTCAAGTAGAATTGTCGGGTTAATTGGATATGCTGTTCGTGTAAAAACACTTTGAGATTGCTTTCTTATAGATTCATTAAACCTACTACAATCGACAATAAAAAGTCCTGATTGTGCATATCCGTTTTCATTCTGATTTTTGCACGCATCTTCATTTAAATTGATTCTTGGCAAATTAACATCTGTTCTCACGATGTCGCTGGAGCCAGTATTACTATTTAGACTTTTTTGGAATACACCTGTTTCTGAAAGATCTTTACTTGAGTAAAAAAAGTTTTTACTTCTGAGTATATATTTTCTTAAAGTTCTTCTTAATTTAAAGCTTGTAATCTTTATTACTTCGCTAAACTCTTCTCCATAATTATCTCTGTAATCTAACTCGTTATCATAATAGAGCTTATGATAACCACTACTTAATATCTGAGCTAAATCTTGATCAATAGATTTAAAAAAATCTAAAACTTGCTGATCACTTTCAAATTCATTTATGCCCAAGACCAGATCATGTAGTTTAGGCTCATAATACTTATAAAAATCATAGAAGTAAGTGCCTAATAGATCAAATAGTTTAAAGTACTCCTCTTCTTCAACTACAAGTCCATTATGTTTCATAAAATCTTCGCATTTAAGATCCTTTATCCTAAAGGCGCTAGAAATATAATTTCTAAGACACACGCTTTTTATGTGTTTACCTAAAATGCTAAAATGTCTCGCGTACTCAAAAAATTGATCTATGTTTTCAAGTCTAGGAGACAATGTGTTAATTGTTTCATAATTTTGCCTAAGAAAAGCTAATGACTTGTTCGCTCTAAAAATCATATGGGCTAAGTTATCTGTGTAAACTTGATAAGGAGCTACAGATTTTAGATCTCTTAGATCCTCAACAAATTCTCCATCTACTTCAAAATCCATTATGTAATCACGTCCTAAGTAAACATATATGTCGCCAACCCAGCCTTTTCTATAATAGACGGGTGGAAAAACTGATTTCAAATGCTCCTCTGGTAGTCCATCAGGAAAAAGGTGTGCTATATTTTTTAATCCATAATTATCCAAGTCAGATTCAGTAAAATAACCACGCTCTACCATGTTGATATAATCACTTTTGATTCTATCACTCATACTAGGACTCTCTCTGATCTGATCTAAAGAAAAATATGGTTTTGTAATATCGATGCTATCGCTGACTGCTTCTGCATTACCGTTGCCATTAGATTCCCCAGCACCGTTGGTAAAGTCTCCTCTATTTAACCTGTAATTCTCTTGTGATAAATAAGATTCGTTAGCAGATTTTGGGATTTCACCTTCAAAAAACTTTGCGGTTGTGGGTAAATTTAAAGAAAGAACATCTACTCTATTAACATCTTCTTCAGAGTAGTTATATCCAGTGCCAATAACTACACTATTGCTCATATCTTCAGGTAGAAAGACAAATTTGTTTACATTTTGATAAGGCTTAACAAAGTTATCTTTTCTAAGGTAAAATGTTTCATACTTGTCAAAAGCAGAGCTTAAAACAAAGTCTATATTTACAATTGGGTTGGTCAATTCAGGTGATAATTTAGAGGCTATTAGATCAATCGAATGGCCTTCATTAAGATTAACAATAACAGGCTGAATGTGATCAGAAAAAGCTTCAACACCATATTCATAGCCTTCTGGGACTTTAATATCTAGATCTTTTATAATCGACAAAAAGAGCATTGTGCGTGCAACACAATTTACACCTTCACCATCTAGAAAACCAATTATAGTTGTTTGCTCTCTATTATATGAAGACATACCACTGCTTAATAGTTCGTATCTTACTATCTCTAGTACATTGAAAGAGTCTTCAGTTTCTTCTATTTTTTCTTTAATTCTATTTAAAAGAGTTAAATACTTCCTTTGGTAAGTCTGCCATTCATTTTTATTTTTTCCTCTACTTTGAATAATAAATTCTGCATTCTCGAGGGACATTATGGATTTTCCCCACGACAGGTTGGTATTTTCATTAGCTTCAAGCAGAAAAAATCTTGATTCTTTAAACCTATTAACTCTTTCTTTTAAGGATTGGCATGATGGAATTGAACCAGTTTTGTATTCAAAATGAAGTGTTAATAGCTTTTCATCATAATCTTTAATTTTAAAATATATTTTTAGATCATCGCCTTGTTTATTTATAGCAAACTGGTTTTGGTTTTGCAGTGGGATCAGACCTAAAGAATTAAATGATATATTTTTTGGTGAGAGTGTATAGCCTTTTTCTATTAAGCTTTCTTTTAAATCATCATTTATTTCGTCTGATAAAAAACCTGTATTAAAAACCTTTTCAACAGTCCAATTTATCCAGTCATCCATACCAGTTTGAGTGAATAGTTCACAGGAATTGTGATTAATTTCATCTGCATAGCTTGGAGTATTTAATAAAAATACAACAGATAGAAATAAAACTGTATACCTAAAGACCTTTATCATAAGCTAGGAGAAGCAAAACACAGGCCAGGCTAGAGTCATTTTAAAGGTGTTATAGTGCCCTATTTACTCAAGATCGCTACAGGTGTTTTAGATATAAACAGCAAAAGGTGTATCATTTTGAAACACTTCAGTTTATTCCCTAATGATAGCCCCGGACGGGGAATTGTATCTGACCATGCGTTAAATATCATCCGGTTCAGACCTTTGAATAAATGGTCGGGGAGACAGGATTCGAACCTGCGACCCTCTGGTCCCAAACCAGATGCGCTACCAAACTGCGCCACTCCCCGAACGAGTGATAAAGTCTTTTTTTTCATTCCTTTTATTTTAGGAGAATAAAGAGCTTTTAAGAAAGCCAAGCTAAAGCTTCTCCTGCTTTAAGTCAATTTTTAATATAGAGACAGGGGGTTCTTCTTCGTGGTACTCAAGCCTTTTGTGCAGACTTTAAAAACATATAAAAGAAGGGTTATCATAGAGTATATGAGAAAAATAATCTTACTTAGCATACTTGCTTTTTCATCGCCCGTATTTTCAGCAGAAGATACAAAGTTTCTATGGAATGGTGAGTACCGCTCTCGTGGTCTTTTTCAAGAAAACGTATTAAATAACGGAAGAGGTGGCTTAGATGCTTTTTCTCATCGTCTTATTTTAAATGCTGAGTTTGAGCCAAATGATAGGCTGGATGCTGTAGTTTCAGGTATTTTATTTCAAAACTGGGGAGATGATGTTAGGGGTTTTGCAGGGATAAGAGAAGAGTCTGATCTAGACAGTTTTAGAATTTTTGAAGCCTATGGAGAGTGGCACCTTTCAACAGCTTTTTTCTTAAAGTTTGGTAGGTGGGCGCTTGATTTTGGAAACGGTTCTTTAGTTTCAAAAAATATGGATGATAATCTGCCTTATTCTTTAGATGGGGTGATGCTTGGTTATGATGCAAGCAACTTTGAGTTTAGGCTTGGAGGTTTACGAGTTGGAGACTGGCCCTCAAGTTTAGGCTTTACAGCTGATCCTGACTCATCAGCTTACTTTGCTTTAATTAATTTAAAGTCGTGGGAGCCTGTCTTTAAATTCTTTCAAATCTATCTTTTTAGGCAACAAAAAGATGCTTACTCAAATGCATCAAATGGAAGTTCTATAGCTGCAGAGTCTTCTAATTATTTTGGAGTGTCAGCTGCAGGTGAATATAATAAGCTCTTTTACACTACTGATTACATAACTTATAGCGGTGAGTTTACAGACACTAATAATGATATTGATGGTTTTATGGCGCATGTAAAACTTGGAGTTAAAGCCAGAGAGAAAAATAATTTAAGACTTTTTCTTACCTATCATTTTGATACTGGTAATGATGGTTCAACTGCTAACACTGATGAATCTTATAGACCACTTTTTTATAACCATCATCAGTATGGAGGAACGCTTGATTTATTAAGCTGGGGAAATTTAAGCTACTTTGGGTTAGGCGTGAGCTTAGAAAAAAATAAAAAAAATAAGTTCACTCTTCAAGCTTTAAGTTTTTCAAGATCATCTAATGATGATGGGGTAAGAAGTATTGCTTTTGGTGGTTTTGGCGATAGTGATGCTTTTATAAATAGTGATATCTCTGGAAACACGAGTAATGTTACAGACAAAGATCTAGGGCTAGAGGTAGACTTTATTTATAGTAGAGATTTTGATTCAGGTGTGTCTTTAGAGTTTCTAGCAGGAGCATTTTTCACTGGAGATTACTTAAAAGCTTATCAACGAACTAAAGATGTTTATGGCGCTAGACTAACATTGAGTATGCCTTTTTAGTTTGGCCTTTTCTTAGGTCTTTATTCCCCTTTCTTGGACTTGTAATGACTTTTAAAGAGGGCGTAGAATAAGGAATATGACTAAAAACCTCTTAATACTTTTACTTTTTTCATCAGCAACTACTCAAGCTTTTGCTAGTAGTCAGAGACAACTTCCAGACCACGTAAAAAAAACAGTTTTACAGATTGTTGAAAGTGGAATCAGTCTTCATATCGCACGAGTTGAGGCAAAGCAGGCTCAAGAAAAAGTTGTGATCTCTGAGATTGAAGATGAGATCCAAAGCTTGCTTCCAATGCTTCCAAGTTCTGACTTTAGGTACTCTCACTTAAGAAAAGTATTAACAACACTAAATGACTCCATTGAGATGTATCAAGAAGGTGGCAAGAGACCAAAGAGACATCTTCAAAACTTTTTTAAAGAGCTTGTTGAAATCTCTAAGCTTTATAAAGTTGCTAGGTATCCTGTATTTTTTTGTAGTGTTGATAAGAGTTACTGGATTCAAAAATCTTATAGAAAGGGTAGAAACCCTGTTAATCCTGAAAAACTCCTTCGCTGTGGAAGAAAAGTATAAGTAGAAGATGAACTTAGTTGCTTTGCTTGAGAAGCTAGAGAGGCTTATACCTAGTTGGTTGATTGCTCTTTTGGCTATATTAATAGCCGTGCTTTACTTTTTTTTTAACAACCCTCTTCATGGTCTTTGTGACACACAAATTACAAATTACTGGGTTTTACAGGAGAATTTTTTAGGACGTGACACTACAAGAAAAATGAAAGGTTTTTCAAAGTATGAGGGTCATTATGAGCGTTGCAAAAAAACAAACTCTGCCGGGGGCTGCTATCCTTATTTTGATGGCTTTGAAAGTGCTCTAAGATCTTATAAATCGATGGATGATGAGTGCCGCCCAAAGCTTGCTCAAAAAGGGCGCTTTAAAAAAGTTTTTGGAAGCTTTATAAAGCAGGTTCCAAGGCTTGCCTGGGGAGATGAGGGGCCAAAGAGTGTATATTCAAAAGATTCGTGGCTAAGTGCAAGAGACCTTAGACTTTATTGTAATGTAAGAAATATGTTTGATGATAATTACGGACCGGCAACTCTAAAGCTCTTAGATAGAAAAGTCTTATCTAAGCTTCCAAATCCTAAAAAATTAAAAGCTAGAGAAGTAAGAGAGAGATCTATTATTGGTACAAACTGCAGTCGCTATTATTAGTGTGGGGGAGCGAGGTTTGGTATTCTTTTTACCCTTTTTTTTTGAGGTCTTATATAAAAAGTCCCTCATTAAGGGACCTTTAAAGCTTTTATAATAGGCTTATATCTTAGCTTGTAAGATTTTTACCTAAAGAAAATGTTTAATTAATACTCAAATGGCTTAACTGAGATTTGATCAGGAAATCTGTACTGGTCTGCTGCTAAAGCTCCTTGAGGAATTAAAGCAAGCTGACGAGCTTTTTTTACTTCAGTATTTAAAGTTCTTTGTTGCTTGTGGCTAAGCTTGCTCACTCTAGCTGGAACGATCTTTCCTGCTTCCATGAGAAATCTGCTTAAAGTTAAAGGATCTTTATAGTCAAAAGCAAAATCAGCCGGATATTCTGGTCTGTAGTTAGATTTATAGCCTTTTTTAGGTTTCATACGAACTCCTTCGAGTGTTCAAAGAGGATGGTTATATATTAAAAAAGCCTTGCCAACAAGCGAGAAATCTACTTATTATCCCACAAATCGCGATTTTTTTTGGATCTTTTTACAAGATTTAAGGTCGCATGTTTGATTTATCCTGAAATTAGGCTAAACCTTTGTGTTTACTTATAAATGCTTGGATAAGCTAGAATTACGATACAGATCTTGGAGGATCTTATGGCAAGATGTGAATTAAGTGGTAAAAGCCCTGTTGTAAAAAACATAGTGAGTCACTCTAATATTAAAAATAAATCTATTGCGAACCCAAACGTTCAGCCTAAAAGAATGTATAGTGAAACTTTAGATAGACAGGTTTCTTTAAAGCTTGCTGTAAGCACGATGAGAAATATTGAGCACAAAGGTGGATTTGATAAATTTATCCTTGCTGCTGATGAGTCAAAGTTTTCTAAAAGAGCAATGACTGTTAAGACTCAGATCTTAAGAAAAATCAGAACAGCTACAAAAACAAAAGCTTAAACTACACTTAATATAGTTACTTTAGAGGTATAAGACATGAAATTAAAAATTAAAAAAGGCAACTCTGTACAAGTTATAGCTGGCTCAGGAAAAGGTCATAAGGGTGAAGTTTTAGAGCTTGATTCAAGAAGACTTAGAGTAAAAGTTACAGGTCATAATATGCAGACTCACTTTGATAAAGAAAACAGCACAACTTTTACAAAAGAAGGTTTTGTTGATTATTCAAATGTGAAACTTGTAGCTGCAAAGAAAACAGCTAAGAAGAAGACGACTAAAAAAGCTGCTGCTAAAAAGTAAATAAAAAATATGACCGTTAAAGCTCAAGAATCTTTAACGGTTGCTTCGTTTCAAGTCTGCTCGACTGACTCATTAGAGCAAAACTACAGAAAAATTTCTAAGATGATTGAATCAATAGAGAATATTGACGAGGTTGATCTTTGTGTGTTCCCTGAGAATGCAATCTATATTTCAATCGATAAAAATGAAAAACCTCCAGTGATAGATTTTAATCATAGTTTCTTTGCTTATATAAAAAATCTAGCAAAATCGACAAACACAGCTTTTCACTTAGGCTCTCTTCCTATTTATAAAGAAAATAAACTTTTTAATTCCAGTCTATTTTGTGATGCAAATGGAGAGCTAAGCTTTCCTTATGACAAGATCCACCTTTTTGCTGCAAAAGTTGGAAGCTTAGAAATTGATGAAGGTAAGAGTTATGAGTCTGGAGTTAAGCCTTCTATTATTAATATAAAAGGGTGGAGGCTTGGGCTTTCTATATGCTTTGACCTGAGGTTTTCAGAACTTTATTCATATTATGCTAAAAAAGGTGTGGAGCTGATACTTGTTCCATCTGCATTTTTTAGAGCTACAGGTAAAGTACACTGGGAGCCACTTTTAAGAGCTAGAGCCATTGAAACTCAATCTTATGTGGTTGCCCCTGGGCAAGTTGGAGTTCATGAAACATCTCATGAGGTAGGCTCTTCTCTTAGAAAGAGCTATGGCCACAGTCTAGTAGTTGATCCGTGGGGTGAGATTATTGAGGACTTTGGAGCAGAAGATGAGAAAGTTTTAATTCATAAACTTGAACTAGAAAAAATTAAAAAAGTACGAGATTCAATATTCATGAAAAGGAAGATGTAGATGCCACAGTTTTTTGCCACTTGTCCAAAAGGTTTATCATCTCCTTTAACTGAAGAATTAAATGAGCTTGGCGTTAAAAGAGTTTCTCCAAGAGAGTCGGGTGTGAGCTTTGAAACGTCTTGGGCTAAAGCTTATGAAGTGAATGTTAAATCAAAAGTGGCTTCACGAGTTGTTAAGCCTGTTCTTGATTTTGATGCCTCAAGCTTAGAGCAAATTGTTCCAAGTTTAAAAAGACATGATTTTTCAAAGTATTTAAATAAAAGCGGAACATTTTCTCTAAGAGTTAAACTTAATAACTCTAAATTCAATAACCAAAAGTATATTATGAATGAGATTAGAGTTGGCCTGCTAAATCAATTTAAAGCTAAGGGTAGAGAGGATATTACTGTTGATAGAGAAGATCCGGATTTAGAAATTGTAGTTCAAGTTTATAAGAATACATTCTCTTTATCTCTTAATATGAGTGGAGCCCCTCTTTCAAATCGAGGTTACAGAGAAGACACTGAACATGCTGCTCCACTTAGAGAAAACCTAGCGGCTGGTTTAGTAAGAATGACAGGTTGGACAGGGGAAGCCCCTTTAGTTGATTTCTTATGTGGAAGTGGAACTTTTTTAATTGAGGCTGCAAACTCACATCTTCAAAACCAAGGTCCTTTTTCTTTTGTAAGATGGGCTAACTTTGATGAGTCTATTGAAATAGATGAAACTAAAGAAAAAAACTTAAATGGTATGCTTTATGGTTTTGATAGAGCTCCTGAAAGTGTGAATAAAACAAAGTATTTGATTAAAAGCCTTGGCTTAGAGTCAAAAGTTAATTTAAAGCAAATAGCTTTAAAAGATTTTGGATCAATTCAGCTTCCTGAAACTAAGGGGACTGTCATCTTAAACCCACCTTACGGTGAGCGCCTGGGAAGTTTTGAGGAGGCTTTAAAAGCTTATGAGTTAATAGGAGAGACTTTAAAGAAGCACTTTAGTGGATGGGATGCTTGGATCCTTTCTCCTGATGTTAAGTTATCAAAAGCAATAGGTATGTCTGCTCATACAAAATACTCAGTAGATAATGGTGGTATTTCTTGTATGTTTTTAGGCTATAAGGTTAACTAAGAGGTAAATATGAAAAGTCACTTATTAGAACTCTTAGTAGTAATTACTTTCCTTTTTAGCCCTAGAGCTTTTTCTAAAAGCGTTAAGGTTGCTCCAATGCAAATTAAGGGGGCTGAAGTTAAAGTTGAAGTATCTCGCATACAGCAACAAGTCACTTTGGTTCAAAGCTTAAAGCAGGGCTCTGACTTAAGAGTAGGCTTTGTAGTCGTTGATAGAGGGGGCAGTACTGATGTCAGCCCAAAAGCTTCTTTATACTTAACTACTTTTAATGAAACTGAAGAGTTTAATGGAGGTTCCTCTCACCTTATAAGTCATATGAATGAGCTTATCTCATCTAAAAGATCTAAAGCTGGTGTTTATGAGGCTGTTTTAAGAGTTTATCAAGATGAGTTTGATTGTAGTAAGGCTTGGAACAGCAACTATGAAGGTAGTGTTAAGCTAAGAATAGATGCAAGGAAGCTTACTGCAAAAGTAAGGAAGCTTAAAAAAGCAGAGTCTTTTGTTTATAAGAACTATGTTGAGCCTGTTTTGATGTCTTATGAATGTTTAAAAAGCAAATAATACAAAAAACAACCAGTAGTAGTTTTTTGTATTACTTTTGATTTCTATAGAAGAGCTCCTTTTTAAAAGGGTTTATGAAGAACCATATAAACAGCTAATACTAAAAGAAGGGCATAGCCTATAAAAATTTTCATCAAAGTAGGTGGGCTGCACCTTTTTGTAAAAGCTGGAAGTGCTCCAAATGATAGCCAAATAGCCATTTTAAGCCACAGCCACCCTCCGCTAAAGGGGCTTTCAAGGCCTGCTTTAGCAATAAGCCCAAAACCTGCAATAAAAGCCGCAAATAAAGTGGAACCGTGGATTGCTGAGAGCTTCTTTCTTAGACTTGGCTGGATTTTAATTTCTAAAAGTGCGGGCGCAATAAGCATTCCCGTTGTAAGAACCATAATCATGAGACTCGATAAGTGGAGCCATTTATAAAATATATAAGACATAGATAACCCTCTACATCTGAGTTTGTTTATTGACAAGGTGGCTCAATGAGTTACTTCTTATTTTATTGAAAAAATGCTGATTTATCGTGTGCAAATCATAATGATATGCACTAGCATGAGCGTTTAAAATTACGACATAAACAGGAGGCTTTATATGCTTGTCGATATTGGTCTTGTAGCTCCGGCTGCAGGTATAGTTGGTTTAGTGATTGCTTTAGGGACTTACATGAGTCTTGTTAAGTTATCACCTGGTACAGATAAAATGAAAGAGATCGGTGAAGAGATTCATTTAGGTGCGATGAGCTTTCTTAAAGCTGAATACAGAATTTTAGCTGTGTTCGTTGCTGTTGTTGCAGGTCTTCTTGCTTGGAGGTTTGGAATTGAAACTGCCGGGGCTTTTATTTCTGGTGCATTTGTTTCTGGCCTTGCTGGTTTTATTGGTATGAAAGCGGCTACAAAAACAAACGTAAGAACTGCTGCTGCTGCAAAAGACTCAGGACAAGATAAAGCCTTACTTACTGCTTTTAGAGGCGGAGCTGTGATGGGTTTAGCTGTTGCAAGTTTAGGTCTTCTTGGTCTTGGTGTTTTTTATTACTTCTTTGGATTTGATCCTACTAAAGGAAGTGTGATCTCTGGGTTTTCAATGGGTGCTTCATCTATCGCTCTTTTTGCAAGAGTTGGTGGTGGTATCTTTACTAAAGCTGCAGACGTTGGTTCTGATTTAGTTGGTAAGGTTGAAGCTGGTATTCCAGAAGATGATCCAAGAAACCCTGGTGTTATTGCTGATAACGTTGGAGACAATGTTGGTGATGTTGCTGGTATGGGTGCAGATATTTTTGAATCATATGTTGGAGCTATGGTTGCCTCAATTGCAATTGCTGCAACGATGAGTGTTTCTGCTATTTCTGAGCTTATGTCTAATGGTGGTGGTGAAGAAGCTAGAAGCCTTCTTATGTCTCTTCCACTTACTTTATCAGTAATTGGTTTAGTTGCTTCAGTAATTGGTATTGGGCTAATGAGTTTCTTTAAGAAATTTGACCCTGCAGCTGCACTTAACTATTCAGTATTTGCTTCAGTAGCAATTTTTGCTGCTGGTACTTTTGCTCTTTTAAACTCGCAAGGTATTTCAATGGACGTTTTTTATGCGATCGTTGCTGGTGCTCTTGCAGGTTTAGCAATTGGTCATGCAACTGAATACTACACTGCAAAAGGCCCTGTACTTAAAATTGTTGAAGCGTCTAAAACAGGCCCTGCAACAAACATCATTCAAGGTATGGCTGTTGGTTTAGAATCATGCGCTCTTCCACTTATTTTTATTTGTGCTGCAATTTGGGTATCATTTTTCTTTGCAGGTCTTTTAGGTATCGCACTTGCTGCTGTTGGTATGCTTGCAACTGTTGGTGTTACTATGAGTGTGGATGCATACGGTCCTGTGGCAGATAATGCAGGTGGAATCTCTGAGATGGCTGGTCTTGGCCCAGAAGTAAGAAGTATTACTGATGGTCTTGATGCTGTTGGAAACACAACTGCTGCAATCGGTAAAGGTTTTGCAATTGGTTCAGCTGCACTTACAGCACTAGCTTTGTTTGTTGCTTATGGACAAAGTGTAGATGCAACTCGTGCCTTAGCTGGTATGGAAGCTTTAACTATTAATATATTAGAGCCTATGGTTGTTATTGGACTTTTCCTTGGTGGAGTTGTTCCTTTAGTAGCAGGAGCTATGACAATGACTTCAGTGAGTAAAGCTGC
>CALLAU010000020.1 GCA_938002015.1 uncultured Bdellovibrionales bacterium
TATAAGGGTGTTAAGATCAGTCTTTTTGATTCTGTAAAAGATAAGCAAGTGATTGAAAATATTAAATTTAGTTTAGGTAAAAATAAAGTTCATCTTAAAATTCTTGAAATTCCTTTAAGAAAAGTAAGGCAGGGGAGTGGAGTGCTTGATCTTCCCTTTTTTAAAGGTGAAGCGATATGTAGTGCGGTATACTGATCAGGTATTTATAAGGCCTGGCGGACTAAGCTTTTATGATTAAGAAAATGAAGTCTTTTTAATATTAAGCAAGAGTTTTAAATGGAGATATAATTTGTAAGATTTAAAAAAAATCTAAACTTAAGGACTAATAAATTGATATACCCAATCTCCAGAACCTGAAATTGGTCCATCATCTATAATTCCAATAATAGACTCTTTCAAGGCATCTGAAAAATCCATGTCTCCATATTCAGAGCTGTTTATTGGTACTTTAAGCTCTTCAGTTTCTGGATCACACGAAGTGGAGTAAGGTCCATCTCCAGTCACAACACCTACAATATAATTAATACCATCTATTTTTGCCATATAGGGACCACCAGAGGTGCCAGGGCATGGGTGTCTGTCTTTTGCAGAAAAAATAAGTAGCTTTTTAAGTTCAGGAAAAAAACCTAAATCAGGTTCAGTCCCGAACTGAGCCTTAGTAAACATTTTATTAAAAAGAGGCTGCATTTGGGTTGGAAAAAGGGTGTAAAAACTGGATGGGAAAAAAGCTTCTTGGTATTGCAGTTTTCCTTCGGAGCCAATCCAATAGTGACCGTAAGTTGTTACTACAGTTTCTTCTTCTAATATTTGGTCTTTAGGTAAGACTTTGGCCGGCGGAATTGATAAGCTATTATCTAAAAATAAGATAGCTTGGTCATAAGATGATACATTTTTTTCTCCATTAAACGTTTTAAAATAATTTGGATTTGCTTCAAATTTAATAATGGTACTGCTTTCTGATGTTATATGTGATTTATTTGTAATAGTATTAACTTTTACTACTACTCCATAAGCATTTGGATCTTTTTTTCTAAGGTCTTTCAGTGTCTCATTATAGTCAGTATCAACTAGACAATGAGCTGCTGTTAAAATTTTATTGTGACCAATATAAGTACCATTGCAGAGATGCGAGTAGTTACCATTGTAAACAAAACCGAAACTTATAACTGCTTTTGCAAACTGATCATTATCATTAACCAAAGAAAATGGTTTAATAATTTGGTCTAAAGCAGTAGTTTTGAGATCTTTCACTGCCAGAGCAGGTGTTGAAAAAATAAACCCTAAGGTTGTGACTAGTATTACTTTTATCATGAAAGCAATATGCAAAACTATTGTTCAAGAATCAAACGTTTCAATTCAAACAATTCAAGTAAAGGGTTGATTTAGCTATATAGCCACTGGTCTTATCTTAAGTGAGTCTTTTATTTTAGCTGAGAGCTAAGTGAAAACTGATAAATATCAAATTAATGAGTAAAAACATGTGCTTAGCTCTATTGAAAGTGCATTGAGAAAGGAAAAAAAGGCTTTCTTTTGCCAAAGTTAAGAAGAGGACTTAGCGTCTTTTTTTATATTTAACAGGAGATATTTTTTAATGAAATTTTTAATACTAAGTACATTCGTATTTCTTTCTTCTTTTGCTCTAGCTGATACACCTTTTTATGAGTTTGAAAGTCCGTTTTTTGAGGGAACTTCTGATGTTGCCTATGATGGCCAAACAGTAAGACAAATTCTTATTAACTCACTTAAGAGTAAGATGGGAAGCTTAAAGAAAGTTGAACTTGATGCTGATGGTAAGCTTATCCCACAAGATAGTATCTCTAAAGGGAATTATGAAAAGGGTGAAGAAGCAGCATATAACATGCTTCAATCATATATAGATTTTAAATATGAACCCTCAGATGAAGAAGTTTTAGAAGATGGCTTTTATGGTTTTACTCCACTTTATTTTCAAAGATTTAAAACAACTCAAGGCAGAGTACTGCCTGTTAAAGTAGAGCAGAATGAAGATTATGATGCTTCACCTGATGCTTTATATGAAGACATGCTTATCCTAGGTTATGTTTTCCCTGATACAACAGCAAACTTAAGTAAAAAACTAGCTGGTATTGATAATAAAGAGTTTGATGCTGATCTTTATGGTGTTTCAAATGATTTTTATCCTAATTTTATGGTGATTCCTCATAATGATGAAGAAGGCCCTTTTACAAGTGAAACAACATATGGTGCTAAGCCTGTTGATTATTTAAAGTACTTAACAGCACTTTGGGCAGAAGATGCCGGAAATGGTGTGAGTTTTACAACTCAAGTAAGTAAGGGTAAGAAATTTCAACGTGTGAGTAAAATTGGAGTTTTTGAAAACGGATGGGATTTAACTCAGCTTACTCAAAAGTTTCTTCATGGAGCTATCAGCTTTTCTCAAGCATCTAGAGATTACTTAAGTACAGATCTTGGACCTGCTAAGGGCTTAAATGCTGATAATGAAAACCCGGCAAAACCAGGTCTTTCTTTTACAACGCTTGCTCATCACTGGGATGAGGCTTTTGGATACTTTGGAGCATCAAGAGGCTTTGCTGATTTAACAGTTTCAGATGTAGCAAGTGGGCTTCTTATAGATTTAGATGTTGATAGTAAGGCTGATGTTAAGTCTGAAGTAAGTTTTGGTTTATCAATTAACGCCGCAAAACGTGATGCTGGTTCTTTAGGAATAGAAAACTTTAAAGAAAATATTTTTAATAATTTTGTTAAAGGAAGAGCTTTAATAAATCAAAAACCTGAAGGCTATAGAGAAGAGGTTAAAGTAATTGCTCAAGAGATCGTATCTGAGTGGGAAAGGCTTTTTGCAGCAAACACAATTCACTATATTAATAAAACTCTTGGTGCATACGATGCTTTTAATACAGAAGAGGGTATGAATTTTCTTGATTTCGCAAAATACTGGAGTGAAATGAAAGGTTTTTCTCTAGCTTTTCAGTTTAATCCAAATTCAGTAATGAGTATAAATGACTTTAAAAAACTTCATGACTTATTAAGAGTTGAGCCTGAACTAAGATTTGAATATGAAACTACTGTTAAGGCTTATAAACAAGACCTTAAAAGAGCAAGACTTCAACTTATAAATACTTATAGCTTCAATAAAGAGATGGCTGAACAACTATAATTTTTTTTAAATCTAAGAAAAAGAGGTTAATATTTTATGAAAAAATTTTTAATTTTAACGTTAGTGACAGTTTCTGGGTGGGGAGCTTTAGAAACTGGTTCTTTAATCTATAACCACGTTTCTAGAGCTGAGTCAGCATCAGATGTTAGAAGAGAGTTAGTAGTAGATTTTTTAAGAAGTGTTGTTCTTCCAAAAGTTGAAGAATTTAGTGCTTTAGTTGATGATTTTGATCAAGAAGTTCAAAACACATGCTCTTCAAGTCATGACCTTTTTTCTTTAGAAAATAAAATGGCTGAAGTTTATAAATCTTATAGCTTTTTAGAAGCGGTTAAATTTGGAGGTTTACAAGATCCTGTTAGAGCTTTTGATATTGAAATAAACCCTCTTTTTGGTGATTTCTCATCATGTATTATAGACAAACAGGTCGCCAAATTAGCAAAAAAGCCTGATGGTTTTGTTCTTGATACAGTAAGAAAATCAAGAAAAGGACTTTCTGCAATTGAATATTTAATAACAGATCAAGACTTAAATCATTCTTGCAGTGGTTCTGTTCCACAAACTAAGTCTTGGAACGAAAAATCAGAATCTGATAAGAAGAAATTTAGATGTGGTTATTTAAAACTTCTCTCATCAGACTTAAAATTAAGATCTGATCAGTTAAGAGCTGAGTGGAGTCCTTCTCAAGGTGATCTTGTTGGTGATATTGATAGCAATTCGATGGGTAACTCAAGCCAGGATCTTTTAAACCAAGTAAGTGATGGTCTTTATTTTATAGAGCTTTTTGTTAAAGATGCTAAGCTTGCTACCCCTATTGGTCTTAAAGAGGATTGTAGCGGAAGAATATGCAAGCAAGCTTTTGAGAGAAAGAGTCTTAGGTACTCTATGCAAACAATCTCTCAAAACTTAAATGGTTTTTTATCAGTCTTTATTGGTAATTTAAATCATGAGGGAAATAAAAAAGGATTTTATAGTTTATTAAAACAGCTTGGTAGAGAAGATATAGCTTTAGAGATATTTGAAAACGTACTTCAAGCAAAATCTGCTGCAGATCTTATTTTATCAAGAAACTTAAGTTTTTCTGATATTGAAGCTGAAGGTTATAAAAATTGCAGAGCTCAAGAAAGAAGCATGATGTGCGATATTTATACTCCTGTTAATAATGCAACATCTGTTTTTAAAACAGATTTTTATTCCGTACTAAATTTAAGAAAGCCAAACGATGCGCCAATGGATAATGACTAATCTTTTTTAATGATTGATTTAAAAAACTTTAAATCTTACTTAAATAAAACAGAAAGCCCTTATGGGCTTTCTGCGTTTAGAATCATTTTAGGTTCTTTAAGTTTTATAAGTCTTTTTCGCTATATTTACTTTGGCTGGGTTGAGAAGTTTTTTTATAAACCTAGTGTTCACTTAAAGTACCCAGGTTTTTCTTGGGTAGAGTCTCTACCGAGTCCTTATATGGATTATTTCTTATATGGACTGATGATATTATCATTCTTATTTGTAATAGGTTGGAAGTACCGCCTTGTAGCTCCAAGTCTTTTTATTGGCTTTTTATATGTTCACCTTATAGATCAAAGTCTTTACCTTAATCATTACTACTTAGTCTCTCTTCTTCTTTTTATTATGATATTTTTGCCTGCAGATGCGGCTCTTAACATATTTAAAAAAAATAGAGTCGAAGTGAGAAATTGGCATTACTCATTACTTAGATTTCAAATTGGGGCTGTGTATTTTTTTGCAGGTCTGGCAAAATTAACAAGAGACTGGCTTTTTGAAGCTCAGCCTATGAATCTTTGGTTAGGTAATCTAGTTGATATGCCTTTAATAGGTGGTCTTTTAGATGAGATTTTTGTTCAATACATTTTTGCTTGGTCAGGCTTTCTTTATGATCTTAGCATTCCTTTTTGGCTTTTGTGGTCAAGATCAAGACCTTATGCTTTTTGTGTAGTGATTGTTTTTCATACCTTTACAAGTTTGTTTTTTCCAATTGGTTTATTCCCGTATATTATGACTTTTTGCGCGCTTATCTTTTTTAAACCAGATTGGCCTCTAAAGATTTTTAAAATAGATAATGAAAAAGAGAAGAGTCTTAAAGTACTTTCTCCTGAGTTTAAAGGCATAAGAGTTTTTTTAGTAAGCTTATATGTTTTTTTACAGGTATCTTTACCACTGAGGCATTTTCTTTATCCTGGGAATGTACTTTGGACAGAAGAGGGAATGAGGTTTTCTTGGAAAGTCATGGTAAGAGAGAAGAATGGTTCAGTTACTTTTAGAGTCAGAGATAGTGATACTGGAGTAGAGTGGTTTGAAGAAAGTCATAACTACCTAGAGGACTATCAAGTAGCTGAAATGTCAGGGATTCCAGATATGATTCTTCAAATGGCCCATGTCATTGGAAAAAAGTACAAAAAAGAGGGTAGAAAAGTTGAGGTTTTTGTAGATTCAAAGGCTTCTTTAAACGGTAGGAAATTTGTTCAAATGATTGATCCTAAAGTGAACCTTTTAGAAAAAAAGTATAGCTTAAAGGCGTTTGATTTTATATTACCTGAGCCAAAGACAAAGCCCTTTAAAATCAAGCCACTTAGAAAAGGACTGTAAGATGAATTTAGAGTTAAGAAGAGATAGATCTTTTAAGTTTTTTTTATCATTCTTAATGCTTCTATCTGGAAGTAGTGCTTACGCTGATCAAAGTTCAAATAGAGCTAATACAGGTAGTATGACGGTTTATGGTCGTAAAAGATCTAATAAGAAAATTACAGGCACTCGCTATGAGATTAAGAGATCTGAATCTGAAGCTTTTAATGATACTGATCCACATAAGGTTATATCAGAAGCTCCTGGAACATACGTTCAAGATGAAGATGGCTATGGTTTAAGACCAAATATTGGAATTAGAGGGACTCATCCTCATAGAAGTAAGAAAATCACTCTCTTAGAAGATGGCATTTTACTTGGTCCAGCACCTTATTCTGCTCCAGCTGCGTATTACTTTCCACAAATGACAAAAATTACTGGAGCAGACCTCATTAAAGGCTCTATGAGCTCCTTATACGGACCCACTTCAATAGGTGGAGCTTTTAACTTTAAGACACGAGAAATAACAAACAAGAAGCTAGAAGGTGGTGTTAACCTTATTGGTGGAACTGTAAGGCGTGAACGAGCTGGTTTAAATACAGGTAGTGGAAGTAGAGATGATAAGTATGCTAGTGCAAATATTATTTCTGGCCATGTGTCTCAAAGAATAGGGAATTTTTCATATCTCATAGAAGCAGGTATGGCTGATGCAAGAGGTTTTAAAGAACTTGAAAATATAAATAATGAAACTGGCTTTGATAAATGGGATGGCCTCTTAAAAGCAAAGTATAAGATCAACAAAAAACAAAGCATTAGTTTTAAAGCAAGTAGAGCAAGCGAAACATCAAATGAAACTTATTTGGGTCTTACTTTAGATGATTTTAGTGTAAACCCATATCAAAGGTATGCAGCTAGTCAGTTAGATGAAATGGTGTGGGATCAAGAACAAATGAGCCTTACCTATGAAAATAAATTTTCAAAAAAAACGAGTCTTATTGTAAGTGCTTATGAACAAAAATTTCGCAGAGACTGGAATAAATTTGATAGATTTGCTGGAAGTAATGCTCCAAGTATTCAAGAAGTTATTGATAATCCTAATGCCGCAACTAATGAAGAGTATTATA
Source organism: uncultured Bdellovibrionales bacterium (assembly GCA_938002015.1). Lineage (GTDB taxonomy): Bacteria > Bdellovibrionota > Bdellovibrionia > Bdellovibrionales > UBA1609 > JALZUR01. Next base: position 6,862 of record CALLAU010000020.1, read on the forward strand.
GAATCTTAACAGGTGAGTTTGATACTGAAAATACAGGTGTTGATACTATTGTTTTAACTAATAATGGGAGAAGTTATTATTCAAGGGGGCTTCAGGCTGCTTTAAACTACAATCTTAGGCCTGCAAAGTTTACTAAGTTAATGAATACTACAGGTGTAAGGTATCATAGAGACGGAGTTTCAAGAAACCACATTTCAAGTTTTTATGATATGTTTGAAGGTGAACTTTTTAATGAATTTAGTGAGACATTAGATGATGAAACTGTAACAAGAAATAATGATAGAAGTTCAGTAATAACAGCATTTCATCAATCCACACTTAGAAGAGGGAAATGGACATTTGATGGGAGCTTTAGATTAGAAAGAGTTTTTCAAGATAGGTTTGATAGTCTACTAGGTGAAAGCTCTAGTAAAGATCAAACTATTTTTGCTCCAGGTGTGGGAGTTTCAAAAACACTAAACTCTAAAACTGTAGTTTTTGCTGGTGTTCATAGAGGTATGGGAGCTGCAGGGGTATCTCCTTCTGAAGGAGCAAGACCTGAAGAAAGTATTAATTATGAACTAGGCTATAGAGTTGTTGATAAAAGAGGAAAGTTTGAAGTAGCAGCCTTTGCTACAGATTATCAAAATATTAAAGGTTTTTGCTCAGCCTCAAGTGGTTGTGCTCAAGAACAGTTAGATGAAGAGTTTAGCGGTGGTTCAGCGTTAATATATGGTTTAGAAGCATCAATAAAAACTTTTAAAAGATTAAGTAAGAGAGTTTCTGTTCCTTTTCTTGCTTCCTACACACTCACAAATGCTGAGTTTAATAACCGTTTTGAGTCTGGTGCTTCAAATGACTGGGGTGAAGGGATTGTTGAAAAAGGAGACCCTCTTCCCTATGTACCGCAACATCAATTTAGTCTTTCAACAGGTTTTAAGTTTGGTAGAACTTTGATGCAAGTAAGGTGGAATAAAAGATCTAGTGTTTTTGATCAATCTGTTAATGAGAATAGAAAGAAAATTAGGGGTTATGAAGTTACAGACGTTGCTGCAACTTATCCGATTAATAGAAAATTAAGACTCACAGCCTCTATAGATAATATTACTGGAGAAGATTATATCACTTCTTTTAGACCATTTGGTGCAAGACCAGGAAAGCCAAGGCATTACAAGCTTGGACTTAATTATAAGTTTTAGAAAAATAGTATATTCCATAAGTCTAAGCTGTACTATTTGTGAAAACTGTTCTTTTAACCAAGTTGAATATAAAGTTTCCTAGATTAATCAATAGGGATTTGTGAACTAATTTTAATCACTGCTCTAGTGCCTTGGCGCACTTTAAGTTAGAGCTATTTAAAATAGACATTATATTATGATTTATAGTATCTCCCCACTCATCCATTTGACCTTCAAGTGAATAGCCTGCCGCACTTAATTTTGAGGCTACTCCATATTTGTCTAAATCTTGAGCCGTCATATATAGATCGTAATTTGCAGCTGCGGATAGCTTCTTTAATGCTTTTACTACAAAACCATTGTTCTCTGGAATACGCTCCTGCGCAAGGCTAGCTATAAGCTCCTCCTTTGTAACTGGTGATATTTTTAGAAAAGGAAGTTCATACTGGAACCTTAAAAAACGTAAGAATAAAATAGTTTTCAAGTTATTCTTTACAACATCTCCTCCGCCCCTAAAGAACCATCTTCGACGACCTCTTTTGAATTTAGTTTCGGGTACATCAACATAGCTTAATATGCCATTTATAAAGTCTGTAATTCCATGGCTTGGGTCATATATAAAATCTGGGTTGACCCCAGATTTCTCTATAGTTGCCCCTCCACTTTGTAAAGAAGACCCTGAGAAGCCTTGTTCTAATAAATCCCATAGGCCAATATTTCCAGCTGTTGAGACATTATTACCTCGATTTCCATCTCGGAAAAGTGAAGGGCTTAAGCCAAAAATGAATAAATCTTTATCAGACTCAGTATTAATCAGTTCGTTCAAATTTGGAGGTGTGGTCTCCATAACAGATTCAAAGGTGCCTTCTTGAAGAGAAAGGTGAATCCACTTCAATAGCCCTCTTAAGATTCCTCCCCCAATATATATATCTTGTGTGCTGCTCCAGGAGCCTTTATTGCTATCTCTCCACTCCCATAACAACTTAAGGTCTTCAATTTCTCCCATTTTTACTTTAATTAAATATTTGTAATCAGTTTCAGAAAGGGGGAGAGTTGTGTTTGCAAAGCTTGTTGAAGCTAAAAAAAATACTAAAAAAAATATATTATGAAAAATAATGTTACTGTTGAAGAGATCTTTAATTTTAAGATAAAAAGTATAACTTAGAGTGATCATCAATTTCCCTTCCTACTTTGTATATGACAATTTAGAGAACTTACTTTAGTTTACCAATAGGACTTCTATTATACTAAAGCTAAAAATATGCCAGTCGATAAGCCCTCCAATTGTATTTGACTGTTTGAATTGTTGACATACGAACTATATATATTCAAAAACTTACGTCTCAAATTGATATATAAAAATCTAATATGTGGCCAGTGGAGCTTGGTTAGCGCAGAACAAAGTAAAGTAGTATCTACGCTGTTTTTAATTATTTTATTTAAAACTAAAAAGCCCAACCTAATGTGAAGTCTAGGGCAAGTCCTGTACCCTCAATATCATCAATATCAACACCTGTATTTGAAGACGCATCAACAGAGATACTTTGAAAACCTCCACCAAATTGTATATTAAAATTTTCCCAGATCCACATATAGCCACCAGTTAAACCCATTGATGAGATATCAATTGAAGCTGTATCTCCATCAAAAGTGTCTTCAGCGTCACCAGATGCAGCGCTATAGAATACAGAAGCATACCAGCTATTAGTAAAAGCTCCATTTGCAAAAACCTGTGCTTTAAGTCCAAATCCATTTGCAGAAGCTTCAATATCCCCTGTATCGAGGTTGGCGTAGGAAAGGTTGCCGCCTAGTGTAACCTGATCAGTAATGGCATAATCTAAACCTATATTACCGATTCCTATAGCTAGTCCTAGTGGGTTTACGCTGATGTTGAACTTCTTTTGGTAGTTGTTGTCTTGTGCAAAACTACTTACACTAAATAAAAGTAGTGTAATGAGGCTAAAAGTTTTCATTTTTTATCTCCTTGTTACTTATTTAGTAACGGTTAGTGTTTAAAAACTTACTTATCAAACACATAAGCCTCTTTAAAAGTTTCTCAAAAAGAATATAAAACAGATGTTTCTTCTGCTTTTTGAAAAAAAGTAACACTTTGCATATGAAATGAGTTAAAAAGTTTGTACTTTAAGTACTGGATATTGATCTAGTTGTACAAATAAAATTGCTTGTTTTGAGTTTTTAAAAAAATAAAAGAGCTCTTTTTGTTTATAATTCAGTCACTTAAAGAAAGAGAATTAAGTTTGCTTTATTTTAAGCTTATATTTGATGAGTTTTTAGACCTTTTTGATACATAAGCGATTAGGTTTTCTAAATATATAATTGAGACAAGATTAAAATGAGATGAACAGACTCCGATAGGTTCAGGTAATAATTTATAAGGAGTTTAAATGCTACAATTTATTAAAAAAACCATTTCAGCTATGGGGCTTCAAGAAGCTGAAAATGCCTATGCTTTAAATAATGAAAACTGGAAAAAAGCTATGGATATGTATGAAGCTAAAGATTATGTAAAGTCTATAAACCAAGTTCTTAAATATATTAACCCACAATTTGATAAAGTTATTGAAGACGGTAAGGTATGTGAAGTTAAAGAGGGTTCTTCTGTAATTAGAATTGAAATTAAAGACAACCACTTAAACTTAAGAGTTAATTTTTTAAAACATGATGGAGACCCCTCAATCAGTCTTTTAAGAAAATTAGCAAAAATGAATATGGATGTGTTTACTCTATCTGTAGTAAGAATTTCTGATAATGATATTTATGTAGATTACTCTGATAGGTTAGAGCTAAGTCATCCAATGAAGATATATAATATAATTGATGAAATGCTTTATTTTACAGATCTTTATGATGATTTGTTTGTAAAAAAATATGGAGTTTCACTTTATAATAGCGGTGGTGAAAATAATGAAACACCAAGGTCTAATATAGATGAGCTTTGGAATGAGTTTCAGGCTAATATCGTTGAAACTGAGAAAAACTTAGAGCTTTATAAAAGTAAAAAGTATGACCACTATATGATTGATCCTTATTTTAATTTTTATAATAAGAATCTTTTTTGTCTTAACCCAGAAGGCTATGTTAAGTCTGTTCTTATTGAAATGAAGAGAACCTTATCACTTCACCTAGGCCCTGATGCAAAAGTTAAGAAACTTGATAAGTACTTTCAAAGCTTAAAGAAACTAAGTAAAGAAGAATTTGCTGAGAATATGTATGAGTCTTTAAAGTTTTTTAAACTAAATGGGAAAGCTTTTGCAAACAGTCAGCAGCTTCAAGCTGGGTTAAATTACAATAACTTTGATCATATGCATACAAATAAACAGTTTATACTTAATAGTGTTTATGGAGAGGCCACAGTTTATAATGTTTTAAATAGGTATATTGTAAGTAAATCAATTACTAAAGAGCTTTTAAAAGGGCTTGAAAAAGCTTCTGGTAAAGATGATCAGAAAAGATCTGAAATTTTTGTAGACTTATTTAAAAAAATTCACACTGATCTTTCAAAAGTAGATCATTTAAAAGCGGCTTAAAAAGCAGAGGTTAAGTATTATGAGCAATAGAAATTATGAAAACATGGTAGTAAAAATCAATACTAAACTTGGAACGGGCACTGGTTTTTTAATCAGTGAAAACCTGGCAGTATCAAACTTTCACGTTATAGAGCAGCATAGGGAAGTTGCTATTGAGAATGACTCAAAAGAAAGATCTGTAGCAAGAGTTCTTATGACAGACCCTCAAAGAGATTTAGCCCTTCTACATATTGAAAGTCCTTTAAATAACTCTGAAGTTTTAAATTTAAGAAACTCTAATGTAAGCACTTCAGATGAAGTTGTTGCTGTAGGTTTTCCTTTTGGAATGCCGCTAACACACACAAAAGGGGTGATCTCTTCAACAAATCAGAAAGTAAATAATATTAATTATTACTCAATTGATGCAGCTATTAATCCAGGAAATTCTGGTGGACCGGTTCTTGATTCAAATGGGGAAGTTGTTGGAGTAACAACTTTAAAGTTTAACAATGCTGATAATATGGGGTTTGCTCTTCCAATTAAGGAAGTGATCTCGATGGTTGAAAAGTATGAAGCCTTAAAACCAACCTCATATACTGTTCTTTGCCCTCAGTGCACGAACTCTTTAGAAGAAGAAAGTGAGGAGTGTCATTCTTGTGGTTATGAAGTGAATACAGAAAGGTTCTTTTCTCAAACAGATTGCAGTAGTATTGAGACACTTGTTGAAAGTGCTTTTGAAGATATGGGACTAAACCCTGTTACAACAAGGTCAGGAAAAGAAAGATGGAACTTTCACTCTGGAAGCTCTGAAGTAAATATCTTTAGGTATAGAAATAGCTTTTTATTTGCAACAAGTCCGCTTGCTAAGCTTCCATTAAAAGAGGATCTAAAGCCTGTGTATAAGTTTTTACTTTCTTATGATGAAAGGCCATACTTCTTATCAATAAGCGGTGATGAGGTTTTCTTATCATACAGGGTTTATATCAATGACCTTGAGAATAAGGACCTAGAAGAAACCTTTAAGAAAAACTTAACAGGTTTTTTAAAAGAGGCAGATCGCCTAGATAACTACCTTATAGATAATTATGACTGTAGACCTTCTATGGGAACGCTGATTGATAAGCTAGCAGGCTAGAAAAAAGAGGAGATAAAGCTCAAGTAACTGCCTTTTTAAAGAGCAATTTAATTTGAGCTTTTTTTATATCAGATTGAGTTTTCTTGACAGAGAGCTTGATTTTCGGTCTTATGACTTAATGTTAAAAGTTTTAAATATAAGCAATTTCATCCAGTCATAAACTCTTGTGATTAAAGTATATCTTCCTGACAACTCCTTTAAAGAATTTGAAAAAGAACCTACGGTTTTAGAGGTTGCTTCATCTATTGGTTCAAAACTAGCTAAGGATACAATTGGGGCGCGTCTTAATGGTGATAAAGAGATTATTGATTTAAGATCAAATGTTCCTGCAGATTCAAAGATTGAAATCATCACAGCAAAGTCAGTTGATGGAAGAGAAGTGTTAAGACACTCAGCAGCCCATGTCTTAGCTCAAGCAGCTCAAGAACTTTTTCCAGGAACTCAAGTTACTATCGGACCTGTGATTGATAGTGGCTTTTACTATGACTTTTATAGGGAAGAGCCTTTTACTCCTGATGATTTAAAAGCTTTAGAGAAGAAGATGAATCATCTTATTAAAAAAAATGCTGCTATTGAAAAAAGAGTTTTAGACAGACAAGAAGCCATTCAAACTTTTAAAAAAATGGGTGAAGACTTTAAAGTTGAGCTTATTGAGGGCTTACCTGATTCAGAAGAGGTTTCTATTTATGAGCAAGGTGGTGAGTGGTTTGATTTATGCCGTGGTCCTCATGTTCAAAAAACTGGTCAAATCAAAGCTATAAAGCTTTTAAGCCTTGCTGGAAGTTACTGGAGAGGGGATGAAACTAAAGCCCAGCTTCAAAGAGTGTATGGAACGGCTTTTGAATCTAAAGAAGCTTTAGATGAGCATTTAGCGCTTTTAGAAGAAGCTAAGAAAAGAGATCATAGAAAATTAGGAAAAGACTTAGACCTTTTTACATTTCATAACTACGCACCAGGTTCTCCGTTTTTTACGGCTAAAGGAACAACCATCTACAATAAACTTGTAGATTACATGAGAGAAAAATATGTAAAGTATGGTTATGATGAAGTTATAACACCACAGGTTTTTGATGTTGAGCTTTATCATAAGAGTGGTCACTACGAAAATTATAAAGAAAATATGTTCTTTACTGATGTTGATGGTAGAGAGTTTTCTATGAAACCTATGAACTGTCCGGGGCATTGTCTTCTTTTTGGATCTAAAAAGAAGTCTTATAGAGAACTTCCCTATAGAATGGCAGACTTTGGAAGGCTTCATAGGTATGAAAGAAGTGGAGTGATGCACGGGCTTACAAGAGTAAGAACTTTTTGCCAGGATGATGCTCACGTTTTTTGTAGGTTTGATCAGCTTCAAGATGAAATTGTTGAGCTTATGAAGTTTTTAAATGAGGTTTATATTGAGCTAGGGATGTCTGAATATAAAGTTTTTCTCTCTACTCGTCCTGAAAAAAGAATGGGCTCTGAAGAAATCTGGGATAAGGCTGAAGGAGCTTTAGAAAAAGCATTAAAGGCTTTAGATATACCTTATGAAGTTAATGAGGGCGATGGAGCTTTTTATGGTCCAAAACTTGATATTATGTTTGTTGATGCTCTTAAAAGGGATTGGCAACTTGGAACCCTTCAAGCTGATTTTAACTTACCAGAAGCTTTTGATCTAAGTTTTGTAAACTCTGAAAACACTAATGAAAGACCTGTTATGCTTCATAGAGCTATACTTGGCTCACTTGAAAGATTTTTTGGAGTTTATTTAGAGCATACAGCCGGCAGGCTCCCGCTTTGGCTTTCACCTATGCAGGTTAAGGTTTTAAATGTTTCTGATGTTCATGCTGAGTTTTGTAAAAACCTCGTAAATGATTTTAAAGCTGCTGGCTTAAGAGCTGAGTTTGACTCTAGAAATGAGAAACTTGGTTATAAGATTAGAGAAGCGCAGTTATCAAAAACTCCATATATGATTATAGTTGGAGATAATGAGTTAGAGTCTGGCAAAATTTCTGTTCGTTTAAGATCAGGAGAGCAAAAAGATAATTTAGATAAACAAGAATTTATAAAAGAACTTAAAGAAAAAGATCTAACAAGATCACTTAACCTATAGATAAGACGACTTTAAGGAGGTAATTATTAAAGGTAAAGGAAGAGGCAGAAGACCTCAACGAGAAGAAGGACTAAGAATGAATGACACCATCAGGGCTCAAGAAGTTCGAGTGATTTCTGATGATGGAACAATGTTAGGAGTTCACCCTTTAGCTGAAGCACTTAAGTTAGCTGAAGATAAGGGCTTAGACCTTATTGAAATTGCACCTAATGTAAAGCCACCGACATGTAAAATCATGGATTATGGTAAGTGGAAGTATGAGAATAAGAAAAAAGCTGCAGAAGCTAGAAAAAAGCAGACCATTATCTCAATTAAAGAAGTGCAGCTTAGACCTAGAACTGAAGAGCATGATTTAAATACAAAATTAAAGAATGCAACTAAGTTTTTACTTAACGGTGATAAGGTTAAAGTAAACTTAAGATTTTCTGGTAGAGAAATGGCCCACCAAGAATTAGGTTTTGAACTTTTACAAGAGGTGACAAAAAAACTTGATAATATTGCTATTGTTGAAGCTGAGCCTAAAAAAGAAGGAAGACAGTTGTTTGTTCTTCTTGCTCCAGATCCAAAGAAAATTAAAGTTTATAACGAAAAGCAAGAAACTGCAGCAGCAAGTGCTGAGGCTGCAGAATAACTTAAGACCATGTTTGCCACTTTTGACCTTATTAAGTGGCTTCCAGCGGGACTTTCTTTATTTGTCTCACTTGTTCTAATCAAACTAGCCTTTAATATATTTTATAAAGAGCCTGCAAAAAATCAGCAGACTGAAAGTTCTTGGTTAAAACAAATTCTTTTCTTTGGCTTTGTTACTTTTTGTGTAGTTACAACAATAGTACTTATGCCAATCTCCATTCAAACAAGAGGTCAGGTGTTTAACCTCTTAGGTATAGCAATAACAGCTGTTATTGCTCTTTCTTCTACTTCATTTGTTGGAAATCTTATGGCAGCTCTTATGCTTAAAGCCATTAATAGTATAAGGGCTGGGGATTTTTTAAAAGTAGGTGACCATTTTGGAAGAGTTACTGAGCAAGGATTGCTTCATACAGAGATTCAAACAGAAGAAAGAACGTTAACAACATTACCAAATCTTTTTCTTATTACTAATCCTTATACAGTTGTGAGATCTACAGGGACTGTCATAACTTGTACTGTGTCTTTAGGTTATGATGTAAGTAGACATAAAATAGAAAAAGCTCTTATCGAGGCTGCAACAAAATCGGGTTTAAAAGACGCTTATGTTCAGATACTTGAGCTTGGTGATTTTTCTGTAAGTTATAAAGTTTCAGGTCTTTTAGATAAGGTTAAGTTTCTTCTCTCATCAAGGTCATCACTAAGAGCTCACGTTCTTGATGAACTTCATGAAAGTGGCATAGAAATCGTCTCGCCTAATTTCATGAACCAAAGGGTTTTAGATAAGAGAGCCGTGTTTGTACCTGAAAAATCTAGAGAAGAAGAAAATAGCAATGAGGGGGGCTTAAATAGCTTAAAGCTGCCTGAAGATCTCATTTTTGATAAAGCTGAAGAAGCTCAATCAAAAGAGTCTATTAAAGAGCTCTTAAAGAAAATTGAAGCAAAAATAGATGAGGTTAAAGCAAAAGTCTTAATCACAGAGTCAGAAAAAGATAAAGAATCTCTTCAAAAAAGAATTGAATCTTTAGAGCAAAGAGCAAAAAGACTTAATGAGCTTTTAACTAAAGCTGACTAAACCTCCTTGAATAGCCATAAAATGAGGGCTTATAAGCAAAAATGTAACATAATATTTTTATTTTATGGATACTAGTACTTCACTTGCACTAAAAAGACTTGCTAAAAGCCTTTAAATTAGTCTATAAAAGTCACTTGCTTTGTATGGCTAAAGAACAAGAGCATAGGCAAATTCAAGCCTGGCCGCCTACAGAGGAGGAGAAAACTTATGAAAACGCATAGCGGTGCTAAGAAACGCTTTCGCCTTAAACCAGGTGGGAAAGTAAAGAGAAAGAAAAGAGGCCTTCGCCACATTCTTGTGAATAAATCTTCTAGTGTAAAAAGAAAACTAGGTATGATGACTCATGTTCATGAATCTAATATCAAAGAAGTTAAACGTCTTCTTGGAGTGAGGTAGTCATGAGAGTTAAACGTGGTACAGTTGCAAGACAACGTAGAAAAAAGGTTTTAGAAAGAGCGAGTGGTTACTACTCAGCTGGTAGCAGACTTTTTACAGTCGCTAAAGAGAGAAATGATAGAGCTCTAGTTTATGCTTATAGAGATAGAAAAGCTAGAAAGCGTGAGTTTAGAAAGCTTTGGACTCAAAGAATAAACGCTGCAGCTAGATTAAATGGAACTACTTACTCAGTATTTATGGGAGCTTTAAAGAAAGCAAACATTGAACTTGATAGAAAAGTTTTAGCTGAAATGGCTATATTCGATCCTGCTGGCTTTTCAGCAGTTGTAAAACAAGCTGGTCTTTAAGACTCAGTCTCAATAAGGTCTTTAGTTCAAGAAAATTTGAACTAAAGACTAAAAATGTGAGATACTCTACATTAAGTGGATCATGCAGACGATAAACTAAGCAAATTTGAGGGGAGTGCTTCTTTTGAAAATCGAAAGAAGGATCATATCTATTGGTCTTTAAGCCAAGAATCTCAAGCTGACTTAAGCCCTTCAAGCCAAATAAAACTTTCTCATAACCCTCTGCCAGAAATTGACTTTAGTGAAGTCAGTCTTAAGTCTTCATCAGGCTTATTTAAAAACTCAAAGCCTTTACTTATTAGTTCTATGACGGGCGGGCATGAAGATTCACAAAACATAAATCAAAAATTAGTTGAGGTAGCCTTTAAGAACAACTGGATTTTTTCAACTGGCTCTTTAAGAAGAGAAATAGAGGATGAAAACTTTAAGTTTTCTGAATGGGAAAAACTTAGAGAGAATTTCTCAGATCTTTCTTTAATTGGAAACATTGGCCTTCCTCAAATAATAGAGTCTAGACATAGAGTAAGACTAGTTTCCTTTTTATCTAAACTTAAATTCGATGGTCTATTTATCCATTTAAATCCACTTCAAGAAGCTCTTCAAATTGAAGGAACGCCAAATTATAAAGGTGGTCTAAAAGCTATTAAAGCTTTAAAAGAAGAACTCTCAATCCCTGTTCTTTTAAAAGAAACAGGAACTGGGTTTTCTAAAGAATCTATTAAGAATTTAACTGAAGTTGATATTGACGCTCTTGATGTATCTGGCTTTGGAGGCACTCATTGGGGGAGAATTGAAGGGTTAAGAGCTGATAAGAATTCTCTTGAATATAAGACTGCAAAAACTTTTAAAAACTGGGGACATTCAACAGTTGAGTCTCTTATAAGTTTTAAAGAAAGTGATTTTAATAAGGAAGTTTGGGCCTCTGGTGGCCTTCGTTCAGGTCTTGATGCTGCTGTCTGTTTTGCTTTAGGTGCAAAAGTTTGTGGTTTTGCAAAACCCTTCATGGAGGCTGCTGTATCTAAAGGGGATGAGGATTTACAAGATTTGATTGATCAAATTGAATATGAATTAAAAACTGCTCTTTTTTGTACAGGGTCAAAAAGTATTAACGATTTAGCTTCCCAAGGTGGTTGGTCATGGATGAAATAGATTTAAAAGGTTTTTCAAAATTATCTAGAAAAGAGCGTTTTCAAAAACTCACTCAACTTGGCCTTATAAGTAAAGAAGATGTTAAACTTCTTTTAAAGTCTAATTTCTTAGATAAAGACCTGGCTGAAGATTTTATTGAAAATTCATTAGGCTACTTCCCAATGCCTTTTGGAATCGTCACCCATATGAACATAAACTCTAAAGACGTTGTTGTTCCTATGGCTGTAGAAGAAACTTCTATTATTGCTGCTGCTAGTAAAACAGCAAAGTGGGTTAAATCTTCAGGTGGTTACATTAGAGCAAATAGAATCTCTAAAGAAGGGCTTGGACAAATACAGTTTCCTGTTCTTACAAATGCAGAAACCTTTGTTGGTATTGTAAATTCTAATAGTGCTCAGTGGGTTGAGCTTTGCAATGACTCTGTTTCAAATACTCTTTTTAAAAGAGGTGGCGGTGTTAAAAACTTTAGCCCAAGAGTTCTTAAAAGAGAAGATGGAAAGCTTATGGGTGTAGTTCATGTAACAGTGGATACTTGTGAGGCTATGGGTGCAAATATCATCAATCAAGTCTGTGAGTTTATGAGAGCTGTGATTGAAGAAGCTACAGCAGAAACAGGTTCCTTATGTATTTTATCAAACCTTGTAGATACCAACTTAACAAAAGTTGAAGTTGTTTTAGAAAATATTGAAAAAACATTAGGTGAGAAAATTGAAGAAGCCTCTATTTTTGCTGAAACTGATCCTTACAGGGCTGCAACTAATAATAAAGGTATTATGAACGCTATAGACTCAGTTCTTATTGCGACAGGCAATGACTGGAGAGCTGTTGAAGCAGGAGTTCATTCTTTTACAAATAAAGATGGCAAGTACACTTCTCTTTCAAAATGGAGATATAAGGAGGGAAAGCTTAAAGGAGAAATGACACTACCTATATCTGTTGGAACTGTTGGCGGAGTAACAAGACTTCATCCTTTTGCTCAGCTTTCCATGAAAATAATGGGCACTGATACAGTAGATAAGCTTTGTGAGGTCTGTGCTTCAGTGGGCTTAGTTCAAAACCTAGGAGCCTTAAGAGCTTTAACGACAGTTGGAATTATAGAAGGGCATATGAAACTTCATATTAAGAACCTTACCTTAAGTGCAGGGGCTAAAGAAACAGAAGCTCCTCTTGTTCAAAAAAAATTAGAAGAAATTTTAAAACTAACAAAAAGAATTTCTTTATCACAAGCTATAGAAGCTCTCTCAGAAGTTAGACTTCGCATTAAAGAAGGCAGCAGTGGTGGTGTAAAGGATGTCCCTTCTAAGTAAAATGTCTGATGAGAGCCGTAAAAAACTTATTCCTAGTAAGACTTTTTTATTTGGAGAATATGGAGTGCTTTTTGGTGGTCCATGCTTTGTTCTTGCACACAGTCCATTTTTTGAAACTTTAAGTGTAAGTAAGAATAAAGAGAGTCAAGATAGTGATCTTGATAAAGTTAAAGTACATAAACTTTCACCTGCTGGTAAGATTTTACTAGAAAACAATCTTGAAAACAGTTTATCTCTTAAAGATCCTCATAACTTTAAAGGTGGTTTTGGAAGATCAACAGCTGAATTTGTTGCTGCCTTAGAAGAAACTCAGAAAAGTTTTAGTACGAAAGAAGCTTACGATAAATATATGAGCTTTTTTAAAGAGGATAAGGTTAAACCAAGTGGTGCTGACTTAATTGTTCAGCTTGAAAAAAGATCTGCTTATTTTACAAAAAATCCTTTTTCCTATGAAGTTTTTGATTGGCCCTTTAAAGAAGTCTTACTTCTTCTTTGTCATACTAATAATAAGGTAGAAACTCATGACCATTTAAATAAAGAGCTTCAAGATCTCGACTTTAAAGATCTCATTGAAATCTCAAGAAAAGCACTTAAAAACCTTTTAGAGAAAGACTTAAAAGCCTTTGTCTTAAGTTTAGGGCATTTTAGTACTGAACAAGAGAGGCTAGGACTTTTGCATGAAAACACAGCTCATGTAGTCAGAGAGCTGAATAAAAGAGAAGAGGTTTTGATTTCTAGGGGTTGTGGTGCGCTTGGGGCAGATGTTGTTGCTATTTTAATCAATAGAACTCAATTTAGTGAAAGCTTGTCCTCTTGTCTTAAAGAGCTTAATTTAGATCTAATTTGTGAAATATGAATGCTTATTCTTTAAAGCTATAAAAAAGGTAGTAGTTTGTGAAAAAAACTTGGTCTAAATCAGCTCCATCAAATATCGCCCTTATTAAGTATATGGGTAAAAAAGACACTGCTCAAAACTTACCTGATAACCCTTCGATTTCATACACACTACCTCACCTTACATCTACAGTTGAGTTAAAGCTTAATGATTTAGGTCAGGATATGTGGGAGCCATTAAGAGACTCAAAAGATGAAGTCCCCCTCACACTTGGTCCAAAAGAAGTAAATCGTTTCTTAAATCATTTAGGGCTTTTAAAGCAGCAATTTGGTATAAATCAAAACTTTACAGTTTATTCTAGAAACAACTTTCCTGGTCACTGTGGACTAGCAAGTTCAGCTTCAAGTTTTGCAGCGCTAACAAGTTGTGCTGTGTCTGCATTTTCAGAAATCAATGAAAAAGAAGAACCAAGTGTTCAAACAGTTGCTATGCTTAGTAAGCTTGGTTCAGGTTCTTCTTGTCGATCTTTTCTTGGGCCGTGGTGCCTATGGTCTGAGAATTCAGTTGAAGCCATTGAATTTGGTTTTAAAGACCTCATACACTCTGTTGTTGTTACTGATGCAAAGAAGAAGAAAGTCTCTTCTTCTCTTGCTCATAAGAATGTTAAATCAAGTCTGCTTTATCAAGGACGAGAGCAAAGAGCGAGAATCAGACTTGGACTTATGATACAGGCTTTTAATAACTTGGACTGGCCTGCACTCTTTGAACTTTCTTGGGCTGAGTTTTGGGATATGCACTCACTTTTTGAAACATCAAATCCAAGTTTTGGTTACATGAATGCTGACACTTTTGCTGTTTTAACTAAGGTAAAAGAAATTTGGAGAAAAATTGGAGATGGACCAGTTGTGACTATGGATGCTGGACCTAATGTTCACCTTCTTTTTAGAAAAGAACAAAAGCAAATGCACGATGGTTTAATGAGTCAATTTAAAGAACAGTCCTATAAAGTTTTTACGAGTATTTAGAGTTTTTTTAATGAAAGTGTATTCTAAAGTTATTTTATCTGGTGAGCATGCCGTATTAAGAGGGGGCTTAGCTGTTGTAGCTCCTTTTAAAGAATATGGTCTTGCTTACAAATCAGAATTTTCAGACCGTTTTTCTTTAGAGCTTTTAGATTCAGTTAAGCCTTATGAGATTCTTATTCAAGGAACATTAGAAAGAGCACTAGCTTCTCTTGATAAAAACTTAGATGATTTAAAATTAAGAGTCTCTTTAGAAAGTCTTGTTCCTCTTGGAAAAGGTCTAGGAGGGTCAGCAGCACTTTGTGTTTTTGTTTCAAAACTCCTTATTGAGTCTGCACTCATTAAAGAAGAGGATCTCTTTAATTTTTCAAAGGAATTAGAGAATATGTTCCATGGTGAAAGCAGCGGTGTAGATATAGCAGGCTGTGTTTCTTCTAGTACTCAAACTTACATGAGAGGGCTTAGTCCAAAACCTTTTAAAGTAGCAAAAGCTCCTTTTTTATACCTTTCTTCCACTGATGAAGTAGGCTCAACTGAAGAATGCATAGAAAAGGTTCTTTCTTTAAAAACTCAAAATAGTACAAAGTTTAATGATCTTGATGAGCAAATGGATCAAGCCTCTAGACTTGTTTATGAGGGGCTAGGCTTAGGCGAAGAAAAATTGTTTAATAAGGGACTTAATCTAGGAGCTAAAACTTTTAAATCTTGGGGGCTATATACTGAGAAAATGTGTGCTCTTGAGGCGAGCTTATTAGAAAAAGGATCACTTGGAGTTAAGCCCACAGGTTCTGGTATGGGTGGTTTTATGCTCTCAAGTTGGTCAAAAAAGCAAAAGCTTGAAGATTTACCTCCTGGTAGTTTAGAATTACTCCTATGACAGATTTATTCACATTTCAAAATTTTGGTAACCTTGCTATGCTTATTTTCCTTCAAGCAGTTCTTGGTTTTGATAATCTTCTTTATATTTCAATTGAGTCTAAGCGTGCTCCAAAAGAAGCGCAGCCAAAGGTAAGAAGACTTGGGATTTTAATTGCGATAGCTTTAAGAATAGTTCTTCTTTTTGTTATGATTAAGCTTTTAGGATCTTTAACAAGTCCTTGGTTTCATCTTGATTTTAAAGGGGTTATTGAAGGAGACTTTACCTTTTCAGTTTTAGTTTTTCTCTTTGGTGGAGCTTTTATAATGTATACAGCTGTTAAAGAGATTTCACATATGCTTGCTGTAAGAGATTTAGAAGGTGAAGTAGGTGAGGGGAAATCTAAATCAGCAGCATCAGTGATTGCTATGATTGTTTTTATGAACCTGATTTTCTCTTTTGATTCTATTTTATCAGCAATAGCTATAACAGAAGTTTTTCCAGTTTTAGCAATAGCTATTATTGCATCAGGTCTTGCTATGCTTCTTTTAGCTGATGATGTCGCAGTTTTTTTAGAAAGAAATAGAATGTATGAGGTTTTAGGGCTTTTTGTGCTTCTCATAGTCGGTGTGGTTCTTTTAGGTGAAGGGGGTCATAAAGCTCATCTTCATTTATTTGGATACCCGGTTCATGCAATGTCAAAGACAACATTTTACTTTTCGATTGTAGTTTTATTTATAGTTGAAATGGTGCAATCAAAATATCAAAAAAAGCTTATGACTAAAAAAGAGATCTCTTAAGTATTTAACTCTAAAATTATAAAGCAGAATACTTAAGCTGGGTCTGGGTTTTTTAAAACTTAGAGCAAAAGAGTTTGAAATAAAATTTAGCTCAGTGTTTAATCATATATATGGCTAATAAAAAAAAGAGTCCTGAAGAAATCATTACAGATGTCATTAAGGATAAAGATTTTGAAAAACTAGAGAAAAATTATAAAATTTTAAAGAGTCATAAGCCAAAAGGGCTTTTCTTAGCTATTGCAGAAAAAAACTTTAATAAAGTAGAAGAACTTATAGATCAGGGAAGTTCTTTAGAAGATACATTTTTAGGAGGCAACCTTCTTCACTTTGCTATTTTTGAGTACTGTGAAAACACTAAAAACTCAAAAGAAGAAAAGAGTTTATTAAAGATCATAGAGTATTTATTAGTTAAAGGTGTAAACTTAAATAAGACAACACCGGATGGATTAACACCTTTAATATTGGCTCTAGACTATAAGAAAATGGAGATTGTAGAGCTTCTTATTAAAAATGGTGCAAAAAATGAGTATGACTATATACTCTTTAATAAGTCTTATAGAGAGCTCTTTAGAGCGATAAAAATAACCAGTTATAAGAAAGTTGAGCATTTGATTGAGAGTGAGAACGTATCTCTAGAATCAAGTGTTCAAGGCTATACGCCTCTTTTATTTGCTCTTTTACAAAGGTTAATGACTGATGGTGTGGAGCAAAGCTTAAAAAGAAATGAAGAGCTTAAAAAAATTATAGAATTTCTTGTCAAAAAAAATGCAAATGTAGAAGCACAGCTTCCTTGTGGTACAACATCAACTCATTTAGCTGATTTTATTTCAGATCAATCTATTAAAGACCTTCTTATAAAAAGAGGAGCAAAAAATAGCTTCTACTCAATTTTAGAAAAAGACTTGATTGCTGCTATTGGGAAATTTGATATGAACAGGGTAAGAGAAGTGGTATCAAAAGGTGTTTCTCTTGATTTTAATTACTTTGGCCAAAGTCTTATGACTTTAGCTGTTAGCTATGTGCCCTATCTTGAAGGAAGTGATGTTTATAGTGAGTCACTGCTTAAGCTTCATGAGGTTATTGAGTTTCTTATAAAAGAAGGTGTGAGTGTGGAGGAGAGTTTGCCTTGCAAAACCTCGGCATTCCATTTAGCTGATTTAAAAGGAGATGAAAGACTTAAATCTATTCTGTTAAATGCTGGAGCAAAAAATGAGGTGTTTAGCGAAGATGCTAAAAAACTTTATTGGGCTATTAGAAAAGTAGATTTAAATACTGTTAAAGAAATAGTTAATGGTATTGAGTCATTAGAAGAGCATATACTAGGTTTTACTCCTCTTTTATTAACAGTTGATGAAGCGATAAACTTACACCCTGCAAATAAAGACTTATACCCTAAAATTAAAGAGATCATAGAGTATTTAATATTAAAAGGTGCTGATGTTAATGCATGTATTAAACCCTGTAAGACGAGCGTTTTAAAGTTATCTACACTAGATATGAACAGTGTGGATATACAGAAGTTACTTGTTAAAAGTGGAGCACTTATTCCTAAGCTTTAATTAAAGAAAAAAGCTCTCAATTAGAATGTATTTGAGTAGGCTCTAGTGATTTTAAGTAAAAGTGACAAATTATGTCACATTAAATTGTTTTTTCTACTTACATTTTTAGTTTAAATTGGTACCTCTTAACGGTATAAATTGGCATGTAAACTGCTCTGTTCTAAGTAAGTCAATCCGTAAAGTTTGACTTAAAAATTTAGAAAGAGGACGTATGTTGAAAAAAGCCACCATGAGTTTACTGTCAGTATTATTTTTAACTTCGCTAGCTCATAGCCAAGAGAGCTATGATGCAAATCATGCTTTGCTCCACGATGCAGGCTTTAGTGTAAAACCTTATAAAATTGATGGTCCTGATTATTATGGACGAGAGAAGATTTTTAGAGAAGCTTATGATGTCTTAAGAGGTAGGTATGGAAACGATTATTTACCAGATGAGCTTCCATTAGAGCTTTTGCCAGTTAGAGCTGAAATTCATAAGTTTATTCAAGATAATAACCCTGGAAGAATAGTTGGTGGTTTAGTTAATGAGCATCTTGTTGTTCAAAAAGAATCTGATGGCAGTATTAGAAGCTATTCTTATGAAGCTGGTGAAAATGGAATTAACAATGGTGAAGAGTTTGATTTTTCTATTGATGGGCTTCCTGATAAAATAACAAGGCTTTCTTATTGTTTTGGGATTAGTCCAAGAATTTTAACAGCTAAAATATCTCTTGAATCTGATTTTATCGGGGCCGCAATTAGTGCGACTGGGGCCGTTGGTTTTTCTCAGCTTACAAGTACTGGAATAGTTGAAGTTAGTGAGCAATTAGGTTTTGGA
This sequence comes from uncultured Bdellovibrionales bacterium, assembly GCA_938002015.1. Lineage (GTDB taxonomy): Bacteria > Bdellovibrionota > Bdellovibrionia > Bdellovibrionales > UBA1609 > JALZUR01. The sequence goes on from CALLAU010000020.1 coordinate 25,563, forward strand.
GATGGTAACAAATCAGCTAATCATAATCCAGATGGTAGAAAAATTTATGAAGAGTATATTGATTGTTATTTAAAGGATGACCAAGAGTGGATAGATCCATGGTCTGGTGAAGAAATGTATAGAAATGGAGATTTTGTTGCTCCTTTTATGCATCCAGATTATTGGACAACTATTAAGACTAGTTCTGTTGGAAGGAGTCTTGATTGGCCTTATTCTAGCAGAATGGATAAGTGGCTTTCAGGAAGGCTTGAAAACTCTAGTCATGATAATGGCTTAATTTATGGAGCTATACTTTTAAAGTATTTTCTTGGTCATTATGGAGTTAGGAGTGGGGTAAGAGAATATAATGGTGATGATATTGTTGCTAGTTGTAAATATGCCGGTGGAAGAAGGAAGAAAAGAATAGATTGTTATGAATTAGGTATTTTTCAAAAAGCTGATCGCATGGATATGGAATCTTCTAGTTTATGATTTGTTTTAGGCTTTTTATTCTTTTTACACTTTTTCTTGGTCTTGGCTGTTCAGTTAAGCAAAGAAAAAAGCCTGAAGTTGAGTCAGAAGTAACGGACACAATAACGACTCCTCAAGAATTAGTAGTTGAAGATGATATTAAGATAAACTCTTATCAGTTAGGAAATGACTGGGATAGAGGTTTAGCTCAAGTGAGTCATCCCTATCATAATACTGTATTTCGAGCTGTTGTTGGATCTCCAGATGGAAAAATATCTTCTAACTTTATACTTTTAGAAAAAATAAGCAATACTGAGGCTTACTTTATTGGAACGGTTCACTCACTTCCTAATTCTTGTTTAGATGAAGGAATAAGTTTTAGATCAAAAGATAGGGATCTTCTTGCCGAGTGTACAAGTACTTATTCGATAGTACCTGAAACTGATATAGTTATATTTTCTGTGAATTTTTATGAAGAAAAAGACCTTGAGCCTCTTTCACCAGTTGTAATAACTAATGAAAGAGTGCTCTTTGGAGATAGGCTTCGTTTTTTTGGTATTGATTTTGATGACCTAATACCAGGTTATTATCCACTTATTACTGACTCGCACAAAGACTGCCGTCTTATATCTAGAAAAGAAGAAAAAATTGCTGATCCAGATAAGCTTAATACTGTAAGAGACGATACCTTTTGGTCTTATGCAGTAACCTGTGATGTAAAGCATGGAGATTCTGGTGGTATGTTTGTTAATAGAGAGGGGGAGCTTGTTGGTATTTTATGGACAGGAGCTTTTCCTAAAAAAGAAATATATAGTTCAGAAGTTTTGTTAAATTATATTAATGAGGGTGATGAGAGTGTGAATAAAAACCTATGGAAGGATTTTAACTATATAACTCCAGCTTATAGAGTAAGAGACCATCTAGAAAGGCTTAAGAAAGAGAGCATATAAAGTTCAGAAGCTTAGTCATTAAGACTCATTTTCTTCAGCTTCAATTTTCTTTCTGACTTCATCCATGTCAGCATTTTTTACTTGTGTGAGTATATCACTTATCTCCTCCTCACTCATAACTCCTGAGCTTCTATAAACCTCGAGTCCTTCTCTTATAATGAGGGTAGTAGGTATGCTTCTAACAAAAAAATAGTTTGCTAATTTAGGTTCGGCTTCAGTATCCACTTTACCAAAAACGATATTAGGAAATTTCTTTGAAGCCTCTTCATAGATGGGCCCGTATTGCTGGCAGGGGCCGCACCATGAGGCCCAAAAGTCTAGAATGACTATATCATTGTTTTCATAAGTGTCTCTAAAATTTGCGTCTGTAATCTCTTTAGTAGCCATAACTTAATTATGGACTAATGAGGCATAGTTTTAAAGTAGAAAAAAACTATAAAGCGATAGGCAAAAAAAAGGCGGCACTAATGCCGCCCGAGTTTGTTAAATGCACTCTCCTGTTACCAGAAGAGTGCCAAGTATGTTACTCGAATTCATTGGCACCACCTCCTTTTCTGACTTTAGAAAGTCAGTTCCAAGAATACACGCTCATGTTAGAGTTGGATAATTTTAAATTCTTTTTCCTGGACTAAAGAAAGCTTATAGATGTCTAACATACTGAAATTAAAGGCATTATTGGAGTATTAGTTTTTGGTTTTTACTGTGTTTAAAAATTTTTTACTTATTGATTTTTCTTATCAAGACAATCATCTTCTTTTTCAATCACTTCACAAAAAGAGCTAGAATCATCATAGAGTTCATATTCTAAAACATCAGTAGGGACTGAATCTAGAATAGGATTATTGTTTTTTGTTACAATTTTTTTACTCTTTGATTTTAAAGGATTAGTAGAAATTTTAAAGACTGGTGCAGTATAAGTATTTGTAGAGTTTAGATTTGGTTTTAACTGACAACCATAAAGACTTAAACTTAAGATAAAAAGGCTAAATAACTTCATATGCTTATTTTAAAGTATAAGTAAGAAGAAAACTATGTAGCTTAAGGTTTTAAGGGATAAATAGTAAATAAATCTATATGAGTTACAAAAAACGTCACTTTAAGTTTACTCATTTCCTTCTTATGAAAGATTTTCTTTGTATGTATCTAAGAGCTTAACTAGATCCAGACTAGGGTATGCCTCATCAAAGTCTTTAAAAACTCTTTCTAAGGAGTTATTTTCAACACTTTCTGTATCAGATAAAATAATTTTTGGAATATTGTGTAAAGCTTCTGCTAAATCTCTTATTATAAAAGCTTCATCTTTACTAAGGCCGTGAGATTTTTGGCCTTCTGAGCCTAAATGTCTTAAATAGAGTAGGGACCTTTGTAAAACTAGTAATAATGCTTTGTTCTCACTCTTCATTTTTTTAACCTCTTATTCTTTCTTTTTATTGAAATATATCTACAAAAGAAATTTTTTCTGATTCAAGAACGTAGAATACAGTTTTAAGATTATCAGTGTTGGTCATAATTTGTTTATAGTAATCAGAATAAAGAGGAAGATTTTCATCAGGCTCTTTAAGCCCCATAAAAACAATGTCAGAATTTTTTGAGCTTTCTGATATAATTGAATAAGCATTTGTATCTTCTGGTTTTAAAAAGACTTCATATTTTGCAGGAACCCGGCTAGAGGTTAAAAAATCACTTAAAGCTTTTTCTATTCCTTCTTGTTCTTCACGGTTTGTGGCTATTGATTTTAAAGTGAGCTTTGCATTCCTCCACTTAGAAGAGGTTTTAAGCATATAGGCTAGAGTGAGCATCAGGCTTACATTGCCGTTAATACCCCTCCACCAAACATCAATTTCTCGCCCGCCTTTTTTTATAGTGTCAGCTGTTACTTCGACCTTATCTTTTACAATAATAGTGTTTACATGTCTTAAGTATGAAGATTGAATGATTTTTACATGCTCATGAATGTTTTCATCATTTGCAGTATCTCCAATAACAATAGTGTTAGGTGTAACAGGGCCAATGCCATAATTTTCTAATAAATTTTGAGCTCCCTCAGAAATACTATTTGCGCGAGTTATTTTAGTAAGAGCTTCAATTTTATTTTTACTTAAAAATTCTTTTGTGGATTTTTCTAAATCACTTTTCTTTTGAAAATCAAGTTTATCACTTTTGATAATTGAGGCGACAGTCATAAAACCACGCTTATGACTTATTGTATAAGCTAGATCAATTAAGTGAAACCTTGATTTTGGAGATCCGCTAAGAATGAGGAAATGAGGTCTCCAGTTTCTAGCATCGGTGGTTAAAGAGTTTAACTGGTATATGAATTTTCTAGAGAAGTGGTTAGTAAGACCTGTTCTAATATCAGTGTAGTTAGACTTTACATCTCTTAATCTCATAAGGTAGTAGATTAAAATCACAGCCCCTATTGCAATAAAAGAGGCGCCTGAATTGATCATAAACATTGCGCCAAAACATAAGAAGCCACCTAAGAGTGAAATAGCCCAAGAGATTCTAAAAGTTGGTCTCCATGAAGGGTTATCAATAAGTCCTTCTAAGCCTGCTGCAAAGTTTAATGCACCATAAGAGGTTAGAAAAAACATAGATAAAATCTCAGCAATAGCATTTAAGTCACCAAGTAAAATTCCAGCCCCTGCAATAAGAAAAGACACTACAGTTGCAGCTCTTGGATCATTCGTATCTTCAGTTCCAACAGCTAAAAAAGCAGGAAGGATTTTATCTTTTGCAAGAGCTTGCATTGTTCTTGGAGCTCCAAGTAATGCTCCCATGGTACTTGATAAAGTCGCGCCCCATAAACCGATGTATATTATAATAGGAACAATAGCTATTTTTGTCATTATAAGAGAGTCTAAAATCAGTGGCTCAACTGATGAGAGATTATAAAGAATTAAAGCGCTTAGCATGTAAACTAAATAACCAACGATAACAGCAGCAAGAGTTCCTGTTGGGAGTGACTTTCTTGGATCTTTTAAGTCTCCAGACATTGATATGCCGGCTTCAATACCGGTAACTGCTGGAAAGAAAACTGCAAAAATTCCCCAAAATCCAAAGTTAGCACCTACTTTTGAAATATCAAAATCAAGAGAAGGCTCTGGTGTATAAGGGCTTCCAAACCAAAATGAAAGTATTGAGAGAATGATAGCAACTAAGATGAATATTTGCATTTTAAGAGCTAAACTTGATGAAAAGAAAGTTACGGCTGTTAAAATGATTAAGGTTACAAAGGCAACACTTGTGACAGGAAGTTCAGGGAAAAATATTTGTAAAGATTCTGCAAAACCAACAACGTAAAAAGAAATACCAAGCGCTTGAGCTAAGTAAAGAGGAAGGCCGATGGCAGCTCCAGGCTCTAAACCAAAACACCTTGATATAAGAAAGTAAGAACCTCCTGGGCCAACTTCAGTGTTTGTTGCAGTAGATGAAATTGAGAGACCAGTTATAAGAGTTATAAGGGAGGAGAAAGTGATGATTGCAAAAGTCATAGTAAGACCAGCATTTCCAACAACCCAGCCAAGTCTTAAGAATAAAATAACACCTAAGATAGTTAATATACTTGGTACGAAAACGCCTTTAAAGGTTCCAAAATCATTTTTTTGAGCTATCAAGAAATACTCCAGTTTTAATTCTCTTAGATTCTACATCTGAAACCAGTATTGATCTAGAAATAATCACTTATATAAGCCTTAAAAATATGCAGATTATGGTTTTATACTAAATAAAGAGTTTCTTAATCACTTTGACTAGCTAGTTTGAGTTCAAAGCCTGCTATTAAACCTACAATAATAAGCTCTGCAAAGAAGTAGCTTAGGCCAAGCAAGCTCAGTTTTGAAAAGTGCCTTGTAAGTACAAAAATAGAAATTAAGCAATACATGAAATTAAGTAAAGATATAAAAAGCATATGTTTTGGTTTTGTAGATTCATATTTTATATAACAAATAAAAGAATAAAACATGAAACAAAAAGGGAAGGATGCAAGTAAGTAGAAAGTGTTTAATGGAAGCCCAATGAGCTCATTAATACTTGGTAGTGCTAACCCAAGCATTAAAGTGCTTAAAAGCGCTCCGACACTATCTAATAAAAAAGTATTTTTTTTATTTAAGGCTTTGACCATTTAAATACACTACAGTTCTTTGAAAGACTTTGAAGTTTGGCAATAGAATCGTTGATGTTTTCATCTTCACCTAAAAGTGCAATAGCGTGCCCTGTCTCTAAAGACATAAAGATCATTTGGTATTCGTCATCTGAAGTGATCTGATCAGCTTTTATTAAAATAACATCAAGATCCATCCTGAGCATCGTGCGTAAGCTTTGACTTAAGGGAGAGTCTTTATAGTTTTTATCAGAGGTGCTAGCTGAGAAAATAGAAGCAGTTTTTAGTGTTTTAATAAGGTCACTTTCTTCTCCACTTTCAATAACAATAATATTGCTTTGAAGTACTTTTGGAAGAGATTTTATTGCTTTTTCAATTTCTAAAATAGATGTTTTTAATTCTTCAAGAACTTCTAAACTTTGATCATCAAAGCTGAAAAGTGTTTTTAAATAATTAAATTGTTCTAACCGGGAAGATAGAGATGAGAATTCCTTTTTGCAGTTTCCTATTTCATCGTATGTTGCTCCAATTTCCCAAATTTTAAAAAGCGCAAGATCTGAGGCTTCATATATATTTTTATCTTTTAATTCGTTAGCTGCTATTTTAACTTGAGGAAAGAAGGGAGTGTTTGTGCTTTTCTGTGAAGTTCTTTTAATATTAGAACTAGTAGGCTTGATTTTTGAAAGTGTAGCGCTATCTGGCCAGTGTTGAAACACAAAATCATTTAAAGAAGACTTATACTTGTCTTCAAAACTTTTATCTGCTTGGCGAAATACTGAGTATAAAGTGCATAGATCGGAATAATATTTATTATCTGTCATCATTTCTTCTTTTAATAATTCAAATTCTTTTCTACAAAGTTCAAACTGATTTAAAATCTCAAAGCAAAGTTTTCCCATAAGACTATCAATCTCTAAAATAGAAGTGAAAACAGTCTTTAAATGATCGACTTTAAAATCTAGAACGCCCTCCTTTAGACAGCTACTCCAGTATGTATAGTCTTTGTTGTAAAGAGAGTGAAAAAAATCTGATAACAAGCAGCCAACATAAACATGTTCTGAAAGTTTATTGATCTCCTTAATATTGTTAATAGCAACGTAGTTATTAAATTGAGGTTGATCTAAATAACCCTGAGGTTTTCTTTCTTTATAAAATTTTGATAGGAGCATTCCTTTTACCTTAGAAATAATGTTTAAGCATAAATTTTAGCCTTATTTATGGATTGTTGAAAGATTAAAACAGAGTTTAGCTCTATACGTGTAAAAAGTCTGGGTTTGGTTTTAGGCTGCCTTAAAAGTATAAACATTAAGCACTCCAGTTTTTTGATTTGGTTAAGAGTATCTAAGATACAAGGTATATTTTATAAACTCTGTGTACAAAGCAATAAAATAGGGATAGCAAAGTCAATACGAGTTGAGATAAGGAGATTTGATATGAGGTTTTTTCTAATTTTATTTTTTGCATTTTCAACTACAGCTTTAGCGAGCACAGATTATACAGTTTGGGTAAATGAGTATGATGAAAAACTTGTTTTTATTGAAGGCTTAAAAGAGGACTTGTTTAAAAAATATAATATCAAGTATAGCAGAGGACCTAAATGGGGAACAAACGACACTCTCTATAAGGTGCTTGATACGGATCTATATGAGCGTGCTTCCTATTGGTCAGAGAGTGGATACCCTTATGGTAAGTGCCCAGGCTTTACTGAAAGAGACTTTGAATATGCTGATGAAGAGGTGACATTTTCTTTTACCTGGGAATCTATAAAAAAAGTTGAAGGCTCTAAAAAAACAGTTTTCTACCTTGCTCAGTACAACATAGAATTTAGTGTTAACGGAAAAACTTGTAAATATGTACAAAGAGATGATCAAAAGTATGTATTTTTAAATAAACTAGATGAAAATGGTCTTCCAATATATTTAGGAGAGCTTTCAACTTTACCTAGACAGTAAATATTTGTATTATTTGGTAATCTTCATAATCGGTATTTTACTAATTGTTGAACATCTTAGGTGGAACAAACTTATACGGTCCATTCTTTTTCTTTCCAGGGGTAAGAACCATCTCTTTATCCCTATAGTTAAAGGAGACTAAAAAATCTTGGAGAAGCCCATTACCAACGCTTCCTCCTAAATCACTGTAGGCAAAAAAACCTGTGGTAGTAAGAGGAAGTCTTGAGGGGACACTTTGTATCTTTACTTGGTTATCGAATTGAAGAAGTGGTATTTCACCAAGTTTTGCTGGTATAGGGCCTCCGACACCATAGCCTGATATCAATTTTTTTCCTTTAAAGTACTTGCTTAAGTGATGTTTTTTAGAAAATTTCTTAAAAACAGTAAACGAAGACCTGTCACCAGTATCTATAAGGAATTCAGTTTTTTTATCTTTAATGGTAGCTGGAATAACGGGTTTGTTTCCATAGAGTCTAAAGTTGATTATTTTTCCTTTAGGTTTAAATTGGTCAAAAGAATTAAAGACTAGAGTCTTTTTATCGTAATTAATGGTTACGATGTATTTTTGAAGGAGCTCGTAGCCAATAATTCCATCAAGGTGCTTAAAGCCAAAAGCTTTTTTAATGTGTGATAGGTCCATCACGTGAAACTTTTGGTCAGTCATTTTAATGTTGCCAACAGTATATTTTTTAACAGTGGTTTTTTGCATGGGAATTTTTTTATTCCCAGCTCCTCCACCAAAACCTGCGTCAGTCGTTTTAAGGTTCAATTTTTTAACGGTATCAGGCATAAGCATATTAGAGCCACCGGTATCAAAAACCATATGAAAAGGCCCTTGATCATTAATAATGATAGGGACCATGATTCTATTATCAAAATAGTTAAAGCTGATAGTTGAATTGCTAATTTCTTTTTTAGTTGATGAGGTGCAAGATGAGAATAAGGTAAGTGATAAAATAAAAATATAATTTTTCATAAACGATCCTTTGGAGTAGCCCTTTTAGCTAAATTCATAGTATGTATAATTAATGTTTTATTTCCAATAGCTCCATGACCAGGAATGACAACTTCAGGATTAAAAGCGAGGAGTTTCTCAGTCGAGTTGTAATAGTTATTTAAGTCTGCATCGTTAGTGTTGCCTAAGCTTTTCCAATTAAGAGCTCTAAGCAGACACCCACCAAACAGAATTTTCTGTTTAGGAAGGAAAACTACAATATTATCTTTTGTGTGTGCTGGACCAGGATAAGAGATGATGACCTCTTCATCTCCAAACTTCCACTTCAAATCTTGTTTGGAATCAAAGAACTTATGAGCGGGAAGGTTTTTTCTTTTAAGTATGTTTTTACTCAGACGTTCATCTTTTACAAATTTAGCAAGGCTTGAGCGCATTGAATCAGCTCTTTTAGAATAAAGGTCTTTAGTTTGATTACTTGACCATATTTCAATACCGTTATTGTGATAAGCCTCATTTCCCCCTGTGCCGTCAGCGTGGAAGTGGGTGTTGATAGCAATGATTTTTTTAGGACTAAGTTTTCGCTTAATCCAAGTGATCATTTTATTTGTGGTTACGGTGTCATACATTGATGAGGCTATTAGAACAGTTTCATCAGGCATTTTTGCAACAAGAACATTTGTATTATAAAAGGAAGTGTCTCTGACAACAAATGTATTCTCACTAATTTTAATGGAAACAAGATTAAGACCTATAGAAGTTTCATTTTTCTGAATGCTAGAACAGCTCACAAGAGCAGAGAGTAACAAGGTGAAATTAAAAATTTTAATTAGTTGAAGCATGCAGATATGGTAGTGATTTAGGTATCTGTATTCAACGATTAATATTTTGTTTAATTTAGTGAGTTGTTAATGTACGTAGTGTGATAAGCAGTTGTGTGGGGTGATCCATTCGAATGGTACCTCGGGCGAGACTTGAACTCGCATACTCGAAAGTACCGGATTTTGAATCCGGCGTGTCTACCAATTCCACCACCGAGGCACTTAATTTTTTTTTGTAAAAAAGTAATCAAAGAGTAAAGAGGGGCTTTTGTTTTGGCAAGAGTGACAATCTAAGTTTTTAGAATCATTTAAGAATATCCAGTTTTTAGTCAGTCATCGAAAAATTTACATTTAAGGTAGCGTAAATTGTTAGCAAATGTACAAAAACTGCCTTTTATTGTATCAATACATCTAAATCGACTATTCAAATTAAGGAGTCATTTATGAAAAATAAGAGAATTTGGTTTACGCCAGCGGTACTAAGCTTATGCTTTGGAGTCTCTTCCTTTGCTCAAGCCAGTGATATTGATGAAATCAAAGCCTTAGAAGCAAAACTCGCTCAAGAGGTCAGTAAAGAGGCTCAAGCAGATGCAACAAAAGACACGCTTTCTCCAAAGCAAGTTGTTATTGTAAATAATGGTTCTGCTAACTCACAAAAATCAGAGCAAAAGACGGAATCAAAACAAGAACAAAAAGCTGAAAGCTCATCAACAGCAGCCTGGGGAACAGGTGATAATATAGATGGTCTTAGGCAAGATAGAAGATCTGTAGAACAGGTAAACGAGCAGGTTCTTATGGAAAAACTTGAGCAATCAAGAATTGAAGATGAGAAATCAAGACTTGATAGGCTTTTTAAAGTTCAAGAGTATAACAGAAGAAGAAAAGCTGAGCTTGGTGAAACAGATCTGAATAAGGCTGATATTGTTGCTAGAGAAAGTGAAGTAAAAGTTAAAGATGAGAGTATTGAAGTGATTGAAGAAATTCCACTTAATGCTGCGGCTCCTGTTGAACCTGTAAAAAAAGTTGTTGTTCCTGAACCTGTAATTAACTATGTAGTTGCACCAGCTCCCCAAGCTCTTACTCCGCATGCATCATCTTACTCGAGTGAATCAACTTTAGTTGCTCCTCCACTTAAAGCTGCCGCAGGTGTTTATGATGAAATGTATATAAGAGGTATTATGGCTGCAGGTGGTTATACTGAGGTTGATAATGTTAACGCTCAAACAAGCTGGGGTGTTGCTTTAGGTAAGAACCTAAGTCCAAGGACTTTCTTAGAAGGTCAAATTGTAAAAGCAAAGTTTAAGGTAGATGACCCTCTATTTACTAATAGTAAAAGACTTTTAGACCAATATCATTTTTCAGGCCTATTTGGTTATAAGATTGGTGATATCGGTGGAAAGTTTGAGCCACATTTAAGAGCTGGTTTATCTTATGTTAGACGTGATTCTCAAAGAGCTAGTGATAGAAGCCGTGACAAACAGTCTTCAAATTCTTTTGATGGAATTGTAGGTGTTGGCGGTGACTTTAAGATTGCTAACAATGTGAGTATCACAGGGACTGCAGAATATTACTTTAATGTTTTAGATGATGTTTCATCTAGTGAACTTAGAGACAGAAGAGCAGACTCAAAAATCGAAGATGAGAACTACTTTATTATTGGAGTGGGTCTTAAATTAGACTTTTAAACCCTTTAAGAAAAGAAAGAGAAAAAACACTTTGATTTTTAAAACTCTAAGCCCTCAATCTGAGGGCTTTTTTTATAAAGAAGACTTTATTAAAGGCTTTATTAACAATTCCGCTACAGGGTTTAAGCTTCCAGTGTCAAAAGACTCAAAAGCCCTTTGCTTATCTTTTGATGAAGAGCTTAAAAAACTTGTAGCATTTTGTCTTTTTCGACAAATTCCTGGAAATATTATCGAAATTGATTATATAGCGAGCCATAAAAATGAGCTTAGAAAAGGTTTTGCAAAGGCCTGCTTAAATGAGCTTAAACGCTTATATGAGCCAAAAGAAGTGTGGTTAGAGGTGAGTGAGTTTAACTTAAAGGCGATTTCTTTTTATGAGAAAGTAGGTTTTACAAAGATAAATGAGAGAAAAGACTATTATAATCAAGGTGAAGCTGCTTTTTTATACAGTCTAAACTTGCAAAAAGATTAGGATTTTGATAGTAATAAGGAGCTTTTTATTGAAGATATTTAAGGGCACCGCTTTAGGGGCCCTTTTTTTATACCCGAAACAAGAAACTGTTTTCGTGGTAATTAACAAGCATATTTTAAGGACTGAATAAAATTGAGTGAAGAACAAGTTTTAGAAAAAATAAAGGAAATGGCTACAGAAGTTTGTGAGCGTGATGGCTTAAAACTCTATGACGTTGAATACAGTTCTGGATCAGGAATGGTAAGAGTTTATGTTGATGCTGAAGGTGGCGTGACACTTGATCAGTGCGCAGGTGTATCTCGAGGAATGAATTTACTTTTAGATGTTGAAGATCCTATTCCTGGTAAATATAACCTTGAAGTTTCTAGCCCTGGTTTAGAAAGGCTTTTAAAACAGCAGTGGCATTATGAAGCTCAAGTTGAAAAAGAAATTAAAGTGGTTTTAAAAGCTAGAACAGAGACTACGGCTAAGCTTAAAACTAAACAAGTAACTGGAAAACTTCTTAAAGTTGATACTAACGGCTTTGTGGTTGAGGGTTATGAAAATGAGGTTATTCCTTATGAAGATGTTCATAAGGCTAATTCAGTATTTGATTACGATTATAATTTTAAAAATATTAATAAACATAAATTTAGCGAAGACGTTAAAGAAGAAAGCAAGTAAGAGAGGAAAATATGGCAGCGGGAAATATTTTTTCAGATATAAGCAGAATGATTGAAGCTCTTGGAAAAGACAAAGGTATCGATAAAGATCTTATCATTAATGCAGTTCAACAAGGCTTATTAGCAGCAGCAAGAAAAAAGTATGGTACTTATAGAGAAATTGAGGCTCAGTATAACGAAGAAGCAGGTGAAGTTGAGCTTTATGAATTTAAAGAGGTTGTAAAGGATGAAGACTTTATTGATGAAGAAGTTGAGATTAAGTACACAGATTCTTTAGAACTAGATCCAGAAGCGCAACTTGGAGATTCTATTGGTATTAAGATGGATGTTTCTGATCTTGGTAGAATTTCAGCAACTCTTGCAAGACAAATCATTACGCAAAATGTAAGAGACGCTGAAAGAGATATTATTTTCTCTGAGTTTGAACAAAGAAAAGGTGAAATAGCTTCAGGTATTGCTAGACGTGTTGAAAGAGGCTCTATAGTTGTAGATCTTGGAAGAACAGAAGCCTACATTCCTTATAGAGAACAGATTCCAGGTGAAGTTTATAAACCAGGAGATAGAATCCAAGGTTATATCTCTGAAGTGAGGCAAACTAACAGAGGTCCTCAGATTATTATGTCTAGAGCTGATGGCAGATACTTAATGAAACTTTTTGAAACTGAAGTTCCTGAAATTGAAGATGGTGTTATTGAGCTTGTGCATGCAGCAAGAGAGCCAGGTCAAAGAGCTAAAATGGCTGTTAGATCAAGTGACCCTTCTGTAGATCCTGTTGGAGCTTGTGTTGGTGTTAAAGGAAGTCGTGTGCAAAATGTTGTACAAGAGCTTGGTGGTGAAAAAATTGATATCGTACCTTATGAAGAAGATATCGTAAGGTTTGTGTTTAATGCTCTTCAACCAGCTGAAATTTCAAAAGTATTTATGGATGAAGAAAGCTTAGAGATGGAAGTTGTTGTTCCTGATGATCAATTAAGTCTTGCTATTGGTAAGCGTGGTCAAAATGTAAGGCTTGCATCAAAACTTACGGGTTGGAAACTAGATATTTTATCTGAGTCAGATGCTGCAGCAAGAACAGCTGAAAGTATTTTTAACCTTATGAGAATTGAAGGAATGACGGATACGATGGCGCAAAACTTATTTCAATCTAGTTTTGGATCTTTACAGACTATTGTTGAAAGTGAAGTTGAACATCTGCAAATGGTTCCTGGTTATGAAGATGCAGATAAAGTGGCAAGTCTTCAAAAGAATGCAGCTGTTGCTTTAGAAAAATATAATGAAGAAAAAGCAAAGCAAGCTGAAGAAGGTGTTGTTGCTGAAGAAAACAAGACTTCTGTTAGCCAGACTCCAGTTGCTGTGGGTGCTGAAGTGAGTGCTGGTGGAGCGGCTGCAGCAGCTACATCAAGTAAAGATGCTAAATCCCTAGCTGAAGAAAGATTAAAAGAACAATTAGCAGAGTTAGACAATTCCTCTTCTGCAGCGCCGAGTGAAAACGGTGCTGGTGAAGCGAGTGAGTCAAAGACTCAAACAACTGAGGAAGCATAAATAAACATAAGTAAGTGGTTATAGTTTAATATTTTGTGTTACTTATAAAAAGAATTAATTAAAAGAGAGAAGAGAGAAAGCCTAGAATGAAAGTATTTGAATTCGCAAGAGAATTAGGAATAGAAACGATCGCTTTAATGGATAAAGTTAAAGAGTGGAAACTTCCAGTTAAAAGTCATATGTCAGCTTTAGATGATGAAATGATCTCGACTATAAAAGCAAAAATGGCTGAAGATGCTGAAGCATCTAGTACTTCTACTAAAAAGAAGAAGGCGAAAACTAAAAAGAAAGCCACAAAGAAAGCTGCGACTAAGAAAAAGGCTACTACAAAAAAGAAGGCCACTAAAAAGAAGGTCTCCACTGTAAAAAAAGTTTCTTCTAAAAAAGCTACTAAAACTGAAGATGAAGAATCTGTAGAGGCAGAAGCGGCAGCGCCTAAAACCACTACTAAAAGAGTGATCAGGCGAAAGGCTGGTGAAGTACCAGCTCCAGTCCCAATAGTGACCGAGCCAAAAGTTTCTGAAGATGTAAAGGTAAGTGAAGAAGATTCTAAAGAGCCTAGTGTTTCAGTTGAAGCAAGTCAGACTCAAGAAAAAGTAAGTGCGAAGATACCTGGTAAGAAAACAGAACGTGTTTTTGGTAAAAGCATTGTTGGTAAAATTGATTTATCAAAAGTTAAGAACCCAACTAGATCTGGTGGCGGAGATAGGCCAAAGACTGCGGGTCCAAAATCAGCTCAACGTGGTATTAGACCAGGTTTTGTAGCTCCTGCACCGGCATTTCCTACTCCTGGTGCAGATGCTGGAAGAAGAAGAGATGCAAAAGCAGGTCCTGGAACGGCAATACCTCCTAAGAAAAAACCAGGAGCTGGAGCTAAAGAACAACCGCCTTCAAACTTTCAAGCTGCAGATTTTAGAAAAAGAGAGATGATCTATCAGCCAAAAAGAAAAAAAGTTTCTTTTGTGCCTGGTAAGAAAACAGAGATCACTAAACCAGCAGCTCATAAAAGAGTTTTAAAAGTTCATGAGACAATGACCCTAAGTGATATGGCTCAGGAGATGGGTTTAAAAGCAGCTCAACTTATGAAAGCTTTAGCAAAGCAAGGTATGATGGTTAAGATGAGTGCGGTTTTAGATTTTGATACAATCTCTTTAATCGTGCCTGAGTTTGACTGGGAAGCTGAAAACGTACACAAAACAGCTGATGACTTCCAAGACACAGTGGCTTTTGGTAATGTTGATGCAGCTCCTGTTCCAAGAGCTCCAGTCGTTACAGTTATGGGTCACGTTGATCATGGTAAAACAACACTTCTTGATTCTATTAGAAATGCAAATGTAGTAAGTGGTGAAGCTGGTGGAATCACGCAGCATATTGGTGCTTATAGAGTTTTTGTTGAAAAAGATAAGCCGATTACATTTATCGATACTCCTGGTCACGCAGCCTTTACAGAAATGAGAGCACGTGGTGCTAATATTACTGATATTGTTATTTTAGTGGTTGCTGCAGATGATGGAATGATGCCTCAAACAATTGAGGCTGTAAGTCATGCAAAAGCTGCAGGTGTTCCAATTATTGTTGCTGTTAATAAGATGGATAAAGAGGGCGCAAACCCTGATAAAATCATGCAGCAGTTAGCTGAAAAAGAACTTGTTCCTGAAGAATGGGGTGGGGACACAGTTTGTTTAAAAGTTTCTGCCCTTAAAGGTGAAGGGATTAAAGAACTCTTAGAAAGTGTTTGGCTTCATTCTGAAATTTTAGAACTTAAAGCTAACCCTGATAGATCAGCTTCAGGTGTTGTGATTGAGTCTAAAGTTGAAAAAGGAAAAGGAATTGTAGCAACTCTTCTTGTTCAAGAAGGAACTGTTAAAACTGGAGACTCTATTTGTGTAGGAACTGTAGCAGGTAAAGTTAGACGTTTGATGGATGATCAAGGAAAAGTTACTAAAATAGCAGGGCCATCAGTTCCTGTTGAAGTGATGGGTCTTCCAGAGTCTCCAAAAGCAGGAGACAGATTTGATGTGACTGAGTCTGATCAACTAGCTGTAGAGTTAGCAGATAAGAGAAAAGTTGAAATTGCAGAAGAGGCTAAGGCTAATGAAGCTGATAAAATGTCTTTAGATGTGATTTTTGCTAAAGTTAAAAATCAAGGTGTTAAAGAGCTGCCACTTATTTTAAAAACAGATGTTGCAGGTTCTATTGAAGCCGTAATTGGTATGGTTAATAAAATTGAAAGTGATGAAGTTAAGGTTAAGTTTATTCATAAAGCTGTAGGTGGAATTAGTGAATCAGATATTCTTCTTGCAAGCACTTCTGGAGGTATTGTTCTTGGCTTTAACGTAAGGCCTGATACAACAGCTTCAAGAATTGCAAAAGAGAGAAATGTTGAAGTAAAAACTTATAGAATCATCTATGAGCTTTTAGATGATCTTAAGAAAGCTATGTCAGGTATGCTTGATCCAGATATTGTTGAAAAAGAACAAGGTCGAGCAGAGGTTAGAGAAACTTTCTCTATTCCTAAGCAAGGTACAATTGCAGGTTCTTTTGTGGTTGATGGATCCATTCATAGAAACAATATGGTCAGACTTATTAGAGAAGGCCGTGTGGTTTATGAAGGAAAGTTATCAAGTCTTAAGAGGTTTAAAGATGATGCTAAAGAAGTTAAATCAGGTTTTGAGTGTGGTATAGGTATTGAAAACTATAACGACTTAAAAGTAGGTGACATCATTGAAGCTTATAAAAATGAAGAAGTTGCAAGAGAACTTTAAAAGGATAGATGAAATATTTTGAGTCAATATAACACATCAGATAAAAATTCAGCAGGCGAGAAATCTAGAAGGGTTTCTCGTGTAGAGAAAACTCTATCAGAAGTGATAGGCCAGTATATGAGTCAGATGAATCATATGTTTCATGGTGCTTTAGTGACACTTGTTAGAGTCTCAACTTCTCCAGATTTAAGAAACGCTAAAGTTTATATTAGTGTTTTTGGAGGAGCAGAAGAAGGAATTGCTGATGAAGTTATTTATGAGCTTGAAGAAATGCGCCCAGAGATTCAAAGAAAAATTGCTAAAGAGATTAGAATGAAGTTTTGCCCGAAATTAGAGTTTGTGATGGATGATGGAATTGATAAGCTCTCAAAAGTAAGTGAGATTTTAAACAGTCTTGAATCTAATAAACAAGAATCTAAAGAACAGATAAGCGAATCTGAGTAAGTTTTAAAAGTACTGTGAAAAAACACAAGCCAGCACCTTTTTCAGGACTTTTACTAGTTAATAAGCCAAAAGGGCCGACAAGCCATGATCTTGTGGGTAAATTCAGGTGGATTATAGGAACTAGAGTTGTAGGACATGCTGGGACTTTAGATCCAATGGCTGAAGGGCTTATGGTCATGCTTATAGGAGATGCTACAAAAGTTTCTCAGTGGGTGACCTCAACTTCAAAAACTTATGAAGGCGTTATCACTTTAGGAAGTGAGACAACAACAGATGATGCTGAAGGTGAGGTGGTTCAAACTTTTGATAAGATCTCAGTTAAAGAAAGTGAAGTCTTAAATGTTTTTGAATCTTTAAAAGGACCTCAATCTATTTCTGTTCCAAAGTTTTCAGCTATTAAACAAGATGGAAAAAAACTTTATGACCTAGCAAGAAAAGGTTTAGATGTTCAAACTCCTAAGCGTATTATGGATTTTATCTCATCAGATTTAAAGTTTATTGATGGTAATAAAATAGGTTTTAAGCTTGAGTGTTCAAAAGGTTCTTATGTAAGATCATGGGCTGTAGAGGTTGGAAGAAGACTCGGTTCAGGAGCTCATCTTTCAGCTCTTTTTAGAACCTCATGTGGAAGCTTTAAAATAGATACAGCGCTTACTATCGAAGATGCTGAAGCTATTAGAGATTATGAGATTGAAGAAAAGAAGGAGTGGTTTATCAATCACCCAGCTTTTGTTCCTTTAGTTGAATCTGTTCCAGAAGCTGAAATCTTAAGGCTTAATCCAGCAGAAGAAAGGCTTTTTTCTAATGGTCAAATCCCAAATGCCGCAGCCTCAAGACTTATTCCTTTAAGTCGCAGGGCTTTTAGAAGTGAGCAGGGCTGCTTAGTAAGAGTGATAGGAGCTGCGGGTCGTTTAGCGGGCCTTTTAAGCTTAGATGAAAAGGGTCAAATTAGAATTCAGAGGGTTTTTAATAACTCATCTTTTATGAAGTAATTTAGAGTAAACTTAGGAGTTCTTCCTCTGATATATGCTTTACTCCGGCTTTACTTTTCTCACATTGGACAGCGTAACGAGCTTCTTTAACAGCTACAAACTCTGAAACTATGTTTAAACATGCTGATTTAGTCATGCAAAGAGTCTCTGGAGTTTTATTTTGTTCAAAAGTTTCCTTTAAAACCCCCAATTGGGTTGATCTTCCGTTGTTATTAAGAATACATACGAAGAAGCTTAGACTGTTATTTGTGAATTGACTATTAGGCTTAGAGCTGATTTTTGGCTTATTAGAATTATTAGAATTATTAGAATTATTATTAGGTAAAGATATATCTCCATCATCTATTTCGATAAGTTCATAACTTGAGGCCTCTTTACTTATGTCAAAGGAGGCTCCGCAGTTTTGGAAAAAAAATAGGAGAGTGCTTAAAGTACTAATTAATATAAGTTTATTAAAATATTTCATTTTGTAATTCTCTTGTTATGTTGATAATTTTTTAAAGTTTGTTTAAAAGGTCGATTAAATCGCCTTCAAGTAAATGGGTTACATGTGCTATATTTTTTTCACACTGAACGGCGTATTTAGCTAATAATACATCAACTTTTTTACTCACTACGTTTTCACAGAAGTCTTTGGTCATGCAAATTGTTTTTGGAGTTCGTTTTTGTTCTAAGTTGTTATTCTCAGAGCCGAGTCTTACAGATCTGCCATTATGGTTTAGTATACAAATATAATTTGCTAGATGCTTTTCATTATCAATATCTTCTTCGGATTCTTTTGAATCGAGGAAAGAGTCTTCTTTCTCTATTAATTCATCACCTTTATCATCCATTGAGATTTCTTCATCCAAAAAAACATCTTTATTTGATTCTATTTCATCATTATCTACAATAAGTAAGTCAGGAGCGTTGCTGCTGTCATTAATAGGGATCTCATTATCAATAGCAATTAAGTTAGAAGAGTTGGCCTCAAGCTTAGATAATGTTGCGTCATTTGAACAATTTTGAAAAAATAAAAAAATTGGTATTAATAAAGTAATTATTAGAATTTGTTTTTGTCTCATCATTTAAGTTCCTTTGCTTAGATATTAAATCGGGACTTTGGTGAAGTTTTAAGAGAGCTAGACTCTTAAAGTCTTATTTTAAGTCGATTTTAAAAGGGAAGTGTTGAGAAAGAGTTGCTTTTCTTTTGCATTAGTTTTGATTTGAGGCGAAATTATTTGCCTTAGTTGTTGTTTCAGCTTCTTTGATTAGGGGGAGCTTTCTAAAGCTCTGTTTTTTGTATGAGCTAGTCCGAACGTTTAACTCAGTCACTCCTTTTTCCTGGTATCTAAGAGTGCAAATGTAGTTCATTGCCATACTCAACGTGTGAGATCTGAGAGTTAAGGCTGCATGAAAAGTACATAATCTATGCAGGAATTTTTGTGAGTTTTTAAAAAGGTTTAGTGAAGGTGGATTCTTTATAAAATTATTGGTTTTTGTTGACCTTTGATAAGGCAGATACTAGAAAGTCTACTGATTTAAATACTTTAAATCCATGCTCTATTAGACCGACTTGTCGATGGCTAAAAAGGGGTATGTTAAACTTAAAGGGTTTTAGTGCCCTAATTAAAAGGAGACAGCGGTATGGCTCTACATACAGAAGAGAAGAAACAAATCATTGGTCAATTTAAAGAATCAAATCTTGATACTGGTAGTTCAAGAGTTCAGGTTGCTTTATTAACTGCAAGAATTGAGCAGTTAACGGGTCACTTTAAAGCTAACAAGAAAGATAACCACTCAAGACGTGGTCTTTTAAAGATGGTGAGTCAAAGAAGAAAGCTTCTTGATCACATGAAGAAAAAAGACGTTTCTAAGTACAGAACTCTTATTGAAGAGCTTGGCTTAAGAAAATAATTAGCTAAATTTGCTAATTCATAAAGCTCTTACTTCTTTTAAATCTCGTTATTACCACGGGGGAGAAAAAAGAAGGGGGCTTTTTTAACGTTTAGGCAATTTAAATTTTAAATAGAAATAAAAAAATTATTATTAATAACGGGTTTAATTTGGAGAGTAATTTTAAACCCATACAAAAAATGGAGCCCAAAGATGGACGAAATGAGAAAAATAGTCGAATTTGATTTCGGTGGAAAAAAAGTAAGTTTAGAAACTGGTTGGTTAGCAAAACAAGCTGACGGTTCAGTTTTAGTAAGATCAGGTGGAAACGCAGTACTTGTTACAATGGTTTCTTCTAAAAGAGCTTCAACAATGGGTTTCTTCCCTTTAACTGTTGAGTTTTCTGAGAAAATGTATGCAGCTGGGCGTGTTCCTGGTGGTTATTTTAAAAGAGAAGGCAGGCCAACGACTCTTACAACTTTAAATGCAAGAATGATAGATAGACAAATCAGACCTTGTTTCCCTGAAGGCTACCAATTTGAAACTCAAGTTGTTGCAACTGTAATGAGTTATGATGGAAAAATGCCGATTGAAATTTTAGCTAGTATTGGTGCTTCAACAGCAATACATATTAGTGATGTTCCTTTCTCTGGTCCTACTTGCTCCATTTCAGTTGGTAGAAAAGACGGTAACTGGATGGCAAACCCAACTAAAACAGAACTTGAAGATTCTCAGTGTGAGTTTACAATCGCTGGAACTTCAAAAGGTCTTTTAATGGTTGAAGGAAGTTCAAAGTTTATCTCTGAAACAGAAGCGCTAGATTTATTAAAATGGGCTCATAATGAAATGAAGCCATGTTTTGAAGCGCAAAATAAACTTCGTGAAATGGTTGGAAATAAAGAAAAAAGAGAATTCACTCCTTATGCTCCTGAAGCTGAAAAAGCAAAAGAGTACTTAGATTTTATTCAACCAAAAGTATCGCATGCATTATCTCTTACTGATAAAATGCAAAGATATGCTGCTTTTGATGAGTCTAAAGCTGAGGCAAAAGCTAAGTTTACGGAAGGTGTAACAGATAAAGATGAAATTGCTGCAATCGAAAAAGATGTGGCTTTTGTTTATGATAAAGCTAAATTTGATACAGCAAGATCAACAGTGCTTGAAACTGGGAAAAGAATAGATGGAAGATCTACTACAGATGTAAGAAAGATCACATGTGAAGTGGATCTACTTCCAAGAACTCATGGCTCTGGGCTTTTTACACGTGGTGAAACTCAAGTAATTGGTACAGTAACTCTTGGTACTGGTGATGATGAACTTGCAATGGAGACATTAGATGGGCGTACAAGTACAAACTTTATGCTTCACTATAACTTTCCTCCATTTTGTGTTGGAGAAACTGGAAGAATGGGCGGAACAAGTAGACGTGAAATTGGTCACGGTTTCTTAGCTCAAAAAGCACTAGAGGCAGTTCTTCCAGGTGAAGAGTTTCCATACACCTTAAGAATTGTTAGTGAAGTTTTAGAATCAAATGGTTCATCTTCTATGGGTACAGTATGTGCCGGGACACTCTCACTTCTTGATGCTGGTGTTCCAATAAAAGGGAATGTTGCAGGTATTGCAATGGGTCTTATTACTGATGGAGAAAAGAATGCAGTTTTAACAGATATCTTAGGTGATGAAGATCATTTAGGTGATATGGACTTTAAAGTTGCTGGAACTAGAGAAGGCATTACAGCTCTTCAAATGGATATTAAAATTGATTCAATCTCTTTTGATGTTATGGAGCAAGCTTTAGCTCAAGCAAATGAAGGTAGAAACTATATCTTAGGTGAGATGGAGAAAGTTATAGACACTCCAAGAAATTCTATTTCTGAGCACGCTCCAAGAATTGTAACGATTCAAGTTAAGCCAGATAAGGTAAGAGAAGTGATTGGCCCAGGTGGTAAGATGATTAAATCAATCGTTGAACAAACTGGTGTTAAGATTGATATTGAAGATTCTGGAAAAATTCATGTATCAAGTACAGATTCAGAAGCGACTAAAAAAGCGATTTCAATTATTGAAGGAATTTGTGCTGAAGCTGAAGTAGGAAAAACATATTCAGGTAAAGTTGTTAAGATCATGGATTTTGGTGCTTTAGTTGAAGTTCTTCCAAATACTACGGGCCTTCTTCATATCTCTGAGATTGCTCACGAGCGTATTAGAAACGTGACTGATGTGATTAATGAGGGTGATCAAGTTGATGTAAAGGTTCTTGATGTTGATAGAGCTGGAAGAATTAAGCTTAGTAGAAAATCACTTTTAGCTAAAGAAACTCACTAATTTTTTTACAAAAAGGAAGAAGTGATAACAAAAGATTTAAGTAATTCACAATTTAGAAAGTCGACTCTTGATAACGGATTAAGAGTTTTGACTGAAAAAGTTACCGGTATGGCCTCAGTGCATGCCGGTATTTTTATTTTATGGGGCACAAGAAATGAAGAGCCTCATCTAGGTGGTATAGCTCATTTAATAGAGCATATGGTTTTTAAAGGTACAAAAAAAAGAAGTGCAAAAGATATTGCTTATGAAATTGAAGCTGTTGGTGGTGAAATCGGAGCGTCAACAGGAAGAGAGATGACAAGCTACACGGTTCAGTGTTTATCAAAAGACACTAAACTTGCTATTGATGTGCTTTCAGATCTTGTGACAAATGCTACTTTTGATGAAGAAGAGCTAAAAAAAGAAAAAGAAGTTGTCTTATCAGAAATTTCAATGACAAAAGAAAACTTTGAAGAGTCTGTTTTTGATTACGCTTTTGAAGAGATTTTTAAAGATCATCCACTTTCAAAGGTTATTCTAGGAACAGAAGAGTCTGTAAACTCAATTACTAAAGAAGATCTTATAAAAACATATAAAGAGTCTTATATTCCAAAACAAATGGTGCTTTCTGTAAGTGGTAATGTAGAGCATGATGATGTTGTTAAAACAGCTAAAGAATTTCTTGGTGCATTAAAACCTGTTGAGGCTAAGCTTAAAAAAGAACAGCCAAAATTTCATTCAAGTACAAACTTTATTAAGAAAAAAACAGAGCAAACCCATGTTCTTATTAATTTTCCTGCTCCAGCCTACGTTGATGATGAAAGGCTTGCTTCTTATATTGCTAATATAGCTTTAGGCGGAGGTATGACCTCAAGCCTTTATCAAATTATTAGGGAAGATAAAGGGCTTGCTTATTCTGTGTATTCTTATTTGCAATGCTTTTTAGATACAGGAGTTTTGTCAATATATGTAGCAACTAAGGATGATAAAGCATTAGAGGTTATAGGGCTTGTTATTGATGAAGTTACAAGGCTTGCTGAAGGTGGTTTTAAAGATTCAGAGCTTGAGCTTTATAGAAACCAGCTTTTAGGAGAGGTTTTAATGGGAGAAGATGAGCTTGATTCAAGGATGTCTTCGCTTGCATTAAATGAGCTTCTTTTTAGCAAATACAGACCTGTTGAACTTGTTGAAGAAGAGGTGCGGTCCATCACGGCTAGTCAAATGAATCAATTTTTTGAAAAATACTTTACTAAAGAGCCTCAGATTATAGTTTTAGGTTCTGGTAATAAATAGATAAGAAGAAGAAGGGTGAGAAAAAATGGTTAAAGAAAAAATTAAAGATATCGCTGGTTTAGCTGAAGGAGTTTTTAAAACACTTCAAGAAAAAGGGGAGCAGCTTCCTATAAAGCAAATTCTAGAAGCCATTGCTGACACAGTGGGTGGGCAGGTTTTAGACACTGCAGGTTTTAGAAGAGAGGTTGAACTTAAGGTAAGACGTTTAGATCATTTTAAAGGAGAGCTCCCGCAGTATAAAACTCCAGGCTCAAGTGGCATGGATGTAAGAGCTAGGATTGATGAGCCTATGACGGTTAAGCCAGGGGAGCGTGTGCTTATTCCTACAGGTCTTTCTATGGAGGTTTCTCTAGGTTATGAAGTTCAAGCACGCCCAAGAAGTGGTCTAGCTCTTAAAAAAGGTCTTACACTTTTAAACACACCCGGAACTATTGATTCAGATTATAGAGGTGAGATTCAGATCATTCTTATTAACCTTGGAAATGAAGAGGTTAAAATAGAAGATGGTGAAAGAATTGCTCAGCTTGTTATTTGTCCAGTTGTTACAGGGAGAGTCACCCTAGCTAAGAAGCTTGATAACACACAAAGAGGTGAAGGTGGTTTTGGAAGTACAGGGGTAAACTAAAGCGTTTTAGTTTTGAAACCATAAGACTTTGAAATAGCTAAAAAATAAACTACTAAAACACTCATCTAGAGTATTTTTCAATATCTTACGTTTTTAAGTGTCTGTGATTTTAAAAGCAGCCTAAATAAAAAGAAAGTACGTCGTTTATCACAAAGCCAAATAAGATCAGTTATAGAAAAGGCCTATGCTGGATTTTATTTTCCAGTGGGTTACACCATGTTCTTTATTATGAGAATTCATGCTGTATAGACTTCTTTGTTAAGAGAAAAAAGAGTAACCTCATGTTCTTATTAACCTTGGAAATGAAGAGGTTAAAATAGAAGATGGTGAAAGAATTGCTCAGCTTGTTATTTGTCCAGTTGTTACAGGAAGAATTACTCAAGCTAAGAAGATTGGTAATACACAAAGAGGTGTGGGTGGTTTAGGAAGTACATGGGTAATAAGAGTGTTGCCACTTTTAAGCTCTTTATACTATATGCGTTTCATATTGGCACAAAACTTTGGTCTAGCCACTTTTTATTTTTTTAAGAACTCAACTTCAATTAAATAAGTGACGATTGCTTATCTAATGAGTGTTAAATTTAAGAAACAGTTTTTTTTATTAGTAAGTTTATCAGTACTTGTTTTTTTGTTTCAAAACTGTGGTGGGAGTTTTGAAGCAAATGAATTATCAAGTATAGATGGGTCTGGTACAGAAGCTTGTAGAAGCGATCTGTTAGAAAGTTATAAACAATCAGTTAAAACAGTTTTTATTTCAAATAACTGTACCTCTTGCCACTCTAAAGGCGGTATTGCTGAAAGCACAGCTTTTGATTTTAGTTTCGGTAAAAGTGATGAAGAGGTATTAAATGGCTTGTCAAAAGTTATTAATTTATCTGATCCCTCTAAAAGTAAACTTTTAACAAAACCTTCTAACCAGGTTTTTCATGCTGGTGGAGAGCTGATAACTTTAGGATCAAGTGATTATATAAGGTTAAACTCATTTGTGAACCTAGTTTCCTCTTCAGATTTTTGTAATTCAATAAGTGTCTGTGATTTTAAAAGCAGCCTAAATAAAAAGAAAGTACGTCGTTTATCACAAAGCCAAATAAGATCAGTTATAGAAAAGGCCTATGCTGGATTTTATTTTCCAGTGGATTACACCATGTTCTTTGAGTCAATTCCCTCTCTTGGCTTTACAAATGACTCAGGAAGACTAACAGTAGATGCAATTGCTCTAGACCGTTGGAGAGCAAATTTTGAGGGGCAAGGCAAGCGTAATGCATTTCAGTTTTATGCCGCTCCGAGTGAATGTAGGTATACAATTACTGAAGAGTGTTTAGAAGCTACAATTAATAAGTATTCTCTAAGTCTTTTAAGAAGACCGTTGCTTTCTGATGAAAAGGCGGATCTTAAGGCTAGGCTAGATTCAATAGTTAGTAATGGTGCTAATGTGCAGTGGCAATGGACATTTGTTCATATGTATTTTTTGATGCATCCATCATTCTTTTATAGAACTGAGATTGGTTTAAATGAAGCAAGCTTAGAAGACATCGTTGAACTTGATGATTATGAAATAGCTTCATTTCTATCTTTTTCAATTGTTGACGGTCCTCCAGATCAAAAACTTTTAGATAAGGCAAGAGAAGGGTTGTTAAAAGATAAAGTTGAACTTGCACTGCAAGTAGAAAGACTTTTTGCAATGCCTGAAGCGAACCAAAGTCTTGTGAAGTACATTAAAGATCTTTTAAAATTAAATAAAATAGTCAATGCGCCTATTGACAAGTATACAAATTTTGCTTTGAGACGCTCTCGTATAGAAGGCGTTCAATGGACTGAACTTCTTACTCGGCCAAATTCTCTTGATCCGGAAATTGACGATCAAATAAAAACAGATATTGGTAGTAACTTAGAATATATGAATATTTTTTCAGGTCAGACTTTTGCTGTTACTAAAAGCTCTGCACCACTTTATGGAGTTGAGTATAGTGAAATGCAAAGTGATTATCCTTCTGATAGAAATGAGATCGTCTACAAAAGATTTAGTGCTGATGAGAGAGAAGGTATTCTAACTCATCCTGCTTTTTTATCTGTACATTCAAATGAAAATAACAATGGTATGATTAAGCGCGGAGTTTTTATGTTGGAGCAGCTACTTTGTCACGAAATGCCGTCAGCACCTGCAGATATTCCATCACTTGAGGAACTGCCTGTGGGCTTTGATCCAACAACCTTAACTAGTCGTGAGAAGCTTGAAATCATGCATTCAAGTCAGCAATCATGTGCGTTTTGTCACCAATCTATTGATAATATTGGTGGTGGGTTAGAAAACTATAGTAATGTTGGGAGTTTTAATTTAACAGAAACATTCACAATTAATAACACAGCCTATACGTTAGATATTATTGCCTCTGGAGAACTGAGTGGAATAGGAGATATTGATATTTCATTTAATAACTCGGTTGATATGATTAGAAAAGTTACAGCATCTTCTGGTTTTAAATCATGTATGAATCAAAGACTTCTAGAGTATGTTTCTGGTGAAGAAAAAGAGGAATCAAACAGCTGTGCATTTTCATCACATGATGAAAAACTAAAAAAGAGTTCTGACAAAACATTTAAATCCTTCATCAATAACCTTATAAATACTGAAACCTTCTTAAAGAGAAAAAGAGGTGAGAGTCATGAGTAGCAGTAAGTTAACAAGACGAGAATTACTTAAATTAATGAGTACAGCTTCAGCTGGAGGAGTGATTGGAAGTAGTCTTCCAATTTATAAATCATTTGCTCAATCCAGTTCTGCGCCAATGAGGCTTCTTATAATTCCTAAGTACTATGGGTGGACAACAAGAGTAGAATTTGGAGATGAGATAGCTACTGCTGATGCCAGTGCAAGTTTTGGTTTTAGTCTTCCAGATTATATGTCAGACTTAAATCCATTTAAAGAACATCTTACGATTGTTGAGAATATGAGAGGAACTTATTGGAGTAATGCTCATGATATTTCTTATGCAAATATTCTTACCAATGCTTGTGTAGAGGGTGAAGCAAGTTCGGCTCAGCTTCAGTACAACGAGCCAATGGGGGCCTCCTTTGATTGGGTTCTTGGGCAGAGACTTAATAAGTCTGTTGCAAGAATTGATTTGGGAATTGGAAGAGGTGCTCCAATTTGTTTTGATGATAAATTCTTAAGACAACCCATGTTTACTACAGTTGAGTCTTTCTATGATAAAGTCGTAGGGCCAATTCTTAAGTACCAGGTTGGTGCAAGTAGTGAAGATCTTCAGCTTAGGGCCATTAATGAAGAGCTTTTTAATTTACTTGGGCGGTCAACTGACAGAATAGCAAAACTTCTTACAGGTACAGGAAATGAAGCTAATAAACTAGCTAATTTTAAAAGATCACTAGAAAAGGCAAATCCTAATAACGGTATCGTTAAATCAACGCTAGCTTCGATAACAGACCCTGGTAGGTTAGAAAACGCTAACTTAAATGGCCTAGATAGAATATCTCAAGCTTTAAAAATAATTAAATGTAGTTTTATGGCTGATACAAAAAGAGTAGCTGTTATGTCTATACCAGGAGACCCTCCTTATGATCAAATGGTATGGACAGACAAAGAAGGAAATCCTCAAACAGGGATGGGTAAAATTAATGAAGAGTGGATGGCGCTTGGTAACCCATCTGCCGCAACAAATTTTCATCATCTAGTCTCTCATTATACAAGAATAGATCCAAGTACTGGTCAGTTTAGAAGTGATATAAATGCTCAAAGGTGTATGAATGCCTCTTTAAAGCTATATTTCAAAAAAATAGCAGATTTCGTACAAGATCTCTCTACTACTTTAGATGTTGATGGTCATCCAATGATAGAGAATACTTGTATTATGTTAACTAGTGAAGTTTCTACGGGTACTCATGATACAAGAAGGCAGCCGATTATTCTTATTGGTGGAAGAAGTGCGGGTAATTACACATCTGGAAAAATTTTAAGAGGACCTGTTGTGCCTGGAACGTCAAGTGGGTTAAAAACACAGACAAGAGGTGGGAGGATTGAAGACTCTATACTTGTTAATAATAGTCTATTAGTTAGTTTAAGAACACAGGGGGATTTGTTTGTTCCTTTGGCAAGAGCTATGGGGGTCCAAATTAACAGCTTTGGTTTTGAAACCCGGAACTCTACGCCGTTTATACTTTAAAGAGGCTATAAAGCCAGACCTATGTTTAGCGAGTGTGGAGGAATAAAGTGAAACCTAATTTTTTTATAAAATAGGTTTCACTTCCTCTTTGTTATGAGAATATAATAGAGTTCATGCTTTATAGAATTCTTATTTTATTTTTACTAACAACACTATCATTTCCTTCAAGTGCAGAAAAAGCAACTGTTCTTGTTATAAGAAAATCAAAAGCCCCTATATATAAGAAAGCTTCTTTTGACTCTCGTATTCTTGCCTACGCTCCAAAGGGTAAAAAACTTTATGGCACTAAGAAAGCAAGACCTGGTGTAGAGGGTTTTGGTTTATTTCATAAGGTTCGTATAAAAAAAGGTCTTTATGGATATATTCTAGATACAGATGTCGTTGGTTTTAAGAAAAGGTTTAAAAAAAAATCTAAAGTAAAGAAAACTCCATTTAGTAAGAAGAGTAGTAGAAGTAAATCAAAATTAAAAAAACAAACCTCAAAATCTAGTAAAGCTTCTAATATGCAAAAATGGAAAGGTTACCCTCTGTCTTTTGTTAAAGCTGTTGGTTTTACAGCTGGTGTTATAAACTACGGGTTTGAGTTTGGAGGAGAAGATGTTTCATCTAATGAGACAAGTTTTGGTTTAAAACTCTCAGGACCTGGTTGGCTGTTTAAATCTATTCCACTTGATATTAGTTTAGTAGCTCACTTTGGAGGGGTTACTTCGCTAGATGATGTGACTCAAGGAGGAGCTGATGGAATGTTTATTTTAACAGATTTAACTTTTCCTTTTAGATTAAAGCACTCAAAGTCTTGGTCAATATATGGAGGCTTAGGGCTTTTAGTAAATTACTCAGACTTTTCCTTTATGCTTAATAATGAAAATAAAACCTCAAGTGGAGCCAATGTTGGAGTGGTTGGGACACTTGGTTTTGTTTTAAATAAGGGTGACTTCTTGTTTAAACTTGAGCCAAAGTTTTACTGGGATAAGTCACAGTTTTTTGGTGTTTTAGGCAGTTTTCAATACATTTTATAGTAAAAAAAAGAGCTAAATGTATCAGACTAAAACATTTAGCGTTAAGACTTTCTTATTATATAGGTTTTAAGGAAGCTTCCTTATTAAATAATACCGATTAAAGTCTTGATGAAATCGTTTAAGAAATTAATAGTAGTTCTTACCTTAAGCCTTACTCTTGGCTGTGGTGGTGGAAGCGTAAGCGTGCAGCCATCTCAAAATACCTTTGATTTATCTGAGCAGGTAAATGATAAAATTGATATTTTATGGGTGGTGGACTGCTCTATTAGTATGCAAGATGAAATTCAAAACGTAAGAGATAACATCAGTGATTTTATTTCTGATTTTGTAAATTTAGGTTATGACTATAGAATTGGTGTTATCACCACAACGGCTTGGTCTTATTATGCCTACCTTGATGATACAAGCTTAACAAACCTTCCAAAATTTAATCTTCTTCATGTTGGAGAGGCGACAAGTTCAGATTCAACTAATGGAGGACTTCTACCAAAATTTATTGATTCAAGTAATCCAGACCCAATTGGAAACTTTGATACAAACTTTAATGTAGCAGCTGCGAATCATTGTGGAGATTATAATTCTGGTGGACAAAATGTAGCTGAATACATTGGTGATGAAAGAGAAATGCAATCATTAAAGGCCTTTTTAGAGCATAGCCCAGATGCTGCAGGATTTTTAAGAGATGATGCTTTCTTTGCTACAATCTTAATTACTGATGAAAGAGATGCTTCTCGTGATTATCTTGTGCCTGATTATGCAAATGGTAACAACGATCCTGGTGGAGCTGTTTATCATGATCCGGCGGATTATTTAAATTACCTTACAAACTATTTTGGTAATTCTGATGAGTATAGAACATATGCAATTACAAAAATGACAGGGAGTCATTTTCTAAATATCAACCATAAGTTTGCAACAGACTCTGGTGGTTTTGTAGTAGATATTGATGATAGTGATTACAGTGATGAGCTTTCACAAATTACGACAAATATTATTGAAGTTGCCTCACAGTTTGATCTAGCTGAACTTCCTAAAATTGAAACTCTTCAAGTCTCCTACACTTATAATGATGGAAGTGAAGATGTTACAGTAAATGTTCCTATAGATGAGACTGAAACAGATGGCTATAAGTACTTTGGCTCAGGAAATTATATTGCTTTTTTTGGAAGTTACAGACCTCCAGCAAATTCTCAAGTTTCTATTAAGTATGATCCAATAAGTCTATAAAAAAACTCTCTACTTTTTAGATCTTTTTTACTCACCAATGAGATCTAATGAACACTGAAAGCTGTGCTCATTAATAAAAATATACCCTCTAGAGTTACGAGTGTAGGCACTAAACTTAAGCTCATCTTCTTTGTTGGTCATGTTTTGGTACTCACTTTGCTCTAATCTTAAGGCTAAAGTGTCACTGCTTTTTTTTTCTGTATTCCTAAACTCAAGCTCATTTAAGTCAGGTGAGGTGTTTGTGCTTGTTACGCCTTTATCAGCACTAAACCAAATAGTCCCATTTTCTGCACTCCAATGAGCGCTACGAATGCTTGGTTGCTCATCTTCTATATTGAGGCTTATTTCTAAAGTGCTTGAGCCATACTCTTTATCATCTTGGCAGACATAGTCTGTAGACTCTTTGGCGTGACTTAATGAAAAGCTAATAAATAAACTAAAAATTACAGAAAAAACACTTAGGTGAGACACAGTAAAAACTCCTTTTTTAAATAAACAATATAAAAATGAATGTTGGCTTAGGGTTAGCATAGATATGCTTATATTTTAAACATATCTGTAATGTCGTGAAAATTATTCAAGCAGGCTAAGACTGTCCGAAAGATGAATGACTTGTAGCCTCTAGAGCCCACAGGTTTGACCCTGCGAAGTTTTTTTAAATGCATACTTAGTTTAGTCAGTTTTACGGGGAGGTAGAAGATGTCTAAATTTAATTTTTTTAAAAAATCACTTAAAATTCCTTATAGGATTTTAAATGTAGGGGAGGAGCAGGCTTTTTTGTTTTTTGAGGTTGGGGGTGAGGTTTTTTATGTCTCTTCAAGTCTTAGTTAATTTGAGCACAAAGATTAAGTTCATCAAAGTTGTACTTTAAGGACTCAAGATAGGAGATTTGGCAACCATCTCTTGCTTCAACACATATGCCGCTTTCTAGGTTAATCATCTGAAGGTATTGTTGAGAGCATATAAGCTCTTCACTAAGCTCATAACCAAGATCTGAGGCTGTTTTTGCTGTGAGTGTATCAGGGTTAAAGTTTGTATCTAATATAGCTTCTGAGCAGCTGTCTTCACCTGCTTCAAAGCCTTTCTCTTTAAGTAGGCTAAGTTCACAGTCATTTGTTGCTTCAAAGCAAAGATGAGAGTTCTTGCTATAGAGAAGGGTGTTTTGAGTTAATTTATTACAGCTAGCTTGCGTGCTAAAGCCAAGTGTTTGAGAAGATGTAAGAAGTAGTGGAGGAAGTTTTATAGAGTTTATACTGCTTTTAGAGGTCATTTGACTGTCTTGGCCTATAAGCTCAGAGCAGTTTTGAAAAAAGAGCAGCAGAGCTGGTAATAAAATTATAGAAACAAAGGTAAAGTTTGATGTCTTATTCATTAATAAGTGTATCGGAAAGGTACATAAGGAACTTTAGTCCTGAAGAGAGGTTTAATCATCAACAGGCTCTGAATTTTGATGAATTTGAAAAGGAACCCTTGCTGAGATGAGGCCAAAGACTAAAGAGGCCACTAAAAGAGAGACTAGAGCTGGTGTGGATGAGTTTGATTCAGCAAATTTAGAGCTTGATCTATAAAGTAGAATAAAAGCAAAAAGCCCAGGAACTAAAGAAATAATACCTGGCACAGAATAGATTTGGCTTGGGACTTTAAAAAACCTAGAGAAACTTAAGGATATAAAGCCAATGATGAAGCTTGCAATAAATGAAGAGATGTAGACTCCGCTACTTAGGCTTAAAAAGTAAAAAGCACTCCAGCCACTTATTCCTGCAAAAGCAGCTATAGCAATAGACCGAACTGGAATATAGCACGTTATTGAAAAACAAGTGATGAGTATAAATATAGATATAAGCTGTTTTATAAAAGGAAGTTTTGCTCCTTCCGAGATATTCATACTTAATTCGGATCCAAGCATAAGTTCTAAGATCTCCTGAGCAATAACTGAAGAGGCTCCAAGGGCTATAAGTATAATGATAGCCTTGGCCATTTTTACAGTACCTGAAGTAAAATTATGCTCTGCTAGTTCTGAAACTGCATTAGTTATTCTAAAGCCAGGTAAAAGTAATATAACAGCTCCAATAAGAACTTGTTCAATAGGGAAGTTATAAAAGTGAGAGAGAAGGCCAATGCCTATTGTTGTTAAGGTGAGGCTAAAGAAAATAATGTAGATTCTTGTAAAATTAAACTTATGAAAGAATGGAGAGATTACGCCGGTTATAAAAAGAGAAAAAGCGCCGGCAAAACTTGCGTATTTAAAATTTCCAAATTTTGAGAAGCTTGAAAAAAAACCCACTAAAAAAGCACTTAAGTAGAGAACGCTTATGGGATATATAGGTTTAGAGTCATTTATTTCATCTAAAAGTCTTTTTGCCTCTTTTGCGCTAATCTCTTTTTCAATAGCTTGATTTATCAGGGTATTTAGATCTTTAAGTTTACTTAGATTAATCTGATCCTCTTGAACCCTTCTCATGGAAGTGATTGATTCTCCATCAGTATCTTGAAGAGAGAGGATAACAGCTGAAGGGGTAGAGAAAATTTGAACATCAAGGTTATAAACAGAGCCTAACTCTGAAATTTTTCTTTCAAGCCTTGATGTCGAGCCTCCAACTTCAATAAAACTTGCAGCATAATCCAAACAAAGATTTAAGAATAAATTGAGGCGGCTTCTTTCTTTAGCGGTTATCATTGTCCTTCTTTTCTAAATTCTAAAAAGAAAGTGTACTCCTTATGTTCATTACGATCTAGTTTTTTTCTTTTTGTGTAAATTTTTGAAAGCAGGTCGGGTGTTTCAAATGAATAGCGGTGAGCTTTTCCATTAAGTTCTATATCAAGTCTTTTTATGCCGTCTTCATGATTGAGGTAGACTTTGTAATTGTTATTTTGGCCAGCCTCTGTTTCAACAATTTGATCTACTTGAAAAATTGAGATCAGTTCAGCCTCTGAAACAAGGTCAACTCTAGCATTGCTGTCAAAATATGGAGTGTGCTTCTTAAACTCACTTCCTGGAAGTTCAAGATCATCTTCAGCGTCTTTAAAGTATTTATAACATTGCACTTTACTTGAGGGAAAGTTCTTACAAGTATAGCGCTTTTCTTTTAAAGCAATTATTTTTTCACGGTTTGCACTTGATCTGGTGTCAAAAAGAAGGACGTGTTTTAGGTTGTATAAGTTAGCTGAATGTAGGCTGTATTTGCCACTTGGAACTTTAAAATGCTCAGCAATTGCTATAAAGGAAAATGATACTAATAAAGAAAGTAAAAACAGTTTAAGTCTCATATATGCCTCCTAAAAACATGATTTTTATTTTATTACGCCTTTCTCTAAGAGTTAAACTTAAGCTAGACCTAAAACCTGCAGATTCTGCTTAATAAGGGGGCGCGGCATGTTTTATAGGCTTTTAAAATCTGCATTTTTAGTTTAAAAAAGGTTAAAAATTATTAAAACCGTAAGGAGAGTTTATATGCGCGCCATTAAGTTGTTTGCATTAGTTTCGTTAACTTTATCAGTCCTAAGTTGTACTCAAAAGGAAGTAGTAAGAGAAAATAAAAAAGGTCTTTATCAAAAAGATGCAAGCTTTAGATCAGAAAATATAAGAGAGGTGTCGTATAATTTTAGTATTAACCTTTCAAAGGCTAATGAAAGTGAAACATACAGCGGTGTTTCAACAATAGGTTTTGAGCTTGTTAAGCCGATTAATCTTAGTGTTGATTTTGTAAAAGGATCTGTTGAAGCGGTAATTGTTAATAAACAAGAAGTTAAAGACTTTACTAAAAACGATAACTTTATCCTTATTCCTAAAAAACATATGAAAAAAGGAAAGAATACGGTTGCTGTAAGTTTTACGAAAGAGTTTAGTAAAACAGGCTCTGGGCTTTATAGGTTTAAAGATGAAACTGATAACAAAGTTTATGTTTATACTGACTTTGAGCCATATGATGCAAATGAGTTTGCGCCTTTGTTTGACCAACCAGATCTAAAGGCTAAATACACTCTTAATGTGGTTACTCCAGATGACTGGAAGGTTATAAGCTCTGTCCAAGAAAATAAAAAAGCTATTTTAGAAAATGGTGTTCACTGGTTTTTTCCTGAATCAGCTAAGTTTTCAACTTATATATTTCCTCTGCACGCTGGTCCTTATAAAGTTTGGAGAAAGAGTGCTGAAGTTAATGGAAGAACTATTCCTATGGGGCTTTTTGCAAGACAATCACTTGCAAAGTTTGTAAAGCCTGAGTTTTGGTTTAAAATCACTGAAAGCGGTTTTAAGTATTTTGAAAATTATTTTTCAACGCCTTATCCGTATACTAAATATGATCAAGTTATTGTTCCAGACTTTAACTCTGGTGCTATGGAGAATGTAGCAGCAGTGACTTTTAATGAAAGAACTGTTTCAAGAGATGCAAAACCTCTTAGAGCTCAAAGACATGGCTTAGCAAATGTTATTATGCATGAGATGGCGCATATGTGGTTTGGTAACCTAGTGACTATGAGCTGGTGGAATGATTTATGGCTTAATGAGAGTTTTGCAACTTTTATGGCAAACTCTGCTACACATGAAGCGACTGAGTTTAAAGAAGCATGGCTTATGTTTTTTAATAGAACTAAGCAGTGGGCGTACTCAACTGATCAGTGGAGAACAACTCACCCAATAGAGGCTGACATTGATAGTACTGAAGTGGCGTTAACAAACTTTGATGGTATCACATACGGAAAAGGTGCTTCGTCTTTAAAACAATTGGTGTTCTTAATAGGGGTTGAGAACTTTAAAAAAGGTCTTGCAAGTTATTTTAAGAAGTTTGCCGAGAAGAATACAAAACTCACTGACTTTATGGGAGAGCTACAAAAAAATACCAAAGAAAACCTTTCAGGCTGGACCACTGCATGGCTTCAAAAAGAAGGCCTTAATAGTGTTAAAGCTGTTCCTGTATGTAAAGAAGGAAAACTTAAGAGAATTGATTTTAATCAAGGTTTTGTAAGTGGACTAGACGTACTTAGGCCGCACAAGACAAGAGTAGCCATCTGGACAAAATCAAATGTTGTAGAAGCTCCAGATAAAGAATTTAACTTTAAGTATGATAAAAAAGTAAGTTCTTGGAAGCCTGAAAAAGAAATGAATTGTCCAAGTGCTGTTTTTCCTAACTGGGATGATCATGATTATGTGAAAGTTGTTTTAGACGAAAAATCACTTAAATCTTTTTCAAAGGATCTAGGTAAGATAAGTAATCCACTTTTAAGGTCTCAGGTTTGGGCTTCGTTATGGTCAATGGTTAGAATGGCTGAGTTAAAGCCTGAAAAAATGCATGAAATAATTGTAAGCCAATTAAATGATGAGAAAGATAGTACAGTTTTAAATAGCGTTACTGGTCAAATCTCTGGCGGAGGTTCTTATCAAAGACTTTATTATTATTACACTGATAAGGAGCAAGCAAAAAAAGATAGGAATGAGGTGGCTTCTTTCTTTAAAAATCATATAGCAAAAACTGATGATACTGATTTAAAGAAAATACTATTTGGAAGCTGGATCACGATGTCTACAGATAAGGATTTAGCTTCGGTGAAATCATGTCTTACTAAGTGTGATTTTGATCTAGGTTTTGAAATTGACCAGGATAGAAGGTGGTGGCTTATTACTAAACTTGCCGTATATAGAAGCCAAGCTTTTGAGAAATCTCTTAAAGAAGAGCTTAAAAGAGATAAGAGTAGACGAGCGGAACTATCAGCTCTTTCATCAAGAGTTCTTTATTCAAAAGATAAGAAACAATGGTTAGATAAGATTTTTTCAAAAGATGAAAAATTAGCGTTAAAAGAAAAGAACGCTATTCTTGGTGGAATTGTTCCTAGCACTCAAAGAGAAGGGTATTTAGATTTTATTGATGAATCCTTTAATGAGTATTCAAAAAAGATTGATGAGCTTCCAGCAAGGCTTCAAAGGTCTTTTGCCTACACTTTTTCTCCTTATTATTGTGGTTCAATAAAGCCTAAGGAGAGTTTAAGTGAAAAAGAAATCAGGGACTCAAAATGGTCTCCAGGTGTAAAAAAAGCACTTCTTCAAAGACTTGATGTTGAAGAAAGGTGTTTAAAAATTAAAAAAGGTGCTTAAAATAGAGCTTTAATTTTAAAAGTAAGGAAGCGTGTGTAATTATTTAACACGCTTTCTTTTTCTTCTAATGACTCTTCTTTTGCGTGGCCTCTCACTACTTCTAACTTGAGAGTTAATTGGAATAGGGGCGCTTAAGGTTGAAACTTGAGTTCGATCTTCGGAAGTTTCTTCTTTGTTTTTATCAGTATCTAAAACCTTAATCTTAGAAAAATCTACAAGCTTACTTGATGTAGCCTCTATATCATTTTGAAATAAACTTTTTATTTCTTCTGCAAAATTTTGTTCTAAAAAAGCAGGATATGTTTGATGGAAAAATATTGTTAAGTCTTTTAAAAACTCTCCCATTGATTGGTATCTTTCATCAATAGATTTAGTAAGAGCTTTGGATGTTATTTCCTTAAGTCGTTGAGGGATATTTTCAGGAAGTTCAGGGATCTCTGCAGCCTGTGCTTTTTCAAGTGTTTTAATTTCACTAATACACTTATAAAGCCTTTTTCCTGATAGAAGCTCCCATAAAACTATCCCTAAGCAAAACACATCAGTTCTTAAATCAACTTTAGCACCGATGGCTTGCTCAGGAGCCATGTAAGTAAACTTACCCTTAAGCTCACCAGTTTTGGTTGCTTCAAGTTCATGAAAGGTTGATTTTGTTGCTTCATCATCTTGAGGTTCTTGTATACGTGTTACTTCAGGTAGCTCATCTGATCCAGACTTTGCAATACCAAAATCGATTACCTTTACCTCTCCTTCAAAACTAACCATGATGTTTTGCGGACTAATATCTCTATGAACTATATTTAAAAGCTCACCACTAGATTTTTCAGTTGAGCGGTGAGCGCAGTCTAAACCTTTTGCTGCTTCTATAATCACATAAAGTGAATGTTCAATACTAAGCTTAGAATCTGGAGATTGCTTGATGAGTTGTCTAAGGTTTTTACCCGCGACATGTTCCATGGCGATATAGAGCTGGCTCCCATCGATACCAAAATCAAATATCTGAGCAATGTTGCTGTGAGAGAGATTTACGTTTAACTTAGCTTCTTCAACAAACATTTCAATAAAGTTTGGATCTGAAGAGTATTTAGGAAGTATCCTCTTTATAACAACGAATTTCTCTACACCTCTGCTTCCAGATGTCTTGGCTAAAAAAATTTCAGCCATTCCACCAACAGCTAGTTTTTCTAATAAGAGGTACTTTCCAAATTTTTCAACAGACATTACATTGTACTGTCGGGATTTAAGCCCAGTAATTTTAAATTAAGTTTAGTTGTATCAGTTTAAGACAGTGCTAAAAAATAGTGAGCTGTATAAAGTTACTAAGACCAATAAAGTCATAGACTTTAATTTAATAAATTAATTAGCATAAGATAAAATTTTTTTAGAAGATTATTTTGATTGAATTTTAAATTTAGAAACTTGTAAAAAAAACGTCCAGTGTTTAATTTATGGAACACTTATATCGTATCAAAACAAGATTAGTCTGTGTTTTAAGTAATTTGAGTGTTGTGTGCACCGATATTAAATACATGAAATTACTTTCATAAAGGTACGTAATGATGATTAAATATTTTTTAATACTATCTTCAACTCTTTTGTTTCTTTCTGGTTGTCTAACAAAAACAGAAACTAAAGATAAGTTGTCTGAAATTGGTGAAAGCACATGCTTAAGTGCTAGTGCTATTGCTTATGATGGTATTCAAATCCAATTTGCAATACCGAATGAAGCAATTATGTTTGTTTTAAAAAGAAATGGTGAAGTAATTCTAGAAACAGATAATAAAGAAGAAACAAGTTTTATTGACAGTGGTTTAATAGAAGGACAAACATATCGTTATAGATGTGCTGCTATTATTGATGTAAATCAAGGTTTAAGAGATTTAGGGCAGCAGTTAACTGTGACTCTTGAAGCAAGTACTGCTCCAACATTTGATGGGATTCAATCATTAGTTTTAAATGATGTACAATCTGCTACTGTTGGCTGGGCTTTAACTTCTGATCAGATCATTTCACATTATAAGATTTTTAAGTATATAGGAACTGCAACAGATAGGAGTCAGTTTCCAAGCACACCTGAGGTCATAATTAATGATTTAGCTCAGATGACTGAAGTTATTAATAACCTTGGTGATCAAATTACTTATTCTTTTAGGGTTTCAGCATGTAATGCGTCTGATGTATGTGATGAAAATAATGAGACCTTATCTTTAACCATGCCAGATAACGGTGTTCCTGGAACTTCAGGAGCTACTGGAATCAGTCTTTTAAATGGGAGTGTTAACCTTACGGTTCCATGGACTGATTCTCTAGGGCTAATACAAAGAAGGCGAATATTTAGAGCAAATGTAAACCTTGGTGAGGCTTGTCCTAGTATTTTTGGTCTTTATGGAAATGTAAATGATGTAGTTATAAATGAACCAAGAGACACTCCAACAACAGTAGTAGCTTCAGGAACTTTAAATGAAGGTTCAAAGTATTGCTTTATAGTTAGAGACGTAGATTCTTTAAGTCAATCTGAAATGAATATGAATGTTCAATCAGTAGAAATCGGGGACTTAACTCCTCCAGAATTTAATTCTACTTTGACTCTTCAAAGAGATTCACTAGAGCCTGAAACAAAGCTTAATCTTTCATGGACTGCAATGCTAAGAGAAAGCGATGATGCTTTAAATGGAGCTAATGATTACCTGATTTTCTTAAGCTCGGCTGTTCACCCTAATTTACCAGACTCTGATCCATGTGTGACAGGGTCACAGGTTACAGGATCTCCATTATCTTCATCTCCATATTCATCTGGTTCGACTATTAATTTTGATATTGAAGGTTTAAGTCCTAGAAATAACTATAGAGTTTGTGTTAAAGCTAGGGATAGTTCTTTAAATATTTCTTCTCAAAGTCCAAAAGCCTTAATTAGTACAGGAGATAATACGGCTCCGGTTTTTGCAGGCATTCAGGCTCTAAGGTTTTTAAACGGTAAGCTTGAGTATGATATTATTATTCCAGCTGCAAGTGATGTTAGAAACTATAGAATAACAACGATTAGAACTAGAGCCTCTGTTGAAAACTCCCCGATTGTTTTAACAAAAACAATTAGTGGTACGGCTGGTCAGACAGTGACTCAAGATTTTACATTAGCTGAAGCAAGCCTTATAGATAATGATTCTGTTAAAGTAAGAGTAGATGTTTGTGATAATGCAAGTCCTGATTTTAATTCAATTGATAATTGTAGTGCTACAAGTGCAGAAGAAAGCATTGCAATTCCTGATGCAACTCCACCGGCAAGTTTTAGTGGTATTGTAGCTGCAACACAGGGAAGTACTAACAGTTCAATTCAAGTCTCATGGACAGCGCCTCCATCATGGGTTGATTACGTTGGTTTTAAAGTTTCTTATGTAAATGAAGGTGGTAATTTAGTTGGATTAAACAGTTCAAACTGTATTTGTGCCAGTAATGACTGTGAGTCTAATCCGATCCTAACATGTGAGGTGAGTCAAACTGATGGAGGAGCTTTTTTAGATCCATCAAAACTTTATGAAATGTATGTTGCAGCTTTTGACCTAGTAGGAAATTCTACAGAGCAGTACATTCCTTACCAAGGTGGAGCTAAAGTTACTACAAATGCTAGAGCTTCAGATACTATAGCTCCAATATTTAATGCTAACTTTGTTGGGAGTTATGAGTCTGGTGTAAAGCTTTTATTTGATCAAGCTAGTGATAATCAATACTCAGGAGCTCCAGATAACTTAGATATAAGTTATCAAGTTTATAGAAAAGAAGGGGCTACTTTTACTTGCCCTTCAAGCCCAGAGGTTTCTCTTGGTGGTTGTGATGGTTTAAGTGTTTATGAAAATATTTTGCAAAGTTCATTATCCACTGAAAATGGAAAGCTAGTGTATGTTGATAGTAGTGTTACTGATGGAGTGCATTATTATTATCAACTCTGTGCGCTAGATTTTGCAGGTAATAGAAGGTGTAATACAGGATCTGTTGGCGATGTTAATGTTCAAGATGTTACTGCTCCAGTAATAGCAAATGAAGCTTCAAATAAGTCTGTTGGTGGAGGAACATCTTGGACTGTTAATTTTGACATATCTGATAATTCAGCTAGTTACAGTCAGCTTATTGTAAGAGTATATAAAAGCTTAACAGACTTTCCGGATCAAATATCTCCGGGAACTCCTGTTTATGAATCAGGAAATGGAACAGTTAGTGTAAACCCTTCAACAGGTGCTGCTTCATTTACTGACACAGGTACTGCAGATGTTCCAGAAGCTTATTACTTAATATTAGTTCAAGATTTAAACGGGAATAAAGCTTTTTTAGAATTAAGAGATATGCCAGAGGCACCTGTTATAACAAATGTGACTTGGTCAGCTCCACTGCATCCTGATGGGAACCCTCTGCATGGAATGAATAATTCAAACTCCATTACGATTACTGGGACCAATTTAGATCAAATAGAATTTATAAATGAAAGTTCCTCTCCAGCAAGTACCGGTGATAGAAATCACTGTCAGACAAGTAGTATAGTTTCAAGAACTGATACTGAAATTGTATGTGATGGTTCAGGCCTGACAAGATATAGTTTAACTTACACACTCTATTTTTCAGATTATGCAAATAGAGACCTGACCTACGCTTCAGGCTCTCCATGGAGATATTGTGATTACGCTGACTTTATGGGTATTACAGCTTTAGCAGGTACTGGAGCTTCTAGTAGGCCTTATGTACCTTGCACACCTGATCATATAAAACAAATTGGAAGAAATGCTGATAACCCAAATAACAGTGAAGATATTATTGGACACTTCTGGTTAGGAAGAGACATTGATTTTTCTGGAGTTACTGATTTTAACGGAATACCTGTTATGCAAGCAGATGAGTTTTTCTTACATGGAAATAACTACACTATTTCAAATATAACAATTGATAAGAGTTCATCAAATGAAGAAGCAGCTTTTGTTTTAGGTTGTCAGGGGAGTAACTCACTTGGCAATACAGCCTTTATGAGGTTCTTAAACTTGGATAACATAGTAGTTAGAACAGGATCAGCAAGAGGTGCTATCCTTTTATTAGAAAAAAACTGCGATGGGCCTTCAGGACAAAATTTTCTTCAATCAGTAGATGTAACTAACTCAGAAGTACATTCAGATAATACTGCAGGAATAATTTCAGCTCAGTACAATATTAATAACGATAATGTTTTTGATATAGTTGTTGAGGATTCAAAAATATACTCTTCTCGTGCCCATGGTACTGGTTTAGGCACAGGTATTTTTGCAGGTATTATGGGACAAACTTCAGGTGCTGTAGCAGATTCAACACTAGATTTTTTACAGTTTTCTTCTGTAGAAGTAAACCCTTCGCAAAGTTCTGGATTAGAAGTTGGAGACCAGGTAGGCTTAGTAGTTGGGCTTTTAAATTCTCCAAGAGTAACAGTTACTGACTCTGAATTAGACGGAATCAATAGAATAAATGGTGCTACTAGTAGTGTGGGGGGAGTTGTCGGTCTTGTAGGTTCAAGTGCTAATAACTTTGCAATTACTAATACTAGTATTGATAGCTTGGTGGTAGATACTTCAGGTGTTAGTTCTTTAGATTCTCGTGGAGGATTGATTGGCTACATTGATTCAAACTCTACAGATTTATTAGTTAGTGATTCTAAAGTTGAAAATAGCAGTATTTCAGGTAATACAAATATTGGTGGGTTTATTGGATATGCAAGTCGTTTAACTGGAGCTACTATTAATGGAAGCTTAAGTGAGCCATCCATTAATAATGTCAACCTTAATGCATCAACAGCTTCTGGTGGTGGAATAATTGGTCAGTTAACACAAGCTTCAGGACCTACTTTATCACAGCTTTTAGTCGTAAATACTAGTATCACTGGTGCAAACTCTTTAGGCGGAATGATAGGGCAGTTTCAAAGTAATGCAAATGGCTCTTCTATAAATACAGTTGAAAGATGTGCTTTTTATGGCGGAAGTGTGATTGGTGTAACCGGAGCTTTTAGTAACGGTGGAGCTGCAGGGATTATTGGAAGAGCTCTTGCCACAGAAAATCTTGATATTATTAACAATGCTGTAGCAGACTCGCAGATTCAAGGTAATCCTAATGTTGGAGGCCTTGTAGGCGCTTTTCAATACTATAATGATCCAGCTGCAGCACCTGATTATGAACATAAAATAGAAGATAACTATATTAGTGGTGATGTTGTTATTGAAGGAGATAACGGAACTGGTGGTTTGATTGGAAACTTACTGTATTTTGCTAACTTAGAATCTGGTACGACTATATCTAGAAATGCGATTCATGCAAGAGTTGTGAGTTCAAGCGCAAATTCAGGCACTTTTGTCGGACGGTTTAATATGACTTCAAACACTAACACATTTGTCTTTGATAATTATTATAGAAATGATTGGACTGGGACTAATGTGGTTACAACTAATCCTGCTTTTCCTGAACCTGAAGGAAAAACTGCAGCAGAGTTAGCTGTACAAGCTACCTATGTTAACTGGGATTTTACTAATACTTGGGAAATGGATGGAGTAAAAGCTAAACTGCAAGTTTTCTCTGGTATTCCTGAGTTATAGTTAAATTTAGTAGTTTTTTCTAGATAAGCAGTACGATAAAAATGTGATGTCTCATGTTGAGAAGAACCATAATAAAAAGCTACACTAACTTTCAAATTCTTAGGGTATATGTATATATTTGAGAATATAGCATAAAGAAGTTAGCCAATAAGCTTTATTTTCACTGCTATTTAGAGTAGAGCTTGTGTCTCAAAAAATCAATGCCGATAAATTAACATGCATACATTAAAAAAATACTTACTATTTTTTGCATTATTAATTTTATCTGGCTGTTTAACTCAAACAAAAACAGAAGATAAGCTTTCAAAAATTGGTGCTCAAAGCTGCTTAAGTGCAACAGCAGTAGCTTATGACGGTGTTATGATTACAATTGATATACCAGATGAAGCTGTTAGATTTATGATTAAAAGAGATGGTGTTCCAATACTTGAAACATCAGATAAAGAAATCACTACAAAAATTGATACAGGACTTTTAAAAGGCCAAACCTATAGATATACATGCGCAGCAATTTTAGATGTAAACCAAGGCTTTAGAGACCTTGGTCAAGAGCTTGTTGTTAATCTTGAGTCTGATACTCCTCCAATTTTTGGTGGTATAACTGACGCTACTCCAGAGGGAGCAAACTCTATTAGAGTTTCATGGGACTTAGCTTCAGATGAAGTTATTTCACATTATAAAGTGTATAAATACATTGGTATAGCTTCTAATAAAAGCCAGTTTTCAAACTCAGTTGCAGCAACTATTTATGATCTATCACTGTCTAGCTTTTTATTAGAAGGGCTTGGAGATCAACTAGATTACTCTTTTAGAGTAGTTGCTTGTAACACGTCTGATATTTGTGATGATAATGATGCCATTGAATCTGCAATACTTGCAGATACAGGTGCTCCTTTAACTACAGGTATTTCTGATATAGGCATTATAAATGGTGAAGTAAGACTAACGGCTCCTTGGGATGATTCAAAAGGTTTAGTTTCAAAAAGAACAGTTTATAGGCTTGAAACAACAACTGGAGCAACTTGCCCAACTACAATTGGTTCTTATTCACCAAATGATATTAATGTAGCTATTCCAAGAGATACGCCAGTATCTTTTAACGCACCAGGAAGTATTAATGAAGGTGTTAGGTATTGTTATATCGTAAGAGATACAGATTCTCTTGCTCAACAAGAAACAAATACAAACATTCGTTTTATTGATGTAGGAGATTTAACACCTCCTGTGTTTAATACCTCATTTAATCTTGTAAGAGATGTATCTTTTCCTGAAAATCGTTTATTAGCTAACTGGATTGCTATAGAAAATGAAAGTGAAAACGCTCTTGCTGGAGCAAATGAGTATGTTATTTATATAAGCTCTTCAATACCTCCTGCTCAACCAGACTCTGACCCTTGTAGTACTGGTAGTCAGTATGGAGCTCCAATTTCAGCTATGTCATTTCCTCAAGGAATGAATATATCAATTCCAATAAGTGGTTTAAGTAGAAGAAATAACCACAGGGTATGTATTAGGGCAAAAGACTCTTCAGGAAACTTTGCTACAAATGAACCTAAGTCTTTTCAATCTACAGG
This sequence comes from uncultured Bdellovibrionales bacterium, assembly GCA_938002015.1. Lineage (GTDB taxonomy): Bacteria > Bdellovibrionota > Bdellovibrionia > Bdellovibrionales > UBA1609 > JALZUR01. The sequence continues at coordinate 70,125 of CALLAU010000020.1, forward strand.
TGATGTAACACCACCGCTTTTTAATGGTATTGATAATGTTGTATTTAATGGACTAACTAATAATATTGATGTGAACTTTATTGTGCCAAATGATTCTGATGTAAAGAATTATCTAATTAAAATTAGTAGAAATAGAAGTGGAACAGTGACTCAGTTATCAGATATTCCAGTTATTATAGGTGTACAGCAGCCAGGGTCAGTTTATACTTATAGTTTAACTCAGGCTCAGGCTAGTGCTCAAAGTGATGATGTACTGACTGTGAGAGTGGATTCTTGTGATGATGCAAATCCAACTTATAATACAAGTGATAATTGTACAGCTACAAGTGTAAGCAGGAATGTTTTAATTCCGGATTCTGAACCTCCAGCAGGTTTTCAGTTTATCACATATACTGTTGCTCCAGGTAGTGCAGAAAGCTCTGTTATTGTTAATTGGAGTTCTCCGCCAAGCTGGGATGATTATGCAGGCTTTAAACTTCACTATGTTGATGGTGGTGGAAACCTTGTAAATTTAGATAGTTCAGATTGTGTTTGTAATGGCTTAGACTGTAGTTCATCTCCTAAAAACTCATGTGAAGTTTTTAGAACAGATGGTGCTGTTTTTCTAGACCCGTCAAGACAGTATGAGTTTTATTTAAGTGCTTATGATACAGATGGTTTTTCTACTCAACAATATATTGATTACACTGGTGGAAGTAAAAAAACTGCATTTGCGAGAACTAGGGATAAGACAAAACCTACATTTAACGCTGACTTCACGCATGAGATTAATAATGGAGTAATTATAAGTTTTTCTCCTGCTACTGATAATCAGTACTCAGGTGCTCCAGATAACCATCAACTTACATATCAAATTTATAGAAAAGAAGATACAGCGTATAGCTTTCCTTGCCTAACTGGGGATTCTCAAGATCCTGAGTGTGACGGAGCATCGTTACTTATTAGCACACAAACTGAAAGTCAGCTTAGTTTTAGTAACGGTAAATTTTCATTTACAGATACTAATATTGATGATGGTAAAACATATTTTTATCAAGTTTGTGCATTTGACTTTGCTTACTCTGACTCATCAAACCCTTTTAATGGTGATGATTCTACTAATAGACAGTGTCAAACTGGAAGTATTGCTCAAGTGTCTGTAACTGATACCACTCCTCCAACGGCTGATAATGTTCATTCAAATAAAAGGGTAGACAGAACTTACTGGACAGTGACATTTGATGTCGGTGATAACAGTCCTTTAGATCAACTTAGTGTAAAAATATACAGAAGTAGTGTTGATTATCCAGATGAAATGAGCCCCGGCACTCCTTTATATACTTCTCCTACTAGTGTTACAGTGGATTCAATGACTGGTGTAACAAGTTTTGATGATACTGGAGCAGGAGGCCCTGCGGAGTATTATTATTTAGCTGAAGTGAGTGATGCTGCTAATAATAAAGTTTTTATTGAATTCAGAGACATGCTTCCTCCACCAATTATAACAGGAGTTTCTTTTATTGGAGGACCATTACCAAACGGAGAGACCCCTCCAACAGTTCTTGAGGCGTCAACTTCTAAACCCGCGCCTAATCAAAGAGTGAGAGTTGTTGGAACTGGTTTAGATAATGTGAAGCTTTTCCAGTTAAGAGATAATGACAATCCAAATACCATACGTGCGACTTGTGGGTTAAATATTTTTTATAACACTACTGAAACAGAAGCAATTTGTGATTTTGAAGATAGAGTTCCAGCATTTGGTAAATATAGAATCTTTATTATGAATAGTACAAATCAAGGTGACCAGCAGTCCTTTATGACAGGGCCTGATGCTATAGAATTTAGAGAATTTTGTGAAATTTATCCTGATAGAAACTCTATGCAAGGTACTGGATCTGGTACTAACCCTTTTGGAATTTGTTTTCCAGAACACCTTAATTTAATCAGTGCTAGTGGTGAAAAGGGTTTTTTTAGACTATTACAGGATATTGATTTTGCAACAGATGCTCTTCCAGGATTTACTTTTTCAGGTATAGACACAAATGATACTGATGATATTAAAATAAATGGTAATGGCTTTAGTTTTACAAATCTAATTATTGATAGCACAACTGGAGGCCATGCAGGTTTTATAAAAGGTATTTCGAATGCATCTAGTCTGCCAAATCCAGTTTTAGAAGATATTAACTTTATAAACAGTACTTTTAATATTAATGGTTCTACAGCTTTTGATGTTGGTTTTTTAATTGGTACTGTTATTTCTTCAGGTACAGGTTTTGTTGAGCCAGTTAAGAACGTATCCATTGACGGTTTAACAATAAATCTCGATGTTGGTGCTTCGAATGTTGGTGGAATCTTTGGTCAAGTGAATAGAAATGGGTTTGCTAACATTGAGTTTAACTCTGGTATTAGTGTAAACAACTTAACTTTGAACTTGAACCCGCCTGTAGCAATTACGACGGCGGGTGGTTTTATTGGAAGAATAGGCCTTCGAGGGAATGATATAAAAATTGATGGTGTTCAAATGAGTAATATCACGATTAATCAAAATGCTAATGTAATTTATTTGGGGGCATTTATCGGTATACATGGTGTAACTTCAAACACTACTGGAAGTTGGACTATTTCTAATAATGATTTAACGAATTTAAACCTAGTAAAGACTGTAAGAAGCAATAATATTGGAGGACTTATAGGTTATCAAAACATGCACTCTAGCTCAGAATGTTTAGGCGCATGTGTAATTAGTGATAATTTTGTTGATTTTAATTATGATGGAACAGCTTTAACAAATAACAGCACAGCTATTGGTGGTTTAGTCGGGTTTGCAGATATTGCAGATGGTGCATCCATTTTAAGAAACAGAGTTGATTTTAACTTTAGAGGATCTGGTAGTGATGCTTCTGTTGGTGGCCTTTATGGTACTATGCGCAGTAAGCAAAGATCTGATTACTCTTCTTTATCAGAAGTTTTTATTGAGGAAAACCTGATTGAAGCTGATGTGCTTGGTGTGGGTTCTCGTTTAGGTGGTATTGCGGCTAATTTTTTAGCTACTATTGCAACTGAGAATTATACTTATAAATTTAGAAATAATAAAGTATCGGCACTTAATAACTTTGCATCTCTTGATGAATCTTCAGCTACTTTTGGAAGGTGTTCAATAGGAAGCGGAAGTGTGAACAACATTTTAGATATCGAAAACAATTTACTTCAAACAAAGTATAATGGTAGTGGACTTGAGTATGACCCTGTTATGTCAAATGATGCTGGTGGTCCTTGTGTAGATAGTCCAGGATTACTTACTATTAACTTAAGTAAAAACTACTATGATACAACACTATCTGGAGGTTTAAGTGTTTTTGAGGCAACTGGAGAAGCAGAGGGTAAAACAACTACTGAGTTAAGAGCAGCTCCAAGTTCTAGTGTTTATGATACATGGGATTTTACTAATGTATGGAGAGATCGGTCAGGTAGTAGCCAAGTGCCAAATCACTTGTGGCAGTAAAGTAATAAAATAAAAAAGGCTAACCATTTGGTTAGCCTTTAAAAAATCAAATATTAAAATTTAATATAAAAATTATTGAGCTACTTTAACATTAGTTGCACAAGGGCCTTTTTTGCTCTCGCCTACTTCATACTCAACTGTATCACCATCTTTTGGCTCTGTTCCTTGAATTTCTGAGATGTGGAAGAAAATATCGTTTCCGTTTTCCGGTGTGATAAATCCAAAACCTTTTGTGCTGTTAAAAAACTTTACTGTACCTTTGTTCATTTGTATTCCTTTTACTTATCGTATTGTATTTAAATTAGATCTACATTTGATCAATTTATTGAAATAATACAAGGCAAATCATCATAATTCTTAAATTAATCCTGTTTGTTAGGGGAATACTAACAAAAGAGTGAAAAAGAGTCTTTTGATGCTTAATAAATAGGCTTTTATTGCATGACTCTATCCTTCTTTACCGTCTTCTTAGACTTGTTATGCTCACTAGATATGAGAATAGCAATTGTCGGTGGTACTCACGGAAATGAACCTGTAGGTGTTGAAGTCATTAAAGAGCTTAGAAGAAATAAGCCTAAAGGTGTCCTTAATGACTACGAGGCGTTTATTGGAAACCCTAAGGCCTATGAGTTTCAAAAAAGGTTTGTAGATTATGATTTAAATAGATCTTTTGGAAAAAACGCGACTCCTTTTGGTTATGAAAAAGAGCGGGCTAAAGAGCTTAGGAGCCTTATAGAAGGTAAATTTGACTTAGTAATAGATCTTCATACAACAACTACAAATATGGGCTTAACGGCCATCTTAAATAATACTCATAGCCTTACTAGGCAGACTTGTTCGTTTTTAAAGTCAAAAAACTCTAAAATTAAGCTTATAGAAGAAAACATTTTAAATGATGAATCGACTCATTTAAATCGTTTGGCGCCTGCTGGAGTCACCATTGAACTAGGACCTGTTGCTAATAATGTGGTTTCAGGTGATTTGGTAATTAAAATGTATGAAATTGTTTTGAATATTTTATCTTGGGACTTTAAAGAAAATTTTGATTTCTCAAAAAATGAGATTTATCAAACTACTAAAGAGGTTTATTACCCAAAGAAAGAAACCGGGTGGTATGTGCACCCTGATCTTGAAGGCAGCGATTTTAAAAAACTTTCTTTTGGAAATCCGATGTTTATTAATGTGAACAAAGAGGTTTTAAACTATGAAGAAGAAGAGTCTGTTTATCCTTTTTTTATTAATGAGGCGGCTTATCAAAATAGTGGTGTGGCTATGTATTTTGCAAAAAAAAGAGAGAGCTAAGTTTGAGTCATACTTGTTTAAAGCATTACAATATGAATGCAATTGATTAAAAACCAAGCTCTTTGTTTTTTTGTATAAGCTAATTCATCGAGCACTTTGACAGTTAAGAATTAATATTTAAATCTATTTACCTGATGATAAGTAAGTTTCAAAAGCACTTTATTGCTTTATGTTGTTTTATAATTGGTTTTATTGGCTTAGCTGCTGGTTTAGGTTTTATTTCTTTTGAAAAAAAAATTGAAGATACGGCGCCAAGGAAAATTGCATCTGCTTTATCTACATCGATTAAAAAAATAGAGAAAGTCTTGTCTTTAAAAGAAGAGTTCCCACACGTTATAAAGAGAAACATTCCCCTTTATACTTATTTAACGAACCTAGGTGTTGCTCCTATTGATGTTATTGAAATGGTTAAATCTGCTAAGAAAGTAAAAGACTTATCAAGACTTTCTCCTGGAGCTCGGTTTCACCTTGTACAAGATGAGGAGTTAAATTTAGTTGAAGCTAAATTTAGGTTTTCACCTTTAGAAAAACTAGAAATGAAGAAAGTAAAGAGCGTTTGGCAAGCCAGGCTTGTTGAAGAAGAAGTTGATATTAAGCACGTTTCATTTGTTGGAGAAGTTGATTCAAGTCTATGGCTTTCAGCCCTTGATGCAGATATGGACCCTTATTTAATTGTTAGTATGGCAGAGATCTTTGGCTGGGAAGTAGATTTTAGTCGAGAAGTAAGACTTGGAGACAAGTGGAGAATTACAGCTGAAGAGAAATTAGTTAATGGTGAGCATGTGGGTTGGGGATCAGTTTTAGCAGCTGAGTATATAAATTCTGGAGAGTCACATAAGGCAGTTCTTTTTAGAGATCAGGGTAAGGACATAGGCTATTATACTTTAGAGGGAGAAAGCTTAAGAAAGATGTTTTTAAAAAGTCCTCTGCGTTTTGGTCGAGTGACTTCAAGATTCAATAAGAGACGTTTTCACCCAAAGCTAAAAAGAATTAGGCCTCATAATGGTGTTGACTATGGAGCCCCTATTGGAACTCCTGTTAGAAGTGTAGCTGACGGGAAGGTTACTTTTTCTCGCTACAGTGGAGGCGGGGGGAAAGTTTTAAAAATTAGACACAACTCAAAGTATAAAACAGCTTATAAACATCTTAGTCGCTTTGCTAAAGGGGTAAGAAAAGGAAGCCGTGTTAAGCAAGGGCAAATAGTTGCTTATGTTGGAAACACAGGACTTTCAACAGGGCCACACCTTCATTACGAGTTTTTTATTAATGGAAGGTTTGTAGACCCATTAAAGCAAAAGTTTCCAAGTGCTGATCCTGTAGCTGAGGAGTATAGACTGTCGTTTAAAAAACAGGCCTTTAAAATGGTGATGACTCTTCCAAAATGGCAGCCGAGTAATTTTATTCTTTTGGCTCAAAGGTCTTGGTCAGATTATTCAATGCCAGCCTTATATGATAATTACTTTATGAAGAGAGATTCTAGAAACGCTCAACCTGATCAGATTTGATATTTTTAATTTATGAAAAGGGTTGAAGTAGTTGATAGTCATCATAAAGTCCTTTTAGCGTGGGCAGAGTTTAGAAAAACCTTAAGTTCTCCTCCTAGACTCATTACTTTAGATCACCATACGGATACATCCCCACCTTTTCGTCATTTCATAAGAAAAATTTTTAAAGAAGAAGATGTTCCTTTTGATATTAAAAGTGAAGAATTTAAAGTAGCTCAAAACCAATATTTAAAAAGTATTAACTTTATGAATAAAGAGACTGTGATTGAGGCTGTTAAAAAATTAAATAATGATGAACATATCGTAGCAGCGATAAAAACAGATATTATTTCTTCAGCTTTAGTTATTGCGCATAATGCTGCAAATACTGATTTAGAAGTTTATAAAGAACATAAAATTATTTGTAGAACGGTTAATGAGGTTTTATCTGAAAAAGGAAAGTTAAGGCCTGATTATGATAGTGTGTTAGAATCGTTTTTAATTGATAGGAGCTTATCTAGTTTTGATAAAACTTTAAGAGAAGCTAATGAAGAATTACTTTTAAGTGAAGAGCCATTTATACTTGATATAGATCTTGATTATTTTAATACGTTTAAATCTATACAGCCAAAAGATTCGACTAGTTTTAAGGAGCTTGTTAGAAAAGCCAAACTTGTTACTGTGGCAACAGAACCTGAGTATGTAGAAAAATGCGCAGTAGATAGTGGTCTGGATAGTAAATACCTTCTTGATAGGTTTATAAATTTTTTAAAATAGAAGTGATTTGTTGGAATAAATTTTCTTTTCAAAAACTTTTAGTTCGACACCATTGAAGCATCTTACGATTAATATTAATGCTATTAAACTATATGGTATTAGCTCTGAAATTTTGTATTTTTTTCAAAAATGCAGAAGTTGGTATTTATTGAAGATGAGAGCAAAGGGTAACGATATGACCAGAATTATTGCAGCTTTATTTTTACAGGTGTTTTTAAATATTTCAGTTCAGGCAGCTGTTGAGCCTCAACTTCTTAGCGAACAGACACTTGATCGTTTTAAAAGAGTGCCAGAGTTTAAGTTTATTAGGGAAGAAGCAGAAAAAATAGGAGTGAAGGTCTATCTTTTTGGTGGAACTGCTTCAGCGTTTGCCCACTATGTAAGGTGGGACCTTGAAAGGGAGGCGGGTGATGCAAAATATCAGCCAGAACGTTTCGATTATGACTTCACAAATATTTATAGAGGAAACCAAGACTTAGACATCGTTGTTGATGGAACTCCTGAACAAGCTGATAATTTAAGGAATGTTCTCCAAGAAAAATTTCCACATTTTGTTGGTAGCAGAGAAGCATGGGAGGTGCGACTTTTAAGAGAATCAAGGGGGGACAAAAGAGCTCTTTTGGATGATTTTGATTTTTTAAACCAGCACACAGATTCAAATTCAACAGGAATGCTTGATTTAACTGCTGAGACAGGAGATGTGGTGTATCAAGACCTTTTCTCATGGGATAAAAAAAGTTCTCAGTTTTTAGATGACATATCTGCCGGAAGAATTACATATTACTTTTCAAAAAAGCATAAGGAAACAAGTCGTTTTAAGGAGGATAAAAATCCTCCTTTACTTTCAGTTATTAGATATGTGGCAAAACTAACTCAGTATGAGGTAGTAGGAAGTGTTGAAGATTTAAAGGTTATAAAAAAAATAATTAAAGAATTTTCGAAGAATATTTCATACAATGATTATGTCAGAGTTAAGGCCATTGAATTTGGAAGGAAAGCTCTTCTAAATGCACCAGATGTTGAGTACGCATGGAACCTTTTAGAGGAGACTGGTTTAAGAGATCTTTTGAAAAGCATTGATGGCAAAGAAGAAGTTGACTCTCTTTCGTGGTGGCTTAATAGGGAACCGCTAAGAAGTTTTGAGGTTGGTGCAGGCACTGGAGCAACAGCTAAAGACATTGGTGTTGAAATAGTGGCTCATGAAACTCGGAGTTTTGCAGCTTATGAGAATATCACTAGATCTTCTAAAGGAAGAGCTAATGTATTTATATCTAGAAGTGGTAAGTCTGGCGAAGCTGCTATTTATGGTGATGGTTTTTATACGAAAATAGGCACTACAGGGGCTGTAGGAACAGGGATTACTATTAGATTTAAACTTGACCCTAGAGCAAGGGAAGGGTCTGACTTTACTAGAGCAAGTAATAACTTTATAGTTGTTCACAATAAGAATGCCATTGAGCTTATACAGGAGAATATAGATCTATCTCTTGTTAATTACTTTAAGCTATCTGCAGCTGGGCAAATAAGTAAAGATGATAAAGGTTTAATTGCTAAGCTTGAAAGGCGCTTTTTAAGACGAATTGTAACACCTGAAGAAGTTGTTGATATAGCTGAGTATTTAGAAGTAGCTCCAAAAACAATAGATTTATCTTATAATTTCAACCTTTGGATGAGGTTGCCTGAATCTATTAACTACCCTGATCTTATAGGCCCCTTAGTGTCTTCAGGTGCAGGGAGTGACAAACTTGCTAGTGAAATTTTAGAACATGCTTTAAACCTGGAACATTGGAAGTCATTAAGACTTAGTCTTATCCAAAAAACAATTTTAACTAGAAATACTATACGAATTAATAACTTTGTGGAGTACTTAACCAATAATCAAGTTGTTTTAACAAATGAAGAGTTAAAATCAGTTTTTGAATCTCTGCATGAGGTGAGATTCTTAAATGCAGAATCTATAAAGCTTTTTCATAGTGTAGATTTTTGGAGTGAGAACTCTCAGCTTTTAGAGGTTATAGTTAACGAATACCATATAGATAGTGATTTTGTTTCAAGTGTTCTTACTATACCGGGGATTTCAAAAGCTGTTATGAGCGGTGAGACAATGGATATTCTTTTGGCTAAGGGAAATGTGGATCTTCAGCTCATAAAAGAAGTTCTTTCAAAGAAAGAGTGGGCAAAGTATCCAGACATCATAAAAAGATTAATTGATCTTAAAATGCACTCACAAGCTCTTTCTCAGTACATTTATAATAAACCATACTGGTTTTCTAATATTGAACTCTTAAGTTATTCTTTAGATAATGGTCAGCTTAGAGACTCTGTTGCTAAAATATTTACTCATGAGGAATGGACTGGAAATATTGAGATCATGCTCAAAAAAGTCACATCGTTGGGTGTTACAGCTAGAAATAGCAGTGCTAAATCTGGAGTTGTTATGATGGCAGAGCTTTTAGCTAATAGGCCTAAGTGGGAAAAATCTCCAGAGCTTATTCTTGCTCTACTGGCTAAAAATGACTCTAACGCTTTAAGTATACTTTTTGATTTGATTCAAAATAAGGGATGGGAGAAGTACCCAGAAGTTTTAGAGGCTTTTATTCCCCATGTTAGTACAGACAAAGTAATTAAAGTTTTGTCAGTGAAGCCTTGGTCTAAGAACAGGGACTTAATCGAGAAGATAGTCCTTGATAAGAAATCTGATCTAAGAAGTATTATAGGACTTTTTAAATCTAAAGATATGGTGGGTAAAGCAGAGCTACTTATTAATTTTATACATTTACGTAAAGATGAACTAAGGTCTTTAAACCGTAATAGCTGGCATGGTAGAGAAGGGCCTTCTTCTTGGTTAGTTTTTTTGATTGAAAATGTTTTTACACATGATGAATGGAGTAAGTATCCGGAAGTTATAGAAGCTATTGCTCCAATTGCAGACCCTTCATCTGAGACAGTTCTTATAAAAAAAGTATTTTCAAAGACTGTATGGTCAGTTGAGTTTGTTAAACCTTATATTGATAATTATATAGAGGTTAGAAGTGTTAAAAACCTTCAAGCAATTGTCGGATTTATTTTAACTCGACCTGACTGGCCAGCTAAATATAAAACACTACAATATTTTATGGGTTTAAATATTGAGTCTGTTGATGTGCTTATAGTTAGTACGTTTTTTAAAGGTCATTGGCCAGAACACCCTGATTTAATTGAAAAGTTAATTAGTAGAGGTGGTACTGAGTTGAATAATCTTATAGTTGATTTTTTAGAGGAAGGGGACAAATATAAAGAATATCCTGATTATGTAAAGCAACTAGCCTCACAACTTACAGTTAGCGAGAAGTTTGCAAAAATTATTTTCTCAGACACTTATGAAAGTGAGCTTATTTACTGGGTAGAGAAATATTTAGATGCAGGAACTATGGATAATCAGATAGTAGCCTACGCATTAAAGAAGGCCTATTCATTAGATGTCGGTGTAGAATGGTTGATAAGATTAGTAGGTAGACGAGATGCAAATCTTGATACAGTATTGAATGAGTTTATCTTTAGTATGGATGAGTGGCTAAAGCACCCTGTATTGTTAAAATACGTAGATGGGAATAAAGTGAGTATTCTAAGCTTAAGAGACCAAATGCTAGTTCAGTCTTTTCAGGAATGGTATCACGACTATATGGATGTAATTACCAAACCACAGGCTTTGAGTTGTAGTTTAGTTCTAAGTTTATAAAGGTATTCATTTAAAGTCTTTTTTTGGTATTTTAAGTAAAAAGTACATTATTTTGCATTCAAATCTAATTAAAGGTGTTTAGGGGGTGGAACATTGTCTGCTATACTCTTAATAGATCTTTGGGAGATTTGTTGAATGACTTTTAAAAAATTGTTAATAATTTTATTTTTAGGACTCTTGTTCTCACCAGCATCTTACGCTGAAGTAGGTATTGAAGAAGAAAATCTTTATGCAAATTTAGAGCTTTATGAATTTAGCCATGTTACCACATTTCTTAATGTAGTTTTTCTAGATCAAAACGCGAGAGCAGTTAAGATGGGATGTACTATTTTGCCTGGAGGTTTTTTAAGAATTTCAGTAGTGGAAGGTGAAACAGTTAAGATTCAAGAGATAAGGATGTCAGACTGTAAGTCGAAATTATCACGAGTGTCTACATCTATGGTTGAAAACCCTCTTGAAAGGAAGCTCTCTATTGTGTTTGATTATAAAGATAATAAAGATGATGTGGAGTACTTTAAGTTTTCTTTAGGTGAATCAATAGGTTGGTTAGGTAAGCAAAGGTTTGTTGATAAAAAAGTAGAGAGGTTAGAATCTTTGCTTGGTTATTAATTAAGGTGATGAGTTTACTATAACAACTTTAATACATTAATTTAAGCTATAATAAAATATAAATATATTAATTATAATTATGAAAAATATTCTGACATGATCTCCTCATAGAATAAGCCTGGTTGGGCTTTTAAATAAGGGGAGTACAAATGAATAGAAGAAAGTTATTTAAAATTGCAGCAGGGGCTTCAGGAGCTCTAATAGCTTCAACCTCAAGAGCGAGTGATGTTTGTGACGCGGTGGTGCCAACGGTCACACAGGTTGAAGGGCCTTTTTATCCAGCTGACTGGAAAGACTATGAAGCAGATGCTGATATGACACAAGTTGATGGGGGTGGCTTTGCAATGGGGCAAGTTGTGCTTTTAAAAGGCCTTGTTCAAGATTTAGATTGTAACCCTATAGATGGGGCTGTTGTTGATATTTGGCAAGCTAGTATTTTTGGTCAGTACTTTCATGAAAATGATGCTGAGTTTGAAGATTTGAAAGATAAGAATTTCCAGTACCGTTGTAGAGTGATAACAAATGAAAAAGGAGAGTTTAGTGTAAAAACGATTAAACCAGCGGCTTATCCTGCTGGTGGAAGCTGGGTAAGGCCACCACATATTCATTATAAGGTAAATGCCGACGGCTTTAAGGAGCTTATTACTCAAATGTATTTTAGAGGAGATTCTTTAAACTCAAAAGATAGAATATTAAATGATATGACTCAAGTTCAAAGGGATGGAGTTATAGTTGATTTTAAAGAGGATGGTCAAAAAATACTAACTGGGATTTTTAAGGTAGTTCTAGAAGAAGAGACAGAAAAAGAGTAGAGAATCTTTTTTTGTGTAAAATAGAATGTACTTAAGCTTAATAATAAAGATAACAAAAGAGAGTCTTTTTAAAGATCCTCTTTTGTTTTATCAACTGCTTGTTTAGTTCGATCAATATCTCGTTTTACGCTATCAACTTTTTGCTTTGTTCTATCTACTTGATAGATTGAATTTGAGATATCTTTAAATACACTAATATTTGTTAATCTATATAAAGAATTTAATAAACTTGCTAGGGCTCTCATGGCTTCTCCTGTTTTTTTTAAACTTGTTCAATATACTTAGCGGTTTATTTAAAGTTAAATTGAAACAGTTTTTCTCAGATCAAGTAGAATAGCCCTAGTTTTAATATTGACCTATTATAAGTCATTAAGCCTACCTACAGAGGCCATATTTTGAGTTAATAGGTTTTAAACTCATTAGCTGCAAGTTTTTTAAAGTAGACCTTAGCTTGGCTTTTAATTTGTGGTGCAAGAAGCCACACAGCTATAAGGTTAGGAAAAATCATAAGCCCTGTCATAATATCTGAGAAATTAATAACTGGAGTAACAGTCCATATAGAGCCAAGTACTGCAAGTATACAAAAAATTATTTTATAAGGAGTGATATATTTTTTTCCAAGTGAGTATTCAATTGATGTTTCGCCATAATAAGACCAACTTACCATAGTTGAAAAAGCAAAAAGAACAGCTGCTATAGCAACAAAGTAGCCTCCAAAGCCTGGGATAACTGTATCAAAAGCATGAGCTGTTAATGGAACACCAACTAAATCTGAAGTAACGTGAACATTAGTTGAAAGAATAACTAAGCCAGATAGAGCGCAGACAATAACGGTATCAATAAACGGACCTAAAGATGCTACAACACCTTCTCTAACGGGTTCATCAGTTACTGCAGCAGCGTGAGCAATAGCAGCTGACCCAAGTCCTGCCTCATTTGAAAAACAAGCTCTTCTTACACCTTGAAGCATAGCCATTTGAATAGAAATGACAGCTCCGCCGGCAACAGCAGTTCCTGTAAAAGCATCACTGATGATCATTTTTATAAGTGAAGGCATAATTTCAATATGATTGCCAATAACTACTAAGCAGCCCATCACGTAACCCACTGCCATGAAAGGAACAAGAAAAGCTGTGACTTTTCCAATTCTCTTAATGCCGCCAATAATAACAAGACCTGCAAAAACCGAAAGACTTAAACCTGTTATTATTCTTGGAACTCCAAAGCTTTGATTTAGAATCTCAGCGCACTGGTTAGTTTGAAACATGTTTGTAAAACCATAACTTGCAACTGCAATTGCAACGGCATAAAAGATAGCCATTGGTTTAAATTTTTTACCAAGGCCCATTTCAATATAATACATTGGCCCGCCTCTTATATTGCCAGCGTCATCGATTTTTCTGTAGTTTATAGCAAGAGTGCTTTCAGCAAATTTTGTAGCCATACCGATAAGCCCCGTAAGAACCATCCAAAAAAGTGCCCCTGGTCCACCAAGTTTTAAAACAAGAGCAACTCCTCCGATATTTCCCATTCCTACAGTAGCTGAAAGAGCAGTAGTGAGAGCTTGAAAGTGAGTGATATCACCTGGGTGGTTAGGGTCGTCATACTTGCCTCTAAGAACTGAAAAAGAGTGAAAGAAGGATTGTCCTTGAATTCCAAAAATAGAGCTTCCTAAATAAAAAGTAAGACCAACACCTGATCCTACAAGAATAAGAACAGTTGGAACTCCCCAAATATAGCTAACAGCAATTTCAAGGAAACTTTCAATATAGTTTAGTGCTTTAATAACGGGATTCCTTTTTCTTACAATATTATACTTTAGACTGGGTGAATATTAAGTCTTGTCTTTATTGTTTAAAAGTTGACGTGCGTCTTTTTTAAATAGAGTGACGTAGAGCTAATCAAAAAAAATAGAGAATGCTTCATTAAGGGGCTTTTAAAAGCACTTAGATTAGAGTTTGCATTATAAAGTATACTAAAAACTGATTTTCTATAGATGATTGAAATGAGGTATTAAGTTAAAAGCGGACTAAGTGTGGCTAGACTAACTGTTTATCAGATCAGTCTAACTTAAACTCATTAAAAACAAGAAGTGTCTAGTTTGGTCACGAAGTTTTTTCTAGTCCCCATATTTTTTTTATTTCTTGTAATATCATTGTCTCGTGTTCTTTATCATTGAGGTTTAAAGACCAATGAATTTCACGCGTTTGAGCGGTTAAGTTTAGATTGATGTAACCTTCAATACCTCGTTCAGAAGCAACTCCATAAGTTCTTAAAATTAAAAGATCTGACTTAGGTAATAAACACAAAATATTATTTCTTAGCAGCCCAATTGATTTAGTTTCTGTGTGTGCCCACAAGTAGGTTGTGTTGCCCTCTAGTTCTGAGATTAAAGAATCGGGTGTCAAATAAAGGTTGTAGTTTGGAAGCCTTCCATTTGATCTAGAGATTTTTTTTGAATCCAGCATAAGTTTACTTATTTTAAAGTTAGAAGGAGTAAACGAACTTGGTACTTGTAGTGTTGGTATTGGATGCTCAGTGGAGGTAATCAAAGAGAGGGTGGTGTCTTTCGTTTTAAAGTCGGCGACAAGCTCAACAGAAGCTTCATCAAAGATCCAGTTGCAGAACTTTACTGGTGTAGATGAAAAAACATCTATTTCTTCAGCTTTTTCGAAAAGAGTTTCAAGCCATTTTTTGGATGTTTCATAATTGGCTGGTTCATTTTGAAAAGTCGTCAGCTTAATTTCAAATTTTTTTGGTTTGCAGATATTGCTATGTGAGTGATGCCAGGTCTGAACAGTGAGATCACCTTGAATATTTTCTGCAAAGTGTTTAACTCCAAAAGATTTAGGTTTTGAGGTAGAAATTATAGAGCCGTTATTATTTACTGGAGGGAAGTCCTCTTCATGACTCCAATCGAGCCCTAGAGTCGTAGTTTTTTCGACAAAAATGCGCAACTTGTTGGTCATTGTATCTCCATTTCTGAAATATTATCTTGCACCCGATGCTCGAGTCAAAAGTATCTTTATTTCTATTTTAGTGGGCCTAGGTTTACTCAACTGGGGTGAATTGGTTTACAGGCCAGGAGTACATAACAAGTTTGGGAGATTGGGACTACATTTTTGAGTGATGCTTAAAATCCATTTGTCCACATATCTTCTAAAAGCCATGTTGTTCTATTCTTTTCTTTTGAATTAACACCGCCATTATCTACACGAGCTTTAACAGCCTCATAAATATTTTTTGAGGTTAAACCTATTTGGATTCCAATAGTGTTATTATGTATATCCATTGCATCATGCGGAGAATTTGCATTTCTCTCACTTAAGTTTGTTACTAATTCAACCACCTTGGGTGATAGGTACTTTGCAACTATAGCACTGGCATAGGTATGTCTAAAAGCATCTTGTGGGCCGCCTCTTCTACCTGGGAGGCCTGTTTCCATTGCAATTAAATAGAAGAACAGCAATTGCAGAAGTGGCAACAAAACTATTAGACCAAGTGCAATTACAGTTTTGTATTTTTTAAACAAAGACATTGTTCTAGAGTACAAACACCCTAATCTCTAAACAACTGATTTTATTATGAAATTAAATGGCGGGGTGGACGGGACTCGAACCCGCGGCCTCCGCCGTGACAGGGCGGCGTTATAACCAACTTAACTACCACCCCACAGTGGTAAGATATTCGAAGATATAGGTTTATAGTAAAAAAAAGCTCAAATCAACTAAAATTGATCTTAAGCTTTAAGATTAGGCTTAAAGATATTTTTAGCTTAAACAGCCAGCAGTGTTTAGGTTTAATTTATAAATGGCAGGTCTTTATTAGCCTTTAGTTCTTTGTTCTCTCCTTTAGAGGTCTTGCTAGAGGAGCTTTGAGTTTTACTAGAGCCGTCTTTAAGCTAGAATTTATTAGATGAGAAAGTCTATATTTATAGTTTTACCAGTGCTCACTTTTTTTTGGATAGTTTTTAGCTACGGCTACTACGCTAAAATAAACACACAGGTTTCAAGTGATATTGGAAGCGGTGTGCAAGACACTGAAAGAGCTATCATCTCATACAGTGCACTGGAGAAAAACTTTGATTTAAAAGACGGGGTTGCTAAAGGCATTTACTGGGCAAGAAGAGCGCCTTCAGAAAAACCGTTTTTTTACTCTATCTGCTATCTTCATGGGTTTTCAGCTTCAAGAAAAGAACTTTCTCCGGTTATAGAACTAGTTGGTGATAAACTAGGGGCTCCTGTCGTCTTTACAAGGCTAGAGGGGCACGGAATTAAGGACAATAAAGACTTTACTAAGGCCTCTGTTCCTGGATGGTATAAAGACGCTGTGGAGTGTTTTGAAGTGGCCTCTAGAATCGGAGAAAAGGTCATTATGATAGGGACTTCAACGGGAGCTGCTTTAGCTAGTCTTGTAGCAGCTCATCATAAAGAACCTCATCAAATGATTCTCCTTTCTCCAAATTTCGGCATTAATAATAAATTTTTCCCTCTTTTATCAGGCCCTTTTGGACCTTTAGTAGCAAGACTTTATTTTGGAAAAGAAAGAGAGATTCCTCATATTTATAATGAAGACTTTCGCTACTTTTGGACTTCTAAATACCCTTCATCAGCTTTATCAATACTGGCAGATCTTTTAAGAAATATAGATAAAGAGTCTTTTAAAAGAATTAAAGCTCCAACACTTATACTTACAACCCCAAAGGATAAGATCATTGATCTAGAAAAAGTAAAGGAATTTGCTCTTTTAAAAAGAGAGGGTGAGACTGTTTGGGAGAGTAAAGAAGACTTTAAAAATCATAATCTTGCAGGAGACATAGTTGATCCATCTAAAAATGAACTTCTTATTGAAATCATTTCTGATTTTATTACTAAGCACTAGTATTACCTCTTGTTCTTTTCTTTTTAATAAAGATGAAAAAACTTTTTCTAAAAGGCTTAAAACCTTTGAAGCTAAAAAATGGAACTTAAAGAAGAAAGTCGATGTTTACTGGAACAAACAGGGAGTTCCTTATATTTATGCTGAGAACGATCTAGATCTTTTTTATGTAACTGGTTTAGTGCAAAGTTTTTTAAGACAAGGTCAGATGGAGCTTTTTAGAAGACTTTCTCAAGGTCGGCTTTCTGAAATGATTGGAAAAAGAGGGCATGATATTGACACCCTTATAAGAACAATTGGCTATGATAAGGCCGTAGAAGAGATTAAATATAATTTTACAAAAGAAGAGAGCCTTATTCTTGAGTCTTTTGTAAAAGGTATTAATGATTTTAATAAAAAGATTAAGAAAGTCCCTCTAGATTTAAAATTATTAGGTGTTAAAGAACTAGAGCCGTGGAGTTTAGATGACCTTATAAGAGTACACCGTTTTACAAGTTCTGATGTAAACTGGATGGTGTGGCCAAGGTTTATAAAAATTATGGACGAAGAAGGCTTTAAGGGTTTTTGGAAAGATTGGGCTATAGAAGAAAGCTTTAAAGGGGTTTCTTTAAATCAGAATGATTTTTTAAATGAGTCTTTGTTTTCTTATGTAAGTGATGCAGGAAGTAATGCTTTTGTTATTGGGAAATCAAAATCATATTCAAGAAAGGCTCCTATTGTAGCAGGAGACCCTCATCTTGGTCTTATGGTTCCTAATTTATGGCTTTTAATTGGACAATCATCTCCAAGCTTTAATTCTTTAGGAGTTTTTATGCCAACATTCCCAGTGCCTGTTATGGGAAGAACAGATCATCTTGCATGGACTGGTACGAACATGTGGGGGCTTAACACTTACTTTTTTAATCTAAGTGATGATGAAATAAGTAAGCTTGGTGTAAGAAAGGAAGTGATTAAAACAAGATGGGGAAAAGATAAGATAATTGAAGTAAGAGAGAGTCTTAAAGGCCCTGTGATTTCTGACACTAAATTTTTTAGATCAAAAAAACCTGTAGCACTTTCTTGGACAGGGCATTTCTCATCTAATGAAGTAGGTTCTTTTATAAAAGCGAATAAAGCTAAGTCAGTAAACGAGTTTAGAGATTCTTTTAAAGACTATGGCCAGGTAGCTTTAAATTTTGTTGTTGCTGATAAAGAAAACAACTTAGCTAAGATTCATGTATTAAAGCAGCCTGTTTTAAATATAAATTCTGAAAAAAAACTTATTCAAGATAGTTTTAATTTTGTTAAAAACTTTAAGAATTCAAAAGATTTCCCAATTATTTTAAATCCTAAGAAAGGTTTTTTGGTTTCAGCTAATGAGCCTGTTTTAGGTGTTGAACCAAGTCCAACATGGTTTAGTCCTCCAATGTATAGGTATGACCGCATTTCAGATTTAATAGGAAAAGACTTAAAGGTTGATTTAAGCGAGATTAAAAAAATTCAAAACGATGTGTTTTTAAAGCCATCAAAAGACATGGTCTTATTTTGGAAAGAACAATACCCAAGTACTCAGCCTAGCTTTTTAGTGAATTTACTTAATTGGGATTATAAATACGAGGAAAATCTAGAAGAGCCTTATATATTTGAAGAACTAGCGGCTTTCTTTGCAAAAAAAGTTTTTAATCTTAAAAAGTTAAGTTTATCTCAAATAAAAGTTCTTATGTCGCACTCAAGCTGGAAAGAAAAATCAATAAAGGCTTTTAAGAGCCTAAAATTAAAAGAGAGGAAAGAAATTTTAATAGCTTTAGAAGCTAAGTCTAAAACTATTAATAAAAACATAAAGTGGAAAGATGTACATAAGCTTAACCTTTCACACCCTTTAGCAAAACTACCTCTAATTGGTAAGTACTTTACTTTTTATGATGGAGGTTATCCTGGGGGTAATGAGACAGTTTTTAAAGCATTACATAAAAGTGGAGAAAATGATTATTCTACTAAATTTGGTGCTAACTTAAGGTTGATTTTTGATTTATCTGATGAAGATAAAAACTATACGTCTTTAATGGGTGGTCAAGACGGCTACTTTTGGAGTGAGCATACTTTTGACCAATTTAGTAAATGGAGAAAAGGTGAGTATTCTCAAACATATTTTAAGAAAGAAACTGTGATTAAAACTGCAAAAAAATTAACAAGCTTAAGGCCTATTTAAGTATAATTTTAGCAGCAACGGGCCAGTGGTCAGAAACACCAGTTTTGTGTTGTCCGCCATTAAATTTAGCTGGCGAGCCGTACCTGTTGTTTTGAATGCCTGAGCTACTATAAATAGTGATAGATTCTTTATCTAACTCCCAGCCTTTTTTATCATCTAAGTTTTTAGAGAATAAGAGAGCATCAAGAAAAGACCAAGATCTTTTTCTGTGGTAGTAATGACTCCCTTTACAGTTTTTACAACCTTCAAGGTGAGAGACAAGCCATTTTGAAGAAAGATCTTTCTTAAAAAAGTTAAACTTTTCTTCTTCTTTAGAGGTGATGTTAAAATCTCCCCCTGCAATAACGATGTTATTCTTTGGTATGGTTCTTAAAATAGAGTTAAGTTTTTTTATGGCTTTTTCTCTATAATCAGAACTCGTTCCTTGAGAAGGGAAGTGAACTCCAACAACTGTGAGAACTTGCTCATTAGAGATTTTAAAGCTTGCTTCAAGTATGCCTCTAGTTGGTTTATATCTGTTAAAATCTTGTAAATGAATTTTTGCTTTTTTGTGTGCCCTAAATTTAGAAAGAATACCAACATCAATGCCTCGTTTATCAGGGCCCTCAATTAAGATAGCCTCCTTATAACCTAGTTTATTTAAGTATTCGTCTTTAAGTTTATTTAAAACACCGATATTTTCAACTTCCTGCAATATTAAAACATCTGGACCTAGACCGCTATTGAAACTTGAAATCACTTTTTTTAAACGACTAAGCTTTAAGTTGAGTTTAAAATCATTCCAGTTCGTATTTAAGCATTCTTTAACCCAGTAAGATTTCCTAGCTTCCTTACACTTACTAGTGATTGTTTTGTTGTTTCTCTTAAGTTTTATTGGAAGATAAGTCTCATCGTTTTTATTTGGATCATCTTTTGTATCAAAAAGGTTTTCAACATTATAAGTCATAACCCAGAGCTCAGATTTTTTTACACCCTGATTCTTTGATGACTTTGCATCTGATGTCTTTAAGCTACAAGAGCTTAGACTTAGAGTCGCTAAAAAAAAGAGAGGTATAAATACTAGTTTATGTTTCATATAAGATCTTTAGTTGATGTTTTCTAAAATAAATGACTTCATTTTTTCTAAATTTTTCCAGAGCATGAGATGACCATTTTTGTTAAGAATCTCAAGCTTGCCTTTTTGACTCTGTGAAAGTTTATCATAAAGCCATTCAGAGTCCTTATAGGGAACAATTTTATCGGCTTTTCCATGAAGTAAGTGGACTTTGCTTTGTATTTTAGAAAGTCTTTGACTAAGTGAGAGGAGTTCATTTTTAAGTGCAAACATCTCAGCATTACTGTTTCTAAAGCTAATGGGAAGTATTTTATTAATAAAAGTGTTTCTTCCAACTCTATTATACCACCTTAAAATTTTTCTTTCATGATTAAAAGCTCCTGCTATAAGAACAGCGTCGTTAAAAGTATTTGGTCTTCTTGACATAAGATCAAGGCAAAGAGGTCCACCATAAGAGTGACCAACGCAGGAAAACTTTTTATTTGGAAAGTTAATATCTAAAAATTTAAAAATAGACTCAGAATGTTCTTTAAAAGTAGTGACAGGTGTTTTTGAAAAAGAACTTCCAAATCCTAGGCGGTCAAAAGAGATCATATTATATCTTTTATCTAAATCAGGGTCTTTTAAATAATTTTTATATGCTAAAAGGCTTCCTGGGGTGCCATGAACAAAAAGAAGGTTAGGTCTCCCTTTTTTATGATTATTTATGGAAAAATGTATACCGCTTGAGCTATCCATAAGGCTTTCACTTATGTTTTCTTTTGAAAAGCTATAATCAGCACTTAAAATAATAAACAATTGAAAAAACAAAAAAGTCTTAATAATATGCATGTATAATATAAGACGGAAGAAGTATGACAGAGTCAATCTTGATAAATAAAATTTATACTAAGCTTAACAGTCCAAAAGGTTTTGCTAGCTTTGGTGAAGAAGGAGATGATTCTGTAGAGATGCCTTTAGATGGCTTTAATGAGTCGCTAGTTCTTTCAACAGACTCCTTTGTTGAAGGCACTCACTTTAATCATGAAGTGGGTTATGAGACTGTAGGGTGGAAATCTTTAGTAAGCTCTCTTAGTGATATTTATGCTATGGGAGTGCAGCCTTCTTTCTACACTCTAAACTTGATTATACCTAAGCACTTTAAAGAAAAGTATTTTGATGAATTTTTAGAAGGGCTTTTAAAAGCCTCAAATGAGTACAATGTTAAAATTGTTGGTGGGGATATTGCAAAAGGCCCTTGTTTTATTGCAGCTTTTCAAGTCGGGGGTTATTCAAGAAAGGGGCAAATTAAAAGTTTAAAAGGTGTGTCTAAAGGGGATGTGCTCTTTACAAATGCAAATCTTGGTTATGCAAAACTTGGCTTTGAGGATTTTAAGGCTGAAGATTTTGATTCAATATACACAAAAGCTTTTTTAAGGCCTGAGTTAAATAAAAGTCTTTCAACATGGCTAGGTTCTTTAAATGAAGTGACTGCGATGACAGATGTTTCTGACGGTCTTGTAAGAGAAATTAATACAATGCTAAATGGCAGAAGCTTAAAGTTTCAGCTTGATGAGCTTACATGGTCAAAAGACTTTGAAAAAGCTTGCAAGAAAAGAAAGTTAGATCCTGAAAAAACCATACTAGAAGGCGGGGAAGAGTATGGTCTTTTGTGGGCAATAAAAACTGACGGAATAGAAGATTTTTTAAAGCAGTATAAGCTTAAATTTAAAGTCGCTCCTTTTATGCTTGGAAACTTTGTACAGTCAAGTGCAGCTGAGCCTGGCCAAGAAGTAAGTGATAGAATCATCTATCACAATAAAGGTGTTTTCTCAGATTTGAACCTTTTTAGTCATTTTGGGTAAAAAACATATTTTAAAAATTTAGAAATTTTAAATTAATTCATTTAATGGTGAAAATGTTTCTTCTCGAAAAGACCAGCTTTGTTGAGATTTCGCAGTGACAATTATCGCCTCTCTTGGACAGTTTTAATGTGCTCTTCTGCCCATAAATTCGTTCTTAGCATTGGGTATTTGAGTATGAGTTTTGCTAACTCTACTTCTATGAAGTTTACATGTTTCCCCTTTATTCTTTTGAGCCTTAGCTTATTCACAAGCAACTCAGTTTGGGCTCAGAGTCAAATTGAGCTAGAGCTAAAAGTTGACGTTGATTCGGTAACATCTCCAAATTTCAGTCTCAGAGGCGCAAAGGAAATATTTTTTTTCATATCTCCAGAAACGATCACCACACCCAGACCGACTCTAGATGACCACGTCAGTAATAGTACAATCCGTAAAGTTCATCATGGAAGTATTGGTGATTTTTGGTTACTTTTTTTAAATCGAGCGACAGAGTTATCAATAGAGCCTGGTGATGGATTCTCTGATGTTATGCGTACAAATAGACCGTACGACACAAATCTTGATACTAATTTAATAAGAAGAGAGAACCCTATTCAAAATTACTTAACTGATGAATTAGGGCTTCATAGAGTTGAGGCCAGAGACTTATACAGATCTCTTCAGTTGGCATATCTTGGTGGTGGTGAATCAGCTGCTAAACTGGCTTACCATGATTTTTTTTCAACTAGACTTCATTCAGAAGTCGTAAATCTTATGGGCGCATTAACAAAATATAGAGATATTAGATCTATTGAATTACAAGACCAGCTTTTAGGATCTCATAAACAAATTGACGACAAGGTTAGCACGGTTGTTGATCGATTGATATCCGGCCTATCTGATAACCAACTTCTAAGAGAGATCATCTCTTCGGCAGGTATATCTTTATATGACAAAGATGGAGTTAGACAGTTTTTAGTCGATAACCTTGATAAATTAACCATTGGGCGAGAAGCCACCACAAGTGATAGTTTTATGAACATAATTATAATGTCTTCACCTTTAACTAGATATAGAGACGGTATTCAGTATGAGAAAGAAAAAAATCTTGGCAGCTACAATGGTCCTCTATTCACCTTATCGAGATACAATAACCATATGTATGAAATTATAAGAATTAAAATACTTCTAGGTCATAGTTATGAGGCAGCCTTGTCTTACTTAAACTTTATTTTATCTAATGAAAGTAGAGTTAGGAGTGCATTAGCAGATCGAGACTTAGATTGGGTTAGTAGAGAATTCAATGGTTCACGAAGGAGCTGTAAAAGTTTTCTCATGTAACACTATTGATTAATCTGGAAAATTTTGGATTTAATAAGCCTTTCTAAGAAGAAGGGCTTTTCATATTCTGGATAGAAAGATTAGCCTTTGTGACCAAAGAGCAACTGAAAGAAGTGTTTTTTTAAATTTTAAATTCATTCAAGTGTTAGTCTTTAGCATAAAAGGCCTTTAGAAAATAAGAGGCTATAGTTTTTTTTAGTGTATTGTTTGGTAATCTAATTAAAGAGCTTTTTAAGTTTATCAAATATTCCACATTCTTGTTTGATTTTAGCTGTGATTTTTAGATCTACAGTGGACCAAGTTTTTGATACTCCATCTTCTCCTGTGTGAAGTTTTTCGCAAGACTCATGAACGGCGTCATAGTTAGGTTTAAAGCCGTTATTCATGAGATCAAGGCTTCCACTTGCTTCAAAAACTCCAGTTTTTTCATTGTAGTTAGTTTTAAAATCAACACTTATATCTTGATTGAATGTCATTTTAACAACAGCTAGAGATTTTTCTTTAGAATATGAATCAATGCTTCCACTTATTTTTTGAGGCTCTTTAAGTAAGTTAAATACTGTGGCTTTAAGAGTAGTGTCTCTTGCTGGATTTTCGCTGTTAAGAGAATCTGTATTAACTACAAATTTAATAGACTCCATTAACTCTTTTAAGCTTTTTGAGACGGTCTGCTCAAAACTTATATCATCAAAAGTTCCAGGAACTGCTTTTTTGTTTGTAAACTTATATCCTGTCCATGTGAGTTTTTGACTGTTTTCTTCAATACTAAAATTACATGTGGCATTTGACTTAAAACTAGTAAGAGAAAGAAGAAGGAGAAGAAGGCTTAAGAGTGCAGTGTTGTTGTATTTAAGATTCATTTTATTTCGTTGTCCTTTAGTTTGTATTTTATTTACGTATTAATCTGTTTTGAGTTCCTTTTTTAAAAATTTTATTTAAAAAAGTTTACTTTATCTATCTCCCAGGAAGTTGTGCCGTTTGGATTGTCTTTTAAAAGTACAAATGACTTAAGAAGAGAGTCTCTGATTTCATCTGCGGTTTTAAAATCTTTGTTCTTTTTAGCTTCTAGGCGTTTTAGAATACTTTCTTTAATCTCTTCTTCACTTAGATCTGTTTTCTTTAAAAGGATTTTATCAAGGTTTTTTAAGAAGTCAGCATAAGGGGCCTCTTCAAATAAAGATAAAGTTGAGCCTTGTTTTTTAAGAAAGTCTATAAGAATTTTTGAGATGACTTTTGCTTCTCCTGTTTTTTTAGAGTTACTAGGAACAAGTTGGTTAAAGCTTCTGATGATATCAAAAAAGAGAGCAAAAACTCTTGGCGTGGCAAAGTCATCGTTTAAAAGATCAAGGATTTCATTCTCTTTGTTCTTTAAGTCTAAAGAGAAGCTCTTTGTTTTCTCTGTTTCTGCCTCTGGTTTATTGTTTTCATCAATCATTTCTTGAGCTGTACTTAAAGCTGAGTAAATTCTTGAAAGACCTTGTATAGCTTTTTGAATCGCTTGATCAGAAAAATCAATTTCAGATCTATAATGAGCTGAAAGAACCATGAACTTAAAGATCTCACCGTGGTATTCTTCTAAAAATGCTCTCATAGTCTTTGTGTTTCCTAATGACTTAGACATTTTTGAGCCAGAGAAAGTGAACATATTATTATGAATCCAGTACTTAACGTGAGGGGAGTGATCACATGAGCCTTCAGCTTGAGCGATCTCATTTTCATGGTGGGGAAAGAGAAGGTCTATTCCTCCTCCATGTATGTCTATTTGCTCTCCTAGGTGCTTATGAATCATTGCTGTGCACTCTATATGCCATCCAGGGCGTCCTAGCCCCCACGGGGAGTCAAAGGACTGCTCTCCATCTTTAGCTGGCTTCCATAGAGTAAAGTCTAGTGGATTTCTTTTCTTCTTATCTACTTCAGATCTTGTGCCCTCTAAAAGATCCTCTGTTTTTCTTTGGCTAAGCTTTCCATATTCCTTAAAACTATCTATTGCGTAGAAGACTTCACCCTCAACTTCATAGGCTTTATCTCTGTTAATAAGATCAGAAGTCACTTTAATAACACTATCTAAACTCTCAGTAACTCTAGGGTTTTTACTATGTGGCTTAAGTCTTAAGTCGTTAAAATCTTTCCAAAATTCTTCAATATACTTAGAGGCGATTTCAGGAGCTGAGGTGTTTTCATCATTTGCTTTTTTGATTATTTTATCATCAATATCAGTAAAGTTATAAACGTAGTTAACTTTATACCCTATGTTTTCAAGGTGGTTTCTTAAGAGGTTATAAAAAACTGCTCCTCTAAAGTTACCAACGTGGAGCAAGTCATAAACTGTTGGTCCACAGCAATACATTTTCACTTCCCCAGGAGTTATGGGGTTAAAATCTTCAATTTTACGACTTAGGGTGTTGTAAACTTTTAGGCTCACTTTGTTTATTCTCCATTTAAAAGATAAAATCTAGCTTACAATAAAGGTGCTTAATATGAAAGACAACAGTGATAAAGGCTTTAGTAAAGATGAACTTTTAAGAGCTCAATCTAACTCCTACTCTCCATTTTCTAAGTTTAAAGTAGCTGCTGCTGTAAAAAGTGAAAAATCAGGTAAAACTTACTACGGCTGTAACGTAGAAAACGCTACCTACGGAGCTACAATTTGTGCTGAAAGAACAGCATTAGTAAAAATG
This sequence comes from uncultured Bdellovibrionales bacterium, assembly GCA_938002015.1. Taxonomy (GTDB): domain Bacteria; phylum Bdellovibrionota; class Bdellovibrionia; order Bdellovibrionales; family UBA1609; genus JALZUR01. The sequence goes on from CALLAU010000020.1 coordinate 96,270, forward strand.
GTATCTGAGGAAGGTCCAGAAGCAAAGATTGAAGAAGTCAGGATTATATCAATTTCAGATGAGACTATTTCTCCGTGTGGAGTTTGCAGGCAGTCTCTTTATGAATTTTCTGATGAAAAAACGACTGTTATATCTTATTCAAAAGATTTTAAAATGGAAAAAAAATGGATGATGGATGAGCTCCTTCCAGATGGCTTTAAATTCTCGATAGATTAGTAAAAAAACAGGAAAAGAGTTTTAAAGAAAAAAACAAACAAACAAGTAAATAAATAAAGTAAAAGTAAAGTAAGAGAAAAAATATATGGCTAAAGAAAAAGAAAGGTGCCCCTGGGTAAAACTAAATAATAAAGAATATATAAAATACCATGATAAAGAGTGGGGTAAGCCTGTAAGAAGAGATAAGATGCACTTTGAGATGATCACTCTAGAAGGGGCCCAGGCGGGCTTAAGCTGGGAAACAGTTTTAAGTAAAAGGAAAGAGTATAGGAAAGTTTTTGAAAATTTTGATCCTCTAAAAGTTCAAAAGTTTTCAAAAGCAAAAGTTGAAAAAATCTTAAAAAACCCTGGAGTGATTAGAAACAGGTTGAAAATTGAATCAACTGTGACAAATGCAAAGGCTTTTATTGAGATTCAAAAAGAGTTTGGTAGTTTTAATAAATACATCTGGTCTTTTACTGATGGAAAAATTATTAAGAATAGACCAAAAAATATTAAAGACTATCCGGCAAAAACAGTGTTAAGTGATAAGATATCTAAAGACTTAAAGAAAAGAGGTTTTAGGTTTGTGGGGTCAACAATTATTTATGCTTATCTTCAAGCTGTTGGAATAGTGGATGATCATTCAAGAACTTGTTTTTTAGCTTAAGAGTTTCTTCTTAAGCTACTTTTTCGAATTTATTTATTAGCATGAATGCCGCTAACCACTTCCACTAAAGCATTTAAAGCATCTGTTGTGGTAAAAATACCAAACACAGTTCCATCATGATCTTCTACAATAGCGCTTCCAATTTTTCTATTAGACATCTCAAATGCAACATCTTGTATCTTATCTTCTCTAGAAACAAAGAAAGGCTTTTCAGTCATTCTATCTTTAGCGGTGAGTTTCTCAAGGTTGTCTTTATCAGAGGTATAGAGATCTCTTAAGCTTACAATACCGGTGAGTTTTTTATTCTTAACAACTGGAATATGTCTAATGTTATTAGATTTCATTTTTTCTTCTAAAGATTTTAAACTTTCTGTTTCTTCAGCCAGCACTAAATTAGGTGATGTGAATTCTTCAACATTCAAATTAATAGAACTCATAGTCGTACTCATCCTTTCTCTTTTCAATTTTATAGTATTACAGCATTTGTTTAAATCTAAATCTATAAGTTATGTTTAACCCAGACTTTTAATCTGCTTTAAACTATTCTTAGTGACAATTTTTGTCACCTAAATTGAATTTAGTCCTATTTTCAATAGCTTAAAAAGCAATCAGGTCTTGTTTAAGCGGGGCCTAAGATTTGCTTTATCTCTAATGAGGTATATATGGAACGTATTCAGTTAAAGTCCTCACGGACTAAAAGAAAATCAAAATCTAAAACTAAGCTAAGTTTTTTAAACTCGACACTTATTTTTTTCTTCATGTGCTTTAGTTTTAAAGTTAACGCTTCAACTGGTGTTAGTGATATAAAGGAAAATCTTTTATCAAGCACTGTGGGTGTGGGAGTTTTTGAATTAGGCTCCTTTATTAAGTTAAAGCAAGATTTAAATTTAAGAAAATCACCTGGTGGAGAAAAAACAGCTATCCTTTTAAAAGGTGATGAGGCTCAAGTGGTTTCCATTAAATTAAATAAAACTGGCAACAGGTATTATCAAGTTTATACAAAAGGCATGATTGGGTATGTGTATGCTGGTGATAATCAAAGTTATGATCAGTGGGTAGAGCAAGCTTGGAGATCAAAAGAGAAGAAGTTTTTAGCAAGATCAGGGGACGTTGTAAGAATAAAAAATAAAAACGGAATTAGTATTAGGATTAAACCTGGTGATAAAAGAGTTTCTCTTATCCCTGAGGGCAGTACAGTAACTGTTAGAGGGTTAAAGCAAGGAGAAGATGGTAAGATCTATTATAAAATTAAACATAGATCTTATAGTGGCTATATTTATGCTGGGAATTTAGAAAAAAGAGCAAGCTTGAGTTTTTGGACGGAGGTTCTTTAGAAGTTATGAGAATCTCAGTAAACATAAGGAAGCCAGTTAGAAGAGTATTTAGGGAAACTTACTTTTTTCCACTTATGCTTGTTATTCTTGGTTCAGGACTTATTTATTTTTCTCAAAGTAACTTTGATGAAGAAAAAGTGAATCATGCTATTTATGAAGTGAGTTTAATAGGAGAGACGTTAAAATCTAGTTTTAAAAAAAGTCTTAAACTCTCATCTAATATCTATAAAAAAGAAAAAAGACCTCAAAGAAGGCCTTTTTCATACTAGTTAGCTTGGCTTAAGAGTTAATGTTATCACGGGCTATTACTTTTTTAGTTGCAAGCTAGAGCTTCATCCATTCCTTCAGCCTTATATGCTAACTCTGAAAAGCTCATTTCTAGATTTGTGTAAAGCTCTAAAATATTTCTTAGGTCATTTTGGTAAGCTCTAAAATCATCTTCAGACATGGATCTAGATGAGAGAGCTTGAGCAACGACACTATCCCACGCGCTCTTATTATCAGCAGCTTTTCGTCTAAGATCTAAAATAGTATCTGAATGACCAAAAGTATCTAGAATCTCTAAGAATCCTTTTTCTCCTGCAATTTCATCAGAAGTTTGATTTAAGTCATTATAAATACTGTCAGCGTTGTTAGAGTCTTTCATATAATCAAGAGTCACTGTCGATAAAGCTAGAATATTAGCTTTTACTCTTGCCGTCTTTGTAAGTAGATCAGATCTTTTAGAGCAAACTTGATCATAGGTAAGGACAATCTTTTTAAAACCAGCAGGTGTTTCTTCTAAACTTCTGCATTCCTCTGCATCAAGTCCTAGACTTTCAAAGTTTTTAAGGGGAAGGTGATCGTAATTGCAAATGGGGGTTCTTTCTGGTTTACAAAATCTACAAGCTAAGACTTTACCTACATCGCAGTATTTTTTTGAGTTTGATGTTATAAGGTTTGTAGCACAGTAAGCACTAATAAATCCACGACCTCGTATGCATTCGTTACTGTAGTCGATTCTATGATCTAGAAAGACTATCTTTTCTCCGCCGTATTTAGATGCATCCTGGGGACAGAAGTTATCAGCAAGAAGGCTTTGTGAAAAAAGAAGAATAAGAAAGAATATATTATGAATTGTCATATTTAGTGAGCTCCTGTTTAAGTTTTTTAATTGCAACGAAAGGGCCTATTTAAAAGAGTTATGGCCTAAAGAATGCTATATAAAGTGTTTAAATTTTGTTTTTGTGACATTTTTTGGCTAAATGCTAGTTTTAAAATTTTGCTTTTATAATTTTAAAAGTGAACTGATGCGTTAAGAGGCTTGTCTTGGAACTTTCTTACATGAACAATACTGATATTAGAAAACTCAAAAACTATCTATGAGGAGAAAACTTATGTTTACTAAGTTGTTTTTATTAATGTCATTTTCTGTAACTTCTGCTTTTGCCCATGAGGGAAGCGTTCCTGAATTCTTCTATCAAGCCGATGAAGGTCAGATGACTGTTCAAGGCGAGTTAAATGTTATTTTAAACAACCTTGAAATTGGTGCTAATGAACAAGAATTAGATGCTATGCAGTTAAAAGGCTGGCTTAACTATGGGATCACTGAGAACTTTGCAATTCAGTTTGGAGTTCCTTTTGTTTTAAATACTAATGTTGATGTTAACGGCACTTCTTTAGTAGATGGTGATAGTGGTTTTAATGATTTTGAGCTTAACTTATTAGTCCATAGAGAAATGGGCTCTATGCTTTTATTTTATGGTGTTGAAGGTGCTATCACTTTAGATAAAACAGGATCTGGTCCTAACTTCTTTAGTGAAGGTCATACGTTTAACCCTTATCTTGGCCTTTCTATGGGGGATCACTGTAAATATGGAGCTAAGCTTACTTATAGATCTATCTCTACTGACAGTGGCGCTAATGGTGGCACAGGTGGCAATGGTGATTATGATTTAGAGTTTTTTGGTGAAGTTGATAAAGAAGACTCTTATCTTTTAGGTGGCTCTCTTGGCTACCTTCAAACTTCAGGAGTTGATGATTCTCTAGCCCTTGGTTTTTATGGAAGGGTTTATTTCGAAAAATTTACTTTTGTACCAAGAATTACTTACACACATAATTTAAATAGTGATATCGACAGTCAGCTCAATTTAACGGCGTCTCTAGGTGTGAGAAAGAGCTTCTAACCAAAACAAAATAAAATATAAAAAATACTACCTAATCATAAAGAGGGCCTAAAAAAAGGCCTTTTTTTGTGCCAAATCAAAAATAAAGACTTTCCAGCGTCCATTAGAATCACTTATATCTACTGTAAAAATGACAAAAGTGTAAAAAAAATCCTTAAATCCTTAAAAACACTACCCAACCGGCTAAAAGTCTGGGAAAAAGCTACAAGGTCCCATTATGGGTCCAAAAGAACGTAAGAACAAAGCTCTAAAGATCACGGTTTGAAGGGGTTAGCGAAGAAGGGGGAATTTTCTTGGCTTTAAAAAAGTTCTTAAAAAGAGGGGAAGTTAAGGGGTGAATTTAAAATTTAGGGGGAGAAAATTTGTTACGGCCGCTGGGGGGATACTTTGTGCTTTAACTTTATCAATTCAAGCTTTTGCACAGCTTGATCCATACGATCCAAGTTCACCTAACTATGTAGGGAATAAGGTCACAGCTAAAAAGAATAAAAGCCTGATTAGGTTTTCAACTGCGAGTTTAAGTACTGCTGCAGGAAGGTCTTTTGATGAGTTTGGTGAAACTGCAGTTTTTTATTCTGGAACAGTTGGTTTTAGAGTAGGTGAGAAATGGTCATCTGATGTGACTGTTGATTATTCCCATCCTCTAGATCTTGATGCTGAACGTCCTGATAGGTGGGAGTTAGAAGATGTTACTCTTAGAGCTGTAAGACCAAATGTTTGGAAATCAAAAGACAAGTCGACTTATATGTCATTACAATTTGCTTTAAGTCTTCCAACTTCAGGAACTTCTCAAGATTCAGGTATGAGAGCTTCAGCTTCAGTAAGAGCGCCAATAGCAAAAAGAATGGGGAAAGCCACTTTAATTGTTACTCCAACATTAGTGGTTGCAAATCACAGGTTTGATACTGCAGATGAATTTGGATTTGTGAAGAACTCTCCATACGGAGCGGCTTTAAGTGGAGCTTTAAGGTATTCAATTACTAGAAAGCTAGCAGTCTTAGGAGCGGCATCAATTTATACTTACTGGGATTATCAAAGCCGTAATAAAAATATTCAAAGCTTAAGTGCAAGTCTTCAGTACTCTATTTCAAACCACTGGTTTGGAACATTTGGCTACAGGTGGCGAGATAGAATCATAACGAATAACTCTGTATTTGATGATGATACATCAAGACTATCAGGGTCACTCACTTACACATTTTAAAGAAATAATATGAATTTAAAGAATGATAAAGAAAACAAAACGATTGGGGAAAAAAAGATGAGAAAAATAACTAACTTAGCATTTGCTTTAAGCTTTTTGCTTTTTTTAGGTGGTTGTGTAGATAGCCATAAAGAAAGGCTTGATCAAATCACTCAGGGGTCAGAAGAGTCATTTTTTGATATCTCAGAAATTAAAGGTATGTATATGGTCACAAACAACCAAGTTGGTTGTAAGACAGTGCCGCTAGAAGGAAAAACTACAACTGTTAGTGAGCCTGGAAAGGAAACTATAGTAGTTGAAGAAAGCGGTGGTAATATCACAGAATGTTTAACACCTGCGGCAGTTGCTTTAAGTGAAGACAGACCTGTTGTTAGTTTTCATAATGGAAATGGCCCGACTTCGAGCCCTTATACAATTCAAACAAGAGGTGTGATTAGATCTTTAGGTTTAAGTGCTGCAGAAAAACCTGTTGAAGTTGATGAAGGCTTAAGTATTAAACATACAAGTCTTGTTAAGTTTAGAACAAATTCACCGTTTTTAGCTGCAGGACAGGAGAAAGTTAACCTCCCAGGGGATCCAGCAACTTCATATAAAGTTTTACATAAACTTACTCCTCAGCATCTTATTATTATGAGGGTTTCTTCAAAAGAAATGATGGCTCATAGAGAATACACTATGGCTGATAATTTAGGAAATGGAGAGTATGCATACCCAATTGCTTACTACAATATTTCTTACTTTAGAAAAGAAAACATCTTAAACGCTGATAATGAGAAAACAAACTTGCAGACTTTTGTTCCAGTTGATTCAGTTGATAAAGCAACTCATATTAAATTGAATTTAGAGTCAGGCCTGACTGATATGGCTTTGAATAGAAAGCTTAAGAAAGATTTCTATCCAGCTAAATATTTCTTAGGTAGTGAGTGGTATGTTTCTGAATCAGTTGTTGATACAAGGCCAGGTCTTGAAGGACTTATTGGTACTTCTACGGGCTCATTTGACCTAGATTTTAGATCAGCATCAAAGATCACTTTCTTTAGAACTGATGAAAAGCTTGTTGGTTATAATATTGGAGTAGATGAAAGAGTTGATATTGACCCTTCAAAACTTTCTCCAGTTGTCGAAATCCCTGCTGAAGGCTTGGCATTTGAGTTGAGTGCTGATGGCATTTCTGAAGTTGATGTTAATGCTATTGATAAAACGAAAACTCCGCTCCTTGCAATGAACTTTGAAGAAACGAGTACTTTAAAGAAAAGAATATCAGATATCGTAAGCTTTACTTTAGGTGCAACTAAAGGTGAATTGATTGACTTAAAGTTTGCTAAAGACAGTTTTTCTTATACTTTGCAAGATGGTGCTACAGGGAGGCAGGTAAAGTATTCTTTCTTAAGAGCTGACAACAGACCAGAGTATACTGAAAGAAGACATTATGCAGGAGATAGAAATACTTTTGGTTTCTTTGTTCAAAGAAAAGCTAAGATTATTACAAGTGATGAAAACCATAGAGAAGAAGATATTGAAAAAGACTTCTTTATCCAAAGACATAATCCAAATGAAACAGTAAAATTTTACGTCAGTCACCTTACTCCTAAGTATGAAGAGACAAGAGTTAATGGCTCAAAAGACCAATTCGGAATGGACATTGATTATAGAGAAATTGCTAAAAAAGCGATTGATTACTGGGATGCTGCATTTAAAAGAGCTGGAGCTAAAGGTGTTGAATTAGTTGGTGGTAAAGAAAACTCTGCGCCTTATGGTGATATAGCTTATAACACAATTAACCTTATTGAGTCTGAAACGGGTAGTAACTTACTTGGTGTAGGTCCATCACTTACTGATCCCTTCACTGGTGAAGTTATTAATACAAACTCAAATGTTTATATTGCTCCATTTAGATCAATATTAGCTAATGACATTAGAAATTATATCAAGTCTCAAACAGGTTACCTTGATTCTGTTGCTAAAAACCTTCCTCCAGAAGGAAAAGTAAACAGTTCTATCTTAGGTGATTTAGTAGGTTCAGGAACAAATGTTCAAGCTTTCTTAGAAAACATTTTACCTAAGAGACTTTGGAATGTTGTTGCTGGTTTATACCATCATAGCTATGAAGGTATTGGTTTTGATCCTGAGTTAACAGAGTCTCCAACTCTTAATGGATATGAGGCTATTAATTTATATGGACTTAATAAATTTGATCCTAAAAACTCTCAAATTCAGAGGCTTATAAAAGTTGCTCAAAGAATTCCTGAAGTTGCAGCTTTAGAAGCTTCAGGGGATGTGACTTTTGATATTAGAAACAGGTCTGATCTTTCTTACCTTGCTTCTCAAGTTGAGTTTTACAGGCCTGCTTTTTATAGATCTTACTTCATGACTGAAGATAGAAAAATATCGCAGTATAACTCTTTAAATAGAGATATTGAAAATAAGTGTGAGATGGTAAGTGAGCTTATTAACAGAATTAATAATAAAGATATAACAGAGCTTACAACTGAAATTGAAGCCTCGGCACTTCAGTCTTGTATGTCTAAATTGATTCCTGAAAAATTTATGGCTACTTTAGTACATGAACTAGGACACAGTTTAGGTTTAAGACATAACTTTAAAGGATCATCTGATAAAAAGAACTTCTTTAATAAAGAAGAGGTTAAAGAGCTTTACGGTTTAGAAATGAATGACTTAGATCTTCCAAGAAGTTCATCTACTATGGACTATGTAAGGTCTGAGCAAGATAGATTATTCTTTCCAGGTCACTATGATATTGCAGCGATTAGATACGGTTACACGAATGAAGTTGAACTTAAGTCAAACCAAGAAAGACCAAATACGCTTGGTGGTAAGTACTTAGATATATCTGAGAATATGGACCTTAAGGCTGATGGTGGTATTGCAACAATCGTGAGTAATTCAGGCGAAACCTTAAGAGACTTTGGTTTTTGTACAGATGCTAAGGCTTCACTTGGTATAGATCCAATGTGTGCAAGACATGATTTTGGAACAAGTCCAGAAGAGTCAGTTAATGATATCATAAATTCTTACTGGGAAAACTTTGCTCTATGGAGTTTTAGATATGATAGAAGAAGAGCGGGTGTTACGGGTCCTTTAAGAAGAGCTGGTAATCTTGATAACTTAAAGAAAATGTATGATGAGTGGAGATTTCACTTAGCTGACTACCTTGGTTCAAAAGATTCTGTAAGTAGTGCATATCTTGAAAGGTTCTCTCCTGAAGAATACTCTGAACTTGTTACTGAGCTTTCAAATGACCCTAACTTTAAAGGTGCTGAGTACTTAAAGGTAAGAAGAAAAATCTTTGATTTCCTAATGGAAGTTACTTTCTTTCCAAACAAATACTGCTTAGCTAATGGTGAGTTTGGTTTAAAAGCTTTAGAGTTTGAAAAACTTAGAGATGAACTTAAAAACCAAGTTCCAGTTGGAACAAAAGTTACTCAGTGTTCTGATGATTATATTCAAGAGATCATTGCTAAGAAAGGTTTTGCATATATTTCTGAAGTTGGACTTCCAGTAAATAACATGTGGGATTATGTGAACCCTGCAGATACTTTTGATCCAAACTTTGCTGATGATACAAGGGGTTTAAGAAGACCTATTGATACTGTTGGTACTTTTGTGGATAGGTTCTTAGCTTCAGGAACGCTGACTTCTAGATCATCAGGTTTTGGTTATAAACATTTCTTAGAAAAAGTTTTTCCAAATATCTTAGATGAGCCAGACCTATTCTTAGAGTATGAGCAAAAAGTACTTGAAAGAGTGATTCAAGGTGTTGATTTAACATCAGTAATATCGAGAGTAGAAGGGATTGAGTTTCCAGCTGATCAAAAAATTCAAGCTGTAAACTATGAAGCTGAGTCAGGTTTCTTAAAAGCACTTTGGTTATCTCTTGAAAGAGGAATAGGGAATCCGTTTGTAAATACAACTGCTAGACAAGAAAGATATGCTAGATTTATTTCTGATGACTTAGATCAAATCGAAAACGCTCAAGAAAACGGTGGCTTCGTTCTTCCTATTGCTAGTGGTGGTAGAGCTTTAATAGTTCCTGGTGATGCTGAAGTATCACAGGCTTTAGCTCAAAAACTTATTGAGATTAATCAACAGATTTCAGCTGCAAACACAGTTGTTCCAAGTGATGAAGAAGTTCTTGGAAGTTTACCTCAAGTTCTTGCTTTCATGTCTGAAGGTTTAGGTGACTCTACTGAAATTACTGGAGAGCAGTACCTAGACTTTGCAAGAAGGTTCATAGCTGTTCTTGGTCAAGTTGATCCGTTTCAAGGTGCTATACTTCAAGACCTTTTCTTAGGTGACCTTGTTCTCTACCTTGTTCACTTAAGAAGCGCTGATGAAGCTATTCAACAAGCTCAAGCACAAGGTGTAGAACCTCCTGCTGGAGCGATTGAGTTTATTAACTCAACTCTTGCAAGCTGGAATGAAAAAGGTTTAAGCGTTGTTGCTGAAGAAACTCAAGCAGCTGTGGGCGCTCAACTTCCTCCAGGTGTAGTTACAAGTGTTCCAACGACGAATGCTTTATCAATCACCCTAGTTCAAAAAGGACCAGCTTCAGCGAAAACAGCACTTGATCCGATTAGAGAGCAAGTGGCATTAGCTAAAGCTCAGTTTGAGCAAAACGAAGAAGACATTTTTGCTCAATTTGATTTAATCAGATCAATATTAATTTTTGACACTCAAGAAGCTGCTCAACAATTTGTTGCTCAACTTTCTGAGCTTTTTAGTGATAACGGGGAAGACTCTGTTTCTCACTATAAGAGAATTTCAAAATCTACTAGAGCTGATGTTAGATTCTATGCTGATAAGTACTTAAAACCTTCGGTTGTTCTTAATAAGTATCTAGAACTTGAAAACAAGTTCGATGCTGTTAAGCCTTTAGCTAGAAAGTTTTAATCAAGTACTTTAAAAAAAGAAGTATTTTCTTTAAAGCCTCACATTTTTAGTGAGGCTTTTTTTTCTTTAAAAAAGGGTAATAAAAAAATGTTATCAAAAATTTTAAGTTTGTTCTTTAAAAAGCAAAAAAAAGAGGAGGTTCTTTTTAAAGAGCCAAGTGAGGAGTTTAAACTTAAATCTAGAGAGCATTTTAAAAACACTCTAATCAAATGTGCAACTGAAGAAGATTTTTCTATTTTAATAGATGAGCTTAGTTGGTCTTATATAGATGATCTAGGTAGTGATGAACTTGTGTGGGAAGTTGCAAGAGATATTTTTAAGGAAAGAGGTTATAGTAACTCTTATGAAGAAAAAGTCTCTATTTTATTTGAAAAAATTCAAGAAGATAATAAATAAAGCTTATTTCTTTTTAATACACTGAAGAGGGCGACTTGTATTTGTACTCTTTGAATCAAGGTAGTAACAACGAGCAAACTTATCTTCTTGGAAATAAAGTACTTTTGGTGATGGCTTTGCTGAAGCTAGTTCGCGGTACTTCTTAACAGCTTTGCCGTCCTTGTAAAGCACATACTCTTTTCCATCTAAGATAAAACCTGACTTTCCTGAGGGGGATGAGCAAGCCGTTGTGCTTATTAGAATAAATAAAGCACTTATGATGTATTTTGTAGTAGTCTTAAAGCTCATAAAGTCTCTTCGGTAGAAAGAGGTAAATAGTCGAGTTTTGTCTCTAAAGGTTAAAGTCTAGAGGCTTGGTGTCTAATTTTTAGAATTTATAGGCTATATTGATGCCAAAATGAGCTTTTGGGCCACTTTGAGTGTAAAGCTTTGGTTGCCAAGTGGGTGGCTCATTAGCAAAATAAAAGCCTCTTAGAGCGTATTCTTTGTTAAGAATATTTTTACCCCAAAACCTCATTTTAAGCTTTTTATTTAATTTATAATCTAAGTAAATATCAAGTAATTGATAGGGCTTAGACTTTTGATTATGAGCATTTGAAAAATAGAAGCCATCTTTTCCATGAATTATAGAAGCTAGATTTAAGTTCTTATTAAGTGTTAATTTTGATTCTATTGAGAAGGTGTATAAAGGAGAGTGTGCCTGGTCTCTGCCCTTGTAATTAAGGTCTTCTCGGGTGTATTCATTAAATTTTGCTTTTAAAAGTCCAATTGAAGCATGTATATCTAAGAGTCTATTTTTAAAAATAGAGGAATCTATTTCAATTCCATAATTTTGAGATTTTGCAGCATTGTCTGTATATATATAAAAACTACTCGGATCTAGAGGGTCATCTTGAAAAGAAGTTTTTACTTGTTGATTTCTTCTCTTTAAAAAGAAAATGTTTACTCTTGTATTTAAGTTACTTAAAAGCCAAGTGGCTTCATATTGGTAAAGATTTTCTGCATCAAAACTTTGCTTTTTTTCTTCTAAATTTATATCTGCGTTAAATCCACCAGCCTTATATCCTTTTGCAAAGCTTAGTGAGATTTCATGATTTAAGTTTAGTTTGTGTTTTATGTTTAGATTTAGGCCATAGTTTAATTCGAGCATTTTAGAGTTGAAATTTTTAGATGTTTTAAAGCCAAGGTTAATTCTTTCAATTCTAGAATTTAATGAAACCTTTGTTGCTTTAAATTCTTTACTCATTCCAAAGAGTAAAGAACTGTTTTTTTGTTTAAAATCTGTTCGGTTTTGATCTCTTAAAGTATTATCTTTAAAAGATTTAATATTGCTTTTTTCTTCTTGATTGAAGAAATGCAGCCCGCCAGTAATTGTGAGATTTCTTTTTAAAGACTTTTGATAAGTAATTTTTTGATGAAACCTGTTGTTTGTCCTCTTATATGATTTGTTATAGTTATAATCAGAGTTCCATCCAGGGATGTTATTCCAGTACGCATTGTTTCCCCAATCTTCATCGTAAGAGTATAGGCTTTTGTTTAAAGCATGAGAACTTATAAAGCTAAGAGTTTGTGAATCTCCAAGTTTATAATTTAGTTCAACAGAGTTTCCAAAAAGCCTTAGATCATCCTTTCCAGGTTTATCAGAAATAGTCTTAAAACTATGTTGAGTAAAGTTCCAAACATCATAGCCATTATCTTGGTTAAAATACATATGACTGGTTGCTAAGTTTACTTTCTTATTTTGATAAAGGTATCTTAAACTAATTGAATCTTCGTTTTGATAATTCGTACTTTTGCTTAAGTAAGTGTTTTTAATATAGTGATCACTCTTAGTTTTTCTTAAATCTATTGAAACTGCTGAATTTAAATTTAAAGGAATTGAAAAAGATGTGTTTAAATCCCTAGTGTTAAAGCTTGATAGGTTCATATTTAAACTGGTGTTTTTTTCAATAAGATCAGGCTCCTTTGATTTAAAAATAATATTACCAGCAAGAGCACTGCTTCCATAAAAAGAGGACATGGGACCTTTATAAACATTTATACTTTGAGTAGCATTTGAGTTAACAGCATTTGGCGTGCCACTTAGATCTATATGATTTAAGAAGACTCCAACAGAGGTATTTGGTGTGTTATCATACTGACTTCTCTCTCCAATTCCTCTGATTTGAATAAAGCGAGCTCTATTAGTTCCTCCTGCTGTATTTAAATTAGATATATGATTCCAAATTTCTTCAATATGATTTGTGTTTTTTGAATCAAGATCTTTAAAGTTAATAAATTCATGAGGGTTGATATTTATGAAGCTATAAGGATAGGGGTTCTCATAGTAAACGGTGATTCTTTCTTTTGGGGTAGGTTTTGTTGTTTGGGCGTGAGAACTCATTAAAGAGGCTATTATAAACAGTAAATAAAGCTGCATGGCTTGCTCCTATTCCTACGCTAGTTTTAACTAGATCAGGTTCGAAGGGATCCATGTATTTCAAGTTTAACACGATCTCAGGCCCTTTATAAAATTTGAGCCACCCCTTAGGTTTTTTTAATTTGTATTTAAATCCATCCAATGTTTTGAGTAATTATTCAAGGTGTTTTAGGTTATTGCTTTGCGACATAGGCTTATTGTTTAAGGAGTTTTATTTCTAACATTTTTAGATGATTAAAACTGTTTTGGTGAGCTATTTGTCTTAATTTAATAAGAATTAATTTGATCAAGTATTAAATCACGCCGGAATAAAATTTCACGGATTTGTTCTACATTAAGTTCTGGCACTGCATTTAAAAGCGTATTTTCATCAAATGAAGATATTTTTCTTAAGAAGTTTTGAGCGAGGTGGTTTGTTGTTAAAAATTTTATAGCTCTTAAAGATAGTTTATTACGCCTGAAAAAACCTGGAAAAGCTAAGCCGTGATCGATTAAATAAATCCTACCAAATTTGCCAATGAGGTAGTTTGGTTTTGTCCTATCTTGATTTGAAATGAGAAAATCAAAAACCTCCATAAATAGTAAATCACTCTTTTTTGCTCTATGCCAAAGGCGAGGCCAGTTAGCATCCCAGAGGTTTTTATAAACTTGAAGGGAGCCTTCTTCATATTTACCTTGGTGATAAACTGCTCTTTTGACAGTTTTTAGTACAAAGCCAAGCTCTAGAAATTCACTAAATTGGTAAGCTGCAATTTCAGCATCACTGGCAGAAGATTTACTTGGAAAAAACCGACCAGGTCGATTAGATGTTGAGTCAGGTTTAAAAACAGCTTGAGATTTATCTTGAAAAGTTACAAGCAAAGGTTTGCTTAACCCTTTTCCAAGAGGCTTAATTTTAATAATTTTTTGAAAAAGAAGTGAGTCATCTACACCAAGAACACTATGGCAGTTTGAAGAAGCTGAAGTGTTAAGTGAAAAAATCACTAGTATTAAAATAGTTAAAGTATTAAGAAAAGCTGTCTTCATCACTTAAAAGAGCCTGCAAGTTTTGTGCTTGCCTAGAACTAATTTAACGGCAGAAACCCTATTTTATGAGAACTAAAGAATGACCTAAATTGTCACTGAAGTGGGTTTAAGGTCATAATTAAGTGACCTAACCTCTTCTCCAAGTGTGAAATTTTCTTAAGAACTTTAAAAGACCTTCAGGCTTATTCTTATTTTTCCAAGTGCTTGCAGCAAATTTATTTCCTTCACCCATCGTTGGGTAGGGGTGGATAGTTCCCATGATTTTATTTAAACCAAAACCGTGTTTCATAGCTGCAGTGTATTCTAAAAGCATGTCACTTGCATTCTGTCCAACAATGGTTGCTCCTAAAATTTTATCTCTTCCTCCAGGAGGAGTAAGTACTTTAACAAAGCCTTTAATAGCAGAGTCTGCAATAGCCCTATCAAGGTCATCAAGGTGGTAGGTGGTGGTTTCATATTTAATGTTAGCTTCTTTAGCGCTTTCTTCAGTATGCCCAACATGTGCCACTTCTGGATCTGTAAAAGTTGCCCATGGTATAACAGAGTAGTCAGCTTTTTTCTTATAAGGGGAAAATAGAGAATTTACAGATACAAACCATGCTTGATGACTTGCTGTGTGTGTGAACTGATAAGGACCTGCTACGTCTCCACAAGCGTATATATTCTTATATTTTATGGTTCTTAAGTAGGGATCTGTTTTAACAGTTCCATTTTTATTTAATTCAACACCGAGTTCTTTTAAACCAAACCCTTCGGTATTGGGGCGTCTTCCCATTGCAAGAAGACAAACATCAAATTCAATTTCTGAGGTTGAACCATCTTCGTTTTCAGTAATGAGTACTTGTTTTTCACCTTCTCTTTTAAATTCTTTAGCACTTGCTCCAAACTTAATATCAATACTTTCTTCTTTAAAGGTTTGCTCAATCACCTCTGAAACTTCAGGGTCTTCTTTGCCCATGAGTTTTTTAGCTTTATCAACAATTGTAACTTTCGAGCCAAATCTTGCAAAACACTGAGCTATTTCACAACCAATCGGCCCTCCTCCTAAAACTAAAAATTTCTTAGGTAGGGTTTCTAAGTTCCATAAATTATCAGAAGTAACATAATTTACATCTTCTAAGCCTTTAAAGGGAATCACAAGTGGCCTTGCTCCAGTTGCAATAACAATATTTTTTGTAGTTAAGACTTTATTATTAACTTCAATGTGCCATGGAGACTTAATTTGAGCTTCTCCTGTGATGCACTCTACACCAAGATTAGTGTAGCGCTCAATAGAGTCATGCGGTTCAATATCTTTAATGACTGACTGAACTCTATTCATAACTTCTTTAAAATCAAAGTCTACATCCATTTTTTTTATGCCATACTTACTTGAGTTTTTTGCAATATGCATAGCTTTAGCACTTTTAATAAGAGCTTTACTTGGAACACAGCCAGTGTTTAAACAGTCGCCTCCCATTTTATGTTTTTCAATTAAAGCAACTTTAGCATTAACAACTGCTCCAATATATGAAGTGACAAGTCCAGCTGAACCGGCGCCAATTACGATAAGGTTATAATCAAAATTTTTAGGTTTTCTCATAAGTTTTTAAGCTCGCTTTTCTTTGATTTTTTTAATGATAAGTTTTGCTAGAATAGGAAATGTGCCAAGCAATACAAAAGATAAAATAAGTTTTGGAGATAGTATTCCTGATAGAGAGTTAAGCTCACTTAAGCTTGTTCCAGCATTTACATAAACTATAGTGCCAGGAAGCATTCCAAGTTGACTGGCCACATAAAAAGTTAAGGTCTTAATTGGTGTTAAACCCATAACAAGGTTAACTACAAAAAAAGGAAAAGCAGGAATAAGTCTTAGAGTAAAAAGATAAAAGCCTCCATCCTCTTTAAAGCCCTTATTAAAGCTTTCAAGTTTAGCACTAAACTTTGATTGAATACTTTCTTTAAATAAAAACCTTGAAACTAAAAAAGCCAGAGTTGCGCCTATTGTACTTGAGAATGAAGCGATGATAACACCTATAAAGAGACCAAAAATAGCTCCAGAAAGTAGTGTTAAAAGAGCTGCGCCAGGCAGAGAAAGAGCTGTTGTTGCAATATAAAGAATAGAAAAGCCAAGAACTGAGATGAGATAATTGCTTTGAGTAAAGGCCTGAATTTTTGATTGCTGGGCTTTGATAGACTCAAAGGTTAAGAGATCAAAGAGACCTAAATAATAAAAGATCCCAACAAGTGTGCAAATACTTATAATAATTATACTTTTTTTCATTTGTACTATCGTTTCTTGATTGCTCTGACTTGTCAAAGTAAGTGAGAGTCCTTGTATATTGCGTCTCATAATGAAACCAATTTGCAATTGACTGGACTTACACTTACACTTAGAGTAGTTTAAGAAAATGTGAACTGACATCTCTTATCAAGTTAAGAGCTTATAAAGGTAGGAAAACTAATGAGAAATATGCCCGATATAGCACAGGATGCTAGCATATCACTTCAAAAGAAAATTGACTGGGTCGGCATGTCTGCAGTTGAGGGAAGTTTAAAAATTGATAACCAAAGCGTACCTACACAAATAGATGTGTATGTGAGTTTAGCTGATGAAAAGTCAAAAGGCATTCATATGTCTAGGCTTTATTTAGCTGTAGCTGATGAGTTAAAATCTGAAAACTTAGATCAAAAAGTATTGTCAGACCTGCTTGTAAGATTAATTGAAGAGCAGCAAGGCATTAGCGATAAAGCAAGCCTAAGTCTTAACTTTGATCTTTCGATGATGAGAAAAGCATTAGTGAGTCAAACTCAAGGAGAAAGACATTACCCTGTAAAAGTTAAAGCAATGGCTGTTAAAAATGGAGCTGGTGATTATAGTTTTGATTTTGAAATTGGAATAAAAGTTCTTTACTCAAGCACTTGCCCTTGCTCAGCGGCTCTTTCTAGACAACTTATTGAAGCTAAGTGGAAAGATTTTAGTGAGGGACAAAAGAACGTATCAGTAGAAGATGTTTCTACTTGGTTAAGACAAGAGTCCTCTATGGTGGCTACTCCACATGCTCAAAGAAGTGAGGCGCATGTTAAGTTTTTAACTAGAGAGTTTAACTCAAGTTTAATTAAAGATTTTATTGTTAAGCTTGAAGAAGGCGTTTTAAAAACACCTGTTCAAACTGCTGTTAAAAGAGAAGATGAGCAAGAGTTTGCAAGGCTTAACGGAACTAACCTTATGTTCTGTGAAGATGCAGCAAGACGTGTAGCAAATTGGTTAGATGATGAAGCTTTAGTAAGTGGTTACTGGGCTAGAATGGAGCATAGAGAAAGTTTACATGCACACAATGCAGTAAGTGAAATTTCAAATAACTGGAGGAGTCAGTAATGGATTATTTAACTCAATCAAGTCAATCGCAGCAACCTGTAGAAGAACAGCTTCCTTCTTTAGTTAGAGGTGAGCAGAATCCTAAAGAAGAGCTTGTTAATCGTGAAAGATTAGACTCAAAAAGCTTTAAGCGAATTATTAGAGAAATGGGCCTTAAAGTTACTAAGCAAAGAATGGCTATTTTAGAGGGTTTAAGTTCTGGTAGAGCCCACGTTACAGCTCAAGAAGTTTATGAACTTGTAAATCAAAAGCATCCAGAAATCGGTTTTGCCACTGTATATCGTTTTTTAAGAAAAATGACAGAGCAAAAATTTGTAACTGAAGTGAGAATGGGAGGGCTGCCTGCTAGGTATGAGCTGACTCCAAACCATCACCATGACCATTTAACTTGTGTTGAATGTGGTAAAATTGTTGAATTTGAGAATGATGAGATTGAAAAGCTTCAGATTGCAACAGCTGATAAGTATGGCTTTAAATTAACAAATCACGTACTAGAACTTTATGGTGTTTGTAATAACCCTGAGTGTCGAAGTGCTCACGAATAGTTAATTCTTGTGCTAGTCTCTCCAGTTAAGTATTTATGAAGAAGAGCACTAGTAAAAAACAAGAGCAGCAGCAGCAAGAATGGATTGAGTTAAAGGGGGTTCGTGAGAACAACCTTAAAAACTTTGATATTAAAATACCAAAGAATAAAATCACTGTGGTCACGGGTTTAAGCGGAAGTGGTAAATCAAGCCTCGTATTTGAAACTCTTTTTCTAGAATCACAAAGACGATTTTTAGATGGCTTATCAAATTACTCTAAAAACTTTATTGATACATTTAAAAAACCAGAGCTTGATGCCTTAAAAGGTGTTTCTCCTTCAATAGCTGTAGATCAAAAAACAGCTGGCACAAGCCCAAGATCAACTGTTGGTACGATAACAGAGGTGCTTGATTTTTTAAGACTACTTTATGCAAGGCTTGGTGTTCCGACATGCCCAAACCATGATACTGAGGTGAGAAGCTTAACTTCAGATGAAATTTTTGAGTGGGCAAAGACGAATCTAAATAATAAAAAAGTGAGAGTTGTTGCTCCTGTTGTACAAGGCATTAAAGGGGAATTTAAAAAAGAATTTACTAAATGGGAATCACTTGGCTTTATTAAAGCTAGAGTAAATGGGGAGTGGAGTGAAACATCTGAGCCTCAGAATTTACAAAAAAGAAAGTCACACTATATAGATTTGTTAGTAGATCAATTCTTGTTAAATGATAAAATGCTTTTTAGATTAAGAAAGGCAATAAGAAGATCCTTAGAATTAACAGAAAACTTTGTTGTTTTTGAAATTATTGATTCTAAAAGTAAGAAGGAGGAGAGAAAGCTTTTTTCGCTAACAGCAGCCTGCCCTGAATGTGGCTTTTCTTTTCCAAAACTAGAGCCTAGACATTTTTCTTTTAATAACCCTCAAGGAGCGTGTGTTTCTTGTGGAGGTCTTGGCACTCAAGATATACATGAACGTGTTGAAGATGACCGTGTTGGTTCTGGTGGCATGTATATGAATATGACAAAAACAGTTTATGACCAGTTAACAGAGGAAGATGAAGATCTTTCAGATTGCTCAGAATGTAAGGGGTCAAGATTAAATGAACGAGCTCGTTCAGTAAGTTTTTATGATAAGTCTTTAGCTGATCTTTGTGATATGTCGATTTATGACTTATCTGACTTTTTTTCATCCTTAAAACTTGATCCATCAGACTCTTTAGTCGGAGAACCAATTTTTAAAGAAGTGATTGAAAGACTTAAATACTTAAAGTCAGTTGGAACAGGCTACCTTTCTTTAAACAGAAGATCAGAAACACTTTCTGGTGGAGAGAGGCAGAGGTTAAGACTTGCTTGCCAGTTAGGTAGCCCTTTAGTTGGTGTGCTTTATGTTTTAGATGAGCCATCAATTGGTCTACATCCAAAAGATCACAACAACCTTCTTTCTGTTATTAAGAGTCTTTGTGATCAAGGAAATACGATTGTAATTGTTGAGCATGATGAAGATACGATGAGAGCTGCTGATTACCTCATTGAAATTGGGCCAGGTGCTGGAAGGCAAGGTGGAGAACTAGTTAAAGTAGGTGATTATCAAGACTTTCTTAAGTCTAAAACTAAATCAATAACAACTGACTATCTTTTAAGAAATAAATCTATTCATAGAGAAAAGTATATTCAAATTAAAGAAAGTAAAGATATTGTTTTAAAAGGAGCTGGTAAAAATAACCTTAAGGATGTCACGGTAAGTATTCCCTCATCGGGTATGACTGGTGTATCAGGGGTTTCTGGAAGTGGAAAAAGTTCACTTATTATGGACACCCTCTCAGTTTTTGCTGAATCTAATAAGTTAAAAGAAGTTGAGAGTATTGAGGGGTTAGACCAGTTTAAGAAAATAAGTAGAATTGATCAAAAGCCAATAGGAAAAACTCCACGTTCAGTTCCTGGCACTTACGTTGGGGTTTATCAAATCATTAGAGATCTTTATACAAGAATGCCAGAATCTCAACTTAGGGGATTTAAAGCAGGGCACTTCTCATTTAACTCTAATCTTGGAAGATGTAGCGAGTGTGAGGGCTTAGGTGTTAAAAAAATGGGTTCACACTTTTTAGCCTCTATTAAAGTTTCTTGTGGCTCATGTGGTGGTTTAAGATTTAAACCAGAAGTTTTATCAGTAAGGTTTAAAGAGAAAAATATCGCAGAAGTTTTAGACATGTCTTTAAAAGAAGCCTATGAATTTTTTGAAAACCAGCCTTCTATTAAAAGAAAACTTAAAACAATGCTTGATGTTGGTTTAGGTTATATAAAGCTAGGTCAAGACAGCACAACTTTATCTGGTGGAGAGTCTCAAAGATTAAAGCTTTCAAAAGAGCTTTCAAAATCTTTTAGAGGGAAGGTTTTATACATATTAGATGAGCCTACAACAGGCCTTCATTTCCAAGATATCCAGAATTTGCTTAATTTACTTTCAGAGCTAGTTGCCAAGGGGCATGCTGTTATTATCATAGAGCATCATTTAGATTTGCTTAGAGAGTGTGATCATCTTATTGAACTTGGCCCTGGTGGAGGAGTTCAAGGGGGAGAGATCGTGGATTTTGGAAAACCTCTTGATGTTGCTAAAAGAAAAAAAGGGCCTACAGGGGAAGCTCTTGATTCTTTAATCAATTCATAATTAAATTCTTATATATAAATATAAAAAATAAATTAACATTAGTTATTAACTGCAACTATGAGGAGAGAGTTTAGTATGGGAATGATGAGTGAATTTAAAGCTTTTGCAATGAAGGGTAACGTTGTTGATATGGCAGTAGGTATTGTCATTGGTGGAGCGTTTGGAAAAATCGTAAGCTCTTTTGTGGCTGATGTTATTATGCCACCAATTGGAATGCTTATGGGTGGAGTGAGTTTTACAAGTCTTTTTGTAGATTTAAGTAACTCAGGTCATGAAACACTTGCTGCAGCTGTAGAGGCAGGTGCGCCAGTAATTAAGTATGGTCAGTTCATACAGACTGTTTTTGATTTTATTATTATAGCTTTTGCTATCTTTATGGTTGTTAAAGCTATGAACGCTGCAAAGAAAAAAGAAGAAGAAGCGCCTGCAGCACCAGCGGCACCGCCAGAAGATGTTCAGCTTCTTAGAGAAATCCGTGATGCTTTAAAAAAGTAATTAGTTTTTTAAAATTGTAATTTGTTACTTTAGGCAGTAAACATTTTTTGTGTTACTGCCTTTTTTTATGTTTCACAATGAGCCGACTTCTTACTTGAGAGTTCACTTCATTTTAACATTATGTTGATAATATAACCATATTGGTGCCTATTTGATATAAATTTGTTTTATTTCTTAGGTCTTGTTTCAGTTTTTCCGATTTATTACATGGGTCATTAATAGAGCTTAGTTAAGGCTTTGTTCTTTTGATTTAATAAATTGATTAACCATACACTTGGAGAAGAATAAGTGAGTTGGAACGACGTACCTGATTGGGCTGCAAATATGACGAGAGCTTTACTTAAAACAGTAAAGGCTAAGGATCCACATACATTTTTTCATTGTTGTAGAGTCGGTAAGGCAGCAAGAATGCTTGGAAAGGCTGCTGGCTTAAATGAGTATGAACAAGCTGTCTTAGAGTATTCAGGTCTTTATCATGATATTGGAAAAATTGCTGTACCAGATGAAATTCTTTTTAAACCTGCAAAATTAACTAAAGATGAGTACAGACTTATGAAGCTTCACCCTGTTCAAAGTATGCAAATACTGGATCCTCTTTTAAGTGAGGCTTTCTTTAGAGATATAGCTCCAGGAGTAGAGCTTCATCATGAAAAACTTGATGGAACAGGTTATCCTTATGGATTAGAAGGGAAAGATATCCCTATTTTTACTAGAATTGTAAGCATAGTTGATTCAGTTGATGCCATGGTAAGCTCAAGGCCTTATTCAAAGGGAATGCCTATGGAAAGAGTTTTAGAAGAACTTAAAAGGTGTTCTGGAACTCAGTTTGATGAGGCGTTAGTAAAAATTTACCTTGATGCTTATAAGTTTTGGGAAAAAGAAAAGCCAAAAGCAACAGAACTTGATATGGCAGATGAACTTTTAAAAGCGGCATCTTAAGAAACTATAAGAAAGAAAAACTTACACCTAACTTAAAGAGCTCTTGAGATAATCTCATCATAGGAAGTCCTTCAATGCTTGTTGGATCAGAGCATTCTAATTTTTCAAATAAAAAAATCCCCTTTTTTTCATACATAAAACTTCCTGCACACTGAAGCGGTTGATCTACTTTTACGTAATTTATTATTTGCTCTTTTGTTAATTCTTTAAAATAAAGTTTAGTTGTATTTTCAAAATTAATTTTTTTGTCTTTGTAATGAATTGCAACAGCAGATGTGAGCTCTGCTACTTGATTAGAGCATTTCATAAGTTGGTTAATAGCGTTTTCTTCAGTTTTTGGTTTATCAAACTGCTCATCTCCAATAAAAAGACTTTGATCGGAGCCAATGACTACTGCGTTTTGGTGTTCTTTTGAAATAGAGAGGGCTTTTTCTTCAGCCAAGTAGGCGCAAAGTTTTCTCTTATCTTCTCCTTTGTTTAGATAAGCTTTTTTTAAAGACTCTTCATCACATGTGGGTTTTATAGTTTTAAAGTCTATAGCCATTTTTTGCATGAGAGCTTTTCTAAAAGAGCTTGTGCTTGCTAGAACGATTGTTGGATTTGACATAAATTAAGGTACTCTTTCTTTTTATCTTACTTCTAAAAGTATTTATTCATTGCCATTTAAGCATTTGTCTTACAAAATTTAGAGTATATGACAAACTATGTACACTCAATAAGTCCTATTGCTTTACCTATTTATAATGAAATTGCTATTAGGTGGTATGGCTTAGCCTACCTTGCAGGCCTTTTAATAGGCCTATTTTTAGTGCAGAAAATGGCTAAAAGAGGGGGGTTGAAGTTTGATCAAGAACAGCTTTCAGACTTTCTCACATGGGCTGCCCTTGGGGTGATGATAGGTGGTCGTGTAGGTTATTGTGTTTTCTATTCTCCAGATCTTCTTTTTAGTTTTTCAAGCTCTTTTCCTTTTTGGGGTGTTTTAGAGGTATGGAAGGGTGGAATGGCAAGTCATGGAGGAATGATAGGAGTGCTTGTCGCTTCATATCTTTATGGCAGGAAGAATAAGATTAAGTGGCTTCATGTAAACGATGTGACTGTTTTAGGTGGAAGCTTAGGGTTTTTCTTTGGTCGTATTGCAAACTTTATTAATGGTGAGCTTTATGGAAGAGTTGTTGAAAAGCCTTTGTCATGGGGGGTTAAGTTTCCTCAAGAAATGAATGAGTGGCTTTCAAATTATCAAAATAAACTTTATGAACTAAAAGGCTTAGCTGGTGAGGTTGCTGGCAGCAAAGGGCTTCCTGAGGGCTTAAGTTCTGATACTTGGGTTTCCTGGGTTTCAAATTATAGTACAAGTAGAGTGGCTAACTCTAATGTAAGATCTGTTGTTTCTTGGCTTCAAGATCAGGCTGTAGAAGGAAACAGATTGGTTTTAGAAGGGCTTCATCAGGTTCTTCCACTTAGATACCCCTCTCAACTTATACAAGCTGTCTTAGAAGGGCTTTTAGTTTTTCTTATTTTGAATTTTATTTGGCTAAAACCAAGAAAGCCTGGAATTATCACAGCATGGTTTGGAATTCTTTACTCCATTGCAAGGGTTATAGGTGAACAATTTAGAATGCCAGATACAGGAATTGGGTTTCAGGCCTTAGGTCTTACAAGAGGGCAGTGGCTTAGTTTAGCTTTATTTATAGCTAGTTTAATCGTTCTTTATTATTCAAGTAGGAAAGAGAATGAGAAAGTTAAAGGGTGGTAAAAAAACCTTATTCTAAATACAAGCCTTTAAACTAGTGTAATCTTTAGTTTTTTTGAATATGACCCGATATAATACATTGGAGACCTATATTTATTAGGGTTTTAATGTTTATGAGTATGGAAAAAAAGAACTTACTTTACCTGTGCACTTCATTTTGTCTATTAATCGCAATGACAATAGCAGGGTCTCATTTAAGAAAAGCCGAGACTGCAAAAATAGCACAAGAGAAGAAGTTTGGAAGTAGATCTCCAGCTTCAGTAAGTAATAAGCGTTATAAATATCTTTTAAGCAAACAAGAGCTCATGTCGTTAAAACCTAAAGACTTAGAAAAATATCTAAGAGGGGTTTCAAGAGCATTAACTAGGTTTGATTTAAAAAATAAAAATAAAAGAAAAAAAGTCTCTAAGCTTTGGATCTATTTAACTTCAAAAGCCTTTGCTGTAGCGGACTCTGCAGATTTTAAAGATGGTTGTTTTCTTGGTTTTATAGCCTCTGTAAAACAAGACTGTGATGGAGGAGGATGGACAAGGCTTCATTTATCTCCTTCAACAGCAAGTCAGTTTGCTAATGTTGTTACTGAAAATGGAATAACAAAAGCAGCTTGTCCAAGTGGAGAACAGATGTGTTCTCCTGCAATATACGGTTTTGAATTTGAAAATAATAAAGCAAAACTTATTTGCTATCCCTTTGCAACAGCTAAACTTTGCTATGATAAAATAAGTACTAACGGTGAAGGTGACAGGCTAAGAAGATCTGCAGAACTTTTAAATAAAGCAAACCCTGATTTATGGGATAACCTAGGTAAAGGTGTTATTGAGATTTGTAAACCAAAAAGTGGTGGTGCTAAGAATGTTCGTGATACAACAAATTGTAAGATTTTAAAGAATCAACTTAGTTACTTAACACAAGAAAGCAGAGGGGCTTTGCAACAATATAAAGACCTTGCAGCCTTAGTAAATGGTGATTCTGATGAGCTTAAAAGTTTGAGTGAATATTATGGTGAAGAGTCTGCAGGAGAAGCTCCTGTATCAGAACTCTGTAGTGACCTTGAAAAAAGAGATCAACCTTTAAGTCTAAGTAGTGACGATATTGCAGGGTTAATGCAAAAAACCAATGCTAGTCGTGATTCAATTGATTTTCTTCGCGTAGCGGGGGCAGTTTGTAATAAGCCTCTTTCTCAGATGATAAATGAATATGGTACTTGCTCTGCAAGCTCATTATCAAATAGAGAAGTCCAAAGGGTAAATACCCTAGAGAGAGAAGACAGTGAGAGAAGAGCGAGTGCAAAAGAAGCTGTAGATCAATTTGCTTCATCAATCGATAAGGATTTAGTTCAAGAGCTTATGAAGCTTGAATCAGGTGCAAGCGCTTCTACAGTTGCAAAAACAGTTTCTGATTTTTTCAAATACAGAGAAATATCTTCTGGTCGTCAAGAAACTCAGCGGATTATGTCAACATGGCTTTATTTAGAAGAAAGAGGTGTGCCGGTGCTATCCACACTAAAAGATGACAATATGCCTGCAGTATCTTCTATTGAAGATGTGTTAAATAAGATTTCTAATGGCGATAGGTTATCTGAAAACGATAGGGCTAGAAGAGCCGAATTTAGAAGTAGATACGGTATAGCTATAGAAGATGTAAAAGGAATTTTTTGTCATAGTGATCAAGAGAAAAAGGATTATGGTATTTCAACGATATCATCGCAAAGTAATTGGAATGGTTTTATGAAACCTTGTTTAACGGAAATGGGTTTTAACGTTAGTTCAAATCGTGCTCAGGCAGTTCGGAACTCTAGAGGAGAGGTGGTAGGCGGAGGGCATACCATTAGTGCTACAGTACTTGATAGAAATAGGGCTCGAAGAGTGAATAGAGATAAGATAGTCAATCAAAAGTGTGAATGGGTAGATAATGACAATGAACGTGCTAAATTAATATCTTATTTAACAGGGAGTGAGGAATCCTTACCGGAGGGTATGTATGCGATTTCTAGAAACTATCAAGGAGAAAGAGTTTGTAAACGGGTAACAAGGTGTAGAAATACTACAAGATCAGCAAAATCTATTCAAATTGGTAATATTGATACTTGTTATGGACATAGCTCCTCTCGTGATCTAAATATGCTTTCTTCACTAAGATATAAAAGATACATATGTCGACTCTCTATTAATGGGCAGTATACTGAAGGCACCACACGACCAGAAAGTAATAATACAGAAGTAAGATAAACTGTTGCTAAATTGATGCATTAGATAGATAAAAACAGCCCAGTTTTGAGAATATTTCATTTTTGAAACCAATACCTTGGCCTAGGGCTTGATGTGGTGAGTTTAGAAGCCGATTTTATCATGTAAGGTTTTAACAAAGGGGTATTGGTTTGAAACAGAAGTTGAGAGCTAACCAAAGAGGTTTTTCTTTAATTGAAGTAGTAATAGCTGCATCTATGATGAGTGTGTTCTCATTAATTGCAGCCGACTTATTTTATAGTCAAAACAAATCAATCAATACTCTAGAGGCTAGGCTTGAAGCTGTTGATATGAAGAAAGAACTAGAGATGTTTTTTCAAAATGTAGATAACTGTACTAATAGTTTTAGACGACAAGGCAATAATGTTGAGTACAGACCTAGTGGTAACAATTATACAAGAACTTTTGATCAAATCAGAATTGGTAGTAATGACTTTATATCTGGTGGGCACATCACAGGTTATCCAAAACTTGAAGTTTCTAGGATGAGATTTATGGATAAAGGATTAGATACAGAGGCTACTAGTGTTACAATAAATGGTAGCACAATTCCCGCTACTCTTCATTATGTTGATCTAGAGATAGTACTAAACCCAAAGTCTAACGCTAATATGACTTATGTAAAAAGAGTTCCATTAAAAATTTATACAAGAAATAACAATGATAGAGTTGTTCAGTGTCAAAATACACCAAAAGCTGCATTTGTGACAGCAACAATGAAAAGATCTATGATAGCCATTCAAAGACACTATTGCCGAAATTCAATTGATCCAAGATACTTTAGACGTAATGAAAGCCTTGCAAACTGTCCAGATCACAATGGTGATGGCGAGCAAGATGCTAATGGTGATGGTTTATGTGATGCTCATGCAAATAGAGATCGTAGAAACTGGAGAGCAATTAATCCTCACCCTTGGT
This sequence comes from uncultured Bdellovibrionales bacterium, assembly GCA_938002015.1. Taxonomy (GTDB): domain Bacteria; phylum Bdellovibrionota; class Bdellovibrionia; order Bdellovibrionales; family UBA1609; genus JALZUR01. The sequence continues at coordinate 123,483 of CALLAU010000020.1, forward strand.
CAGTTAGTACACACAGAAATCATGAAATTTGGGAAAAGTACTTCCCAAACAGAAGAGTTTCTCTAGCTGGTCCAAACCTATTAAGCCAGAATGAGGGTAGATGTAGGGCTATGCCGGTAATGAACGACACTGGTGAGCCTTATAGAAATATTTTTGTATTACAAAATGCTAGTGGCCGTGTTGTTCACCCTGGAGATGGAACGAATCAGTCAGAGGGGATTGGCTGTAATGCAAGAGAAGGTTGGAAAGTATTAAATTGTGTTCGAGGTAACTATGGACTTAGTGGAGACTCAGATCTATCGATTAAAAAAGTAGATGGTAATGATGTATGTGTTACAAATGACCATTACCAGCCACATCAAAGATATCAAGACAGGGGTGCTTGGAATATTCATCAAGTTACAATAACTGCAACATGCTATAAGTTAACAGACTAACCTTAAAATTAGAGTGTTAACTTAATAAAGAATTAAGCTGTTAAATACGAGAAGTCTCATTTTTAAAGGTGAGGCTTTTTTTATGTTTTAGGAATCAAAGAAATAAATAAAAAACTATCACATGTTCAGAGTTATCTCCTGAGGGTCTAGACACATATTGATTTAAGTAGCCAAATTCAATATGAGTTGTTTCTCCAATCTTTTTTCTAAACCCTATAAAAAACCTGTTTCGATCAATGTGAGAACTTCCGGTTCTTTCTTCTTCTTTTAAATTCAAAAAAATCTCATTCCATAAAACAGGTTTAAAAGATCTAGAGGTTTGAGCCTGCAGACGAGCGAGGTACCTAAACCGTATGGAGCCAAAACCAACATTCTCAAATCTACGACCTTCTAAGCGAATACGGTGAGAAGCGCTCGTATTAAAAAAAGCGCCATATTTTTGTGTGTGTTGTAATGCTAATCTATGCTCACTTTGATCTCCAGTTTCGATATATGCATAAAGAAGACCGATGCTCTGAGCTGTTGAAATTGATTTGAGAATACCTGTCCTAAAAAGAGTTTGCTGCATATTGCTTTCATCAAGGTCAAACCTCATTTGTGCTTCAGTCCAGAAAGAATAGTTTTCAGTGATACTTTTTTTAGTAAATGTACCTAACCAAAAATCATTACTTTCTTCAGCAGCAAAAGAGCTGCCCACAGAAAAGTATAGAATAAAAATAATTAAAGCATTAAAGAATCTCATTATTAACCCTTTTTGTAAGTTAATATGAAAAATAACTTAGTTTATAAGAATTTTCTAGTGCTATTTTCTTTGCACATAAAAATACCAAAATGTTTAGAGCTATTGAAAGCTTCAATAAGATTTTAGGTTTTTAGTAATAAGACTCTAGTTATATGAGCGTTTTAACTATGCTGTATTACTATTGGGTGGTATGGGGCGGGGTGGGTGTTGATTTAGAATTTTTTACTGGGTGCTATCTAGCCCCCAGTTGAAACCATATCAAACTCTATTAATGCAGCTTCTATGTTTAAGCTTTCAGAAGAGTTTTTAGGTAGGCTTTTAGATAAGGTTTTAAAGGTTTCTTCTGTTTGCTGTGTTATAAAAGAAGTTGAGTGCTTAGAAAGAGCTTCAGATACAAATGGAGAACCACTTTTAATAGTTTCAGCTACATCACTTGCAATTTTATTTTCATTAGAGCCGTTTCGTATTTTTTTAAGATAATTAACAGTATCATCAATTAAGTTGGCGTTATGATTTTTAAGTACATTATCGACTACAACATCATAGTAGTTAGCGGCATCTGGAGTTTCAAGACTGTTTAAGAAGGTGAGCATGTTTTCTTTAGTATAACCAGATTCTAGGCTAAAAAGGTTCATAACCTCATCTTGCTCAGAAGACGAGAACTTAGACCAGTTTTTTTTCCATGACACTGATGCTATTTTAATTTGATGTGCAAGATCTTGATGAACTTCTAATGAATATTCTCTAGGGTCGTTGTTTGGATAGCTGCAGTTTTCTGACTCAAGGCAAAGAATTTTTTTTTTAATTTTA
>CALLAU010000021.1 GCA_938002015.1 uncultured Bdellovibrionales bacterium
TATGAATCTTTTGCTTGAGCTGAAACTAAAGACACCAACGATACTACTAAAAACGATATTAAAACTTTCATATTATTTTTTCTCACTCCCTTTTACTTTTTATATTTACTTACAAAATCAAAAACAGACTAAACTAATGAATCCACAAAAGCTTTTGTTTCAAACTCTCTTAAGTCATTCATCCCTTCTCCTAAACCTAGAAAAAGAATTGGAGTGCCAAGGGAGTGCTTAACCCCTACTGCCATTCCAGCCTTTGCCGTGCCATCAACTTTTGTCATTACAATACCCGTTAAATCTAATGACTTATTAAAAGACTCTGCTTGAAAGAGTGCATTTTGCCCTGTGTTTGCATCTAGAATCATCCAAACATCTTGTGGGTAGTCCTCACCATGTTTCTTCATAACCCTTTTTACTTTTTCAAGTTCTGCCATAAGGTTTGATTGAGTGTGAAGTCTTCCAGCTGTATCTATTAATACGACATCAACGTCTTCTTTTTTTGCTTTTTCTAAGGCTTGAAACGCTACAGCTCCAGGATCTGTAGTGTTTGGAGGAGCTTTAAATATAAGAGTGTCTGAGCGCTCAGCCCAAACATTTAACTGACTCTCAGCTGCGGCTCTAAAAGTGTCTCCAGCAGCTACTAAAGTTTTAAGACCTTTTTCACTAAAGTAATGAGCAAGCTTTCCAATAGTTGTTGTTTTACCTGCACCATTAACTCCAACAACCATAATCACATGTGGTTTTGAGTTTTTTGCAACAGAAGCTAAGCGCTCACTACCTTGCTTCCCCTCTTTAAAAATAGAGGTCACCTCTTCTTTGAAAAGATCTTGAAGCTCCGTAACTCCTACAGATTTTTGCCCTTTAAACTTCTCACTCGCTTTTTCAATAAAAAAACTTACAGTTTTAGGACCTAAATCAGCCATGTAAAGAGCTTCTTCAAAGCTATCCATATCAGTTGAAGTCTCACTTGCGCTGGATGAACCGAGTAGATGACTCCAAATCCCTTTTTTAGAGTTACTTAAAGCATCTGCTAACGTTTTTACAGGAACGCTAGTTTGAGTTTTTACTTCTTCTTCTTTTTGATCCTGTTTTTCTTTTGGTTTTTCAAGAAGCTCATTATTTTCAGGAAAGAGAAAGTAGCGAGCAAAGTAATAAGCCACTGTTGAAACAGTGCCTACTACAAAAAGTGAGCCCATAACGATGATTTCAGTAAATTCCATAAAAGCCGTTATCCCTATAAAGGGGCAACCTACGACTAATGAAAGATCCAGACAACAGCTTATTTTAAGCTTAACTCACTTTATCAGTGATCGCACATAAATCAGGCGCTTTTAGTAACTTGATTTATAACTTCCCACAGCCTGACTCACCTCATAGGTAGTTGCCACACAAAGTGCTGAAAGAAACGACGTTGCTTTATCTACTGCTATGATCTCAACAGCAAAACTTGCGTTTGTGTTTCCAAGGCTTCCAAAATCCTTAGCCCATGCCTTTTGACAGTCTCCATGAACCTCTGCATATGCTGTTTCAATGGATTTAAACTTTGTAGAAACAGCTTTAAAACGTGACTTTCCTACACCCTTTTTAACGTATTTACCCTTTGTACTTGTGCAGCCCTGTAGTGCTAGAACCGCTAAAACTATGATTATTGCTCTCATACACACCTCCTCTTCTCATTATTAACCCTAAAACCCACTATCCATAGGCGTTTTAGGATTACTGGTCTTTTAGCCTGCTCTTAAAAACCTTAACAGTGACCCAAAACGGCATAGCAGTATGAAAAAAAGTGAAGCACTAAAACGCTTGAGTGCATCAAAATCAGGAGCATGCTATGGCAAAGAACCTGCATACAAACTAAAGAAACCAACTTAAAAGTTGAGAGGACTGTATTTTTTTGAAATCACTATTTTTAGGCCTTTTCTTTAGCTTTACTTCTTATGCAGCAATAGCATCTCCAATGTGTAAAGAGGTTTTAGCTGAATACAAGCCAAAGCAAATTTTTTATGAAGCAGAGCTTGAGGCTTATCATGAAATTGCATCAGCTCTTTTAGCTGTAAGAATGTTTAAAGGTGATATCAAAGGCATTGAGAGATCAACAACAAGGGATGCTCGTTTTACTGATTATAGTCTTATTGATACTAACAGCATTGCTAAAATTGTTATTAGTGATTTAGATACCCTTTTTAAACAAGGACGTGTTTCAGGTGTTCCTATCACTTCTTTTTTAAAAGATGGGTATAAATCTAAATCTAAATTTAGATTTCCAGTACCTGGGGTTGTTAAAAAAGCTCTCTCAAGCCTATCACTTACGAGAAAGTCTTTAGAAAACACAAAGTACTCTATTGATTACCTAGAAACTAGATACATTGATGATGAGCAAAAAAATGATACAGAAAAAGAGATCCATGAATTCATAAAAGCTGATATTAATAACATTATTAATCAAGCTTTATTTATGGAAACAGAACATAAACTCTTCACTTTAGCTAAAAGCCTCTTAGTAAGTTTACCAACAGGAGCAGGCCTACAAGGTTCACTTCTTTATTTAAATAACCCTTATTCTATTAACCCTGTTGATATAGTTGTTGCAGGTACTGTTTTAGGAGTAATTGGCTCCACAGGGTATATGATTAATAGATTTAGACGTGGCCTATTTACCCCAGCACCAGTTCATTATTCAAATCAAAATACCAACAGTGCACCCTTAAGCGCTCATATCATTGAAAAATTTGCCGCTACTTCAAGTTCAAAAGAGTAAAAAAAAAGAGATCTTTTACTAAAGATCTCTTTTTAGTTATTTGCGTAAATGTTTAATTTCTTTTACGCCGTAGCACTCACTTCTTTTAAGAAGTTTCCATCAAGATCAACTGAAACCATTTTTGAAACTCCACGCTCTTCTTGAGTAACACCGTAGAGCTTATTATTAACAGCCATTGTGTTCTTGTTGTGTGTCACAAGAATAATTTGAGAGCGTTTAGCCATTTCTTTAACAAGGTCATTAAATCTAAACACGTTTGCATCATCAAGTGGAGCATCAACCTCATCTAATAAGCAGTAAGGAGAAGGCTTAACTAAGAAGATTGAAAAGATAAGAGAAACTGCTGTTAAAGCTTTTTCTCCACCAGAAAGAAGAGAAACATTTTGAGCTTTCTTACCCGGAGGCTTAGCCTCAATATCAATCCCAGGCTCTTTATCATCACCTTCAGTCTCAATAAGTATAAGTCTTGCTTCTCCACCACCAAAAAGAACAGGGAAAACCTTCTTAAATCTTTCATTTACAGCTTCAAATGTATCCCTAAATCTTGTTGAGCAGATTCTATTAATTCTATTAATAACTTTTTCTAACTGATTCTTTGCATTTAAAAGATCTCTTTGCTGCTCAGTTAAAAATTCATATCTTGTTTTAATATCATCATATTCATTAATTGCTGATAAGTTTACTTCACCCATACGATGAACTTTACCTTTTAAGTCACTAACATCTTTTTCAATCTGGTTAGCCTCTTCAGGAGAGTATTTATCAACATATTCAGAAGCACTTTCAGTTAAATCCACTTCATATTTCTCAAATATTTGATCAATCGTGTTTTGAAGCTTCATTTTCTTTTGTTCAGCTTTTACCTGTAGATCACCTAATTCAGAGTCAATTTTAGATTTTTCAAAAGTATGCTCTGTCATCATTTGCTGAATTTCGCGCTCTTTAGCAGTCCACTGCTCATACTCATCTCGCATCATAGAAACTTGTTTCTCAAGTTCTGCTCTAACCTCTAAATCTCTTTCAAGTTGCGCTCTTTTAAGCTCAAGGTCAGATGAAAAAGAAGAGATATTTGAAGTTGAGCTCTCTGACTCTTCTTGAAGACTGCCAATTTCAGAAAGGAGAACAGCTTCTCTATCTTTAACACTCTCTAATCTTGCCTCTAAAGACTCTTTTTCCTTACTAAGAGAAGCAAACTGAACTTTTTTATTCGTCACTTCTTCTTGAAGACCTGAGTAAGAAGCTTTTAATGACTCTAAAGACTCTTCAGCATCTAAAGACATTTTTTCTTTTTCTTCTCTTTTTACTTCAAGATCTCTAATAGAGAATAAGAATTCCTCATACTTTGTTTCGGTATCTGTAATCTTAACTTGTATTTCAGACATTTGATTATCTGCTTTTTCTAACTCTGCTTGAGCTTTTCTATTTTCATGCTCAGCTTGCTCTAAATCTTTTTTTAATTCAAAAACTCTCATTTCTTGCTCAGAGTCTTTTTGTTTTGCACCCTCAAGCTCTTCTCCAAGCTGAGTGATTTGTTTTTTAGTTTGATCAATTTCTTTATTTAGACCATCAAGCGCAGTCTTTCTTTGCTGCACTTCAGTTGTAAGCTCTTCAATATTTCTTTTTCTTGTAACAAGTCCACTTGAGGCCATCTCACCAGTTTTACCTGTATAAAAGTGACCAAGTGAACTCATCATTTCACCAGACTTTGTTAAACAAAAACCGTGATTTAGTTTTAAAATCTCTAAAGCCTGAGTTCTTGATTCTACAAGATAAAACTTTGATAAAATATTTTTTAAGGCTTGATCATCATTTACCAGATAATCAGCAAGACTCGTTAAAGACATGTCTTGAGAATTTTGTAGAGATGAGGATAAAAGCTCTTCAACAAAAAACTGTACTCTTCCGCCTTGTTCATTATTTAAGAACTCAAGGGATGAGTTGATTTGATCGATACTGCTTACACCAAAAAGAGCTTGCAGACCATCTCCTAAACAAGACTCTACTGCAGCTTCATACTCATTAGGAAGCCTAATAAGTTCAGAAAGTGGAAGGCCTGGCTCTGAAAAGCTGTTATTTTTTTTCTTTAATAAAAGATTTCTTAACCCCTCTTGGTAACCTTCAAATTGATCTTGAAGCTCTTTTAAAGTTGAAAGCTTTGATGTTGCAACACTATAAGCTTTTGACTCTTCTTCTCTATCACTATTTAAAGTTTCAAGCTTTTCTTCAACTCTTTTATAGTTTTCTTGTAAGGTTTCTTTATCTTTTACAAGATCAAGTTTCATCTGTTTTTGTGATTCATAATCTTTATTTAAAGATAAAAACCTTTCTTCAAACTCTCTACCTTTTTCTTTTACTTCAAGCTTAGCCTCTTCTTTTAAAGCATGTTCTTCTTTTAAAGACTTGACCTTTTCTTCTAAACCAGCTGATTGAACCTTTATATGAGAAATTCCTTGATGAAGTTCAAGCATTGCTTTTCTAGATTCGTTTAAAAGGCTTTCTTTTTCATTAAGTTGAGCTGAATGAGTTGAGTATTGCTCTTCAAGTTCTGTGTATACAGCTTCAATCTCAGCAAACTCTTCAGCTACTGACATAAACCTTGTTTCAACTTCTTCTTTTTCAGTTTGAACAACTTGAAGTTTTGCTTGGTTTTGCTCAAAAACAGAAGACTTAATCTCTTGGCTTCTCTTTGTTTGCTCAATTTCAAACTCAAGCTCTCTAATTTCATTTTCAGCCTGCATTACTTTATCTGAAAAAGCTTTAAACTTAACCTGCTCATCTTCTAAGGCTTTTTCTTTATCTAAAGATTTAGATCTTTCTTCTTCAACTTGAGCCTGAAGACTTTGAATTTCTGTATTATAAAAACTTACCTTATCTGTAAGTTCAGTGATTCTATCTTGAACACTAGAAAAAGAGTCCTGACCACCACTTACTTGAATCGCTGAAAGCCAAACTTCTTTATCTCTTAATTCATTTTTAATTTTTCTATAGCGCTCAGCTTTTTGCGCTTGTCTTTCTAAAGAATCAAGCTGTCTCTTTAACTCTCTTACAATATCAGCAAGACGAGTGAGGTTAGTTTCTGTAGCAGCAAGTTTTCTGACAGACTCTCTTTTCCTGGCTTTAAACTTAGTAATACCAGCAGCTTCTTCAATAATACTTCTTCTTTCATGAGGCTTTGAAGTAATGATTTGACCAATTTTTCCCTGTTCAATAATAGAAAAACCCTTTGAACCAGCACCTGTATCCATAAAGATTTCTTGAATATCTCTAAGACGGCTTGGTTCTTTATTAATAAGGTATTCTGACTCACCACTTCTATGAAGACGACGAGTTACCATAACCTCTGAGTGGTTTAAGTATCTTACAGGAAAAGGACCACCATCGTTTTCTAGAGTTAACGAAACCTCAGCCATCCCAAGTGGAGCGTAATCTTGAGATCCAGCAAAAATAACATCATCCATTGATGAGCCACGTAAATGCTTTGCCGACATCTCACCCATAACCCAAACAAGTGCATCAACTATATTTGATTTACCACAACCGTTTGGCCCAACAATTCCTGTGATACCTTCATCAAATGAAATCACGGTTTTATCTTTAAATGATTTAAATCCAAGAAGTTCTAACTTTTTAATTCTCAACTGACTCTTCCCCTGCTTAGACTACGTTTACAAATTAAAACAAGAGTAAACGCAGTAATTATTAATTCATAAAAGCTAACCTAAATAATTACTTATTTAGCCTGGCTATCTAATGAAGCTCTGGCTGCAGCTAGTCTTGCGATAGGCACTCTATAAGGAGAACAACTTACATAATCCATTCCTATTGATTCTAGGAATTCGATGCTGCTTGGATCTCCTCCGTGCTCACCACAAACCCCAACTTTTAGTCCAGGTTTTTGGCTCCTACCTAATTCAACCCCAATTGAGACTAGTTTGCCAACCCCTTTTCTATCAATAGACACAAACGGATCCCAATCAAAGAGCCCATCTGCTACATAAGTAGACAAAAACCTTGAGGAATCATCTCTTGAAAGCCCTAAAGTAGTCTGAGTGAGGTCATTTGTTCCAAAGCTAAAAAAATCAGCATATTCTGCAACTTCATCTGCAGTTAAGGCAGCGCGTGGAAGTTCAATCATTGTTCCTATTTTTACAGCTAAACCTTCACCACAAGTTTCTTGATAAGGCTCAATAGTGGCTTCACTTAATCGCCTTAGCCTTTTAAGCTCACCCGCTGTCGCAATGAGTGGAATCATTATCTCAACATCAACTTTATCGCCATCAGATACAACTTCACTTGCGGCTTCACCAATTGCTTTTACCTGCATTTCATAAATTTCAGGATAGGTTATTCCTAGTCTACAGCCTCTATGCCCAAGCATAGGATTAAACTCTTTTAAATTATCAACTCTTTGATGAAGCTTTTTTTCATCAATATTTATTTTTTTAGCTAAATCTGCAATTTCAGCATCTGTGTGTGGTAAAAACTCATGAAGAGGTGGATCAAGGAGTCTAATCGTTACAGGAAAGCCTGACATCTCTTTAAAAATTCCTACAAAATCCTCTTTCTGATAAGGAAGGAGTTTTGCTAGAGCATCTCTTCTTTCTCCTCTATCTTCAGATAAAATCATTTCCCTTACAGCATCAATTCTTTCTCCACCAAAAAACATATGCTCTGTTCTACAAAGCCCAATTCCTTCAGCTCCAAAACGCCTTGCCGTCTGAGAATCTTTAGGGTTATCAGCATTTGTTCTCACACCCATTCGTCTATACTTGTCTGCAATAGCCATAACTTTATCAAAGTCACCACCAAGCTCAGGTTCTTTTGTTGGAACTTCTCCTAAGAACACTTCCCCAGTACTTCCATCAAGAGTAATAAACTCATGTTTTGAAATCACAAAACCATCTGACCTAAGCTCTTCTTTTTTTAAATCAACACTTAACTGCTCACAGCCTGCAATACAGCACTTTCCCATACCACGAGCCACAACTGCAGCATGTGAAGTCATCCCACCACGCGTAGTAAGAACACCCTCAGCTGCGACCATCCCTTCAATATCCTCTGGGGATGTCTCAGGTCTGACTAAAATAGTCTTCTCTCCCTTTGCCTTAAGCAAAACAGCTTCCTCACTTGAGAAAACAACTTTACCACAAACACCTCCAGGACTTGCAGGAAGTCCTTTAGCAACTAAAGTTTTTTGAGCTTTCGGATCAAGAGTGGGATGTAAGAGCTGATCTAAACTTGCTGGATCAATTCTTCTAACCACTTCTTTTTCATCAATTAAACCCTCTTCTAACATATCAAGAGCAATTTTTAAGGCTGCTTTAGCAGTTCTTTTTCCATTCCTTGTTTGAAGCATCCAAAGTCTTCCATCTTCTATGGTAAACTCTAAATCCTGCATGTCTTTATAGTGGCTTTCTAATTTTTTATAAATACTTTCTAACTCACCATAAGCAGAAGGCATAAGACTTTCTAAACTAGTCTGCCCAGATTTTTCTTCAACTTTCCTAATAGGCTGAGGAGTTCTAATACCTGCAACTACATCTTCGCCTTGAGCGTTTTGAAGATACTCCCCGTAAAATATTTTATTTCCATTTGACGGATCTCTTGTAAAAGCAACCCCTGTAGCACTTGTATCACCCAGGTTTCCAAAAACCATAGCTTGAACATTTACAGCAGTCCCAATATCAGCATTGATTCCGTTAAGCTCTCTATAAGTTATTGCACGAGAGTTATTCCAGCTTTTAAACACAGCCTCTATTGCGCCCCAAAGTTGATCCCAAGGGTCTTCAGGAAAACGCTTACCTGTGGCTTGAACAACTTCTGCTTTATAGCGCTCAATAAGACTTTTAAGCTCATCAACTGTTATTTCAGTATCTGATTTATAACCTCTATCAGATTTTAAATCTTCCATATAAACTTCAAGCATAGAGTGATTTAAACCCATTACAACATTTGCATACATTTGTATGAATCTTCTATATGAATCATATGCAAACCTTGGGTTTCCAGATTTTTCAGCAAGGCCTACAACCGTAACATCATTTAAACCCAAGTTTAAAATTGTATCCATCATCCCCGGCATACTTACTGGAGCTCCAGACCTTACACTTACTAAAAGTGGATTATTCGCATCATTAAAAGACTTACCTACATTTTTACCAATATTTTCAATACCGGTTTTAATTTCACTTTTTACAGATTCAGCAAGAATCTCTGAATTTGCATAAAAACTTTTACAAAGTCCGGTTGAAAGAGTGAAACCTGGAGGGACAGGAACACCAAGACTCGACATCTCAGCCAAATTCGCTCCTTTACCACCAAGCTCAGCCTTCATACCAGCTGAACCATCGGTTACCTCTTTAGAAAAGAAATACAAAAACTGACCCATATCTTTATTGCCTTTTGTATCTTGATTCATATGCACCCTTTTATCCTCCAAATTCATCAAAAGCTTTTAAGCCTTCTTTTAAAAATTCGTCTAATCTTTCAATGCTCACTCTTTGTTGAGTCATATAATCTCTATGTCTTACAGTTACTTTTTCATCTTCTAAAGAATCAAAATCCACAGTTACACAAAATGGAGTACCCACCTCATCTTGCCTTCTATAACGCTTTCCTATACTTCCTGCGACATCGTAATCAACAGCCATATCAGAATTTAAATCCGTATAAAGTTTATGAGCAAGTTCTTGTAAGGGCTCTTTTTTTGATAAAGGTAGAATAGCAACTTTATAAGGAGCTATTAATGGATTTACTCTAAATACATTTCTAGTGTCTTCGCTTTTACTACCATCAGAATTTTCTTTAATATTAGTTTCTTGAACAAAACCATCACAAATAACAGCAAGAGCTAAACGGTCAGCACCTACAGCAGTTTCAATAACAAAAGGAACATACTTTTCTTTTGATACTTCATCAAAGTACTCTAACTTCTTCCCACTAAATTCTTGGTGCTGAGATAAATCATAATTACCTCTGTTATGAACCCCTTCAAGCTCCCCCCAGCCAAATGGAAACTTGTAATTTACATCCACTGCAGCTTTTGCGTAATGAGCAAGTGCATCTGGCCCATGTTCTTCCCACTGAAGATTTTCTCTGTTTATGCCTAAAGTATCAATATAAAAAGAATACCTTGTTCTTTTCCAGTAATCATACCACTTTTCATCTTCACCTGGAGTTACAAAATACTGCATCTCCATTTGTTCAAACTCTCTAGTTCTAAACGTAAAGTTCCCTGGAGTGATCTCATTTCTAAAAGACTTTCCTATCTGAGCAATTCCAAAAGGGAGTTTCTTTCTTGTTGTCTCTTGAACATTACCAAAGTTTACAAAAATACCTTGAGCCGTTTCAGGGCGAAGAAAAACCGTTGAGCCTTCTCCTTCAACAGGGCCCATATTAGTTTTAAACATAAGGTTAAAGTTTCTAATATCTGTTAGTTCTGTTGAATCACACTCAGGGCAATGCTTAACACCATCTTTAATAGGCGCGTGATCTTCTCTAAACCTTGTTTTACACTTTTTACAATCAACTAAGGGGTCAGTAAACTCATCAATGTGACCTGAAGCCTTCCAGGTCGTTGGATGCATAAGAATTGAGGCATCAATTCCAACAACATCAAGACGATTAGTCATCTCTTTCCACCAAAGGTCTTTGATGTTCTTTTTTAACTGAGAGCCTAAAGGACCATAATCCCAGCAGGAGTTTAATCCTCCATAAATTTCAGAACTTTGAAAAATAAAACCACGACGCTTACAAAGGCCAACAATATCAGAGAGTTGAGAGTATCTTTGAACTTCACCCACAGGCATCCTCCTAAAGGGATATTTAAAGGCACATTGATCTCATTAAAGACTTAAAAATTCAATCGAAACAGTCAATAAAATGCCTAAAATCACACAAGAAAATGATATTTAGTATTTGCCTTAAATAAGCACTAAAATATATACAAATACCTTATGAACAAACAATCTAGTGAAATTGATGAATCCGTAGGGCCTGACTTTTCAACAGATCTTCTTAGGGAGGCTCAAGACATAACCCTAAAGGTTATCGAAGAGGCAAAGGAGTTTCTTAAGCCTGGAAAAACTGAAGACGAGTTAAAAGCTAAAATCTCAGAAATACAAAAGAGCTTAGGAGTAGAGCAAGCCTGGCATAAGCCCCAAGTCCGTTTTGGGGCAAATACAACCCTTCCCTTTGGAGTCCCAGGGTTTAAAAACAAAGCTTTAATGGATAATGACATTGCCTTTATAGATCTCGGGCTTATTTTTAAAGGGCATGAAGGCGATGTAGGAAGAACCTACTCAATTGGTAGCAATGAACTTATGAAAAAGTGTTGCATAGATGTTAGAGAGGTTTGGCAACAAACTAGAGATTACTGGAAAAAAACAAAAACCTCAGGGGAAGATCTTTATAAGTACGCTGAAAACCTATCAAGTGACTTAGGCTGGAGGCTTGCAAGAAAACAAGCAAACGGTCACAGAATCTCTGACTTTCCCCATATAGTAAGAAATAGAAAAACAAGCATTGATCAAGTAAAGAGCCCTCTTAAGGAAAACAGATGGATCTTAGAAATTCAGATTTTAGAAAATCAGGGTTCTTTTGGAGCGTTTTTTGAAGACATATTAAACTAAAGTCACCTGTTTATTTTAAAATAAATAGAAAATATGTGAAACTAGTTATAAATAAAAGTAAACACTAAAGCACTAATTGGAACGCCAATGTAAAACCACTTAAGAATTTTTTGAACATTTTCTTTAGCAAGGGATTGAATCTTCTCTCCACCCATTCCGTACCCAAAAGCACAGACTGTAGCTAAAACATAAAAGAGACAGCCTACAACCTCCATCACTTCTTTTTTTCTTTTATAATCAATAAATTCAACACCTATTGCTACAAAAATTAGAACTAAAATCTGAGGAATTAAAGGAGCAAAATTACCAAAAAGGGAATTCATTTTTTTTGCCCAATCCAACTTTCTTACCATAAACGGAAAAATAATATTATGGCCAAGCATTAATAAGAAAAGAATCTTACCAAAAATAAGTTTATTAACCTTAACACCGTTAACGACCATATTATGAAGGTTAGTTTCTTTTTGAGAGTTATTACTTTGGAAAAACTCCCCAGAGCCCCAATTAAAAATACGCTGGCCGTAGCTGATCTCCTCCATTGCAGCAAACATCATTCCTACTGCCAGAAAAAGTAATACAGCGTATGAGAAATCAATTTTTTTAATGCTCTCATATTTCTTATACACAAGATAAAAAGCTATGAATGAACCATAAAAAAGGATGAAGAATCCAAACCATTCACTTGGGCCGTCTTCTTTTAAAATAAACTTCATAAGTTCTGGTGAGAACATCTGACTTGCCAAAACCAGCGCAAGCAACGGAATTGAAACCAACATGAAGTATGTCAAAACTGGAGCGTAAAGCTCTTTATTTTCATCATTTAATGATGTGAACTTATTAATCATTGACTTAATCATGAACAGACAATGACTCTTGATCACGCCTTGGTCAAGAAAGACTAAGTTTTCAAGTTTATAACTAAATCAAATTGTTTTCCTATTAAGCAAATCCTAAATCCGATAAAGACTCTTTAAGACTTCCACTAAAAAAGGCTCTCTCGTCTCTTAACTTATGCCTCATTTACAGATAAAGCCTTTTTATAAGCCTTAAAGACAAGTTCTCTCTCTTTACCACTTAACTCATTTGCCTTATTTGCATAAGCAGCTTTTATTTCCTTTTCTGATGCGCCACTAGGGACACCTAAGACTTGCCAAACACTGTACTTTCTTCCTTCAAAAGTAATTAGATCTACATTTAATGCCGTACCTTCTTCAACAACCTCAGGAGTGACCTTTCTTAAACCTGTTAGGGCATTTTTATTAACTCCACTTTTTCTGTGCTTACTTAAGCCCATATCGAATCTAGACGGCTTTCGCTCCTTTTTCCTAAGTATAAAGAAGAGAATGATCCCAATTGTTATGTAGACAGCAGTTTTTAAAAGACCTGGCATTTTTAAACCCCTTAGGCTATATGTTACGAAAATTCTAGTTCATTAATCAAGCAGTTGATTAAAAATGGAGGTTAGAAAACATATGGCTCAAGATCCCTTCTCAAATCAAGCTCCTATAAAAGGAGTAAAGAAAATCATAGCTATCGGCTCAGGAAAAGGCGGAGTTGGAAAAAGTACCGTCTCAAGTAACCTTGCTATGGCTCTAGCTGAGAAAGACTATAAAGTTGGGCTACTTGATGCTGACATCTATGGACCAAGCCTTCCTTCTATCTTTGGCTGTTTTAACCAAAGACCTGAAGTAAATAAAGAAGATAAAATCATCCCTATTTCTAGATATGGAATAAAGCTTATGAGTATGGGCTTTTTAGTTGAAGAAGATCAGCCTGTTGTTTGGCGAGGACCAATGCTTTTTAAAGCAATGGATCAGTTTTTAAGAGATGTTGAGTGGGGAGAACTTGATTACTTACTTGTAGATCTTCCTCCAGGAACTGGAGATATTGTTTTAACACTAGCTCAAAAAGCTCCAATAGATCAGTCTATTGTTGTTACAACTCCTCAAACACTTTCACTTAGTGAGGTTAAAAAAGCTATCATGATGTTTAAACAAATCGGTGTTCCCACAAAAGTTATAGTTCAAAATATGTCAGGAATGATGGTAAATGGAGAAAGAATTGACCTCTTTCCAACAGGCCCGATTAACAATATCAAGGAATCATATGGAATACCAAATTTAGTAGAAGTTCCTTTTGATCCAAAAATTGGAATGAGTGCCGAGGCAGGGATCCCTTACTTTAAGTCATTAAAGGAGAATACACCTGCAAAAGATACTTACAAAGACTTGGCCAATTTAATTGGCTAGTGTTAATAGGTTATACAACAGTCGTCTATTTATACCTAATGCGCCTGGCATAACAATTGCTAACTATATCCCATGATCCAGAAAGCTCACAGTTTAGCATGCCTAAGATACTTTTTGGCTTTTTTCTTCTTTGCCACCTCGGCGCAAGCAAGTCTACAGGTTTGCAAGGACATTCTTAAGCCTATGTATTCACTAGTTCTAGAACAACAGGATCAAGCTAGAGTCCGTGAAATAACTCGTTTTTTTACTTCAAACAAAGAAAGTTCAAAATGGGGTAAAGCAAGCCTTTCAAAATATCTAATCTTACAGACAGCCTTTAAACTAAAAATAAGCTTTACTGAAGCAGTTTCCAAATTTGATTTGTTTTTTGATAGTACAAAAGACAACAATCTGCCTTCAGCGTTTATTGGCCAAGCGGCTCTATTAACAGGGATCTCTAAAGCCGAAGTTGAGCAGTTCTTTGAAAATGCCCCAGCTACTAATACAAAAAACTCAAACCCAGGATACGTTAATTCAAGAGATCAGCCTATACACAATTACATAGTTCAAACAGCTTTTTTAACAGGTAAAACTGTAGAAGAAGTTAACCATGAGTTTAGAGAAAAAATACTAATACTTAAGCTTAGCGCTAAACACCCTTTTACTAATATAATATTTCAGCTAAGCCAGTTACACCCAGACATACCTTTTGGACTAATATCTGAATACTTCCATAAGTTTGAACACGATTTATGGTCTCTACAACCTGCTATAAAAGCAATGATTATTGAATTGTACTTAACTACAGACTAAACTCATAGCTACGGTGCTGTAGCAGGATCTAGTTTAATAGCAAGAGCAGTAGCAGCCTTATTATCAGCAGTAAATTTCTCTGTACTCGTTACCTGAACTCTTGGTTTTGTTCCTGCTCCTGTATAAGTCGCATTTAAAGCTCCTGTGATAAGCCCTGTAGAGGTGTTGATATTAAGACCAATTTCAACAAGATCTGAAGTTGACCCAGGCCCTACAAAGTCACTTCCATCAGGAAGCACAAGCTTAGCTGAATACTCTAGAATGTCCTGCTCAGCATCATAAAAGAGTGAGCTAGCATCATAATTAACACTTCCCATAGCCGGAATAGATCTTTCTGTATACGCATCAGCTCCATCTTTAGGAACAAGAGTAGAGGCATCCACAGGCCTCCAGCCTTCCCAAACACCTACACTATCTGACTTGTAGTCAAATTCAAAGTTAAAGGCCACTGACCCTCCACCTTCCATGAATCTAACTTGATATGCATATAAATTACCTTCAGTTAAATAAATATAACCTTGCTGATAACCTAAGATTCCACCTTGAAAGAACCTTGATGTGTCATGACCTCCACCCCAAGAAACAGGGAAAAACTCAGTATCAGTTGAACTTGATGTTGTAGTTATATTTAAACCCACAGGGTCAGCATAAACTAAACTATCAACCATAATACTTCTCATGCTTGAAGTGTTAATTGTACCAGAAATAACTCTTTGAAGATCACTTACATACTCTGAAGGAGAAACAAGAAGTCTTACTACATCATCCACAGCTGTTGTTCTAAATCTATATATACCCGTTTTTGCTGGAGCAAAGAAACCAGTATATGCTTCACCATATTCTCTTTGAGAATCAACAAGTGGGATCAGTCTTCCACTTTGAGCAAATTTATTGTTAGTTAAAGTGACTGCAGGGTTCCAGCCGTCCTCACCAGGGCCATGATGATTTTCTCCATCAAAACCCCCAGGATAGCCTGGGTAAACCAGATCACCATTAGCATCAATTGCTTGATCTAAGAATTCATCAGCCTCATCCCACTGAATAGAATCAGTATTAGGGTTACTACTTGGGTATCCCGCATATCTTTTTAAAGTTAAACCACCACGTTGAGCATCATCTATAGATAAAAGCGCAAGTGGAGCAGAGTTAATTGTATTACCACCCGTTCTTGTAATGTTGAAAACATCAAAAGCCGTTGAACCAATACCATCTTCAGCTAGTACACCTATATCAAGATCAGCCCCTGCAGGAGGTACTGCAGTTAAAATACTACCAGAAACTTGAACCCATCCAGGAGCAGGCCCTTCACCAAATTTATCAGTCACATAAAAAGTTAAAGTATCTCCAATGTCTGCATCACTAAAGTGGTTATTTAAATCTATAGTTAGCTTAACAGCTTCATAACCAAAGGCTCTTACCTCTGCTAACTGAAGATCATCATCATCATTTGAATTTACTGCACCACTTGGTCTAATCACTTTAATTTTTTGACCAATTGCAGCTGTTGAAAACGGAACAACTATTGAACTTCCTTGATTAATATCAGCAACTTCTCTTGTGAGCACTTGGTCAGTATCAGAGATAACTTGAAGGATTGTGTTCCCCATAGACTCTACACCATCAATCTCAACACTAGTTACTTCATAAAGAGCAGAAGATGAGAAACTATACTGAGCAAAATGTGCAGCTCCAGCACCTGCTGAAGTCGTTAAAGAAGTTCCTCCATTTGCATCAGTAGCATCAGCTGCAGAACCACTTGCTAAACCTGATGAAACAAAACTTGCATCATCTAAAGAAATCGCCTGTATTCCACCTATAATATTTACCGTTTGATCTGCTATTGGATTATAATTTACTGGAGTTTCATTTGACCCTTCAATAGTAATAGTAATGGTTGCAGTGTTTGAAACATTTGTTGATGCATCTGTAATGTTATAGGTTAAGTTTTCAATATGACTAGCACCGCTTCCAAGACTTAGAGCAGCCTGACTTACCACATATTCAAAACTACCTGATGCATTTAAAGTTAGAGTTCCCTCAGCAGGAGTATTAGTTGAGGCCCAAGTATGTGCTTCACTAATATCAATTTGAGTATCATTATACGAAACGTTGCCAAGCACTCTTATATCTCCAGAGCTATCAGCAATAGTTTCTGAAACTGTATAGGTGTCGTTTGCAGCAACAGGAACTGAGTCCACAACATCTGTAACAACAACTGTAACGTCTTTATCAATAGTTCCTATATCAGAGCTTACAGCCTGAATATTTAGACTGTGTAAGGCTTGAGATTCTGAATCAAGCAAAGAATTATCAACCATCGTAAGCTCACCAGTAGATGAGTTAAGTAAGAAAGCTCCACCAGAACTATCTGATAAAAGGCTATAAGTAATTGTTGCAGTTCCTGAGTTTAAAACCGAGACAAAACCTACACGAACTCCATTAGTAGCATTTTCTAAAACTTCATTATTATCTAAACTAATTCGTGGTTGGTTATTTCCCCCGCTGCCACCTAAAGACACCGGATCAAAGTTAATTGTAACTGAATCACCTGAATCTGGTATAAAGGGAGATGCAAATTGAATTGCGTTTGATGCTGGAACATAAGTAAAACCACCAGAACCAGAGTCTACTGGAACACTGACTTTCTCTCCATTAGTTTTAACAAATGAAATTGTAATCGTCTCAGGCTTTGGCTCTGTTGCTAAAGGGTAAAGTGAGGAGTCTTTTAAAATAGCGTTCTTAATAGACTCTAAACCATCTCTGTAATCTTCTGTCGTTCCATCAATGTCTGTAACTGTACCACCAGAACCTGTTGCAACTAACTCATTTAGTGAATTAGAACCATCAGATTTAATGATTGAGTAAACATTATAACTTGCAGTGCTTCCTTTTAAAGTATTTAAGTAATCAGTGTAAACACTAGCTGTGTGACCTAGATTTGTACTTTGATCAAAAGTTAGTGACGGGTTTAAATCATCTCTTGAACCATCAGGCTCATCAGTTATTAGAATAACTGCTAAGAAAGCATCTGGTCGAATAAATGCTGCACCTTCAGTACTTGATAAAAAAGTTCTCATACTTTGCAGTGGTCTTTCATCATTTGCATATTCCCATATTTGGCTACGTTGATTTGAATCAAACTGAGGATCTGCAAAAATATTATTTGCTACAGAATCATAATTACCAAAGGGAGGACCCACTAAACCACAACCACTCGTATTTATAGCAGCACCATAAATATCAAAGTTTCTATTAAAATTTGTTAAAAAGGCTCCTAAGTTTAAAGTATTTAAGTAACTTAAATACGACTCGTTTCCACTTGATGCTGCATAATCAACGCACTCACCTTTATGAAGTCTGTTAAAAACCGATTTTGAACCTGAATCTACTAAAAATGATTTTGCTGGATCTGCCTGGTAAGCTAAATCACTCCATGCAGCAGAGGAAACAACACCAACCCTATATTCATAACCTGATGTAATAATATCTTCCATGAAAGTTGAAATATTTGCTCTTACTCTTTCACTTTCTTCATACATACTTCTTGAAGGATCAACTACCCAAAGTATATCAAGCTTAAGATTAAAAGTTTCACCTTCTGAGAAATTTTCTGAAACTGGAATAATTGTAACTTTACTTCCACCCCCACCACATGCCTGTAAAACAAAAATAGATAGGCTTAATATAAAAACTTTGAAAAAACGCGCTTTTAAGTATTTCATGTAAATAAAATCGGCTTTTTCTATATAAGAATAGAGTACTTATGGATCGAATTGGAACATATTTAGGGATTATATTAATTTTATTTAAATAGTCTTTAAAAAGCCTTAGAATAAGGGTTTTTATGTCAATTTTTTTGTCTTTTTAAACATAAAAAACGCCTCGAAATAGAGGCGTTTCATATTGAGACTTAATTGTTATTTTTTTCTTAATAAAAGATTAATTGGGGATAACAAGCTTCATACCTACTAAGAGTTTTGAACTTGTTTTTAATTTATTTTTCCTTAGCAGCTCAGTTAAACGCACTCCATACTTTCTAGAAATATTAGTTAAATTATCACCACGCTTTACATAATAAACTGAAGAGCCTTTAGATCTTTTAGCCCCGCTATTTGATACTTTTAGAACCTGACCGATTCTTAACTTTGATGATCTTAAGCTATTCATCGATTTTAAACCTCGAATAGTTAAACCAAATTTTCTAGCAATCGTCCAAAGGCTATCACCACTTCTTACTTTATAAGTACCGCTCTTTGGCATTGAAGCTAAAGCACTTGAAGTCTTTCTACTCACACGAGCAACATTCCCTGAGCCCGGAAGTTTAATCCTTCTACCTGGTCGAATAATAGATCTTCCAGAAAGTCCATTTAACCTTTTAAGTTTAGAGACTGTGGTTCCATATCTTTTTGCAATTTTATATAAGGAATCTCCTCTTCTCACCCTATGAAAATCAGCTCCTTCAGAAACCGCATACTTTCTTGAAGAAATACTTTTTAAAGCAGCAGTCTTTGCCACATTACCTTTACCAACAGGTACTCTTAAATTAATCGACTTGCCTCTATAAATAGGAGCATAGTCTGTTTTAAAACTTGGGTTTAATCTTTTAAGTTCAGTCTTAGATACACCTAAGTTTGAAGCCATTTTAGATAGACTAACACCCTTAGTTAGAGCCACCTCTTCAAATTCAAAAGGCTCATTTTTCTTAATATTATAAAAACCGTATTTAGCTGGCTGTGAAGCAATTCTAGCTGCAGCAATAAATTTTGGAACATAGTTTAGAGTTTCTCTTGGAAGCTGTCTTTTAGCATGTAACTCCCAAAAGTCTCTTGAAACATTATTCATAACTGCTCTTAAAACTCTATTCTCACCAGCATTGTAAGAACACATTGCTAAATGCCAAGATCCAAAAGCCTTATGAAGTGCTTTAAAATATTTAGCCGCTGCACGAGTTGAGTGAACAGGATCCCTTCTTTCATCAATCAACCAGTTTTGCTTTAAGCCATAACCCCTTCCAGTTCCACGAATGAATTGCCAATAACCAACCGCACTTGCTCTACTGTATGCCTTAGAGTTAAACCCAGACTCTATAAGAGCAATATAAATAAGTTCAGGAGGCATACCTTCAGAAACTAAAATATCTTTCATTAACTTTTCATAACGAGGGAGTCTTTCAAGGTATCTCACCATATGACGTCTACCTTTATTTTGAAAGTAGTCCATCCACTTCTTTACAAGCGGCTCTCCGTAAGGTGTCACATAAAAAATATCATCTGTTGAATAGATCTGTTTTGTTACTTCAATTGGAGTTGATACTTTAATTTTTCCATTTATCTTTGGAAGGCTATTTTCAAGTTCTTGATTGGGAACATCATAGGGCTCTCCATCAAATATAGGAGCTGCTTGTGAGCCGCCATTGTTTTGGTTATAAGTTTGTGCCTCAGCTCTAAAACGTGGCTCTTGCTTTTCAGATCTTAGTCCAGGACTATTCACACAGCCTGTTAAGAAAAACATTGTAAAAACTAAAGATAAAACACCACTAAATTTCATTAATACCCTCCAAGGCAACTTCCTTTAGAATAACCCCTATTCGTGGGTTTTCGCAACACTGCTAAAGAGGGGTTTTTAATATGAGTCTTTTTATATCCATAACACACTGCTTAGTAATTAAACTTCAAGACTTAAGTACAAAGCTAGTCTTGAGTTTGAGGTGAGCAGGTCCAAAACGGGTTGCAGTTAAAACTCTCTTTTTGCCCTGAAATTGCTAGATATATACCCATATTTCTAAGAAGAGCCTTCGTATAAAAACGTGTTTCACTCCAAGGAAGCTCCTCAATCCAAAATTCACTTACATTTTTTTCAAGTCTGTGATCCAAGCCTTTTTTAAGACTATAAATACTATCTCTTTTTGAACTCCATCGATTCATTTTCCCAGGACCTGCATTATAAGAAGCAAATGCATACGGCAAATATCCCTTGTTAGCGTTTATAAGTCTATCCATGTACTTTGATCCGAGTTTAATATTAATAGAAGCATCATAAAGACTTCTATTAACATTAAATCTTTTTACACGAAGCTGCCTTGCAAGCTCTCTTGCAGTTGGATTCATAAGCTGCATTAAGCCTTTTGCTCCAGAACCACTCTTTGCTTTTTCTTGAAAAGCGCTTTCTTGTCTAATAATCGCTCTTACTATTTCAGGGCCAAGATTCTTATTCTTATCCGCTTCCTTTAAAATTGAATCAGAGTACATAAAAGTAAAAGATGAAGATATAAAAGGCTCAGCTCTTAATGAACTATCATTATCCCATTCGTTATTTAAAATTCTAATTGTATGTCGTACTTCACCG
Source organism: uncultured Bdellovibrionales bacterium (assembly GCA_938002015.1). Taxonomy (GTDB): domain Bacteria; phylum Bdellovibrionota; class Bdellovibrionia; order Bdellovibrionales; family UBA1609; genus JALZUR01. The sequence continues at coordinate 20,772 of CALLAU010000021.1, forward strand.
AAATTATAAAAAACAAGAGCAAAGGCTGCTTTTTCTTTTGGACTAAGTTCTTCTTCAACTTTTTGATATAAGTCATAAAATGCTGATTTCCAACCAAGTCTATAATAAGTTTTAAACCTTTCAACATCAGTATCTGATATAGTTTTAAACTTTTCAGAGTAGTTAATATATTTACCACTGTATTTTTCAAAGAATTTAGGTCCCTTGTAGTGATGAGCAACTATTAAACCATAATATGTAAAAGGATAATTCTTTAAAAGTTCTTTTGAGACTTTCTTTGCCGCCTTCTTTTCATTAAGTTCAATTAAAGAAACCCACCTCCAATAAAGCGCAGATAAACGTAAGTCTTTTGCATTCTTAAGCATAAGTTCAAAGTTTTTTTCAGCTTCCTCATATTTTTTTTGTCTTAAGAACACTCCACCTCTAGTTAAGAGTATCTCTTCTGACCAACCATCTTGCTTATGTATTAAATCAGTAGTAACTGATAAAACTCCCTCATAATCTCCTAAAGCAGCTTTGGATTTAACAATATATGACATAGTTTCTGGCGGAATCTTACTGTTCTTTAAGAATTCAATTAAAAGCTTATACTTTCCTCTATAAAAAAGATTCTTAGAAATCCTGTTCATCACATAGCCGGGAGCCTGTGATAACTTTAAGATGTATTCAAGAGATTTTTTCTTATTTAGTCTTCTAAACTTTGAGTACTCTCTTTTACCAATTTTAAGCTTAATGTAGCTAAATCTAACTTGAGGTCTGTTCTGTATAGCTTTAAGCCCTTTCTTAGAATATATCTTATAAGTTTCTCGATCTTCTTTTAAAACATCAAAAGTTTCGCCTAGTTCAAAACCACACGGAAGAGCATTTAACTTAAGTTTAAAAAAATCTTGTTTTTGAGAAATTTCTTTTAAAATCTTTTGAGCAAATGTTTTATTTTCATCAAACAAACAAATACTAGATACATTTTCTTTTAAAAAGCTTACCAGATTAGGGTGTTGCCCACCCTTAACCTCTTTTTTAATAATTTCTCTAACTAACCGGTGACTTAAATCTCTAAAAACTTTTTTAATAACTTCAGGTTCAATTAAAAAAGTATGCTTAAGGTTAAACTCAGGTCTTTTTCTTGAAGGAGTTGAAACATAGCAAGTGATTGCAAGGCTTAATAGATCAGTTTCAAGACTGCCGCCCTCCTTGTTACTCAAAATTTTATCAGCTGAATTATAACAATCTAAGTACTGTCTCTTCTTATAAAGCTTGTAAGGCTCTTCTAATACAATTTTTGAATCAGATTTTAGTGCCGTAGAGAAAAAATCTTTTTGATTTACAAGGTTTTCAATTGAGAGCTCCATATATGCATCACATAAACTGCTATAAGACAAAAATAAGCAAACTAATTTAAACACAAACTTTACTCTCAACACAAAACCCCAATCAATTTTACTTAATCTTTTCTTAAGTACTTAATAACTTTATCTTTAAAGGATAAAAAAGCATTATAGCTTTCTTCAATCTTATTTTTATCTTGTAAACTAAGTCTTGCAAACCTCATCTCTTGCAAAGAGGTATTTAGGTTTATTAACTCTTTCTTATAACCAGCTAGACTAATTGGCAAAGCCTCAAGTGACTGCTCAAAAGTCCTATCAACCCCAAATCTTTTTCCTGAAAGCGCTCCCGTTCCAAGAGAGACAAGGTTGATCATAAGTTCTAATGCTAACTTATACTCTTTTTCTTTAATGAGTATTTTAAGCTTATCAGATTCAATTTCTAATAAATCTAGAAAACTCTGACTTTCTTGCCTTTTTAAAACAATAAATAAAGACCAGGCGCAAGAAATCAAAAATAAGACTAAAGCCGGAAGAATCAATAACATATAATTAGGAGATATAAGCTTTGCTTTAAACGAAAGTGTTTTCATATAAGAAAGACTCTTACTGGCAGATGGCTTTAAAGGCTCTTCGCTTAGTAAAATATCATCAGGCAAGTTGCTATTTACTCCACGCTGAACTTTAAGTGGAGGAAACTGAGCGTAAATAGACTCATAGTCGCCAACAGAAGTGTTAAAATAGTTAACTCTTAAGTCTGGAATTGTCTGTATTCCCTCATTAAGAGCAATTAGAACAAACTCAATTCTTTTGATATAGCTTACTTGTTTTGGAAAAAACTTAATATCTTCTTTCTTCTCATAGAGTTTAAACCCATTACCTAAATCAAGTTCAATATTTTTTAAAAACTTTGCATTAGATTCATTACCTTTAAGTCTAACAACTAATGAAAATGCTTCCCCAACTCTAACTAAAGCTGGAGCCTCATCGACTTCAACACTAAAATCTCCAACTCCACCATTAAAATACTCAGGTACCGGGGCTGGGAGCGGCTCTACGTTTATATCATATGCCTTACTTTTCACTCTAAAGACTTTCGGTCTTCCAAAACCAAAGCTAGTTGAGCTCACTGTTGCTCTAAGATCAAAAGAGTCTACCTCTAGCGCGCCAGGCTTATAAGCTGTCAAAGCGTATGAAGACATTAAAGCTCTTCGATAAACTTTTCCCTCTTTTTCAGCTCTCTCCCACCTAAAGTTTTGAGCAAATTCAACATCTTCCTTCCAAAAACCTTTTAGAGTTGGAAATTTTAATGTGTCAAACTGTGAGAGGGCTCCATTAGTATACACATACCACTTTACAAGAAACTGCTCAGCTTCATATGGATTTAAAGTACTGATCTCAGCATCTACAAAAAATTCTGGCTCTGTAGGAGCTTCATTAGTACCAAACCCTCTAAAGAACCGGTTAATAAGATCATCACCTTGATCAAAAAGATTAAAACTTCTTCCTCGGCCTCGTCGCTTTTGCTTCTTCTGCTTTGAACTCAGTTCTTTAACAACTTCTAATACAACAGCTTTTGAGTAAACAGCCCTACCTTCAATTGAGATCGGTATTTTAGGAATTTTTATTCTTCCAAGCTTAGTAGGCGTAAAAAACAGATTTAAGATTTGACTATAAGTCACTGATCTTTGACCACCGGAGAAAACCATATTTGATGAACTTGAAATAGAACGGTTTAAAAACTCAAGCCCTTTAACAACAGGGTTTTTTGTACTGTCATCAATACGAAATTGCTTTTCATCAGATGAAATCTCAATAGTTAACACAACTCTATCGCCCATTTCTGCAATAGGGGAAGAAAGTTTTGTTTTGATACTATAATTAGATGCAAAGACTAAACTTGGAGTAAAGGTTAGAATGAAAAGTGCCTTCAAGAAAAGATTTACCACGGCTTACCACCTTCTTTCTTACTCTTTTTATCTTCATCACCTTTGGTATTTTGCTGGTAGCTTTGAGATCTAATTTTTTTCTCTTGTTGTTTTAACTCTTTTAGGATTCTTTCTATATCTTGAGGAGAAAGATTTTTTTTCTTTTCAGAATCCTTTTTCTCTTTCTCTGTAGCATCCTTACTTTTTTCATCTTGCTCTTTCTTTTCCTTATCTCCCTCACCTGCTTTAGATTCCTTATCTTTTTTCTTACTTAATTTGGATCTATTAGACTTACCTTCGCCTTCTCCATCTCCTCCACCAAATAAAAGCTCAATGTTAGTCTTCACTTCTACCGAATCAGACTGAATATAAAGACACTTTTGATAAAAATCTAAAGCCTTTTCAAGCTCACCGATGAGTGAATAAACAACAGCTTTAGCAAAGTAAACTTTAAATAAGTTTTTCTGAGAGGTTTGCTCTGTAATAAGAGCATCGAGCTCCTGTATAGCTTCTTTATGCTGCTCAGCTGATAAAAGTGAAAACGCTAGACTATACCTTGAAACTCCAAGTCTTGGTTCATTTATAAGTGCTCTTGAAAAGGAGTTTTTTGCAGCATCAATATCCTTAAGCCTTAAATATACAGCACCTTTATTATGTTCAAAAGCAGCCTTTGAACAGGATGTTAGAGTAAATAGAGTAAAAACAGCTGGTACTATGAATTTATACCTCATACTCATTTTCTCCTTCTTAACGCTAAATAAAAACACAAGAAAATAAAACCGAAAAATAAAGGTATTTGAAAAGCGTCGTTCTTAACAATGAATTTTCTTTTTGAGTTATTAACAGATTCTATCTTTTCTAAATCTTTTTTAAGTTTTAACGAGAACGGATCTAGAGGGCTAAGTGTATAAAATGAACCTCTACCTGCTTTGGCAATTTTTCTCATAAAACTATAATTTGGTTTTGATACAACAAGCTGACCATCGCCCATTTTAATATACTCTCTAGCTCCTTCAAACTCAGGAATGTAGCCACCACTTTCAGTTCCTACAGCAACTGAAAAAATACGAAAACCGTTTTTAGACATTTCTTTAACCATATTAAGACTACTTTCTTGATGGTTCTCTCCATCAGAGAAAAGCACTATAACTTTTTCACCAGATTTATTAAGCCCTTCTTTTTTTGTGATTCTATTAAACATAGCCTTTGATTCTTCAAGAGCAGCGAACACCTCAGTACCTTGTGAACCAATTGTACTAGTAGATAAAGAGTCTAAGTACATTTCAAGTGCACTTAAATCAGCTGTCATTGGCGAAATAACAGCTGCACTTCCAGCAAAAGCAACTAACCCTACCCTCACCCCATCTAAAGTTTTTAAAGCGCTTGCGATCTCTTTCTTTGTTAGATCTAACCGAGATGGAGATACATCCTTTGCTAACATAGACCTTGATAAATCGATCAAGAAAATAATGCTATGCTCTGACGTGACTTCATCTCTTTCGTCTTGACCAGATTGCGGCCTTGTTAGAGCAACTACCACACAGCTTAGAAATAAGAAATAACAAACTCTTGCTAATAGACCTCGAGTACTCATTTGAGTATCGAGTCCCATATTCTTTAAGTTTCTTAAAGAAAAGTTATCTGTAAGTAGAGAAATACGTTTTTTCTCTTTAAGAATATTAAACAAAAATAAAAAGAAAACTGGTATAAAAAGTAGAAAAGCTTCAGGGTTTACAAACCTCACTAAAAACCCCTCCAAAAAAGTATAATTTCACAAAATGACATCAATAAAAAAATGATGAGACTATAAACTAGAGGCTTTTGATAAAATTCAGTATAAGAAAACACATCTGGCGATTTTATTTCATATGTTTCAACATCATTAATACTTTTAAAAACATCACCTAAGCCTTTACCCGTTGAAGCTCTAAAGAATTGTCCACCCGTTCTAAAAGCTATTTTCTTTAAAAGCTCTTCATTTATTTTTGTTGGAAAGGGCCTGTATCTTTTGGTCTTTCTTCCAAATCTGTCTTTAGAGAAAATTGGCAACTGCGCCATTCCATCTCGACCTATGCCGATAGTGTATGTTTTTATATTATCATCTACAGCAAGCTCAAGAGCAGTTATTGGATCAATAACACCAGTGTTGTTTTCCCCGTCTGTTAAAAGAACTATGACTTTTGATTTTGACTTTGACTCTCTAATTCTGTTAACTCCACTTGAAAGTGCTACACCAATAGCAGTCCCTTTTTTCATATAATCAAGTATAGTTAAATCCTCTAAATTTGCGACGAGAAGACCATGATCCATTGTTAAAGGAACCCTAGTATAAGCTTCTCCTGAAAAAACTACTAGCCCCATTCTATCATGAGGTCTTTCTTTCATAAATTCTTTAATATGAAATTTAGCGCTTTCTAAACGATTCTCAAGTGGGGGCATGTCTTCAATAAGCATTGAATCTGAAATATCTAATACAAATAAAATGTCTATCCCTTCTTGGCTTGAATTACTTACAACTTCTTTTGTATAGGGTCTTGCTAATGCAATAAAGAAAAAGAGTATGCCTATACTTAACCCAAGCCACTTCAAAGCTTTGATGATATATATCTCAGCTGAACCACTTACATTTGACTCCAACCATATAGGGATTTGCGCTATTAATGTTGTTTTCTTTAAAAACCTAAAAAGAAGAAAAACTACCAACAAAAAACATAGCATGGAAAATGAAAGAAAAGGCGCTTTGTAAGACCAGCTAAACACGCGAACCCCTATCCTTATCGACTACATACTTTTTTAAATCAGCTAAATTTCTACGAGATTGATTTAAAAAATTTTCGGTTTCATCAACCCCTAGTTTTTTATTTACAAAAAGTTTGTAATCTTTTTGTAAAACAAAAATACTACGAATTTTATGTTCAGGAATTTTAAGCTTTCTTAACTCAAAAGCTAATTTTGAACTTGCTGAAATTGAAACTGGTTTTTTAAAAATTCTAAAAAAGAACTTTTTAAATGCTGTCTCGCACTCTTTAATAAAGAAATCACTATCTTTTTGCTTTTTCTTTAATAGATTCCTTAAATCAATATTAAGATCAGTAAACGGGTCTGGATAGTCTGCTTTTAAAAGTGTTCTCTTATAATCAGTTTGAACTTGAATTTTATTAAAAAACCGCCAAACACTGTAGCCAAACCCCATTAAAACTAAAATAAAAATAGCAGTTAGCTCAAGTTTACTAGGTAGTAAAAAACCAGGTGCAACAGGTGGATAAGGCTGTTGTTGCTGGTTTTTAATTACTGATTCAACATTTACTTTAACAGGGTTTGACACGAACAAGTCAGCTTCTCCTAGTTTAAGCTTAAAAGCGACAGTGCCCTTTATTGAGTAGTATGAGGTAACTCTAAAAGATTTTTCATTAGGCTCATCTTTTGTTACAGATAAAATATTAAGTGCGTACTCAATATTATCTTGTAAGAAGTCAAAACTATAGATCAAACTACTTTCTGGATCTAGCATTTTTACTTCACTTAGACCTGAGCAAGTCAAAAAAGAAACATGACCTACTGTTACTTTTTTAGCTCCGTTATTATCTAAGGTACAACTCCATTGAGGAAGCTCAGTGAGTTTTTCTGTATTATTAGGTTTAGAGTCCATGCAAACTCCCAAGCTTAAGACCTTTTATAAGCTCTACCATTTTTTCATCATGTGTAGATTGACTAATAAGCCCTATACCACTTCGTCTACTTATATTTTTTAACTTACCAAGTTTATTCTCAAACGAGTCTAACTGGCTTTGCTTTAATGAACGTCTGTTCGTATTTAAAATACCACTTAATCCACTAAAGTAGGATTTGTAATTAACCCAACCAATTTTAGGCATCGCTTTTTCATAAGGATCATAAACATGTATTAAAATGAGTTTATGCTTTTGCTTAACCATTGCTAATAACTTTTCATCAACACTTGAAGTAAAGTCACTTATAATAAAGCACATACATCTTTTTGTTCTTAATCTTAAAAAATGTCTTAAAGCATGATTTACATTTGATTTTTGTTTTATCGAAGAAGCTTCTTGCTCTAACTCTAAGTAGTTAAGCAGCGAGCGTCTTAGGTGATCTTCACCTTTTGATACAGGAATTACTTTTTTCATTGTATCAGCAAAGAAAGAAACTCCAAATTTATCTCCTAGTTTTGCTGCCGATAAACCAACAAGGGCCATATTATAGGCTTGTGTTAAAAACTTTGAGTTTCCACTTCCACCAAATAACATACTTGGGCCAACATCTAAGGCTAAATGAACTTCTAAATCTCTTTCTTCCTCAAATTGCTTTACAAAAGGTTCTCCGGTTCTTGCCATGACTTGCCATGCAAAGTTTCGAATATCATCACCTGGTGTATATTGCCTAAGATCAGAGAAAGTCATCCCCTGACCTCTTAAAGCAGTACTATATGCTCCAATCAGCATACCACTTAAGATTTTACGAATCGAAAATTCGATCCTACTAACCTGTTTTATAATTTCTTTATCTACAGACATATCTGTTAGAGTTTCACTGCTCCTAATATGTCACGAACAACTTCTTCAGAACTAATATTCTCAGCATGAGCTTCAAAACTTAAAATAAGCCTATGCCTGAGTACCATTGCCGCAACCGCTTTAACATTTTCAACGGTAACAAAATCCTTTCCCTCTAGGAAAGCATGCGCTCTTGCCGCTTTTACCAGGCTGAGCGTTGCTCTAGGTGATGCTCCAATACGAATGATTGAGCTTAAATCGTCTAGCCCAAAAGAAGATGGCTCTCTTGTAGCCCATACTATATTTACGACATACTCTTGCAAGGCATCATCAAATTTAATCTGATTTAACATCTTCTGACACTGCACGATCATCTCTTTATTTAAAATGGAGCTAACGCTCATTTCACCTTGAAGTGCTACTCTTTTTAAAATATCAAGCTCTTCTTTTTTTGTTGGGTAACCAACCATAACTTTAAACATAAACCTGTCTAATTGCGCCTCTGGAAGGCTATAAGTACCCTCTTGTTCAACAGGATTTTGTGTAGCAAGCACTAAAAAAGGAGAGTCTAATTTGTGTGTTGTTTCACCAATTGTAACTTGTTTTTCTGCCATTGCCTCAAGTAAAGCACTCTGCACTTTCGCAGGAGCTCTATTAATTTCATCAGCAAGAAGAAGGTTGGTAAAAATAGGTCCCTGCTTGGTCTGAAAAACACTTTCGTTTGGATTAAAAATCATTGTACCTATAAGATCTGAAGGAAGTAAGTCTGGCGTGAATTGAACTCTTTGAAACTCAACATCTAAAGTTTTTGCCACTGTTGCAACCGATAAAGTCTTTGCTAAGCCTGGCAACCCCTCTAAAAGTAAATGCCCGCCAGTTAATACACCCATATAAAGAGCATCAATGAGCTCTTTTTGACCTACTATGACTTTTTCAACCTCAGCTCTAGATGCTGCTATTTTTTCAACTGCTGATTCTAATGTAATACTTTGATTTAAATCCATTATTTTTATCTTCCCTACTCTTTAGTGGTATTTTATATTCAGACAAGATATAGTTTAAAAATAAGTGTCATAAAAATCTAGTACAGAAACTAAAATGGTTTCATATTTATTTTTTTGATGTAGGTTATTAACAGGACTTTTAATTTTGCGTATTTTTATATTAATTTTATCAATTATACTTTTAGCACTTGCTACTTATGCTGGACATTGGGCTGTATCTGCTAGTTGTATTATTATTCTTGTTTTCCTTATTCTTATCTGGGGTATGTCTGAAAGGCTTGTACTGAGAAGCTTTCATAGTATTACAAATCTACAAGAAACCAACTTCCACCCCATTGAAAAGAAAATACAAGAGCAGTTTAAGGGCAGCCACACTCATAAAGTTCAAGTCTGGGTGACAGAGGATAATCCAAACTTTCAACTTTATTCCTTTGGAAGCACAAAAAAAGCGCACTTAATTTTTACTAAAAGCCTCTTATCTGAACTTTCACCAAAAGAAATCTTAAGTTTAAGCGAGTTCACCTCAGAACTTATTTCTAAAAAGTTCTTATCAAAGCAGTTACTTTGGTCGAGTCTAGTCATAGCTATTAATAAGCCACTTAAAACCCTTGATAGAATGATTTCTTTTTTCTCAGGTCTAAAAACAGATAACGGTGAACCTCGCCATATTTTAAGAAGCTTAAGCTCATGGATTATTTTAAGCTTTAGAGGGTTAAACAGAAACAATATCAGCGACTCAAAATATAAAAAATACGCAAAAGAGGCTCTTAAAAATTATTCATATATCAAGTTTAACCACGTTCACAAACCCTTAAAGCCACTCTCTGTAGTAGATTACGCCTTAAAGTAAATATTTAAAATAACTCATGTTTTTAATTAAGACAGAGCCGATGTGAAACTAGAGCTTATAAAAATTTGACCAAAAACCCCTATAAAGGGCATATTGTTAATATGAGCGAAGAACTAGAAGCAACATTTTCAACCTTAGTGATGTCCATAGGCTCAAGTGCAGCAATATCAATGGGCCTTTCACCAGATCCTAGTACAGGAAAAATTGAAAAAAATAAATCTGTTGCAAGATTTAATATAGATTTACTCAAAGTCCTCGAATCTAAGACCTCTGGCAACTTGTCTGAAGAAGAGACAAACCTTTTAAAAAATTTAATATCTGACTTGCAATTAAGATTTGTGCAACCAGATTAAATATTAACAATGAATTTTTAAGGAAGAGACTTAATAAAAAATAAGAATTAGAAAAAGTCCTCCTTGAAGTGCTTAAATCATTTTAGTAAAGGAGTTCTAGTATGAAGTTATTAATTTCCATCCTTTTTCTAAGCTCAGGCTTTCTTGCTTGCGCTGCTGATATACCAAAAGTGGAGCCTGGAAAACCACTACCTTCAAATCTTTTTGTTGAACTGGCGAAAAAAGTTAATCCAGCAGTTGTAAACATCTCAACAAAAGTCACCTCAAATTATAGTGGTCAAGATATGCCCCAATCTATGGAAGAACTTTTAGAACAATTTTTTGGAAGGCGTTTTAACAGATACCAACAAAGAAGACCAACAAGACCTCAAGAACCAGAAGCACGCCCCCACTCACTTGGTACAGGCTTTATTATTAGTAGTGATGGTATGATTATCACTAATAGTCATGTCGTGGATAAAGCTGATCTTATTCAAGTACAACTCACCGAAGGTGATGAGAAACTTTATGACGCTGAAGTTATAGGAAAAGACCCTACAACTGATATTGCTTTAATAAAAATAAAAGCTAAAAAGAAACTCCCTATCGTTAAGTTTGGAACAAGCTCAGACCTTCAAGTTGGTGAATGGGTTGCAGCTTTTGGAAACCCTTTTGGTCACGGCCATTCCATGACCAAAGGAATAGTCTCTGCAATTGGAAGAAACTTAGATGACATCAACCTTCTTCCCTTTATACAAACTGATGCAAGTATTAACCCTGGAAACTCTGGAGGCCCTTTAGTAAATGTTAAGGGTGAGGTTATTGGTGTAAACACAGCTATTGATGCTAGAGCTCAGGGTATAGGCTTTGCAATTCCAATTGATGAAGTTAAAACTGTAGTTGCGCAGTTAAAAACTGGAGGATCAATTGAAAGAGGCTTCTTAGGAGTTCAACTAGCTGATGTTTCACAGATTAATAACGTCTTACTCGATAAGCTTCAGCTTAAAACAACAAAAGGTGCTTTAATAGTTAATGTTGTTCCAGGTGAAGCCGCTGAGTTATCAGGCTTAAAAGAATATGATTTTATAACAAAGTTTAATGGCAAAAAGGTTAAAAACTCTTCGAATCTATCAAGAATTATTAAACAAACCCCCATTAATAAAAAAGTGAGTCTAGAGTATATTAGAAACGGTAAAACTAAGCTCACAAATGTGAGATTAGGAACTCAAAATAATGAAAATACAGTTGCTAGAAACTCTAACCCTGATGTAAATAAAAGAAGAGCCCATAAAAAGCCTTCAAAAGATGAGCTTTTAGAAACCTATGGAATGTCTGTAAGTGACCTTAATAAATCTTTAAAAAAAGATTTTGATATATCAAACAATGGTAAACACAAAGCTGTGATCACAAGAGTGGTCGGCTACTCTCAAGCAGCAAAACAAAGTCTAAGACCTGGCGATATTATCTATGAAGTGAATAAATCTCCTGTTTTTAGTGCAAGTGATGTAACAAAAAAGCTCCTTAAATCAGGCAGTCATATGCTTAGAGTTAAAAGAGGCACATACTTTTTCTTAATACAATTGCAGTCTTAATTTTAAAAATATATGATTTTCTCTTTAAAGAAAATAAAGAGGAGATCTAGAAATGAAGTCTAATTTAATTATTTTAGTTTTATCGCTCTTTGCACTAAGCCTAAGTACTGGCTGCAAAGAAGATAAAGCATCCACTAAAAAACCAACGATCAATAACGTTCAAGTAAAGTCAGGCACTAAAGCTGGAAAGAAGGCTGTTGCTTGTGCAAAAAAAACAGGAGAAAAAATGGATAAAGAAAACACACTCGTTATTAAGCTAAAAGATGGTGATGTAAAAATCGCACTTTGCCCTGAGTATGCACCAAAGCATGTTGAAAGAATTAAAACTCTTACAAAAGAAGGTTTTTATGACGGTATCGTTTTTCATAGAGTCATTGAAGGCTTTATGGCTCAAACAGGAGATCCTACAGGAACTGGAATGGGCGGATCAAAGCTTCCAAATGTTCCTGCAGAGTTTTCTGATCAGCCTTTTGTAAGAGGCGCACTTGGAATGGCAAGGTCTCAAAGCCCTGATTCTGCTAACTCACAGTTTTTTATTATGTTTAAAGAAGGCAGCTTCTTAAATGGTCAGTACACTGTTTTTGGTCATGTTATTGAGGGAATGGAAAACGTTGATAAAATCAAATTAGGCGATAAAGCTGCTAACGGAAAAGTAGATAACCCTGATAAAATGATCAGTGTTAGAATGGCCTCAGATCTTTAAATAAACTACAATTACAAAGTATTTTTATTAATTAAAACTAAATACTGTTGCAGCAAAAATGCAACGGTATTTACTCCACTCTCAAAACGATTAGCTTTTTAAAGTATAATGTCAAAATACCTCACAATCTCTTTTTATACCGTATCAAATTAAGAAAGTTTCAAAAAAGACACAACACTTTAACTAAAGTCTCTTAAAAACACATCCGAACTTAAGTCCAGGTAGGCAATTTCTGCCTGCCCTCTTTAAAAAGGAGCAACCGGCATGGAAATAACCGACATTAAGGTTCATCCTGTCAATGAAGACAAGCTTAAGGCTTATGTAACAATCGTCATGGACGACTGCTTTGTAGTGAGGGACATCAAGATCATTGATGGCACCACAGGGCTCTTTGTTGCTATGCCAAGTAAAAAGCGAAAGGACGGCCAATTTAAAGACATAGCTCACCCCCTGAACCAGGAGATGAGAAAGAAGATCGAGGATATGATCTTCAAAGAATACCATGCACACATGAGCAATTCCCCACAGGCTGTGGTGAAAATGTGAGCATAAGGAGGATTCTAGCCTAAAAAGACTTGCTTTTTTACCCTAATTTTAAGAGAACAGTATCTCTTAATAAACACCTGATTGGGGTATGGCCAAGTTGGTAAGGCACCAGATTTTGATTCTGGTATTCGCAGGTTCGAGTCCTGCTACCCCATCCATTTTGAACGTTTCGACCCCACTGCTTTTCTTTTTCTTTTAAAATTTCGATTACTTACGTTACTTCCATTTTTACTTCACAATTGCCAAAATTCTGTCCTTGTGGGATAGGTACGGGTATAAATGAATATAACAGGATGAAAAATGCTTAAAGCCTTAACTATAATAAATTCTTTACTGATAATAGCTGTTTTAGGGTTCGCATATTCAAATTTTACGAACATACGACAATTAAAGCAGCAACCTAAAAAGATCACAACAAAACCGTCCAATAAAAAAAGTAAAAACTATTCTAAGTCACAAAATTTTCTTAAAAAAGATTTTGTATTCAAGGCAGATCAGAAAAAAGAATTTATTGTAAAATTAGAAGATTTCAAAAAAGGCTCGACTGATTTAAGAGGACTTCTGCGGCAGGTAAAAATTGAAAGAGAAGTTAATAATGATGGGAAGGTAGTTGGTTTTAAAATAGATAAGCTAACTAATGATTCTTTTTTAAATCGATACGGCATGAAAAAAGGCGATGTCATCCTGGCTGTTAATGACTATTCAATCACTTCTCCTAATAACGCCATGTTACTTTATAGCCGTATAATTAAGAGCCTACATAAAGGTGATAGAATCACGGTTGCTTTGGGTAGAGATGATAAAAATGTCGAGTTTTCGTATTTTTTTGAGTAAAGTAGCTTTTTAATAGCCAAAGTTTACATGACTTCTTCCTATATGCATTGGTCAAACTAGCTATTTGCTAATGCTAATGTCTAGCTTCATCAACAAAACCTATGCAACCATTTTAATTCTTATATCATCAAACTCAAACACCGGCTTCTTAAGCGTTCTACCATTCTTAGTTGTTACTTTGATTTTAATCACTTCAAATTTTTCTAAAAATTGAATAGATTTATTCAAATTTGAAACATCCACTTTCATTAGTTTTGAAAGCTCATACACCGAATCAGGTTTTAAACTCTTAATTAATCTAATTAACTTGATATGCTTTAAAAATTTATCAAACTGTCTAGCATCTGTGAATGTAATTAAATTCTGAGGATCTTGCTTTTTACCCTTCATTGCAGTTTTCATGGCTTTAATAGCATCATCAAAAACTTCATCTTTAGGTTTTAAAGCTATCGTTAATGTTTTCACAATTTCACCTCCATAAAATCTAGAACATACTTCTTAAAATCTGCAAAAAGATTTTCAACACTTGTAAAAGCATAATCTTTTTCAGTCTTTCCAAAGTGAACATGATGTCCTTTAGGAGCATGGTTATCCATCAAAAGCTTTTTCTTTGATTTTGTATCTATACAAATCAAGCTGTATTTCACCTTATCTGGATACCTCTGCCAGTCTTTTTCAGGTAACTGATAGATTTTGATTTCTACAATCACCTGAGGGCCATGTTCATATTTTTCACTAAATATGAGTTTTGCTTCAGAACTCCTCATATTGGTTTAATATTACCAATATTTAGTGGCTTTTGCAAGTTTGTGGTTGAATTAATAATTCTTTGTGAAAAAGAACCCTTCGCTACTTCATTTCTAACCACTTCATATTTCATTCTACCTCCCAATCAAATTTCTTTTTTGATAATTCTCTTGAAAATGGAAGGGTATCCTCAGATCCCTTCTCCAAAACTTTCTTGGCTTCAGTTTTAAAAAGCTTGTAAACTTCCACACTTCCAAAACTCATACTTCCACAAAAAATCAATGCAATAACAGCGTCCACTAAGTCTTTAATCATGACTCTCTCCTTATTTCTTATTTGTTTGATTTTCGGATGGGAGCGAATCCCCCATTTTTGTGGGACACAAGACGTCCCACAGCCTGTCCCACGGTGGGACAGCTTTGCCACTTTTAGGTATTTTATGCCTTTTTGTGGCACGAAATAAAAGAGCTTAAATCTTTGTTTTTATTGATTCTTCTTTTAACTTCATTGGCTTACAAGTCGCCAATTTTTGCCCGGCCTTTTTATAGCCTTAAAAACTGTTATGTAAAATTTGAATCAAAGCCTCAAGATGGTTATCTACGAAATTTTGAACCTCTGGAGAGAAAATGTAAGAGCCCCCTCCACCAGTCACACTTGTTCCTAAAATACCCTGAGCTACGTGAGTTCTTACTCTTCTAGAATCTTGATACTCTAATCTTCCAGAAAAATCATACATATCATAAATTGGGTTCAATCTTAACTCTCCTCTTTCAAGTAGAGCCGATAAGACCTTCAGCTGATTTCTCATATTGATCAGTCTTTCTAAAATCTTTTGGTTCCTCTGGCGATGATTTACAGCAATATCTCGACTATAAAGCGACGGCCTAACCATATAGTCTTTTTGATATTCAATCATTTGGTTCAAACGAGGTATCGAGTACCCCCTAATTGCGTTAAGATAAAAAGCTTTCCTTTCCTTTCTTGCGTCGCAACAGCTTCCTGGTTACTTTCACTAAGAGCTATATTGGTATGTGTTCACAACTACACAGAAACTCAATATTTAGACCAAGCAGCCACTACATTAATGGTATATCATAAGTATATAAAGGAGAATTAATTATGTTAAATATGGCACTAACTTTTTTTATAATCGCAATCATTGCAGCAGTATTAGGCTTTGGAGGAATAGCTGGTTCGATGGCAGGTATAGCAAAGATACTATTTTTCATCTTTTGCGTTTTATTTATCTTATCACTCGCTTCAAGGCTCATCAAGAAGGCCTGATCCTAAATTAGGACAATTATTTTATTAATATAAAGCCTAGCCTTTAAAGCTGGGCTCTTTTTATTTTAACTTCAGTTCTACCATAACTGGAAAATGGTCAGACTTGATAGATTCAAGTCTCTTAATTTGCATTAATATAAATTCACCACTATAAAATATATGGTCTAGTGGATATCTAAAAAAAGGCCAGTTTACTGGAAAAGTGTTATAAAAACCTCGCCCTCTTCTTGGATCCACCAGTTTAGACTCTCTTATAAATTTTCTAGAAGAGTGTGACCATGCCACATCATTAAGATCCCCCACGACTATAGTATTTTTAATTTTAGAATTAGAAATATAACTTGCTGTTTTATCTAATTCTTGATCTCTCATTTTTGACGTACTCTTAATTAGCCCTGGCGGCCTGGGGTGTAAGACAATCAAATTTACCAACTGATTGTTAATATTGGCCTTTGAATATATCGAAGGCACTTTAGAGTCAGCTAAAAAATTTATTTTAATATCAACTAACTCATACTGAGAAAATAACAGGATCCCATAACCGTTTTCTTGAGGACGCCTTACAGAGTACTTATACTTTGAAGATAAACTAGAAGAGCATGCCTGATCCCATTTATTATCTGTCTCAAGCATAACTAGAATCTCAGGATTGATTTTTCTTACCATTTCTAGGAAAAGGTCATATTCTTTATTCTCAATAAGTACATTGGAGCAAACGACTTTAAAATCTTTGGGATCTTTAACTGGTTTTTTATTAGAAAAAAGAGTTATAAAAGGAAAGTATGGAAGAATTCTGTATGCGTCTAACGTTAGAGCGACCAATACAAGACAAACCATAATTAAATTATTACTTTCATTCTTTATTAGCAATGAATAGAACAGGTAGAGGAATATTGTGATATTAATAATGAAGATTTGAAGCCTTGGAAAATCAAAGGCTCTAATTAACCAATATTTATTTCTAGATAGAGGGATAAATGCACTAAGTGCGAAAAAAAATACAAAAGCTTTAAAAACAATCATCAGTAATATTAGCTTAAGAGCTTATGAAAAAACTCTTAAGCTAAATCTCCTAGATTAATTAAAAGCTTTATTTACTTCGTTTTCAAGCTTTTCATAGCTATGCTCAAGCTTAAGTTTAACATCGGCATAATTATCCTTTGACGAATCGGCTAATTCTTTTAATGTCTCACTAATCTCTGATCTTTTAGCTTCAAGATCATTTAAAACTTCAGAAACATTTTCTTTAGCCTCACCTGGCATTTCACTTGTTTTCGACTCTAGAGAATCAATTTTCTTCTCAAGAGCAGATAGTTTTTTTTCAAAATCTACCTTAAACTCGTTGTATTGTTTATTAATATCAGCTCGAGTCTCTTTTTGAGTTTGTGAATTACAACCCAACATAAAGATAAGTCCGAAAACTCCTACGCTTTTTAAAAAAATATTCATAAATTTTTCCTCCATTTATTTATAGATGCAAATTATATGATTATTAAAATAAAGACCTTATTCATTTTTTTAAATATTGTGTGATTTGCTACACAAAAACCTGATCTTGCTTAAATAATAACCTACCTTACAAATAAATTTGTATCAGTTTCTAATCCATATCGCGGCTTTAAATTACAAATGCTACCTACTATAGTCTTTTCTTTTTTTATCATGTCTTTATATCTCATGTTAACAGGTCTACCGCCTTCTAACTCACTTTAGAAAAACTCTTAAACCTATTTTTCTTCCAAGTATCAATTTGTGATTTAACTTCTTTTTCAATATTTGAGATCAGACAAGTAAACGAATCATCAGATCTTTTTGATGCAAAAGTACCTGTTGGAGAAACGACTTTCAAAGATCCAGAATAACCCTCCTCGGTTCTATCAACCATGAAATCAATAAAAGCCCCACAAGGTGATAAACGCTTTATTCTGCCTATTCTTGAAAGAACAATTTGTTTTACCTTATTTTTAGGTTCAAAATTTTTATAACTAATTCTTGGTTCTAAATACTTCATAAATCCTCCTTAAAACATATTTAATGTAGTCAAATTTAATAATACTTAAAGTCATGCATTCGGCTTAGTTTATATAATTTTTATTTCTATAAATTTATAACAAAAAATAAATTCTAGACATCTTGATTCTTAAATCAAGATGTCTTAATAACCACAGTCTCTAATTTTTTACTGTTTCTTATCTTTTTTTGAATTAAGAACTTTATTTAAAATACCACCAGCTTTATCACTAATATCAATAGTCCTTCCTTTTGCAAGATCAGTTTTATGCATAACTATACTAAGAACACCGTCTTCAAAACTTGCTTCAATTTGATCAAAATCAATAGTACCTGGTAAAGAAAACTCTCTTTGAAATTTACCGTATTTTTTCTCTGTATAAGAAAGTTGAGCATCATCAACAGCTACTTTTCTAAGGCGACTTCCGGAAACAAGTAGTTTATTATTCCTGGTTTCAACTTTAATATCTTCTTTTTTAACCCCTGGCACATCCATTGAAATGAAAAAATAATCCTCATTTTCTCCGATATCACACTTAGGTTGAAAACTAGATCCTGCTATTTCACTAAAGCTTGCAGTCGAGCCTTCCATCAAATTCTCTAGCTCATTAAAGAAGCTTGAGCCATAATTTTTAAAAAACACTGGTTTATTTGAATTTAGCATCATTTTAAAACTCCTTTGTTAGGTTAATTATTTTCGTATTAAAAACATGTTTTCAGTTTAAAATATGTCAAGTTTTGAGTATTTATTTTTTTAAAATAAATAAAAATGAAGAAAAAACAGGCCTTTAGAGTATGACCTAAACTCAACCTAGATCTTTGTCTTAAGAAACTGACTTAAGTATGTTCCTTATAAGAACTATATGAATAAATGCCCTTATTAGTTAAGGTAGTCTATATGGATATAAA
Source organism: uncultured Bdellovibrionales bacterium (assembly GCA_938002015.1). Lineage (GTDB taxonomy): Bacteria > Bdellovibrionota > Bdellovibrionia > Bdellovibrionales > UBA1609 > JALZUR01. The sequence goes on from CALLAU010000021.1 coordinate 39,344, forward strand.
AACAATTTTTGATATATTAGTCGCTCTTCTTATTTTCTTCTGGCCTGGTTTTATTTTAGCTTCGTTAATGGCCTTTGATGCTCCAGGCTCAGTCAACTCAGGCAAAATGATTTTAATCTCCATGAGTATGATAACCTATCCTGTTATAATTTTTATTATTTATACAGTTCTTAAAATTCCATTCTTTAGCTTTCCTGCAATTGCACCCTTAATAATAAGTATTTTAATCTCTTTATCCATAATGACTGTATTTGGCCACTTCAAATTAGTGTCTAATTTTAGCAAAGGAATTAAAAGCTCTGGCTACACTATAACTGACACCAAAGTCTTTTATAATGGAAATTTAATAAATGGAGCTGAGCCTAAAAGCTTTCAAGAGCTTTCAGAATCTCGTTACGCCCCATACAGCAAAGACGCTAACAATGTTTATTACAAGGGCAAAGCCATTGAAAGAGCAAGCGTAGCAAGCTTTAAACAACTTAAGGCAAGCAACTCAAACGATCCTGATGCTTTTGATGGAACAAAATATTATAAATATGGAAAAGAACATAAAAGTAGCGAGTAAGAGCTAGTCTGTTTAAATAATAAATATATCTTTTTAAGCTTTGTTTATACTCAAAGCATAAAGTAAGACATTATTATGAACATTAATCTAACAAAATTTGAGCCCTTATTTAAAGAACATATGACAAAGGTTTGCGATGAAGCAAAGGACCCCTCTCATGACCTCTCACATGTACTTAGAGTTGTAAATATTGCTAAAAATCTCTGTACCTTAGAAAATGGCAACCCCTACGTAGTAGTACCTGCAGCATACTTACATGATGCTGTCTTCATTTCTAAAAATGACTCAAGGCGATCTCAAGCTTCAACTATTTCTGCAGATTTTACTATGAAACTCCTAAGTGATTGGAACTATCCTGAGGAGTTTCATAAGGAAATACACCATGCTATTAGAGCTCACTCTTTTTCAGCCAAAGTAGCGACAGAGACTTTGGAAGCAAAAATTGTACAGGATGCTGATAGAATCGATGCACTAGGAGCTGTTGGAATATGTCGCTCAATGGCTTTTACAGGTTTTGTTAAGCGTCCTATGTATAATATTGATGACCCTTTCTGTAAAAATGGAAGGCTACCAGATGATTATACAAACACACTAGATCATTATTTTATAAAACTTTTAAAAGTAGCCGACTTAGCACAGACAAAGTCTGGTAAAAAGGAATGTTTAAAACGACTAGACTTTGTTAAAGGTTTTTTAAATCAACTTGAAAGTGAAATATCTTAATGTCTTTATTTTTTACCTTTATTTCTTTGATTTAATAAATTGTAAAAGAGCTAATAAACTTATCGCTCCTAAAACTGAAGCAATAAAACCTGCTACTTCACCTTGATGGTAAAAGCCTAAAGAACGCCCTACCTCACTTGCTAAAACTGACCCTAATATTCCAACTGCTGTAGTTAAAATAAAACCAAGTCCCTTACTAGATTTAAATAACCTAGCCACCATACCTATTAAAAATCCAATACATATAAGCCATAAAAAATACATATGCTAAACCTCGCAGAAAACTCTTTGTAATACCAGATGATAATGATAATGCTGTGGAGCTCCTCTAAAACTTGAGCACATTAAAGAACGACTTGAACAATTAGGGTTATTATTATCCGTATAGCTATATTCATCAAAAAGACCTAATACATGACCAAACTCATGTGCGATTGTGCTCGTACTCCATTTAAATGACCAACGGTCAAAATAAGGGCCTCTTGTGTTTCCTCTTATAAGTTCAGGGGCAATAACACTTTCTTTTCTTTGACTAGCAATTTGAAAATCAAATTCAAATCTTTTACCAAATGGACTGTTTGCATTCCATATAGCAGCCGCACTCTTAAACCTTCTCTTATAAGTTTGAACCTCACTACTAGAGTACTGGCTAAGATTTTTAAAGTAAACTTTTGCTAACACCTTAAAGTTGTGCTTATTTTTCCTAATAACGGTATACCCATAATTACCACTAACAGGTCCAAAATATCTAATTCTTCCTTTAACAACCTCAACTTTTTCATTTGAATTTTGCTGGTCCATATAAGCGCCAAGGTCTTTTGTATGCTTTGGGCTTAGTCTACAACCACTTGTATCTCGGTCCATATTCTGGTTTAAAGCTTCACATAAATAACTTGAATTTGGACAACCATAGTACTCATTAACTAAGTTACGCCCATCAGATGCATTAGCAGCTGCGCCAAACAGTACCCAGAATATAAAGACAAGTTTCATAGTAAAAGCCCTCCATGGTTTTTACATACTTTAAAAACTCCTCCCTTAAGCAGCACTTAAGTCTATCAAAAACCAGACC
>CALLAU010000022.1 GCA_938002015.1 uncultured Bdellovibrionales bacterium
TCCACTCCCCTGCCTTACTTTTCTTAAAGGAATTTCAAGAATTTTAAGATGAACTTTATTTTTACCTAAACTAAATTTAATATTTTCAATCACTTGCTTATCTTTTACAGAATCAAAAAGACTGATCTTAACACCCTTATATTCTTTTTTAAGCTTTGCCTCATTATAGACTTCAAAGTGATACTCACCTTTTTTAACAGGCTCAGCTCTTAAAACTTTTCTGCCATGATTGCTATAACACTCTATTAACTTAATATCTCCATGGGCAAAAGAATTACTATAAAACAAGAATACTAATTTAAATAAGGTCATAACATGATCTCCCGAAAAACATGTATTAACTTATTCTTTATTTAAAATGTCTAGTTAATAACTATTTAAAGCATTCCAAAATTCACTAGGTTTTCAATTAAAAAAAGCCTCTTTTTTAAAGAGGCCTTTTTAAATACTGTTTTTTTGAGGAAAAATGTTTCTTCTACTAATAAACCACTTCATGTGCTACAGAGTTCTTAAGTCTTGGATCTTTCATAGGAACAAGAGAGTTTTTAGATAGAAACTGAAACATTGCAAATCCAAAAAGCCCGGCCATTCCACATGGTATAAGAACTTCATAAAATGAGAAGTTTGCGTGGTGCTCATCAAAATTTGGATAAATCAGCCAGTAAAGATCAAGGAACTGAGTTAATATAATAAAAGCACTAATAGTTCCTAAATACTTAGGAGTTCTTTTTGCCCATCTTGGAAGAAGAAGTAAAAACGGAATAATAAACTTAAAGAATAAAAGACCTAGAGAAACCCACATCCAGCTTCCAACAGATCTATGCATAAAGAACACAGTTTCTTCTGGCATATTCGCATACCAAATTAACATATACTGAGAAAAAGCAATGTAGGCCCAAAAAACAGTAAAACCTAGAAGGTATTTACCAAGATCATGAATATGATCCATAGTTACTAAACCGTTAAAAAGCCCTTTCTTACAAATATAAAGAATCAAAAGAATAGCTGCAGCCATAAGAGACTGCATAGCTCCACCAAAAAGGTACACTCCAAAAATTGTAGAAAACCAGTGAGGCTCTAAACTCATTAAAAGATCTACTGAAAAAAGAGAGTATGAAAGTGTAAAAAACACGATATACCCAACTGAAACAGGAATAAGTTTTTTAATAAGACTATCATCTCCAGTTTCATCTTGCTTAAGAGAGTTTCCTGTTAATTTTCTAGAAAATAAGATCCAGCCAATAAAAAAGATCGCAGATCTTATAAGAAAGAAAGTGTTATTAAGGTAGGGCTCTTTATGCTTTAAAAGCGCATCATGAGCTACAATCTCAGGGTCTAACCACTTATAAAGCTCTGGAGCTCCAAAAAGAGCTAGTATGATCATTAAAAAAGCTGAGTATGGTAGAAATGCAGCTAAAGACTCAAAAACTCTTCTAATATTTACTGACCACTGAGCACTTGTAAGGTGTTGAAGGGCTAAAAACATAAGACTTATAAGTGACATACTTGTAAAAAAGAAGAAGCCCATTAAAAAAGCCTGCCAAGTTCTACTTGCATCCATTTTTAGACCAAAAACAAAAGCTATAAGACCAAGGAAACCTAAAGCTGCGCATATGCCTTTAAGTTTATGAGAAAAAATAAAAGGTGAAGGATTGTTTATTTCAATATGCTTTTGCATCTTCTTAATTACTCCCTTTTGAAAGTCTTTGAAGTTGTCGAACGTAATTTACAACAGCCCATCTATCGTTAAGATCTGGAATTTGAGAAGCATAACTTCCCATAAGTCCCCAGCCTTCAGTAACTACATAATAAAGTCTACCATCTGTATAAGACTGGTAAGTTCCTTGAACAAGACTTGGAGGGGCTTTAAGCATTTTTGTAGCTATCGGGCCATCCCCTTTACCTTCCATACCATGACAAACACCACAATAAATTCTGTATTTTTCTGAACCTACAGTCTCATAGTGAATAAGCTCTTCAGCTGATAAACCTTTTAAAGGGTTTTTTAAAGCATCTGCACCTGCAAGATCATTCTTCTTTACCGGTGAAGGAGTATAACCTCTTGGTATAGTGCCTACAGGTGGAACTCTAACAGAAGGACTGTCTCCGTTTTCTCCAACACCTTCTTGAGTTTTAATCTGTGGGCCTTCCATCATGTCTTGAATAAGCTCAATATTCGTTTGATCAACTCCTGCCTGACAGCCTAAAAAGCCAACAAGAACAAAAGGAACTATCAAGATTGTTAAAATTCTTTCTATCATCATCTAGTACTCCGAAACCTCATGAACTTTTTCAGCACCTAAATCAGCTAATGCTTTTTTAGTTTCCTCATTATTAAACTTTGAATCTTTACTTGAAATAAACAAACCAAACTTATGTGAAGTTAGGTCTTCATCAACTACTGGAGGGTTAACTCTTGGTAAACCACAAGCCACAAACATAATTTTTACTGAAGCTAATGCTGCAAATAAAATTGTAAGCTCAAAAATAATTGGAACAAAAGCTGGAAGAGACCACATAGGTTTACCACCAACGTTAATCGGCCAACTCACTGCTGACGTCCACCAAGTAAGCCAAGTTCCAAAAATGCAACCTGTTGCTCCAGCAATAAAAGTAACCCAGGGAATCCATGATCTTTTAACACCAACAGCTTCTTCTAAGCCATGCACGGGATAAGGAGTGATGGCATCAAAAACTGTGTAGCCTTGTTCTTTAATCTTCCTAGCAGCTTCTAGGATTTGATGCTCTTCTGTAAAGACAGCCATCATGCCGTCTAATTTTGTAAATATTGGTAAACCATCAGATGCCATTAGTGACCCCCTTCTTTACCAGTACCTAAAACTGGCTTTACTTCAGCAATTGAAATTGCAGGAACAAATTGGATATACATTAAGAATAAAGTAAAGAACATTCCAAAGCTTCCTATTAAAGCTCCAAAGTCATAAAAGGTCATATCAAAAAGACCCCAGTTTGCAGGTAAGAAATCTCTATGTAGAGAGGTTACAGTAATAACGTATCTCTCAAACCACATCCCAATGTTTACAAAAATTGAGATCACAAACATAACTGGAATATTACGACGAAGAGACTTAAACCAGAAAAGCTGAGGAATAACCACATTACAAGTGATCATCGTCCAATAAGACCACCAATAAGGTCCAAAAGCTCTATTAATAAAAGCATAGCCTTCGTATTTAGAACCTGAATACCAGGCAATAAAAAACTCAGAAGCATAAGCATAACCAACAAGCATACCTGTGGTCATAATGATTTTATTCATAAGCTCCATATGATCTAAAGTGACATAGTCCTTAAACTTAGGAACTGCGATTCTAATTAAAGTCATTAAGGTTACAACCATTGCAAAACCTGAGAAAATTGCTCCAGCCACAAAGTAAGGTGGAAAGATTGTTGTGTGCCAACCTGGAAGCTGAGCCACAGCAAAGTCAAAAGATACAATAGAGTGAACTGATAAAACTAGAGGCGTAGATAAAGCCGCTAGGATTAAGTAAACCATCTCATAATGTCTCCAGTGAGCTGTTGCTCCTCTCCAACCTAGAGATAAAGCTCCAAAAACTCCGTGAGCAATTTTTCTTCCATCTTTTTTAGCTCTATCTCTTAGAGTTGCAAAGTCAGGAACAAGGCCAACATACCAAAACACAATTGATACTGTCGCGTAAGTTGAAATGGCAAAAACATCCCATAAAAGAGGAGATCTAAAATTCACCCAAAGAGGTCCTCTTTGGTTTGGATATGGAAAAAGCCAAAAAGCTAACCATGGACGACCTGTATGAATAATTGGGAAAATACCTGCTGTCATTACAGCAAAAACCGTCATAGCTTCTGCAGATCTAGCAATTGATGTTCTCCATTTTTGACGAAATAAATAAAGTACCGCTGATATTAAAGTACCGGCGTGTCCAATACCAACCCAGAATACAAAAGTTACAATATCAGTACCCCAACCAACTGGGTGGTTCACACCCATAAGTCCCATACCAATTCCTACGATACAGCCAACAACAACCATATAAAAAAGAAGCATAGACTTAGCTGAAAGCACCATCCAAAGCCATTTTAAATGAGGCTTAGCTTCAACTAAATGAGCAATATCTTCTGTTACATCTTTAGGGCTTTTATCACCTTTAATTAACGGCTTTTCTAACAAACTCATTAGTGTGCTCCCCCTTCATGATGCGTCTCTTTAGCGTGACTGTCTTTTTTATGTCCATGATCATCGTCACCGCTCTTGCCATGACCTTTTTCTTCACCGTGACCTGCTGAACCGTGGTGGCCAGCAAGCTTTTCTTCAGTGTTTAAAACTCTTGTCATATATCTTACAGAAGGAACAACGTTAATCTCTTCTAAGAGCTGATAAGTTCTACCTTCAGCAAACTTTTTAGATACTTTACTTGAAGAATCATTCATATCTCCAAAAACAATAGCATCAGATCCACATGTGATCTCACACGCTGGCCTAATATCACCGTCTTTAAGATCTCTCTTCTCCATTTTTGCTTTAGCTTTACCATCTTGGATCTTATGAATACAGAAAGTACATTTCTCCATAACCCCTCTAGACCTTACTGTTACTTCAGGGTTTAGAGCCATATTAAGTGGAGATTGAACTTTTGAGTAATTAAACCAGTTAAAACGTCTTACTTTATAAGGACAGTTGTTAGAGCAATACCTTGTTCCAACACATCTGTTATAAACCATATCGTTAGTACCTTCACTTGAATGAACCGTTGCTAAAACAGGACAAACTGTTTCACAAGGAGCATTATCACAGTGCTGACACATAACAGGCTGGTGAACTGTTCTTGGACTTTCTGGACTTCCAGAATAGTACCTATCAATTCTTATCCAGTGCATCTCTCTACCATTTAAAATATGTTTTTTACCAACAACTGGAATGTTGTTTTCACTTTGACATGCAACCACACAAGCTGAACAACCAGTACACTTAGAAAGATCCACTGACATAGCCCACTTATGGCCTGTGTACTTATGTTTAGACCATAAAGAAAAAACCTTATGCTTATGAATTCCTGAAGACTCATCTTTTTTATATTCATTATATGAAGTTTCAGTAACGATCTGTCTTCCATCCATTGTGTGATGGCCTTGAGTGTTTGCTATCTCAATTTTCTTTCCTGTTTTAGAAAAAGAAACATCTAAGCCAGAGCTTACAAAACCTTTAGCAAAAGAAGTCACTGATTTACCAACACCATCAGCAACTTTACCAGCTCCTTTTCTACCATAACCTAAAGCCGCACCTACTGTGTGGCTATCTTGTCCTGGCTGAATATAAACAGGAAGCTCTTCTTTAAAGCTCTCCCCTTTAACAAGAACAACATCACCTGTATTTAAATGCATCTTTTCTGCAGTTGATGGAGAGATTGTTAGATAGTTATCCCACACAACTTTTGATACTGGATCTGGAAGTTCTTGAAGCCAAGAAACGTTTGCATATTTACCAGAACCAATTGCAGGCTTTTCATATAAAGAAAGCTCAAAGTGACCTTCTTTAGTTTTCTTAGATCTTGTTGATTTAAAAGATCCAGAAAAAGGTCTTGCTGATTTTTTAGAGTTTCTAAAACCTGAAAGATCCCAAACCCCTTTTTGAAGAAGAGCAACCCAAAACTCCTCAAATGTAGAAAAGCCAGAAGCTGACTTATTAGCGTTATATCTTGATTTCCAAGTCTCACTTAAAGAGTCAAACCAAGTCTTCTCACTCCCTATCCATTTTAAAAGCCCTGCTTCAAAACTTCTTGTATCATATAAAGGAGAAATCGTTGGTTGTTGTACAGTATAAATTCCTTTTAAAGACTCATACTCATTCCACTTTTCAAGTGAGTGATCATCTGGAAGAATATAGTGAGAAACTGAACCTGTTTCATCATTATGAGAGCCAGTGTAAACTACAGTTTTTACTTTCTTTAAAGCCTTTAAAAGCTTTTCTCTTTGAGGGTAAAGATAAACGATATTTAAATCATGAATAACAAGTGATTTAACTACACCTTTATTCATAAGACCAATAAGCTTTTCTAAACCTTCATCAGATCCTCTATAAGACACATAAGGTGATTGAGAGTAATCAAGTGTTGAACCATCTGCTCCTAGAATTGAATTTAAGAAATGAGCAACTTTTTGAATCTCTTCATAGTCTTCATTCTTAACTTGAGACCCATAAGCTAGGACTAATGACTTCTCTTTATGTTTAATAAGCTCAGACGCTATCTTTGAAGCTTCCTTAAGAAGTGCATCGTCTTCTTGCCTTGAAGCTTTGTTAACTAAAGCAGATTTATCTGAAGTTAGGTTCGTGCTAACCCCAAGACTTGAAGCAACTTTAATTGCAATCTGAGAAATAAAAGCAAGGTATTGATTAGAGCTTAAAATGACTCTTCTATCAGAGTTTGTACCTGTTAAACTCATTAAAGACTCTGCTTGCACAAGTTTTACAGGTTCTCCAGTCTCAGGATCCCTTCTTCTTCCCCAAGCTTTAGAATTTGCAAGCGCTCCATAAGAAGTCTCTAAGAAATCTGTACCTAGAGAGAAAATATAATCTGCATTATCAATTCTAAGCCTTGGAAGACTCTCGCCTGAAGCACCAAGAACTGAAAAAGACTTTTTAAAAGCCTCATATGAATTTGGAGACCACTCAACATACTCTCCACCAAATTTTGTAGCAAAAGACTTTATAATTTCTCTAGAAGTTTTAGATGGGTTTGAGTCTGAAAGCACATAAGCTCCACCTTGAGAAAACTTGCTGCTTAAAAATTTATCAGCTTTTGCCCAGTCAGTTGAAACTGTGTCTTTATTAGTTCGCTCAGTGTTTAACAGGTTTTCAACTGGTTTAGTTAATCTATCAGGATCATAAAGGCTTAAAATATGAGCTTGTCCTTGAATATTTAAAGCTTCACCAACTTCCGGGAAAAACTCATTCCCTTCCATTTTTATAGGTCTTCCTTCTCTTGTTCTGACAACTAAACCTGTAACTTCACCACCGTTTTGAAAAGTAGAAGCATAAAAGTTAGAAACACCAGGAACAATATCACGTGGACGGTTTACATAAGGAACAATTTTTTGAATAGGACGCCTTACACAACCAAAAGAGCCAAGCGCTAAACTTGCTCCCATAAGCTTTAAGAAATCACGTCTAGCCCAACCACCTTGTGACTCTTCACTTAAAGGAGAAGATTGAAACTCTTTATCAACCATTTCCTTAAAGCCAGGATCGTTTCTCCACTGATCAAGACTTAACCAGTACTTGTTTTCATTATTATTATTTGAATTTCCAGTTGAATTACTCATTTTATAATCTCTACCTTTTTACTTTAATAATGACATGTTGAACAGTTAATAGGCGCCTGACTATGATCAGAGCCCTCATATTTTTTTACTTCTTCAGCTGTAAGTTGAGGGTCATAGTTTGGATCCCCTCTGTGACAATTCACACACCAACCCATAGAAAGGTCACTGTACTGATAAACCTTCTCCATCTTCTCAATTGGGCCGTGACACGTGCTACACTCTTTACCAGCCATAATGTGTTTTGAGTGATTAAACTTTACATGGTCAGGAAGCATATGAACTTTAATCCATGGTATAGACTTACCTTCAGCGTAGTTCTTTTGTAATTTTTGAATTTCAGGTTTCCCAACAGCAACTGATAAGTGGCAGTTCATACAAATATTTAAACTTGGAACTGCAGAGTTTCTAGAAACTCCAACATTCGTATGACAGTACTTACAGTCAATTTTGTTATCACCAGCATGAAGCTTATGTGAAAAAGGCACGGGCTGAGTTGGTTCATAACCAATATTATAGCCAATACTTAATTTGTTGTTTGTTAAAAGATACACAAAAACAGGGAGTCCAACCACAACAGTAAGACCAACTATTCCACCTACGATTTTCTTTACCATAGCACACTAACCTAAGGACGTTGTTAATTTAAAAACTTAAAAAAATTTTATAGCTAAATTAATAAAACCTTATTGAAAATCAATCAACAAAGAATTTAGAGAAGTGCTTAATTTAATTTTCTATATAGACCTACAAATATTACATAGAGTATGTGTACTAAAACAAACACCGACACATACTCCACTCCACCGGAACCAAAACCATAGGAATGTAGACCTGCTCCAAGCCAAAAATTAACTCCATACCAAGCCATTATGACCAAACTAAAGGCAACAACTGAAGATGCCGCCATACCAAAAGTTTTAAGCATGCCCACCAAACGCCCATGAAGTATAGCAAGGTAGCCCATTAGCGCAATAAACGCCCAAGTTTCTTTTGGATCCCATCCCCAAAACCTTCCCCAAGATTCATCAGCCCAAATTCCACCCAGAACTGTTCCAACTGCTAAAAGCAAAACACCAATTTGTAGACTTCTATAAATTGATAAATTTAAATCTAATATTTGTTTTCGATATTTATTCTCGTTTAGATGATAGTAAAGAGAGAAGTCTCCAAGAATAAAGGCTAAGAAAAAAGCAGAATAAGAAATCGTAATTGTGAGAACGTGAGTTAAAAGCCAGTAATTAGATCTTAAGACTGCCTCTAAAGGCTGAATACTTGGATCAAGAATATTTGGTGCAAGATCCGATAAAATAAGACAAAAAACGGCCACAACGCATGAGCCTACAAAGGCAAAGAGGTTTTTACCCCATTTACCAACTAAAGCCCCGAAAATAAGTGTTCCAAACGGCACCCATAAAACTGTTTCATACATATTTGAAACTGGCGCTCTCCCACTAATATAAACTCTTAACAAGAAACCTAGAAGATGTAGTAAAAAACCAAAACCCATAAGGCCTAAAAAACCTTTTCTAAAGGCTTCTTTTTTAGTTTGTGAAAAACCAAAAACAAGTAAAAGAGCTAAAAGGTAGCAGATCCAAGCATATCTAAACATATGATACTTATTAAAAAATATCTCTGCTTTTATCTTAGACTCATTAACTGGTTTTCCATATTTTTTTGCTTGCTCATAGATATGATTTTTAAGAACAAGTGCAGCAGCATCTAAATCTTTTAAGCTTTCTTTACTCTCTTTACTACCTATGTGCCTTGATAAAGCTGTTAAAAGATTTGTAAAGTGACTTTGAGTTTTTGGATCTACTCTATTAACTGATGCCCAGGCGTCAGTATCTGCCTGAGGGCCTATACTAAAAATATCACCCGTTTGAAATGACCTCATCGTCATCATCTGTGATTCAAGTTTTTGCAAAGCTTGATCAAAAGCCCCAAGCTTTACTTTTTTCTTTCTTTTTGTATTTAAGTTTTGAAGTAAACTTTGAATAGAAGGGTTTATTGAAAGAGTTTTAAGAGAGTAAAACTTTTTACTCTCATCAAGTTGCAGTGCTTTTTTAAGCTCTAAGTTATCAATCCTTATAAGCTCTGTCTGATTCCATGTTTCTGGCACTAAAAGCCACGTAAGAACCGTTTTTGAAGAGTCCTTCTTCATATACTTTTCTTTACCGTGAATAAGCCTTACAGACTCTCTAGCAAGTGTATCTAAAGGCTTTATACGTCCGCCATTTTGAACAGGAATGCTTCTTAAGACTTCTGAAGAGAAGCTTGTCTGCATGAAAAGTAAACTTAAACTAAAACCTAAAATTAATATTGATAGTGCTTTCATCTTGTAAAGCTCTCCTCTTTTTCTTTTTTTAAAAAGACTGTTCTACGTTGTTTCTTCATCATCATCTTTTTCGTCTTTTCTTCTCTTACTAGAAACTCTTCCAAATTTTTTAAAATAAAAAAGTAAAATAATACCAAGACCTGTAACAAGAGATCCAAAATACTTTAAAAACCTACCGGGATCTTTATTAACAGATAAAATAGAATGAGTAGGTTTACCTGACTCATCTTCTTGAAAAGAGCTTTGGTAAAAGGTAAGCCCATTTTTCATCATGGGATTATTCATTGAAATAAGAGTCTCTTTGCCATCAACTTCAACAACACTACTGTAAGAGGCTGCTTTAAGTGTTCCTTGGTAACGCCCAACTTCAAAGCTCTTAAGTTGAATGTTAAAGCCTACATCATAGCGCTGCTTACCATAACTTATAATAGTTACTTTATCCTCATCAAACACCTTAAGCGGTTGATCCACCCCAATCCAGTAATCTTTACCTCTAAATTCAACTAAAACTGCCTCTGTACTTAAAGCGTGAGGATACTTAATCTCTTGAAACTCTATTTTCTCTACGGCATGCTTTTTATAATTTATCAGTCTTAAGTTAAAATCCATCCAACCCGTCTGAATTTTATCACCTATTTGAAGGCTTCCTTTTGACTGACCCACCTTACTAGATAAAACATAATTAACTTTTTCAGTATCTTCACCAGGGTAGAAGAAAATCTCATTAGTTGAAAGTTTAGTTTTTGGAGGGTTTAAAGATAAAGTGACTTGAGCTAATCCAAATTCTTTAGTTTCAACAGGCCTGATCTTATTAACTTGAAGCCAAGCACTTTGCTTAGCCCGACTTCCCTCAATTAAAAATCTTAAAGCAGGACCATCTTGTTTACTCTCTGAGCTTGTAATTCTTGGCCTTGATTCAGCAAACATATAATAATCTTTTATTTTTAAATCAGACCCACTCTCAACCTTAAAAGAAAGCCCTTCATCACTTTTTCTAAAAGTTTTAAAAAGATCTACAGGTTTTCTTAAAAGCTCTGTGTATTTGTTCCCATCAAAAGAAGAAAAAACAGAGATTTCTTTTTGCGGTAAATAAATAAGTCTATTTTTTGAACCTAAGGGAAAAACCATCACCCCGTCTATTCCGTAAAGATAAGTTTGAAGAGAGCCTATAAGCATTAAAATAATACCTATATGAGCTAGTAAGAATGCAGTATGTCTTTTCTTCCATGGTAACCTATCAATCATTACCGCAATAAGATTAATTGCCAAAAGCCCTTGAAAGAAGAACATCCAAAAAGAGTAGTAGACCACTTGCTTTGCATAATCTGCGTTATAAAGTGACTCATAAAACGTTCCCACTGCACTTATAGCAGCAAGACCAATAAGAATGATTACAGCTAATTTAATAGAAGCTAAAAACTTAAAGAATTTTTGAGGTAATTTATCTATTTCCACTTAGTCTATAACACTCAAGTATTTTATACTTTCCGTCAAACTTTTGAAGTAGAAGGTGCCTTCTTTCATTTGCTCAAAAACAGTTAAAAAAATGCTTATTTTTTAAGACCTTATTTTGTCAGCTCATCTGAATAATTTACAGCTATGCTAAAAGCTTAAGCTTAAATTTTGTTTTTAAAAAGTAACTCACTTAGTTTTGGCTAACAAATTATCTAGGGGGATAAAGAATGAAAAATATTTTTATTACAACGATTCTATTAATTTTTACCACAAGCGCACTTGCTCAAGACTACTCCGAAGAGGGAATTCTTGAATTACTTGTCTCAACCAGTGGTGACGTTGAAGTTTATGATGATAGTGGCTACTTAAATCAACTCTCAGCTATTCTTGCTATCCATTTACTTTCTAACAATCATCTTGATGAAGACGTTGGGTCTTCAGCGACCTTAACAAACACTTCTTTATCTTGTGACTTTAGTGATACTGCAGCTGGAAGTAGCTTCTTAGATTGCACACTAGTTCTTGGTGATGGCAATTATTACAAAGATGAAGAAGGTTATATCGGTCCTGATACTGAAAGTGCACTTTTTCTTAGTTTCACAGTTCGCTACTCTAATGTAAGTGGTGAATCAGAGATTTTTAATAATAAAGCTGAAGCTTTCTTTGCTGGGTAATTCTATCCAGTCTTAATTTTTTTATAAAAGCCGTATATTAAGTTAAATCTTATACGGCTTTTTTATTAGCTTATATAAGCTAATTTATTTATCAATACTGTAAAGTCTTCTAATCTCTTCACCAATATCTACTCTATAGATTTCACTATCATATTGAGGATATCTATTAAGTACACCATTAGGTATATAGCCACGACATTACTAAGAGCTCCTGAAGCTAAAGCTACAAAACCAGTTCCAAAGGCAAAAGAAATATCGACATCAGGAACAGAAGATACCCCAAGCATAACTAAAACAGCACTAGGAATCGCTAGCTTCATCGTATCATAAAAAGTACTTGCAAAAGCAGAACTCGCTAAAGAGCTTTTAACACCATTTAAAATACAGTAAAGCTCTTAAAGCGCCTCTTTAATTTAAACGCTTATAGAGCCTAGATAAGTGTAAAATTGACACTTTTAAGCCAACTCTAGGTGACATTTTACGCGCATTAAAAACTTTTTTCACCCTTATAGCTGGTGATAATCTTAATTCACTTAATAGAAGTCATTTTGGACAAAACGCTATGCAATTTGAATATAACTCATCCACTGGTACCGCAGCTTACCGTAATTAAAAATAACTACTGCTTTCTTTATTCTCCCCCCACACTTTCTTCATCTCTTTTCTTAACTCATTTAAGTCTAAAACTTAAATGAGGCTTAAATTAAGAGCACATATATCACCTCTTTAATAAAAAAACTTAAGCCTCCTTGTTTTAAGCTTTCATATAAGTCTTAATAATTGCTTATTAATTAAAAAAACTAACCTGGAGGGTTACATCTTGAAGACCACAATAATCATTTTTCTTCTTTTTATTTTTTCATATGCTCAAAACAGCTTTTCTTACGAAATTCTTGATGAAGGAACTAAAATCATCACTTCAGTAAATGATGATGGCGTAACTATAAATCATGGAAAACTTGATTATATTGTTTTAAGCGTAAGAGGGGCAAATATTGTTGTTTGTGACAACCACCCCGAACAAGAGATCTGTGAATGGGAAAGATATTACTTTGAAACTAACGCTTATCCTTTTATTAAAGAAAAAAAGAAAGAAGGCTACTTCACTCTTTTTGCTTCAAAAGAAGAAACTCCAGATATTCCATGGTGGAATGAGGAAATCAAAAATGATGATTTAATTGATGGAGTTTTAGTTCTTTACAAAGGCCTAAGTGATAAAGATGCCAGGATAGAAGCTGCATCAAAGATTGCTTTTAACACGCTGTACAACTAAAAAAGATTTTTTTTTAAAAATTAGTACATATTTATTAAAAAAAAACAGAAGGTAACACTTACTCTCTGTTTCTTATCATTCTTTCTAGCATATTAGAGTTATTTTTTAATTTAAGATGATGCTTTTTTATAGATGATGGGAATACTGTTCCTGAGATATCTTCAGAGAGATGGTCATCAAACCAATTAATAACCCACCTTTTCTCTTCGTAGTAATCTTTCCCTTGAGGGGTATTTCTTTGTAGTGGAACATTATCAAGCTCTACTATTCTTTTTTTTACCTTTTCTAAACCTGGAAAATCTAGATTTAGAAATTTATATATATACGGGGCTTTAACTTTCTTAATAAAATTTTCACTCACCAAACAGCCAAGTGATGCCAAACTCTGCTCATTAATATAAGCATCAATAATAGCCGAGCCCAAGGCCTTTTGAGATCTCGGCTCCCAAACTATATCCCCATACCCAATACCACCTCTAATGGGTATTTTAGCAGCAACAATAGTCCCTTGTAAGAAATTTGCTGTAAACATTAATAAATTTATAAAATCTACTGGTGAGTCAGCATGTGTTGAAAACAAAATAGTATCTGAAAACAAAGCCAGATTTCCCCTTAATTTTAAAGGATCAGGTTTTTTTGTATTCTTTTTACCTGGCACATCAAGGTAAGTTGTCGCCATAGCATTATACGCAATAGCCTGCAGCAGTTTTAACTTCTTATGGACTTCTTGAGTTCCTTCATCATCCATAATTTTCTTGAATCCAACAATATCAAAAACTGCAACAAAAACATTCTGAGCTTTTTCTACACCAATTTTTTTATTAGTCCACATACCAAAAAAACCTATTTAAACTCAACTCTACTCTTAAGAAAATAAAAAAAAAGGCGCTCATAAAAGGCGCCTTCTTTTTTTAATATTTAAACTACCCTCTACAGATCTTCTGAAGAGATATCAGCATCAAAACCTTCACCATCAGGCTGCTTGTCTTTTCCATAACTTAAGATCGTATAACTTCCGCCATCGTTTGTGTAAACATATGGAGTCTTCCATGGGTCTTTTAACTCTTTTTCACTTTTAACATATGAAGTTGGCCCCCATGATTCACACACATCTGAACCAGGAGCTGTAAGAAGCTGATCAAGAGATTCAGGATATTGATCGCAGTCAGAGTAAAACTCTTCTAAAGAAGCACTTAACTTACTCATTTGAAGCTTAACAACTTTAACATTTGCTTTTTGTCTGTTACCAAAAATTCTTGGAGCAAGAACTGTAATAATCGTTCCTAAAATCCCTAAAACAACAAGAATCTCAATTAATGTCATACCTTTTTGTTTTGCTAAATCTTTTCTCATCTGTCTTAAATTCTCCTATTAAATTTTTTTCTAATCTTTAAATAACATGGATAAAAAAAATTATCCAATATTTTGCATTTCAAGCATCGGAAGCAGTACAGCAAATACTATCATCGCAATGATCAAACCCATAGCAACTAACATAACGGGCTCCAAAATGGATGTAAACCCATCGATCTTATTTCTTACCTGAAAGTCGTAGGAATCACTCACTTGATTAAGCATTCTCTCTAGTTCGCCTGTTTTTTCACCAACGTTTACCATGTGTATAACTATAGGAGGAAACTCACCAGACTTTTTAAGAGGTCCAGCTATAGACTCCCCTTCACTAATATTATCTCTTGCCTCATCTATGGCTCTTGCTAAAATTTCATTATCAACAACGTTTCTTACAATTCCCATAGCATTAAGCATAGGAACACCACCGTTTAAAAGAGTCGCAAGAGTTCTAGTAAACCTTGCCACAGCAACCATTCTTATAAGCGTTCCTAAAACTGGAAGCTTTAACCTTGTCGCATCCCATGAAACAGAACCTTTTGGAGAGTTCTTCCATGCAATAAAAAGACTAATAAGTCCTACAAAAAATATAAGGATAAACATCCAGTACTCAACCATAAATTCACTCATTCCAAAAACTACTTTTGAAATTCCTGGAAGTTCTAACTCTTCAGCTCCTTCAAAAATTTCTTTCATCTGTGGAATCATAAAAACAAAAAGTGCTACTAAAACAATTCCTAAAAAACCAAACATAATCGCAGGATAAATCATCGCTGACTTTAATTTAGACTTTAACTCACTTTGACTTTCTGTAAACTCAGCAAGTCTTATAAGAATAACATCTAAAGTACCTGAAAGTTCTCCAGCCTCACACATGGAAATATAAATCTTATCAAAAACTTTAGGATACTTTGCTAAGGCTTTATGAAGAGTTCCCCCTTCATTTACTTGATTTTTAATATCTGACAACGCCTCTCTTAAAACAGGGTGCTCTGTTTGCTCTGATGCAATTGCAAGAGAGTCCACAAGTGGAATACTTGACTCTAAAAGAGTTGAAAGCTGCCTTGTCATTAAGGAAAGCTCTTCAATACCTACTTTACCGGTAGATTTTACCCTCTTGCCTTTACCTGACTTTTTAGTTTTATCCTGAATTTCTATAACATAGATGCCACGTTTTTTTAGCTTAAGCCTAGCGTTTCTTGAGTTATCAGCATCTTCAGTGCCTTTAACTGTTCTTCCTGACCTGTTTAAACCTTTATATACATAAACTGGCATATCTTAACTTTAATCCACTTGAGTATTTGTGAGAACTTCTTCAATTGAAGTAACCCCAGATAAGACCTTTTGAATACCGTGATCTCTAAACGTGATCATCCCTTCTTCTTGAGACAGTTTTCTAATAGCACCACTGTCTTTTCTTTGCATGATAAAAGACCTCACCTCATCAGTAAGAACTAAAAGCTCTTGTATCAGTGTTCTTCCAATATAACCTTTTGAATTACACTGGTTACAACCAACTGGTTTATGAATCTTTGCTCCTTCAACTTCAGCCCTTGTAAGCTCTAAAGCTCTTAACTCAACATCAGTTGGCTCATAAGGTTCTTTACAATGAGGGCAAAGAACTCTTACAAGACGCTGCGCTATTACACCAAGAAGAGAGGTTGCTATTAAAAAAGGCTCACACCCCATATCCATAAGTCTTGGAAAAACACCAGCTGAATCATTTGTATGGATTGTAGATAAAACTAAGTGACCTGTAAGAGAGGCGTTAATAGCAATCTCTGCTGTTTCAAGGTCACGAATCTCCCCTATCATAATCACATTTGGATCTTGTCTTAATATGGCTCTTAAAGCACTTCCAAAAGTTAAACCGATTTTTTCATTTGTTTGTATTTGCCCAATTCCATGAATTCTTTGCTCAACCGGGTTTTCAACAGTAACAATATTTTTATCAATTGTATTTATACGTGAAACACAAGAATAAAGCGTTGTTGATTTACCAGAACCTGTAGGTCCAGTAACTAATAAGATTCCATAAGTTTTTTCTAAGATATCATTTATCTGTTCTAATGATTTTTGAGAAAAACCTAACTGCTCAAGATCTAGAATCACATTGGATCTATCTTGAAGACGCATCACCACTCTTTCACCAAAAGCAGTTGGAACTGTTGAAAGACGCACGTCAATATCTTTACCTGCTAATTTTAATGGGATTCTACCATCTTGAGGAAGACGTTTTTCAGCAATATTTAAATTTGCCATAACTTTAATTCTAGAAGTGATCGCGTTTTGCAGCTTCTTAGGCGGCTTAAAGATATCAAATAAGACACCATCAATTCTAAATCTTACAACCATATCTTTTTCATAAGGTTCAATATGAATATCAGAGGCTTTTTCTTTTACAGCTCTAAAAAGTAATGAGTTAACAAGTTTAATTACTGGAGCGTCATCTTCTCCTGCTTCAAGTAAATCTATAACAGGATCATCAAGATCATACTCTTCTTCTTCAACATCATCTAAACCATCAAGAGCTGAAGTGCTTTTTTCATAAACTCTGTTAATAGAGTCTTGAATTTTTGGACTCGTTGCCATAATTGGCATAACCCTTTTTCCAAATATTGCTCTTATGTCTGCAAGAACCTCAAATTTTAAAGGATTAGAGGTAAGAACTTTAATATGATCTTTCTCATCTCTAAAGGGCAAGATCTCATTTGATTTAGCGTAATTAATTGGAATGTCTCTTACAAGTTCAGCTGAAATATCTCCAGAAGGAATTTCATCAATAAACTCAACACCAATAAGCTCAGAAAGTCTTGAAACAGCATCCTCTGCAGACTTAAAAGTTCTATCACGCATGACCTCCCCAATGGTTTCACCACTAGCAAGTTCTTTTATAAAAATAGAACCAAGCTCATCTTTAGAAAAAGATGTGCCTTTAAGTAAAATAGAGTCAATGCTCGTTCTTGCCACTTTTAATAAGACTCCATTGCAGGCTCTTCTTTTAATTCTTCTGGAAGATCTTCATCCCAACCAGAATCATCATTTAATGGAGTTTTAATTTTTGAAATTTCATCAACTTTGCCACCAAATGGATCTATACCATTTAGCTCACGTTTAATAAAATCAAGTCTTTGCTCTAATTGTTGTTTTACCAAAGCTTTGTTTTGAGCTGGATTTCTAATAATCCTAGGTGTAATAAAAAGCATCAAATTATTTTTATTATTCGTTACAGAGTTTGATCTAAAGAGCCAACCAAGTATTGGAATATCGCCAAGAAGGGGAACTTTTGCGACAGTTCTACTAGTTTTATTATTTGTTAAACCACCTAAAACTGCCGTATCTCCATTAGGAACAACGATATTAGTTTTTAATGATTTATCCGTAATGTCCGTATTCTCATCTCCAGGAGTCACAACATCTTGAACAGTTTGAGCAAGCTCTAACCTTACAGCCTCAGAGTCAGGACTAATTGAAGGAGTTATTGTAAGCTTCATAGCTACTTTTTTACGCCTTGGAGAACTTACCTGACCTCCAGCATTACTTTGAGTTTCAATACCTAAAGCAATTTCTCGACCAACCTCAAGTTCAGACTCTTCGTTATCCATTGCCATAATTTTTGGAGTAGATAAAACATTACCCATTTTAGTTTGTTGAATAAGTCTAACGAGTCCATTAATAGAAGGAATTGTGATAGGACCACTTCCTAAATTTACAGTAATATCTTTTCCACCACCAAAGGTAAGAATACCACCTAATGAACCAAGAGCAGAGGCAGGGTTTACAAGTAAGTCCCCGATTCCTCCTCCATCGTTACCAAAAATACCTTGAACTGCTACACTAGTTGCAGGAGTTGCCACAGTTGCAGGCCCTGCTGGAATAACATTAGCAATATCTAAACCAACTTCTCTCCTCTTTTCAACATCCATTTCCATAATCACAGTCTCAACAAAAACCTGATCTCTAGGAATATCAATCTTTGATAAAATAGATTTTACAATTTTATAGTCTTGTGAACTTGCTGTGATGATAAGTGAGTTTGTATTTTTATCAGCCTTAATTTTTACTTCACCACCAAAAACTTGAGCTGCAGTTTTTGCTACAGCTACTGTTGGCGGAAGGTTTCTTGGAGTGCTTGAGCTTCCCGTAGCTTTTGCAGCTTCTGTCTGCGCTTTTTGAGACTCTTCAGCAATACCACCAAGAGTTTTAGAGATTTCTTCAGCATCATTATGTTTTACATAATAAACAAAGACCCCACCTTCCTCTTCTTCGTTTAAACCAAAATCAAGTTTCTTAATAAGATCTCTTGCTTTTGAAATACCAGCTTTATTACCAAGTACGATTAAAGAGTTTGTTCTTTCATCTGAAGTTACATAAGAAAGGTTTACCGAACCTTTTCCAGAAGAATCACTTTTAGAAGTTGACCTTCTAAACCTTGGAACTGAACTTCCACTTGAGTTCTCACCTTTATTAATAATTTTATTAACAAGATCAGCAATATCTTTTGATTTAGCATGCTTTATAGGAATCACTTCCATTTTCTCTTCAAAACCTGGAACATCTAACTCACCAATGATTCTTACAAATTTTTCAACATTAGAACCATAATCAGTTAGGATGATTGAGTTTGTTGGCTCATAAACTTTTAAATCCCCGGCTCTTGAATAAAGTGATCTTAATGACTTATCAAGTTCACTTGCTGGAATATACTTAAGTTTTATGATTTTTGTGATCACTTGATCTGCATCAGGAAAATATTCCCCTGTATAAGTTTCAACAGGATTTTTTGGAGCGTCTGCTTCTCTTACAATATTTAAAAATTTTCCTGATGGAACAATCGTAAGCTTATTAACTCTTAAAGCTGACAAAAACGCTTTATAAGCTTCAGCAACTGTAATAGGTTCTTTTGAAACTATTGTGATCTTACCCTTTACATCAGAACCAATAATAAAACGCTTTCCTGTTAGTTCAGCCATCACTGTAACCATGTCTTTGATTTCAATATCAGGATAGTCAAACGTATCAATCACATTTGGATAGTTCTTAGAGTTTATTTCTTCAGGGTAAGCATCTGAGAACTTAACACCTTTTTTAGACTTTGGGATTTGAGTTTCTTCAGAAGAGTAACCACCAGCACCTTCAACTTTATAAGTACCTTCTTTTTGATCTTGATTTCCAAACTGAGCATATGATTTTTCAGCAAAAAAAGTGGTTGCTATCATCAACCCAGATAGAATAAAAATAGTAATTCTCATAACTTAGCCCCCAAAGACATTAACCCTATTTTAGCGGCCAATTTAATAAACTGACACTCTTCACTCATCTTTTTTAAGACTTTAGTCCTCAACTGAATACTCAAAGTCTCTGTCTTGGCCATTCGCATCTCGAATACCAATTCTAACATCACTAGCATTTTTTAACTTGTTATACATCATCATTGCTTTGTTGGGACTATTTACAGGCTCACCATCAACACTGGTGATGGTGTCTCCAATATTAAACCCTAGTTCTGAGATCACACTACCCTCTTTAATATTTGTAAACTTAAAACCAATAACTTCTCCTGTTACAGGATCAACAGCTCTTTCTACTTTTGCCTCTCTTAAGAGCTTTCCCATATTAGAAAGCTGAGCGTTTACATCAGAGCGCTTTGCTTTAAAGGTATCACCATCTCTTTTAACTAAACCTGAACCGTTTTTTTTAGCTCCCCCAAAACTTGGTGTAAACTTTTTAGGAGGAGGCCTCTTTGTAGCAAGCTTCATATCTCTTGGTATCTCTATATACTCTAGTTTTTTAGAGCTTAAATTTCTAATAATAACTTTTTTTCTAACCACACTCACTATCTCAGCTAGATTCTCAACTTGATCTCCTACAGTGTAGCTTGTCGTCTTTCCGGCACTTTCAATAGTGGCTAAAGATCTATAGGGGTTTCTATGAACTATTGTTCCTTCTAGCTTTAAATCTAAATTTGAAAGCACTGGATCATTAAAGATTTCTTCTTCAACAGATCCCTCATTACCTTTTTCAAGACTTGCAATCGGTGGAGAGATAACACCATCAGCACTAAACATGTTTCGATTTACTATATGTTTATACCCTTTAGAGTAATCCACTAAGTCATTATTTGTGCTTTTTGCTCCCAGCCTAGATCTTCCCGCTGCAAGCTTTGCTCTTGAGGCATCTTTTGCACTGTAGGAAGGAAAAAATTTAATTCTTACAAATTTTAAGAGAACAAGATCAGCTACCATAAATGAAAAAAAGCCTAGAAAAATATAAATCAGTATACTTTTAAAAAGTGGTTCTTTATTTTGATCATCGCCGAAACTCATACTGGTATTATCTTCCCAATTTGTAACCAAACCTGCAAGTATTTGATGAATATGCGCCCTATGTGGGCTAGGTGTTTTTTGATTTTTTAAGTTCCACTTTGGGTTTAATTTTTAAACAACAAAGGGAAGATCGATATCAAGGTCTGCACTTAAAAGCCCTGTTTTTAAAAGACTTGAAGGCGGCTCATTTGGTTCTTGAATCAAATAAAGATTAGCATTTACAGAAAAAGTTAATAGCGAATCAGAAGGTGCAGATTTTAAAGCACCCTTAAAATGCGGATAAACAAAGATGTCTCCCTGTTTTCTTGTTTCATCAATCCATTTTCTTACTAAAGAGTAAAAAATATCATGGTTGTTAAAATACATATGTGTGAACAAATTTATTTTAGTTTCTTTTTTACGCAAAACAGGTCTTAGGTCCTTAAAGTATGAACCAATTCTAAGCCCTTGCTGCAAACTATCAAAACGAGAGTCTTTTAAATCAAACTTAATTTTTCCATACTTATAAAGTGGAAATGAACCAAGAGTTCCAACTATTTTCCCCTCACAATCAAGGGCTATAAAAATATCGCTTGGAGAAAACTCTTTCCAGCTTAAAATCTCTTGAGATAAAAAGCCTTTTGTACAAAGTCTTGCTAAAGGCATATTTGCTGTAGTTTTTTTAATATAGCCAGAGATCTGATCTAAGTCTGATTCAACAGCTCTCCTAATAATAAGGTGCTCTAAAGGGTCTTCAGCAAAAAAAGTTTTTCCTTGTATCAGATTTATTTTAACTGATCTTACCAAGTTAAACCTTGGGTGATCTGATCTAATCTTCCTTGGCCTAATAAAAAAGTTAAACATCTTTCTTTTATTTGATGAGATCATAAAAAAAGCATACTCAGCACCGAGAGCTTTTTTTTGATTTAAAATTTCAGGAAGCATAGCCTGAGACCATCCAACAAGAGCCTCTCTAACAGGCTTTGCTGAGACATCGCCAATGAAAAGAACGCGCGCTGACCTTCCTTCAATATAATACTCTTTTGTATATAAAACGGCTGAACCTAGAACCTCATTCTTACTGTTCTTAAGAACAAGTCTTTTTACAACAACACTAAACTGACTGTAGTAAGATTCAATATCCTCAAAATGAATAAGATCAAAAGGCATCGCGCCAATTGTATCAAAACCCTTAAGGTCAGATTCCGTAATGGGCTCAGAAACTATTTTGAAGGCTTCCAAATAGGCTCCTCAACTTTTTCAAGAAAGTTATAATACCTAGCAAGAACAAAGAAATAATCAGATAAACGGTTTAAATATACTACAGCTTTTTGAGTTTCTTTTGGTTTATCAAGCTTAACTACTGCTCTTTCTACAGATCTAGCAGATGTTCTACAAAGATGAGCAAAGCTTGCTGCTTCACAGCCTCCAGGTAAAATAAAGTTTTTAAGCTGCTCAAGCTTTTCATCCATCTCATCCATCTTTACTTCTAAATCAAGGGGTTCTAGTGATTCAACATATTTACTGAGAGTAAAACTAGATGCAAAATAACTTCCAAGAGAAAATATTTCTGCTTGAAGCCCTTTTAAATACTCTTTAATGCCAGTTTCTTTAGTTTTGTTACATAAAACACCAATTAAAGAGTTTAACTCATCAAGCTGCCCAAAAATGTCGACTAAAGTGTTCGATTTTGAAACTCTATCTCCAGTAAAGAGACTTGTTTCTCCTGCATCACCCGTCTTTGTGTATATTTTCACTAAATTCTCCGCCACACATCTATACTTAGAATAAAACTATTAAACCTTCTCACATTCTTACAGGACTGAGTTTCAAGCACAATTCTTTATATGTTTTATTTAATATTTTTTTTAGGTTATACTAAATACTATGTCTGCTGAATTGCCTTTTTTTATATCATGTCCACACTCAGGTGAAAAAACACCTCCAGAGGCCAATTGGCTTAATGAAAAAGACAAAATCACTCTACTTAGAGATATTGATCGCTTTGTAGATGTTTTCTACAGACCGATAGCAAAAGAACTCGATGTCCCTTTTATTTATAGTCCATGGAACAGGTATGTTATAGATTTAAATCGGCTTCCAGGAGATGTTGATAAAGATAGTGTAAAAGATCACGCAAACTCAAGTGGAACCTTTACTACAGGCCTTCACTGGGTAAAAACAAGTATTGGTGAAGAGCTTATGAGCACTCCAATCTCAAAAGAACTTCATGATATTCTAGTTGCTGCCTACTTTGAGCCGTTTCATAAATCCATCCAAGCACACTTTGATTATCATAGACTTCAAGGGCACAGGCGAGTTTTTCATTTAGATGCTCACAGCATGCCCTCTCTTGGAACTGAAATACATAGAGATCCAGGAGAAAGAAGAAAAGAAATTGTTATCAGTGATCAAGACGGCACAAGCTGTGACCCTAAGTTTAGAGACCTCATCGTTGACTCATATAAATCTGCAGGTTTTGAAGTTGCATTAAACTGGCCTTATAAAGGTGGTAGAATAACGCAAACATATGGAAACCCTGCCGCTGGAAGGCACACCATTCAAGTTGAAATCAATAGAGCTATTTATATGAATGAAGAAACAAAAGAGATGATACAACCTGATTTTAAAGATGTATCATCAAGAATTCAAAAAGCTATTAAAACAATACATAAAGAACTTAAATCCCATGTCTTTATGATTAACTAATTAGCAACCAAATTCTTAATAACCTTGTAATTCACACACCTAAAGGTCTAAAATTTAGATGTGAACAAGACTCATGAGCGCGGCTTTACTTTAATGGAACTTCTTATAGTTCTTACCATCATAGCAACTTTAACTGGGGTTATGGTTGGAGGAAGAAAAAGTGGTGTTCAAAAAGAGTATAGAAGATTTTTTCGTCGCTTTTCTGTAATGACAAAAGAGATGAGAAATAGATCTCAACTAAGAGGCACAACATTAAGGTTTATTTTTAAACTAGAAGATGAAAAGCCTATGGTTTTTTGGGCTGAAGAAGCAAAAGGGAAAGTCTTATTAAGTGATTCAAAAAAAACAGAAGAGCTTTTTGAAGACCTATATGACAATCTTGGAAAGGATGAAGTAAAGAAAAAAGAAATACGCGATCGTAAGAAAGAAAAAAATAACTTTAAGAAACTAAAAAAGTTTAGCTCAAAAAGACTCTCAACTCCTTCATCACTTACGATTAAACAAATTGAGATCTCTGGCCTTGATAAGCCTATCAATAGTGAAATTGCTTTTTTTCATTTTTTTCCTGAAGGCTTTGTAGAAGAAGTGGCAATACAAGTACAAACTCTTGATGAGTCCTTAAAATGGACTCTTGTCACCGAGCCTCTTACAGGTGAGTTTATAACTCTTAAAGGCCACACAGACTTAAAGGAACTTCAAGACCGTGACTAAAAAACATATAAACGGATTTTCTCTTATTGAAGTTTTAATCGCACTTGGGATCATAGCAAGTGTTATGATGGTTTTAACATCAAGTTGGACTTCAAATTTTAGACGTGTTGGCAAGGCAAAAATACAAACTCAAGTTGTCTATTTACTGCAAAAAAAAATGATTGAGATTGAAACACTTTATAAAGATAGACCTCAAGACTTACCAACAGAAGCTCAAACTGGAAATTTTGGTGACAAGCACAAAAAGTACACTTTTAGCTGGGAGGCTAAAGAATTTAAAATGCCTGACCTCTCCTCTGTTCTTACAACTCAATCTGGCGGTACTGATGAAATCACTTTAACAGTAATTAGTAAAATGAAAGAATTCTTTGAGCAGTCTGTAAAAGAAGTAAACCTTACTGTCACCTACCTACAATCACCAAAAGCTAAACCAAAAAAATACACTCTTTCAACTCTATTAGTTGATTATAACGCAAGCATTGATCTTGGCATTGATCCATCTGTTCTTAAAGGACTTGGGGGAGGTTAATGCATGTATTTTAAAAAGCCTCTTAAAAAATCTAAAAAGCAGCACTCTAGTGGTTTTACGCTTTTAGAGCTTCTGATTTCTGTTGGCCTTCTTGCAATCATGGGTTTAATCACAGCTCAAACTCTTAAAAACACAAATAGAAGAAGTGCAAAAATCACCTCCGGCTTAGATGGAGTAAATGCTTTAAGATCAGCTTTTAAACTCATAGAAAGAGACATCGCTGCAGGCTTTAATCATAGGGATATTAACATTTTCTTATATAACCAAGCACAAACTGAAAGGGTCGCTCGTTACGATGACAGGCAAAAGGAATATGTAGAGAAAAAAAATAAAGAGGGAGCTAACCCCCAGTTAAACCTCGCCTCTTTAACTGAAGAGCAGAGAAAAGAAATGGAGAAATCTATTGGACCAAAACCTCAAAATAAGCCTATTAAAACGGAACGTGTTGTCACACACTTTAAAGGTGAAAAAGACTCTCTCTTCTTTACCTCCTCTTCTGGAACAAGGCTTAGAGAAAGTGAAAGAATCTCTGAGCTTATAGAAGTAGGCTATATCATAAAAGATTGTAGAAGCAGAAAGAATAAAAAACTTAGAACAAAGTGTTTATGGAGAAGTGTTTCTCATAATTTAGATGGAGTACTTGAAGAAGGTGAGTCACAAACAGTTCTACTAGAGAACATTAAGGAGTTTGAAATAAGCTACCTTACATTTAACAGTGAAGACCCTGAGTGGGTTGAAACATGGGACTCAGAAAATGTGGCAGATATTATAATGGGGAACAAGTTCCCTTCAGCAGTCTCTTTAGATCTAAGCATTAGCACACAAGTTGATAAGTCAGGAAAGAGTAATAAATCTGAAAGACTTTTTGGCGTATTCCCTATTCGCTTTCCTAATAACGATCCTTTCAAAAATTTAAAAAGCTCTGTCACTAACAACACAAACAATCCACCAACTGGGGGAACCAATTAATGTCAGAGGCCAGACTTTATCAAAAAAGAAAAAAAGAGCATGGAGTAGCCCTTTTAATGGCTCTTTCTATTTTTACTATTGTCACTTTTGTTGTCATGCAGCTTTCAAGAGAAACTCTTACAGAATCTGTTTTAGCCTCTCAAGGCATGAGAAAACTTAAATCATACTATAGTGCTAAAGCTGGTTTCGAGTTTAGCTTAGTTAGAATCCAGGCTTTTAGACAAGCAAAAGCTCAGCTCTCACAAATTGGAGACGCTGCTGGAAATTTCGATCAACAGCTTCGGCTTATTTGGCAGTTTCCCTTTGCTTGGCCACCAGAATTACCTGGTGAAGCAAGTGCTGTTGCTAAATCTGAAGTAGATAAAATCTTAAAAGAATCTTATATTAAAGACCTCACTTTTTTTCCTGAAATCTCTGACCCAAGTGAAAAAATTGATCTAAACAGTCTTGGCTCACCGATTGAAAGTATTGCAGAAAGAACAACCCTTAACCTTGTTGAGTCTTTTACAAAGATGCTTGAAACCGATGAGGAGCTCTCAAGTGAGCACTCCATTGATTCTATAACAGAAGTCTTAAACAACGTTGGAGATTGGGTTGATCCAGACGATGAATCTAGAAATGGAGGTGGGGAAGCCAATTTATACACTGGTGAAAATCAAGTTGGCTACCCACGAAACAGCTCTTTTATGGATATGACAGAGTTGTTGTTAGTCCATAATATGGATCAACTCATTTATAAAAGACTTAAAAAACTAACAACTATTCAAGGTACTTTTGGAGTTAATGTAAACACTGCTACAGTAGACACACTTATTGGTTTAGACCCTCAGTTTGATGCAGATACAGCAAGAGATTTTATAGAAAGAAGAACTGAGATTCAAAATAGTGGGGGTCAACTAGATAGAGCTCAATTTGATTCACTCATTGAAGAGCTCGGCTTTGATGCTCAAACTTTTAATGAAGAAGGCATTCCCATCGTCTTTGAACCTCAAAGTTCTTTTTTCATTGAATCCATTGGAGAGTCTGGAAATGTTAAAACAACAATCACAGCCTACGTTATTGATACCGAAGCCTTAAAAGAAATCTTTATCTCTCAACTTGATGAGTCTGATAAAGATGATGGCGATGGAGACTCTGATGGAACAGGAGGAACCGACCCAGACGAAAGTTCTGGATCAGGAAAGAAGGTCGATCCCCCAAAGGGCAGACCTTTTGTTACAAGCTTAAAAGTTAAATGACTTGGGACAAGTTAAAGCATAGACTTTTATTTAGAAGTTAATGACTATATAATAGTGTGAATTAGAGGGGTTAGGAAAACTTTGAGAGTCGTAGGAATTGATATAGGAACTTTTAGCATTAAGCTTGCAGAGCTTGAGGCCTCAGGAAATACAAGCACTATTGTAAGGCTTGATGAGTTTCCTTTAAGTCAAAAGCCTGGTGCTGATTATGAACTTGATGTCATAACAACATTAAGGCAGGTTCTAAGCACATACCAAAACGATTCAAAGGTTCAGTTTGTACTTGGCCTTAAGCAAAGCGATGTCAGCGTTAGGTCGTTGTTTTTCCCTTTTAAAGAACGTTTTAAAATTCTTAAGAGTCTACCATTTGAGCTTGAAGATGAAATCCCTTTTCACGCTCATGAGTGTATTTTTGATGGAAAAATTATCAAGAACTCCAACCTTGGTTCACACGTACTGGCTTTAGCAACAAGAAAAGAGAGCATAAAAAAATGCATTGAACTTTGTAAAGATGTTCAAATTGAACCCTCTATTATCTCTTTAGATACTCTAGCTTTAAACAATTTATTTGAAAACATCTCCACCCCTCCTCCCTTAGAAAACACAAACCTAGATGAGGAAGAGGATTTAGATGAAGAAGATGAGAAATCAAAAAAATACACCATCTCTGAAAATCTTGAGTACCAACAAGGTGAAGCCGTATTAAGTATTGGGCATACATCATCACTTTTAGTTGTAAGATCTGGAGGAACTTTAAAAGCGATCACACAAATTGAATGGGGTGGTAAAAACCTTATCGCAGCACTTGCTCAAAAAAAAGGAATACAAGAAAATGAAGCCTTTGAAATGCTTGCAGCCTCTAACGGTATTCTTCTTAATAAAGAACACGGCAGTGAAGAGGAATGGGAGTTTTCACAAATTCTTAGTAGAGAGCTTGTTGAGTTTGGTCACAACATCGGCCTCACTTTACTTGAAATCAAAGGCTCACACCTTGTTGAAGTACAAGGCATAGGTCTTCTTGGAGGGACATCTGCTGTTAGAAACATAGGCGCTAAAATCACTCAAGGCACAGGTATTCCTTGTAATAAAATTGTTCAAATAAAAAATTACCCAGGAATAGACTTTAAAACAAACCAGCACAAAGAACTCTCTATGGGTGTTGCACTCGGTTTAGCTATTGAAGCCATAAGAAAGCCAAGCAACCCGGCTGTAAACTTTAGAAAAGAAGAGTTTGCAAAAGAATACACACACTTTAAAGATTTTTGGAAACAATGGGGCTTTTACATCAGTCTTAGCGCATTAAGCATCACTCTTTTCTTTGTCTATGCAACTATTAGAAATACATGGACAGAGGAGCTCTCACTCGTCGCTAAAACAAAAATGAAAAACTCAGCAAGTAAGATCATTAACATTCCAAGTAAACAAGTTACTGAAGTAAAACTTGCAAAGTTTCTATCTTCAATAGAAAAGCGCACAAAAGCTAAAGAGAAAATCAATAGTATTAACACTGATAAATCAGCTCTTTATACTTTAAGTGAAATCTCTAAACGATCTCTTGATCAGGCAAGCTTCCCTGTAGACATCAATGAATTTAATATCTTAGGAAGAAAAGTTACTATTGATGGAAAGACATCATCTTCAAGAAACTTAGATAGCTTTATCACACGTCTTAAAAAAGTAGCTAAAGGTGGTAAAGTTTTAAAAACAAACAGTAGTAAACCAACTGAGCCTGGCTTTAAAGGCTTTAGGCTGACTTTTACTGCAACAACTAAACCTTAAATAAAGAAATTAGGAGTATATTTTTTTGGCTTTTGAAGAACTCAGTGAAAATTTAAAAGAACAACTCTTGATCACTAAATCTCGAATTGAGGAGAGTAGGTTCGTAAATTCTTTTAATGAAAGGTTTTCTTCTCTTTCTAAAAGAATGCAAACAACTATAATAAGCCTTGCTTGCATTTTTTTATGCCTTATTGTTCTCATCTACCCTATTAGCCAATATAAAAGCTCTTTAGGTTATGAAGCTGAGTTTGAAGAAAGAAAAGAGTTAACTCAAAAAATCATTTCCTACTCCAAAAATCGCGCATCTCAGTCTAAAGATCCAAAAAAGTATGGGCTTTTTGATTTTAAAAATGAAGTCTCAAGCATTGGAAGAAACGTAAGACTTTTAGACACTCAACTTTCAATAATGCCAGGCTCTGGAAAAAAAAGCCCTCAACTTCCAAAAGGGGCTGAAGAAATGAAGTTTAAAATCATGGGTAAACAGTTTAACCTCACTCAAGCCATCACAACTGCATATGGTGTTAAAAACTTAAGTGACTCTTTATTCTTAGAAAACGTTACTATTAAAGCTCATCCCGGAGATACTCCTCCAGGGAATTACTTTGATGTCGAATACGTTGTGTCAAACTTCTACGTTAAACCAGAGTCTGAACTTATGCCAAAAGCAAAGATTAAACCTACTAAGAAAAAAAATAATAGAAGAGGGAAGTAAATTAAAACTGTGGAATCTTTAACTGAAATCCTAAGAACTTTTATACTCGACCCCATTTCTTTTGTCCTTAAAACTCAAAAGAAAAAGCTTTTATTCTTCATTCTTTTTGTAGGTATATGGCTTGTAGTTTTATTCCCAAAATCAGATACAAAAAACTTTTTAGAACAGAAAGTATCATCTGCAACAAAGGGTAAAGTGAATTTAGAATTAGAGAAACTGAGCCTTACTCCCCTCCCTCTTGGTGTTAAAATGGTCTCACCAAGTATTACCTTTAATGGCTCAAAACCTTTAAAAGCAAGCTCTATCACGGTATCTCCAAAAATGAGCAGCCTTCTTGCCTTTAAGCTTGGCGCTACTGTTTACTTAAAAAACTTCCTTGGAGGAGATGGCAATATCTCAGCTACATTACTTGGTAAAAACAAAGAAAAAAATAATAAATTCTCAAGTTCTGGAAGTATTGAAAACTTACTTGTTCAAGAGATTTTAAAAACTATCGGTAAGGATTTAAACATCCCTGGTAAACTTGAACTAGAATATAAAATCACTGGTGAAGATAGCTTTAGAAAACAACCAACTGGAGATTTTAAAGCAAGAGCTTTAAACATTAAGCTTCCAAACCCTCTACCTTTAAATGCTCAAATGGGAGCACTTGATTTACCTAAAGATGTTGTTTGGAAAAACTCAAACTTCTTTGGAAAACTTGAAAATGGCAAAATCAATATTACTGAGGGAACTTTAGGAACAAAATCCTCTGAAGTAAACGGACGGTTTAAAGGAACTATTGATGTTAGCTTTAGAAAACTTGGTTCTAATATTTCCGTCTCAACTGGTAATTATAATCTATCAGTTGAGCTTGAACTCTCTAAAGCTTTTGAAAAAGAGTTTAGTACTGTAATTAGCCAAGGAATACCGCAAGCTAATAAAAAGATGACAGGCTCTGGGAGCAAATACCTTTTTAGGGTCTCAGGCAGAGCCCCTAATCGAGGCTATGCTCCTCCGCCTAGATTTTCATCACTAAGCACTTTTAATGTTGAAGAATAGAGCAGCATTTAGTCTAACTGATAAAAAAAATCTTAAAAATCCTTATCCGATCTCCGACTCTAAGCAGATGAACTTGCTCTTAACCCCCTATTCATAGAGTCTCTATAGTTGCAATATCTCAAAAACGATGAACTTTTTTTGATTCTAGTTATGAGAAGTATATTGAAGATATTAAATAAGGAGAAAAATATATGTCAGGTGTAAATAAAGTTATTATTTTAGGTAGATTAGGCTCTGATCCAGAAACTAAGGCTGTTAGTACAGGTTCAACAATCACTAGATTTAGCTTAGCTACTAGTGAGGCTTGGAATGATAAAGATGGCAAGAAGCAAGAAAGAACAGAATGGCACAGAGTAGTTGTTTGGGGAAAGCTTGCTGAAATCTGTGGTAAGTACCTTGCAAAAGGAAGACAGGCTTATGTAGAAGGCAGACTTCAGACAAGGTCTTGGGAAGATCAACAAGGTGTTAAAAAATACACTACTGAGATCGTAGCTAGCACTGTTCAATTTATTGGAGGTTCTCAAAGCGCTTCTGATGGATACCAAAACAACAGCAATCAAAACTCTGGTTCAGAGAACCCTTTCTCTGATTTTGCTCCAGAACCAGACTTTAACTCAGGGGATGAGATTCCTTTCTAGACTTTGTTTAAAAGCAAGCTTTATAATTTGTTAAATTTTATGTGATTTCAGCTAGTTAGGCTGAAATCACAGTCTAGTTTATAGCCTCTAATACATACTTAAACCCACTTTTTATTTTATAATAATTTAAAATAAACACTTTCTGATGGGGTTTAAAAAATGAAACTAAATAATTTTATTTTTACAATTATTCTCTCTACTTTTCTTCTTCCAAGTTTTTCTTGGGCAGCAAGCGTAAAAAAAGTAAAAGGTAAGAACGTTCTTATAGATACTGAATCTTCAAATATTAAGACTGGCGCGCTCTACTATCTTGTTAGAGGCGGAAAAAAGAAAGCTATCATCAAGGTTTTAAAAACTCGCCCAGGCCAAGCAATTGGTAAAATCTTAAAAGGAAATGCGCAGCCAGGCTATACACTTGTAAGAAGACCTTCTAAGAAGAAGAGCACAAGTACAGCAAGAAGAAGCGAGCCTTTGCCTCCACTTAAAACTGTAGAAAATGAACCTAAAAGAAAATCTTCTAAGTCATACTCTTCAGGAGGATCTTTTAAAGATAAATTAAAAATTGGTGGAGTTATTACTCTTGGACAAGATACCGCAAAAGTTGAATCATCAACTGGCACAAGTAATGGAAGTGGCTCAAGCACATCTTTTGAACTTATAGCTGATTATGACTTTAGTGAAAAAATTAAGATCAGAGCCTCTATAGGTCAGCAAGCATTCTCTACAGAAGATACGAGTGTGACAATCGGACCAGGCGGACCTCCTTCAAGAATTGATCTTGGTTATATTAATGTTGATCTTTGGGGTAAGTACCACTTTAAAGAAATGTACTGGGCTGGTGCAGGTATAGGAATTTTGCTCTCTCCATCATACGGAGGAACTACAGCTGTTCAAGAAGAAGAACTTGGTTCACAGATGTACTTACAAGTTGGCGGTGGTGTCGACTACAAGCTTAGTGATAAGTTCTCCATTCCTGCATGGATAGAGTATGGAACAACTCTTGCCTCAGGTGATGCTACATTAAGTTCAATAGGGCTTAA
Organism: uncultured Bdellovibrionales bacterium; assembly: GCA_938002015.1. GTDB lineage: Bacteria > Bdellovibrionota > Bdellovibrionia > Bdellovibrionales > UBA1609 > JALZUR01. Next base: position 32,076 of record CALLAU010000022.1, read on the forward strand.
ATTAGGTTTATCCATGCAGCTTTAAAAGAGTAAGCTGCATGAATTTAGAAAACATCTAAATTTAATTAAAATTACATCTTCTGTAAAATACTTTTCATTCTTGCTACATTTGAGAGCCAATCAGAAATTATTATCTTTGGCTCAGTTGGGTGAATTCTAAGATCTCCACCTCTTCCATAATAAGTTCTTAAAACCCTATCAACTCTCTCTTTTTTAAACTTCTTTGGCACCTTTAAAACAGCTGTAATGTATTGCTCTCTTACACCTTTTGGAAGATCATCTCCATAGACAGGAGTTTTAGTTTTAACTAAGTCATGCTCTCTAACTAGAGAAACAGCATGCTCATATTCTACAATTCCAATTTCTTTAAGTTTAAAATAATGGCTTAAGTAGCTTTTTTGATCAAACAAGCTCCCTTCAAGCGCCCTTTTCTTATTAAAACCCTTAAAGTCTTTCATATTAGAATTAATAAAAGCAGGTTTTTTAAAAACTTCTTCAAGTACTAGTTGAACTTCATTTTTAGTTTTATTTTTTGATTTAGCAAAAACCTTTGAAGATAAAGCTAAAAGTAAAACTGATGACAATAATATTCTAAAAAAACGATTCATATTCCTCCTACGGTTATGACCAGGTAAGAGAGTATTGTTTTTTTAGGCTTATCTCAAAATTTTTAAAAGTTAGGTTTCAAACTACTCATTTAGTCTAATTCACTAGCACCAGTTTGGATCCAAGATTCAAGTAATAAGAAAATATCATCGGATGTAGAAATTCTTGGGCCTCTAGGAGGCATAAAACCTGAAGCAATAGAACTAACTAACAGACTGCCTCCAGGGTTTCCTGGATCAATAACACCAGAGTTTATAAGGCCTTGATAAGAGGATGTGTCTACTCCAGAAAAATGTCCTGCTGTATGACATATAGAGCACTTAGGAGCAAATAAATCATTATTTAACATTGCATAGACTGATATTGTTTCATCTCCACTAGCACCATTTGGCTTTGTGCTACTGTGATTTCCACAAGCCACTATACACATACCAAAGAAAGAAAATATTAAAAATCTCATAAAAGCCCCCTAAAGCTGATAATATTATCTCCTTAGACGAGTCTTCTTGAAAAGTTTCTTAAATTAGAACATGTGTTTCTTTTTTATTGGTGCTGATTGATTTTAAAGATTCCAGAGCCTTTGTTCTCTAGGGTATTAGACTCTTCTAAGACAGCATGAAAAAAAACTTCACCATCATTTGAGACACAAGGAGAGCCTGAGAAGGCTGGCCATTTGTCCCTATCAATCACTCGAGTATTTTCTTCATTGGTTTTTAGAGCGTCACCTTGAGAAACTAAAACCTTAAAATCCTTTGACTCCCTACTATATTCAATCAGACTTCTTTTATTATTTTTTATAAGCCTAAAAACAATTTTATCTACACCAATTGCCGGCTTGAAATACTCAAGGCTTCCAAGACCCATATCTTCAGAATAAATAAGTTTTCTTCTTCTAGTTTGAGTCTCAACATCAAAAATAAAATGCCAAAGAGACCTTCCCTCATTCTTTGTTTTTCCTATAAAAAGAACTCCTCCCCTTCCATCAGGAACAGGACTTGAATCAAAATCTAGAAAATCACTGTCTTTATCAAGGTCATTATCTTTTACAACTGATTTAAACTCATCATTAGTATAGAGAAAAATTTCATCAGGGTTTTTTGCATTCACTTGACCAGGATCACCATAGTTAAATCTTACAGCAAATTCCTCTTCTTTAACTGTTGGCAAGAATATGTATGCAATCTTTGAAGAAGCAGCTTCTTCACTTACTAACTTTTCTTTTCCTAGGTAAAGGGATCTTAGGCCGTTCTTATGTAAACCTCTAAAAAAAGGAAGCCCTTTATATAAAGCTGGTCGCGAAACTGAACGCAAATCCACATAGTCATTAGGATCAACAATTTTTTCTTGCTCTCCGCTGGGCTTTAAAAGAAACGCTCCAATTGAAAAAAACCTTTCATTAACTGCAAACACAGCTCCTGAGTCACTCAAAAAAGTATCCCCAACTACAAAATCAGAATCAAAATCTTTTGAACTTACAAAATCAACCCCATTAAAAAGGCTAACTACACGTTTAATTTCACCTTGAACATGCCAATAACGAAATGAAAACATCCCCTCCTTATAACATGAAGGTGTCATATTTGGCATTTTAGTGAGCGAAGGTATTTTATAAGCTCTAAACTGATCAGCTCTAACTAAAAGCTCATAATTGCCTGGCTCACTTTCTGTTGAAAATACACTAGATAATAAAAAGCTTAAGCAGATTAAAACTATTCGCATTTAAACTTTTCATTACTAAAAAAAGTTCCATCACTATCATCACCACTTAAATATAAGGTTTTACCATTATCCTTAAAGGTTAATTTTAGCTCAACAATTCCATAAGCCCAAGAGTTTAAAACAACAATTTCATTTTCTTCTCTTTCGGCATGGTTATCAAAACTCCACGGGTTTTCTCTATTATAAGTAAAAGAGTACTCACAGTATGAAAAGTCTCCAACCCAGCAAGGCTCATAAGATCTTTTTAAAAAATCATCTTTTAAAATAACAAATTCTAAAGTATTTAACTTAAAATTAAACTCCACTCCTTGCCTAAAAAATCCAGAAGCGTGCTCACTAGATTCTTGCCATACACAGCTATACTCTTTTGCTGCTGATATAAGTGGTAACAAACTAAATAACACTGTTAGTAATATATTTTGTGGTTTCATCTTTTTTTTATCTTTTCCTTAATTCTTCTTTGTTACTTGTCTTCTTAACCTAATTTTCACTTATCTTATCAAGATGCTTTTATTTTTTATTTTTTTATTTAAGCAATACTATCAATGTATTTAGCTAAAGCTTTATCTTTATCTGTCACCCCACCAGCATCATGAGTAGTTAGTTCAATTTTTACTTTATTATAAACATTAAACCACTCAGGGTGATGATTCATTTCTTCTGCCTTTAGAGCAATACTTGTCATAAAAGCAAAAGCCTCTTTAAAGTCTTTAAACTCAAAACTCTTTACAAGCTTATTCTCTACTTCATTCCAACTCATAGACTCACCTCTACTTTTTTTCTTAATACGTTAACCTTATAACTAAATTATGCTTATAAAATAGCACTAGACTTATTTCTAGAATTATCTATCATAATGGTATGAAAAAATTATTAACTATTTTAGCAATCACAGTCTCTCTTACTCAAAATGCACACGCTTTAGGCGAACTTATGGCCTCAGGCAATATCCTTAAGTTTGGAGAATACGATATCACAGCAATGGGACAGTCTTTTTCAAGTGGCCCTTCAGGCTCTAATATCGGTGTAATTGGAGAAATGGCCTTTAATAAAGATATGAACTTGAGATTTAGTGCCTCAACTGGAGAGTACTCTCTAGCTGCTGGAGCACACATTAAATGGGTCCCTTTTACAGAATCAAAAAATAAGCCTAATTTTGGAATTATCACAGGTGCTGAATTTGCAACGGAAGACAGCATCGATACTTTATTAGTAAGAATGAGCCCTTTTGTTTCAAAAAACTTCTCTTGGGAGCATGGAAATATGGAACCCTATTTAGGACTTCCTGTAGGTATTGTGATTGTTGATTCTAATGATGATATCACTTCACAACTTGTGGTAGGAACAAAAGTTAAGTTTGAACGACTAGAATACATGACTTTTTCAATTGAAGGTGGCTTTAAAATAAAGAACTCTTTTTCCCACTTAGCACTTATGGCAACTCTTCAATTAGGGAAGTGATTTTTACTTAAAGAAGTAAAAAGGATTTACAGGTTAACTCCCTTTTAAAGATTTCTGATTTCATCAAAGCTCCACCAGGCAGCAGGTTTTCATAATCTTCAACCGTTAAAGTCTCTACTTGACTATACTCAACCCTTAAATTTAGCTGAGCACCCCATGTATCAGTTTTTGAAAAAGTAAAAAAAGTTGGCTCTGATACACCGTTATTATATTCAAAAACATAGGCACTAACGGACATCTTTACGCCGTCCATAGAGTATTCCTGGATTGGCCACTCTCCTCTAAAAATAATATCGTCTGCAGCAATCCCACGATCATGAACCCAATTTAAAACTATTTCACCAGCCCTAATATCTAAATGCTCTACTTTATCTAAAGTTAAGGCTTCATCCCAAATTCTTTGGTTACTTTCACTCTCTAACATAATAGCTTGGTTTTGGTCTTCACTAAACTTTTCAAAAATCTCATATAAGTAACTAAATTGAACCTTACCATCTCCTCGATTTAATGAATACTCTTGCTCGCTCTCTATAGCAGGCTCGGCATTAGTAACAAAAAAACTTCTAAAAACACCCACGAAATCATCAAAAATACTGCCTCGATCCAAGATCAAACCATTAAGATCTTGTTCACTATTTCTCCCACTTATGCTCTTACCAGGCATCAAGGACCGATACTCTTCATCTGTTAAGTTAACCACTGAACTATAATCAATAACAGAATCAATTCCGCTTTGCCAAACATCGTTCTCAGAGAAAGCAAAGATTCTTGGCACCGATACCCCATCATCAAATTCAAAAATATAAACACTAGTTGAAAACCCCATTCTATTTCCAGATTGGTTTTGAAGTAACCACTTTCCTCTGTAAATGATATCTTCTTTAGAAACACTTTGAGCTTCAGCCCACTCTTTAACAATACTCTTCACTTCTCTAGTTAGATTATTCCAGTTTTCAAAATTATCACTCTTTGTCCACAGCCTGTATTCCATATCGTAACTAGAAAAACCTATTTGGTTTTGGTCTTCACTAAACTGTTCAAAAATCTTATAAAGCTTGGAAAACTTAACTTCACCATCAACTTCAGCACTTACACTTATATCTCTAAAGCTTAAATCTCTCCCTCTTAAATAAGGCTTTATTTCAGAATGCTCTCTCCAATGAGGCAATGTGAGAACATGCTTTTCTAACAAACCTATATGCTTCCCTCTTCGTATTAAACTAATTAACCATTTTGGATGGTTCTTTGAGTATTCTTGTGTGAGTACATAAAGGATAATGCTATAATCAGCTAGACCTCTCTCCAAAATAATATCTACTAACTTTGAATGCTCTCCCCCCCAATAATCTTTAGATAGTACATACTCTACTATATCACCATCTAAATCACCTTTGTTAATGAGAATTTCAATTAGATGAGGATGATGACTCCAGGTCTCACTAGATAGAACAAATTCTAATACATCTTCTAAAGCATCAATATTTTCAATGAACATTTCAGCAACTTCAGGGTGTTTTCCCCAATCACTTTCTTTTGATAAACTTAAGAAAGACTCATACATATCAATATGACCATTTCTAATAAGTAGCTTTAACCAGTCTAAACGAGTTCCCCAATAACTTTTAGAAAGAACATGATCCACTAACTGTTGATCAACTAATCTTGAATCAATCAAATACTCTATAATTTTTGGATAACTGCTCCATGCTTGTTGTGATAAAATATACTCAACTATGATACTCAAAATTTCTACTCGCTCATTCTCTATTAAGCTTACTAACTGAGTATTTAAAAAATCTAATGCATTTTTAAAATCAGCCTCATCTGTATTTGTAGATCGCTGTAGTTTTCTTTTAAATTTTTCCAATAACCCTAAATCAGTCTCTTTAAGCTCTTCACTAGTTATAAGCTTTAAAAGACCATACGTCCCTAAGTTCATATTTTCAGGAATAAGAGTGATCGCATTTTTATTTTGAATAACGACATATCCATTCTCTTTAATAAAATGAAAATCTGTGTCTTCCTTTGCATCTGGATGAAGCCTAAACCTTATTGTTAAGCCCGAGCCAACTGCTCCCCGCAAACCAGTTGCTGTGTAAAAGCCACTACCATAAGCTGCGCTTTCACCGAAAACACCGCGCTCATCTCTTGAGATAAATACGTTAGCTCTTCCCTTTGTCGAGCGAGTTATATTCTCATAAGCTATAAAACTTTTAGTTTCATGAGAAACAATCAAATCTTTTCCAAATATCTCAGCTGCCGTTCTTCCTGCCCCTTGACCTAATTCAAAACTCTTTAAGGGCTCTTTATCAGCCCACCAGCTTAAAGATCCTATATCTTCAACACCTTGCTCATCCATCTCAAACAGCTTATCAATCAGTCCCACTCTATTTAAAAGGTCATATGAAAATTCAACATCAGGAGTATTTAGCAAGGCTTTTAGACTAAACTCTTTAACTTTCTTCTTACTGTATGATCCAAGTTGTGTGAAATCTTGCTCGGCAATGATCCTTGTTATTAAAGACAAATCTTCACTTGTTCCAACAACCTCATACTGCGTAAGTTTTGCCAAGTAACGAATAGCTGATAAGACAGGAGGGTTATTACCATCCAAAAAACGCTGAGTTGATGAATGGTTCTCATTAAATAAATACTTAATCTGAGCGTTTGCAATATCAGCTAAAAATTGAGATCTCGGATTATCCCAATCCATTATGTCTCTATAAATACCATCCCCTGGATTTGGATTAAGGGATATCATGCCTGTTGAGTTAGTATCTGTATGCTGATTTCTAAAATCAACATCTCCTAATAGAGGCCGCTTATCTCCAATTGATGCTCTTAAAAGCCTAACTTCCCAAGCATCTCTATCACCAACAAAATGCGGGTATTTTTCTTTTAAAATACTTTGCAAAGCTTCAGCTTGCTCAGCAGTGCCATCAACGACGATGTCTAAATCTTGGTTTCCGCGGTAAATGTTTGTAAAGTCATAATCAAAACGCTCGGCTTGATATTTTTCATCACCAGCTTCACGTTCTAAATCCCATCTCACGTAGTGCGCAAAAGCTGAAGCTGTTCCACCAAAAAGATAAACTTTTACCCCAAGCTTATTTGCTTCTTCTTGAATGAATTTAAATTCTGGAACGCGTTCTAGTCGAATTTGAGTTTCAATAGACAGCTCATCCATTGTAACCTGGGCCTGAGTGCTTAAACTATACAAGAAAAGTAATAATAGAGAGCTCATTATTTTAAGTCTGATTAATTTTTGAAACACTCAAGCTCTCTCCTCTCTACTTATGTAGGTTAAGAAGCATTAATAATGCCAGAAAAGATCGCATCTACTTAGTTTAAGCTCTAAATTAAGGGCTCAGCAGCTCTTTTTTGTCATTCTGTGATGAAGAGTGACTTTTTCTGTTAAATACAAAAAAAAGCTCACTTAGAGCGAGCTTTTCTTTATAAAAATTTTGAAAAAAAAAGTTTTAATTTACATCTTTAAAATCAGCATCAATCACATCATCATTAGGTTTTGCTTTAGGACCTTCGCTAGCTGCTTGATCAGCTCCCGAAGCAGCATCACCACCTGCTTCACCTTTTTGAGATTCATAAAGAGCTGTACTTAGCTTATGACTCATGTTTGTAAGCCTTTCAGTAGCTCCATTTAGCGCTTCAATTGATTTAGAATCTTCTTCTGAAGCTAAAACTTTTTTTGCTTCTTCAATAACTTCTTCAGTACTTTTTACGTCAGCTTCAGGAAGTTTTTCTTTGTTTTCAGTAATAAGCTTTTCAGTTTGATAAACTAAATTATCAAGTTGGTTTTTAGCGTTAATAGTGTCTTTCTTCTTTTTATCTTCTTCAGCGTGAAGCTCAGCATCTTTAACCATTTGCTCAATTTCTTCTTCAGTTAAACCTGATTTAGAAGTGATCTTAATAGCCTGCTCTTTTCCTGTTCCTTGATCTTTTGCAGAAACATTAATAATACCATTAGCATCAATATCAAAAGTCACTTCAATTTTTGGGGCGCCTTTTGGAGCTGCAGGAATACCAACTAGTTCAAATCTACCTAAAGACTTATTAAACTCCGCCATCTCTCTTTCACCTTGAAGCACATGAATATCAACGTTTGTTTGATTATCAGCAGCTGTTGAAAAGATTTGAGATTTTCTTGTAGGAATAGTTGTGTTCTTATCAATAAGCCTTGTAAATACTCCTCCAAGAGTTTCTAAACCTAGTGATAAAGGCGTTACATCTAAAAGAAGAACATCTTTTACTTCACCAGTTAAAACTCCACCTTGAACAGCAGCACCAAGAGCCACAACTTCATCTGGATTTACGGACTTGTTTGTTTCTTTACCAAAGAAATCAACAACTGCTTTTTGAACAGCTGGAATTCTTGTAGAACCACCAACTAGTACCACTTCATCAATTTCAGAAGTTGAAAGACCTGAGTCTTTAAGAGCTATTTTACATGGCTCTAAAGTTCTTTTAACTAAATCCGCAGTAAGTTGATCAAATTTTGCGCGAGTTAACTTTAAGTTCATATGCTTTGGACCATTTTGATCAGCAGTGATGAAAGGAAGGTTGATTTCTGTTTCCATTGCAGTACTTAATTCAACTTTAGCTTTTTCAGCAGCTTCTTTAAGTCTTTGAAGAGCCATTTTATCACCTTTAAGGTTAACACCCTGCTCATTCTTAAACTCAGTAATAAGCCAATCAAGAATCACTTCATCAAAATTATCTCCACCAAGTTGAGTGTCACCATTTGTAGCTTTTACTTCTACAACATCATCTCCTACTTCAAGAATAGAAACATCAAAAGTACCACCACCTAAATCATAAATTACAATTTTTTGATCTTTCTTTTTATCTAAACCGTATGCAAGAGCTGCAGCTGTTGGCTCGTTAATAATTCTTTTAACCTCAAGACCTGCAATTTTACCGGCATCTTTTGTAGCTTGTCTTTGAGCATCGTTAAAATAAGCAGGTACAGTAACAACTGCTTCTGTTACTTCTTGTCCAAGATAGTTTTCAGCAACTGTTTTTAGCTTTCCTAAAACTGCAGCTGAAATCTCTTCTGGAGTTAATGTGTTTCCATTAACATCAAAACCACAGTCTTCACCTTTTTGAACTATTTTATATGGAACAATATCTAACTCAGCTTTTTCAACCTCAGCAAACCTTCTACCAATGTATCTCTTTGCTGAATAAATAGTATTTTCAGGGTTAGTTACAGCTTGTCTTTTTGCAACCTGACCTACTAATTTCTCACCTTCTTTTGTAAAGGCCACGATTGAAGGTGTTGTTCTAGCCCCTTCTTCATTTACAAGAACTTTAGGCGATCCACCTTCCATAACAGCAACAACTGAATTCGTTGTACCTAAATCTATTCCAATAACTTTACTCATCTCTTATTTCTCCTTCTAAATTGAAGCTATGTTATAATACTTAATAAAACTAATCTGTTTACATTCTAAAAACTGTCAAGGCAGTGTTTTTATCCAAACCATCCTTTTGGCTTCACTTTTTCACCTTTTTCTTCAGCAATCTCTCTTAAAAGTTTTTCTTCCTTTTTTGTAAGACTTTTTGGAATTTTAACTTTCATTTTAAACCTGATATCCCCTTTAGTTCTGCCTCTAAGAGACGGGAAACCTGATTTTTTAACTCTCACTTCATCACCGCTTTGAGTCCCAAGAGGAACTTCAACATTTACAGTTGAGCTTAGTGTTTCAACCTCTACTTCTGTTCCAAGTATAGATTGTAAATAACTCACTTCTAAATCACTTACTAAATCTAAACCTTCTCTATAAAACTTTGGATGGTCTTGCACCTTTACGACAACGTAAAGATCACCATCTCCACCACCTAGATGACCTCCATCACCTTCGCCTGAGAGCCTTAACTGACTTCCACTTTCTACTCCTGCAGGCACAGTAACCTGAATTTTTCTAGGCCTTTCAAGCCTTCCACCACCTGAGCATTGTTTACAAGGATCTTTAATAACCGTTCCAGCACCCCTACAAGAAGGGCAAGTTGTAGCCATAGTAAAAAAGCCTTGCCTTTGAATCACTTGTCCAGAACCACCACAGTGATCACAAGTTGTTGCAGATTTTCCTGGCTCAGCACCAGAACCATCACAAGTTTGACAGTCTTCATCAGAGTTAAACGTAATTTCTTTTTTTGTTCCTTCAAGGGAGTCTTTAAGACTGATATCTAAAAAATACCTTAAATCAGAGCCTCTTTTAGGTCTTGGCTTTTGGGAGCGACTTCCTCCACGGGAAAATCCACCACCAGCAGCTCCACCGAAAAAATCACCAAAGATATCTGAGAAGTTTTCAAAAATATCTGAAGCATCAGCAAAACCGCCAGGGCCTCCGCCACCCATGCCCTGAAAGCCAGCATGTCCAAACCTGTCATATCTGGCCTTTTTCTCATCATTACTAAGCACTTCATATGCCTCAGCAGCCTCTTTAAACTTATCTTCAGCCTCTTTGTTGTCGGGGTTCTTATCAGGGTGATACTTCATAGCAAGCTTTCTATAAGCTTTCTTAATCACTGTAGGATCAGAGGATTTATCAACACCAAGAACTTCATAATAATCACGTTTAGACATCAAAGCTAATATGAGTGTTCTTTTTAAAAGGTCAAGTTAGCTAAATTCAATGCTTTATAAGATTAAATTTATACCCAAAAAAGACTCTTTATTAAGCTCTTCATAACGGTGTAAAAGTTAAAAAAATTATTTAGATATTATGATAAACTATTGTAAATACTTGTTTTTTATTATTTATTTTTCAGATGAGCTGATTTCTCTTAATTCACCAGCAAGCTTAATAAGCCTTTTCTCAACACTAAGCTTAGCCTCTTCATCTTCCATCTCATCATACATTTGCTTAAGAACTGTAAAACTCAACTGCTTCTTTCCAGCCTTAGAATAAAGCCTTGAGGCCAGTGACTTTGTCCAGTAAGGAGCCCCATTGTTAGCAGCTATTTCAAAATACTTGGCTGCTTTTTCCTCATCCTTAATTTCTTCATTATAAAGGTATGCAAGTCTGTAGTTCATTACCCAATCATCTGGGTAGTATTTTAACCCATTTAAAAAAAGCTCTTCAGCTCCTAGGTGATCATCTTGAATGATTGTAAGTTTTGTAGCGCCATGCTTTCCAATCACTTGATATTTTGGATCAAGAGTTATAGCTGACTTTAAAACCTTATACCCCCATCTATAAGGGCATTTCTTTCCCTCAGGGTCTTTGTACTTAGAACATGTCCAGTTGTTTTGAATATAATTTAGCCACAAAGAGTCTGCAAAGATTTGCTGGAAGCCAAAGTGAATATACTCCACACCATCAGGTGGAGGAAGAATTTTAACAGAGTTTTTTAAGCTATGAATAGGATTTAAAAATAACGCTGCAACAAAAAAAATATATCCGTTTATAATATATAAATTATCAAAACTAAAACGCATACTAACAAAACCTTTTAGAGCAAAAAAAAAGCCCCAAACTAGAGTTTAAGGCTTTTTATGCTAGATTTAAAGTCTAGGTAATTACAAATTATTATTGAAAAACATCATCTCTTGTAACAGCAAACGTTTTGTTTTGGTTTAAAGTCCAATCATCAGTACCTGCATCACCGTCAATATTTGCTCTAGCTTGAATTGAGAACGTAGTTGCTGCAGCAACGTTAGTACCACCTGTTAAGTTTGGTGGAACAACAGCATAAGTACATGTGAATGTAGCGTTTGCACAAGCAGTTCTAGACCTTCTAAAGTTAGCTGTAGGGTTATTACCCGCAAAAGTGGCGCTCGGATGGTTAGCTGGACCGGCAACTCCGTTACCCGCAAAACCTACGTTATAAAGAAGAGCACCATCTGGCTGATAGCCGATTGCTCTAAAGTCACCATAGTACTGGTTCCATTCTGCAAAAAAAGCTTTCTCAGCAGTATAAAGACCACTCATCATAGACTTTGCTTCTGCTTGTTTCGTTTTAGCGATAAACCTTTGGTATTGTGGAACCCCTACAGTTGCCAAAAGACCAATGATCACAACAACAATCATCAATTCAATAAGGGAAAAACCCTTTTGACTCTTCTTCATATAACGTCCTCCTATTTTTTCGAACACTATTAAATCGGAAGACAAACCAAACTAGTTTAGGTAATTTTAATAAAAATTGAGACAAATATTGAAAACTTGCCTCAGTATAGAACAAAATCTGGTTTAAGACGCAAAAGTGTTATACGGTTGATAACAATTTTAAGGAGAGTTTAAATGGCTCAAGACCAAAGTCAGTCAGACTTAAACATAGATGACCAGCTAAAAACCAAAGAACCCTCATTATATAAAGTTCTTCTTTTAAATGATGACTTTACTACCCAAGATTTTGTCATAAAAGTACTCACCCAGTATTTTTATAAAAGTGAGGATGAAGCCTTTAAAATCATGGTCAAAGTGCATAACGAAGGTAAAGGCTTAGCAGGGATTTTTACAAAAGACATGGCCGAAACAAAAATGTATCTTGTTCACCAGGCTGCAAAAGAAAACCAGTTCCCTCTTAAGTGTATTATGGAACCTTTAGAAGGTGAGGATTAATTTTTATGTTCGATCAAAGCTTACAAAAAGCACTTCACCAAGCATCATTAAAAGCGAGAAAAAATAAAAATGAATTTATTACTTTAGAGCACTTTTTACTAGGAACACTCCACTCAAAAGAAGTTAAAAAAATCTTTAACGAAGTTTCTGCTGATACAAATGAAATCACTAAAAACTTAGATGCTTTTATAACAAAAAACCACCCGACTATTAGCAGACTAGATTCTAATTATAACCCTGAACCAACAATCGGTCTTCATAGAAGTATTGATAGAGCTTTAAAGCAAGCTCAATCTGCTGAAAGAAACCTTGTAACCGTTTTTCATGTTTTACTAGCGATGTTTGAAGAAGAAGAGTCCTATGCTGTTTTTTTAATGGAAGAAGCAGGCCTCTCTCCCTTGGTCTTTATGGAGCATATTTCTGAAGGAAAACATGGAGAAGGAACTCAAAACTCAAAAGATAAAGATCCTTTAAAAACTTTTTGCACTCACTTAAATACTAAGTTTCAAAAAAACTTATCTAATCCACTCATAGGAAGAAAAAAAGAAATCAATCGTATTTTTGAAATTCTCTCCAGAAAAACAAAAAATAACCCTTTGTTAGTTGGAGATCCTGGAGTTGGAAAAACCGCAATAGGAGAAGGGATTGCTGAGTTAGTTGAAACTAAAAAAGCTCCAGAGAAGTTTAAAAACTTAGATATTTACGGCCTTGACCTTACATCCCTTTTAGCAGGCTCTAAATACAGGGGGGATTTTGAAAACAGATTAAAATCTCTTTTTAAATCTTTAGATGAAAAAGAAAACCCTATGCTTTTTATTGATGAAGTCCACTCTATTATTGGAGCCGGCTCTACTTCAGGAAGTAATGTAGATCTTTCTGGTCTTTTAAAGCCTGCTCTTTCTGGAGACCATATAAAGTTTGCTGGATCTACAACTTATTCTGAATACAGAAAACACTTTGCAAAAGATGCCGCTCTTTCAAGGCGCTTTCAACCAGTCTTTATTGATGAGCCGACAAAAGAAGAGTGCTTAGAGATCCTAACAGGACTTAGAAAATCTTTTGAAGACTTTCATAAGTTAAAAATCAATGATGAGGCTTTAAAAGCTTGTGTAGATTTAACAGGAGACCATGTCCTTGATAGAAAGTTCCCTGATAAAGCTATAGACTTACTTGATGAAACTTGTGCTCATATTTCTGTTTTAAAAAAATCTTCAAATATTAATGCTCAAGACATTAAAGAAACTCTTAAAAGGCTTTATAAAGTGTCCTCTGAAGCCGTAAGCTCGAGTGCTCAAGACAAAGTCTTAAAACTTAAAACTGCTTTAAAGACGAAGATATTTGGACAGGACCAAGCAGTTGAAAAAATTGTCTCTAGAATGCTTGTGGCTTACTCCGGCCTAAGCCATAAAGAAAAACCTCTTGGCGCTTTTTTATTTACAGGCCCTACTGGTGTTGGAAAAACAGAGCTTTCAAAACAGTTAGCAAAAACTCTTGATATTCCTTTTACCAAATTTGATATGAGTGAGTATATGGAGAAGCATTCTGTTGCAAAACTCATCGGAGCCCCTCCAGGATATGTTGGACATGACGATGGCGGCAGGCTAACTGATGAAGTATCAAAAAATCCTCACTGTGTTCTTCTTTTAGATGAAATTGAAAAAGCTCATCCAGATGTGATCAATGTTTTACTTCAAGTAATGGACTCTGGAGTTTTAACAGACTCTCTAGGAAAGAAAACATACTTTAAACAATGTATTCTTATTATGACTTCAAACTCTGGCGCAAAAGAAGCTCAAAAAGGTAGTATTGGAATTTTTGAAGCCTCAAGCTCTGATTTTTCTGAAAAAGCTATTAAGAATTTCTTCTCCCCTGAGTTCTTAAACAGACTCACATCCATCGTGCATTTTAAACCTTTGGAAAAAAAGCTTTTAGAAACTGTAATTGAAAAGTTTTTAAATAACCTTAAAAACGAATTAACCGAGAAACAAATCAGTTTAAGCTGGGACAAAGCCACAGTTTCTTGGATTAGGGAAAAAGGTGAAGAAGAGAATATGGGAGCAAGGCCGTTTGAAAGATTTATTGACCAATACGTTCGTGTTCCTATTGCAGAGAAAATTTTGACAGACTCTAGCCTAAAGAACCTTAAAATTGAGCAAAATAAGGATGGACTTAATATAGTTAAAGGCTAGGACCTTGTTTTTTCTTTTTTTATTACCAAGTTATAAAAGATGTTAAACAGTTTTGTTTTTCGGTGTAGAACTAGAAAAACAGATCACCCCTTTTAAAGGAGTTACTTTAGATGTTTGGAATTTTAAGAAGAATCCTATCATTTGCTTCATTAAACATAGCTTTAATGCTTACTTTTTATGCTATAATTAACTTGCTTCCTATTAAGCCAGGTTACTATAACCAACTATTAATATTTTACGCACTAGCTGGTTTTGGGGGCGCGTTTATCTCACTCCTGCTTTCAAGGTGGAACGCTAAAAGAAGCATGGGGGTTCAAGTTATTGACCCAAAAAACACGAGAAACGAAACCGAGCGCTGGCTAGTTGATACAGTTCATGGCTTTGCAAGGCAGTCACGCTTTAAAAAGATGCCTGAAGTTGGTATTTATCAAGGGCAAGAGTTAAATGCTTTTGCTACAGGTCCTTCAAAGTCTAAAAGCTTAGTGGCAGTATCAAGTGGGCTCTTAAACTCCATGACTAAAGATGAAGTTGAAGGGGTTTTAGCTCATGAGGTTGCGCACATTAAAAACGGAGACATGGTCACAATGGTCCTTTTAATGGGTACAATAAATACTCTTGTTATGATCGTTGCTAGGATCTTAGCTGATATGGCTATATCTGCGATGTCTAAAGACAATAGAGGCGGAAGCTTTTTCATGCGTATGATGCTCTATCAAGTCTTTGCAGGCGTTTTAGGTATCCTTGGCTCAATTATTACAAGTAGTTTCTCTAGAAGAAGAGAGTTTAGAGCTGACTCTGGTGGAGCACGCTTAGCTGGAAGAGATAAAATGACTAAAGCCTTAGAAAGGCTTCAAGCTCAAAGCTTTCCTCCACAAAATGAGCAACAGATTAAAGCAGCCTCTGCTATGCAGGCTCTTAAGATTTCAAGTGGGAGAAGAGGTGAAGGTTTTTCACTAAGAAAGCTCTTATCTACACACCCTCCTTTACAAGATAGGATAAGACGTTTAAAAACCGGGAGATGATTCTCTCTCAACGCACACAAGGTCTTTTATACGCCACAGGAACTGCTCTATGCTGGGGAGTTCTAGCAATTCTTCTAAAACACTCCCTTTCATTTACCGATTCAAAAACTATTATAGCATTTAGAATGATCTTTGCTTTTTTAATGCTTCTCCCCTATCTGGTTTTAACTCAAAAAAATGCCTTTAAAGTTTTTAAAAACTTCTCCTTTCTAGCTCTACTTGCAGCAGTTGGGCTTGCCTATAACTACTTTGGCTTTATGACTGGAGTTGCCTACACAGGAGCTTCAAACGCGCAAATCATGATCCAGTCAGGCCCTATTATTCTTATGTTAAGTGGTTTTTTATTTTTTAAAGAAAATCCAACAAAGCTTCAAATTTTTTTCTTACTTATTGCCGGCATAGGCTTTTTTCTATTCTATAAAGATCAAGCAACACTCATAGATGCAAAAAAACTTATTGCTGGAAACTTTTGGATTCTCTCAGGAGCGATCACATGGGTTTTTTACTCTATCATCACAAAAAAACTTACAAAAAAAGAGTTTAGCCCTCAGGAGCTAAACTTATTTGTTTATTTTATCTGCGCACTCATACTTTTAACAGGTGTTGATTTTAAAGGGCTGCCTAACCTTAACTTTGGAAACTGGATTTATCTTGTCTTTCTAGGAGCTAATACACTAATAGCTTATGGCTGCTTTGGAGAAGCTTTAAAAAGAGCTCCAGCTTCACAGGTTTCTGTTATTATTTCCATGAATCCAATTCTAACTCTTTTAATTATTGCTTTTTTAGGGCCCTACTTTGATTTTATTCCTAAAGAACCTCTAAATTTAACCGGCTATATAGGAGCTTTTCTTGTTATAACCGGCGTGATTTGCTCGATTGTTTTTGCAAGAAAAGTAAGTTTAACTAGCGACTAGCTCTTGCAGCTCTAACCTTTTCTCTAAAGTCTTCAGAACTCACATATGTAACCCATTCAATATGATTACTCACAGCTGTAAAAAAAGTATGGTCTCCACACTCTCGATTAAGAGAAAAACTTGTTATTCCAACTAAGAATGTCTCACCAGACGCACTCTCTTTTACTAGAGGGCCGCCACTATCACCAAAGCATGTGTTTGATGCAAAGCCATTAGTAACTCCAATAACTCTTAAATCTTCTTGAGCTTTTTTTACAAAACTTAAATAACTTATAAATTTCGGATCTTCAGGGTCAAAATCAGCATCACTTTTCTTAATATCCTCTGCAAGTCCCGCGAAAACTTCATCAAGCTTTGCATCACCCATTAGCTCTAGGGGAGATGTTTTTTGAAGTTGTAGTGGAGAACTTGAAAAGTTTGTCTGCCCCCAACCCGTTGCATAAAGCTCATTGTTTAAATCATCAAGTAATTCACGTAACTCCTCTTTAGGAGCTATTCTTATTGGTTCTAAGTTTGGAATAACATCAAAATCGATTTCTTGAGAAAGGTTAATAACAGCTATGTCATAAAAATTTTCAGTCTTATGCTTTGAATGAGTAATTATTGACTCAACTTTAGGAAGACTCATAAGGTCATCTTGATGACCCGTTCCTATCACTCCTCCACCATAAATTTGAAACGCAAAGCCCTCATCTACACAGTGTGCAGCTGTTACAACAGTTCTTGAATCAATAAGACTTCCGCCACAAAAGTGCTGCCCCCATCTTTGAAGAGAAACTTGCCAAGGGTGTTTTGACAACTGGCTTGCTACACCATTTACTATTTTTGATGAGTATGAAAAGTCTTCTACATAAGACTTATTTGAATCTGAACATGCTGCTGTCAAAAATAGAACGGAAAATAATACTGCAAGTGTCTTCATTGACTCCCCTTTTAATAAAAACTACACGCATAGTATGGAAAACCAGCTCTTAAGGAAAATGAAAAAAGATTAAATCGTGTACAAAAATACCACCGGTTCCAATCTAAGACTTACTGGTTTTATTAAGCCCCAGTCTGGAACTTTATAATTTGACAGTATTTAATGCATAACTATAACCTATGTTTATATCAACTTACATAGGTGTAAATAATGCTCCCGAATTCTACAGACTTAAAATACTTTCTTGAAGCCTACAAAGTCGGCAATATATCAAGAGCTTCTGAACGTCTTGGCATCACACAACCAAGTTTAAGCTTAGCTATTAAAAGGCTTGAAGAGCTCTTAAATTCTAAACTTTTCATACGCTCTAAAGGAGGTGTGCTTGCTACTGAGCAAGGCCATCTTCTTGCTAAAGATACGGAAGCACTTCTTATCCAGTGGGAAAGCATAGGTAACAAAACAAAAAACTCTCAAAACTTAGTACAAGGCAATATCAAACTTGGCTGCCATGCTTCTGTAGCACTTTATTCGCTTAATCCATGGTTTAAAAAACTTTTAAAAGAACACCCTGAACTTAGTATTGATTTTTCACACAAGCTCTCTAGAAAGGTCGCTGAAGAGGTCATCTCCTTTAAAACGGATATTGGAATAGTAGTAAATCCCATTAAACACCCTGATTTAGTCATAAAGCATTTATTTGATGATGAAGTGACACTTTGGAGATCTAAGCTTCAAAATATAAATGAAGACACCTTGATTTACGACCCTGATCTTAATCAAGCTCAATCTCTTTTAAAAAATCTTAAAGTAGATTTTAAAAGACAAGTAAAGTCTTCTAACTTAGAAGTCATTTCTCAACTTACTAAAATAGGCTCAGGAGTAGGAATCTTACCAGGAAGAGTTGCAGGGCCAGACCTAGTCCCCTACAATTCTAGTATTAAGTCATTTAAAGATCGGGTTTGTCTCATATACAGAGGGGATAAACCCAAAACAAAAACTTTAATGACAGTAGTTGAGGCTTTACTAGGGAACTTAAAATGAAAACGCTCTTAATTTCATTCATATTAGTTTTATTAAGCACCCATGTAAATGCAAAGAGTCTTTATTCTTTTAAAACAGCCTCTAACAAAAAATGCTCAGGTAGCTTTCCTGATAGAAAATATCAAAACACTTTTGAAGACAGCATTAAACTTTACTATTTGTACTCTTGCTTTCCACTTGAAAGTATTAGAAACGTTCATCCGGCACAACAAAAATGGCTTTTCCCTGAATTAGTTAAAATACCAGTAAAAAAGAATTTAAACCTGCAGGAAAGACTTGATATTGTACTTGCACTTGACCCTTATTTAAAAAGAAAGTCTGAAAAAGAAAAAAGCCTTTTAAATATCATAAGTCTAAAAAAAGCTTTTGGAATACCTGTAAAACAGGAAATGACTAAACTCTTTAACAATTACCCAAGTCACAATTTAAACAATGAAAGCGAAAAAGCTGCTAAAGATTATAACCGCAGAGGGCAAAATAAAAAAGCTCTACAGATTTTAAAGAAACTATTAAAAAAAGAATGGAGAAGATCTAAAAAAATATCTCTTTATAGAGAGATTGTTAAGACTCAAAAAAACATTAAACGAGATTCTGATTACCTAAGGTATTCTCAAGAACTCACAGACCTAATTTACAGACAGTTTCGCAAAAAAAGATCTCATAAAAATAGACAAATCTATCTTACAAGCGGCTTACAAAATATTCGGCGCATTTGGACTTACAGCTCAACTCAAATTGCGCTTGATAAGCTTAATGCACTTATTAAATACCACTGTAAAAGAGGTTTTGATTGCTCTGAACACTTTTGGATCAAAGGTAGAATCCTAGAAGAGAAGCTTAGGTATAGTGATGCACTATACTGGTTTTCTAGAGCTGTTACATCAACAAAACGATCACACTCTGAATATCAAAATAGGCTCTGGAACTTAGCTTGGCTAACCTATAAACATAAGGGTGCTGAACAAGCAAAAAAAGTTACTTTAAAACACATTAAAAAAATAAAAGAAAAAGATGTCGGTTCAAAAATCTATTTTTGGCTTTCAAAATGGGATCCAAAAGAATCAGCAAAATACGAAAAACTAATTAGGTTGCACCACCCGCTAAGCTTTTACTTATGGGGTAAGCTTGCTTTAAACCAAAAAATTAAGATCAAGACATACTCAAATAAGCAAATTAAGAAGATTGCTAAGAAAAATTATGAAAAAAACCTCTACACCTTATATGATCTTCAAGAAAACTCTTTAGCTAGAGCATACGTAAAGCAGGTAGAAACAAATAAGAGGACTTATGGTTTTAAAAAGAATATATCTTGGAAGAAACTTAAAGCACTTACAGGTTTATATGCTGATTTACTCCTAGATCTAGAAGCAAAGAACATCAAACCTGAAGAAAGCCTCTTCTTCTTTTTCTCAAGAGGTTATGAAGCAGAAGTTACAGCAGCAACTAAAGCGTTTGGTATCGAGAAAAACCTTCTTTGGTCTATAATAAGACAAGAATCAAATTTTGATACTTACGCTAGAAGCTGGGCTGATGCATTCGGCCTTACTCAGGTTCTTGCAACAAGAGCCCACGATTATTATAAGGCTGTTGAAAAAGTTGATAAGAAAGTTAATCCCTTTAATCTTTATCAGCCAGAGTTAAATACTCGAGTTGGTGCCTGGCTTATTAAAGAAAACCTTGTATTTTTTAATGGAGAGCTCCCGCTAACAATTGCCGCTTATAATGCTTCAAGAAAAAAAGTAAATGAGTGGAGAGAACGTTTTTATAAGAATGGAGACTGGCTCACCTTAATTGAAGAGATTACCTACAGAGAGACGCGAAAGTACGTAAAGCTCGTTTCACGAAACCTTGAAGTTTATAAAGAGCTTGAAAAAAATAAATAAAAATCTTTAAAGAGTAAAAATTAAGAATCACTTACATTGCCTAAAAAAGTGTTGCCATATGTATGCACTTTAATTCTTAAAAAGTTAACACACTCCTTATTCTTTACCCTAAAAGCATTTCATAAAATTTATTATGTTACTTTAAATCTAGCCAAGTCCAATTAAAGTACCTCTAAAGCCAATATGTCATTTATTTTTACAAATTTTTAAACTTTCTCCTACCAATATAAGACTGTCTTAAATCAAGAAAAACTATCTATAAATTTTAACTTACCTGCAAATACATCTAGAATATTATTTAAGTAAGTACACATAGAAAGTAGCAGAGGTAGTACGTGAAGTTATATAAAATCATTTCAATCATAGCAGGTTTTGTTCTTATTTGTCTTTTTCAAAATTGCTCTCGAGTAACAAATGAGGTTCTCTTATTCTCAACCTCAAACCATGCAATGGAAATTAACTCCTCTCATTCAAAATTAGAACAAAAATTAATCGTAAAAAGTAAGATAAAAGGTGAGATACTTAAAGTTGCAAGTAGTACTGATATTAACTTTAAAACTTTTAGAGAAATTCTCTATATTATAAATGATAAAAATGGAAAACTTATAAAGCTTAAATTTAAAGACAATAACGTTCCAAAAGAACTTAATACAGGCCAAAGAGTTCGGGTTTCTGGCAAGGAACTTAATATTGATTACTTTGAAGTTGAAAGTACTGAGCTGATCACAAGCGAGTATGAGGAAGAAAAAACCGTATCAGCCTTATAAACTTTACTTAAGCTATACTTGCTTTAATTGATGAAATCTCATTCTTTAAAGATTTTAAAGAAACTAAAATCTCTTCAAAACTTCTTACTTTAACAGCTGACTTGTTTTTCCTATCTTTCTTCCACTGTCTTAAAGCTTTTCTAGCTCCAGAAATAGAAAACTTATCTACATAAAGAAATTTTCTAATAACTAAAAGTATTTCAATTTCTTGTCTTGAATACATTCTTTGGTTGTGACGAGATTTTTTTGGCTTTAAAGCATCAAACTCTGACTCCCAGTATCTTAAAACATGAGTTTTTAAACCTAAAAGCTCAGCTACTTCACCAATTTTAAAGGCCATTTTATCTGGGATAAGGCTTACTAAAACATCATGGTCTGCACCAAAATCTTTATTAAGCTTAACTGATGTTGGAGCCATAAGGTCAATCGTTTCAATAGCATCTGCACTAATCATTTAACTTCCCCTTAAGAACTTGGCTTGGTTTGAAAGTTAAAACCCTTCTTCCTGAAATTGTGATTTGATCTCCAGTTTGTGGATTTCTACCTTTTCTAGGCTTCTTGTCTTTTACAGTGAAATTTCCAAAACCTGAGATTTTTACCTTATCACCCTCAACAAGTTTTCCTTTGATCTCTTTAAACACAAGTTCCACAAGCTCACTTGCTTCTCTTTTTGAAAAACCTATTTTTTCATAAACTTTTTCAATTAAATCAGCTTTTGTAAGTGTCTCTACTTTATTTCCATCAGTAGTTTTCTCTTCTTCTGTACTCATGTTTCCCCCACATACCTTAAAGACTAAGAACTTAGATCTTTAAAGAATCTCTAATATTTTAAGCTAGATAGCTCATTTCAACAAACTCTTTTTCCCCTTAAATGCCTACAGACTAAAGGCCTGATAAGGAGTCTAAAACCTTCTTTTGAAGGGCTTTAAGCTCCTCTTCAGCTAACGTCCTGTCTTCTGCTTGAAACTTAACACTTAAGGTTAGAGAAACCTCATCTTCGGCAATACCTTTGCCTGAGTATTTGTCCTTAAGTGCGTAACTTACAAACAGTTTCCCTGATGCTTTTTTAATTTTCTTAACAACTTCATCCATTGAGTGCAGTTTTTTAACAGTTACTGAAAAATCTCTTTCAACAATCGGATGCCTTGAAAAAGCCTTATACTTAATAGGCCTTGGCTTGCCGTTAAAAAACTTATTTAAATCAATCTCAAAAAAAGCAAAATTATTTGAAACTTTTAAACCTTCAGTTTTAGCTGGATGTATAGCCGAAATAAAGCCAATCTCTTTTCCTTCAGATATTATTCTTGCCGCTAAACTTGGATGCATAAGGGAAGGAAGAAGAGCATCTTTTACTATGCTCTCAGCCCTCCACTGCCCAACTTTCCAAGAAGACATCAAGCTTTCTAAAACGCCCATTAAATCAGACAAGAGGTCTTGAGGAGCTTTATTTTTATCATCATTCCAAATACCCGCTGATAAAACACCTGATTCTTTAAACTCATTATTAACAAATACATGTGACTGTCCAGACTCAAATACTTTTGAAACCTTGTTCCCTAATTTAAAATTCCTTACATAATTAGAAAAAAGCTGAGGCACTAAACTTGTTCTCATAACAGCTAAGTCTTCACTTAAAGGGTTACTAATATTTATAGACTCACCTGACTTTAACCAGTTAAGAATTTCATTTCCAAGAACAGCCTCATCTTTTGAGTGATAAAAGTTATAATGAATAGCTTCATTAAAGCCTAGGGCTATCATCTGCTCTTTTAGTTTTTTGTTTAAAGTAAATGATTTTACATCGTTTTGTGGAGAGCTTTTAACCTCTGGTAAAATCTCTGGAATAGAGCTATAACCAACAATTCTTCCAATTTCTTCAACTAAATCTTCTTTAATTTCTATATCCCACCTATAACCTGGAGGGCTTATAGTCCATTCTGTGCTTGATGAAGATATAATTTTAAAACTAAGCTCTTTAAAAATTTCTTCAATCCTTTTTGAATCTACAGAAAAACCTAATCTATCATCAAGATATGATTTACTAACTGATATTTTAGAAGCTTCTTTCTTGTCAGGATACTCTTCAAAAGTTCTCTCCCCAAGCTCTCCACCTGCAATATCAAGTGCTAAGCTTAAAGCTTCATTTAAACAGTCATGGACTCTTGATTCATCAGTTCCTCTTGAAAACCTATAACAAGAATCTGTTTCTATACCAAAACGTCTTGAAGTTCTTCTTACACTTGATGGAACAAAGTGAGCAGCTTCTATGAAAATATTTTTTGTATTTTCATCGACTCCTGAGTTTTTACCACCAATAACACCTGCTAAAGCCACTGGCCCCTCAGGGTTTCTAATTGTGAGTTCTTCACCTGTTAACTTAAGTTCAGTACCATCAAGTGTAGTAAAACTCTCATCCTTTTTAGAATCAGAAATGATAAGTTTATTACCTTTGATTTTATCTAAATCAAAGGCGTGAAGTGGCTGACCAGAATCAAGCATAATAAAGTTTGTTATATCAACAACATTATTAATACTATTCATTCCAACAGATTCTAACCTACTCTTTAACCACTCAGGACTTTCTTGAACTTTAACTCCATACACCGCTCTTCCCATATACCTTGGGCACTGCTTAGAGTTTAAAAGCTCTAACGTAAAGTCTACATCTTTTTTTGTTCTAGATTCATCTAAAGATTTTCTTGCTTTTAATGGGAGTTTAAAAAGACTTGATACCTCTCTTGCTAAACCTAAATGACTTAAGCAGTCTGCTCTATTTGGAGTAACATTAATTTCAAAAATAACATCATCAAGACCTGCATGTTTTGCAAAGTCTTGGCCTACTTCAGCATCTTTATCTAGAATAAGAATGCCCTCACTCTTCTCTCCTTCTTTAGCTAAGCCAAGTTCAGCATTTGAACAAAGCATACCAAAGCTTTCAACTCCTCTAATCTTAGATTTTTTAATCTTAAAGTCTCCAGGAAGAATCGCACCAACTTTAGCAACAACAACCTTATCACCTTCTTTATGATTTTTTGCACCACAAACAATATTTAAAGTTTCTCCACCACCAACATCTAAATCGCAGTAAGTAAGTTTGTCAGCATCAGGATGCTTACCTAACTTTGTAATCTTTCCAACAACTACATGCTCTAAACCTTCTGCGCCTCTTATAACATCTTCTACCTCTAAACCAACATCTGTTAATTTATCAGATAAAATTTCTGGCTTATCAAAGAATTCACCCGCATCAACATGATCACACAACCATTTAAGAGATAATTTCATAATCTAAAGTGCTCCATTAAATTGATTTGAGAAGTTTACTAAGTTTTCATTAAAAAGCCTGATATCACTTATGCCAAACTTAATCATCGCCATCCTCTCAACACCAAAACCAAAAGCTAATCCTTGCCACTTATCTGTATCAAGCCCGCAGCTTGATAAAACATTCGGGTGAACTAAACCACAGCCTCCAATTTCAATCCACCCAGAGTTTGAACAAGTCCGGCATCCCTTACCCTTACAAATTGGGCATGTGCAATCTACTTCTGCAGAGGGCTCGGTAAAGGGAAAGTAACTTGGGCGAAACCTCGTCTTTGTTTTTTCTCCAAAAAACTCTCTTACAAAAAAACCTATTATTCCTTTTAAGTGAGCCATAGAAACTTTTTTATCAACATAAAGTCCTTCAACTTGATAAAAGTTAGGAGAATGAGAAATATCACTATCACAACGAA
This sequence comes from uncultured Bdellovibrionales bacterium, assembly GCA_938002015.1. GTDB lineage: Bacteria > Bdellovibrionota > Bdellovibrionia > Bdellovibrionales > UBA1609 > JALZUR01. The sequence continues at coordinate 56,922 of CALLAU010000022.1, forward strand.
ACACACTCCCTGGAGCTAATATTCTAAGAGGGGGGGGTTCAGTCTCCATTGTTCTGATTTGAATTGGAGAGGTGTGTGTTCTTAAAACATGGTCCTTTCCAATATAAAAAGTATCTTGCATGTCACGAGCAGGGTGATCTTTAGGGAAATTAAGTTTTGAGAAATTCTTCTCATCTGACTCAATATGAGGACCTGTTCTTACAGCAAAGCCTAGTCTTGATAAGATTGAAATCATTTCTTCAATCACTAAACCAATCGGGTGACGACTCCCTATCTGAGCTTCACTACTACCAGGGAATGAGAAATTAAAGAAATCCCCTTCGATTTTCTTATTAAGCTCAGCTGTTTCAAGGTTGCTTAAAATTTGAGAGTAAGCTTCTTCAAGCTCTTTCTTTTTTTCATTCACAAGCTTTCCAGCAGCAGGTCTTTCTTCTTTAGAAAGCTTACCTAGACCTTTTAAGATCTCCGTAAACTTTCCACTTTTACCAAGGTATTTAACCTTAGCATCGTAAAGAGATTTTGAGTTAGTAGCAGCTTTAAAACTGCCTAAAGCGTCTTCAACTAATTGATCAAGTTGTTCTGATAACATGCTAATAATACTCATGTATTTTTATAATCATTGCAACCTTCAACTCAACTATTTAACTTGTTTTTTTACGACTAAAAAAGACAACCACAGCTTGAGTAAAGAAAAAAGTCGCCTCTTATAGAGAGGTCAAAAACAAACTGCCCGCTTTAAGAGCTTTCTTAATCTTCAAAGTAGTCTTTTAACTGCTCAAAATTTACCTCATAAGCACCTTCAAGCATAGGTAGTTTATCGACATACACACTAAAGTTTTTAGCTTCAACACCACCTTTACTTAACACAAGCTGGAAATTTTTAGACTCAATTTCACCAGCCTTAGGCTTGTACATACCAGTATTACTAAAACTAAAAGCACTTACATAAGCCCCCTTAATATACCCTGATCTATAAATCGTAGAATCTTCGCCTTTTTTAGACATATAAAGCCACATTTTCACACCCGGCTCTTTTCCCTCAGCTCCTGAATCTAAAATATCTCTATTGCCGAAGCCATCTACTACTTTTGATAAGGGATACTGAAGCGCCACCATAAAAACCTGCTTCTCCTGAGTCTCAACAATATTTCTTACAAGATAAAACTCTGGTTTTTCATCAATATCTTCCTTTGGCAGTAAATCGAGAAACCTTTGACTTGCACTTTTATTTTTCTCTACTTCAGATTTATTAAAAGCTCTGTTCTTAAGCTTATAAGACAGTGAAAAGCATGTGAAAAGCAAAATAACTATAAAAGGAATGAAAACTATAAACTTTGTATTATCAAAATCAGGAAGAAACTTTGGAACCATAAATGCAATAAATAGCAATATTTGTGGGGAAAATATGAGAAATGTTAAGAGATTACGCTCTAAACTGTTAGAATCTCTGTAGGCTGTCCCTGAGAATACAAACATTAAGAGTGCAGGGATAGTGTATAAAACTATTAATACCATTGTCACATTTTTTAAAACCAGCACAACAAACCTCCATTAATACAATTAGCTTAGAAATACTCAGTAGACTTTAACAACAACCAAGGAAAAAAACTAAATAACATATGAACTCATTTTATTAAGCACAAACATTTGAGTCAAATTTTCAATCTCTTACTAGCCTAAACCCACCACAATCTCTTTAAATAAAGGGAAGAATGCAAGCAGCTAACACTTTAAAGACCAAGTTTTATGTTATATTCTCCTAAATAACTTATATGATTGAAAGCAGCGATAATAAAACATTTAAAATGCTCAAGAGCCTCCTCTCCTCTAAAGGTATAAAAAAAGAGAGCAAGTGTATTGTTTCTGGAGTTAAAATCACTCCTGAATTAGATGGAGAGTCCATTTACTACCAAAATGAACCCGATATACTTTTATCAAAAGCTTTATTTAAAGAACTTGATATTCACGGCACTAATGCTCCTATACTTCTTAAAAACACATTTAACATACCAAATTTTATTGAATCGCAAGAACCTGAAGGTATTGAAGTTCTCATTCCTGCTGGAGACCCAAAAAATCTCGGCGCACTTATAAGAACCTCATTAGCTTTTAATGCTTCAAAAATTATCTTACTTAAAGAAGCTGCGAGCCCATTCCTACCAGAAGTCATTAAAACTTCTGCAGGTGCTGTTTTTAAGTCCCCTCTTTTTAACGGACCTTCACTAAAAGACCTGAAAGCATCAAGTTTCTTATATACACTAGACAGGCAAGGAGAGCCGCTAGCTTCTTTTAAGGCTAATAATTTAAGACTATTACTAGGAGAAGAAGGAGGAAACATCCCACCCCATTTGCTAAAAAACTCTCTTTCGATTCAAATATCTTCTAAAGTCGAGTCTTTAAACGTGAACTCAGCGCTCTCAATAGCCCTGTACACAATAAGTAAAAACAGCTAGAGCTAAGGCAATGAGTTAGTGAAAAATATTCTACCCTATGATGGAGAGGTTATTTACTACGGCAAGGTTTTCTCACAAAAAAAATCTGATTCCTTATACGAAAGTCTTCTAAAGAATATTATATGGGAGCATGATCAAGCAGTCATTTTTGGCAAAAAACATATTACAAAACGAAAAGTCGCTTGGTACGCTTCAAAAGAGTACTCCTACACTTATTCAAGGGTTACTAAGACGGCCCGCTTATGGACGCCTGAGTTAAAGACATTAAAGTCAAAACTTAAAAAACTTACTAGTGAAGACTTTAACTCCTGCTTACTTAATCTCTACCACAGTGGTGATGAGGGGATGGCTTGGCATAGTGATGGCGAAAAGGAACTTAAAAAACATGGCGCTATAGCTTCTTTAAGTTTTGGCGCAGAAAGAAGATTTTTATTTAAAAATAAAAAGACTAAAGAGAAAATTGAAATTTTATTAGAACATGGAAGCTTACTGATAATGACAGGATTAACTCAAGAAAACTGGCTCCATAGACTACCACCAACAAAGAAGGTTAAAGACCCAAGAGTTAACTTAACTTTTAGGATCATGGATCAAAAGCTCTAGTAAGCACTCACTATTGTTTCATTATATCATTTGCTGCAAGCCAACTCGTAGTCCATGCATTTTGAAAGTTAAAACCTCCTGTAATGCCATCAATATCGAGTATTTCACCGGCAAAGTAGAGGTTATTACAAACTTTACTTTCCATAGTCTTAAAATTAATTTCTTTTAAAGACACTCCTCCACATTCAACAAACTCATCTTTATACCTATTCTTTCCCTTAATCTCAAAACTATAATTTGTTAGCATTTCAGCAATTTTTCTTAAATCTTTATAAGATAAATCCATCCACTTTAGAGTAAGGGTAAAATCATTTTTAATTAAAACTTTTTCCCAAAAAGCCTTAGTTAGACCTTCTGGAGGGTTATTTTTTATAAGACTCTTCTCGCTTTTTGACTTTATACTCTTTAATAACTCAAAAGAGACTTCTGAATTTTTAAGTCCAAGCCAGTTAACAACAAGCCTTCCCTTATAATTACTCTCCTTTAATTCTCTAGCGGCCCAGGCTGAAATCTTTAATACAGCAGGACCACTTAAACCCCAGTGAGTTATAAGAACAGGTCCTCTTTGTTTAAAGTTTTTCTTTACACCATCAATTTTAACATAGACTTCAGCTTCTTTAAAACTTGTTCCTGAAAGACCCTGAAGTAAACTATCTTCTAACTTAAAACTAAAAAGTGATGGTGCTAAATTCGTAATCTTATGGCCTAAGGATTTTGCAAGCTTATAACCCACAGGAGAGCTCCCTGTAGCAATAAGAAGTTTATCACAAGCATAGTCTTGTTCTTCATTTCTAACAGTTAACAAGAATTTTTTATCTTTATTTAAACTTACTGCTTGTACATTTAAGTTTGGTTTATAATTTACTCCAAGTTTTTTAGCTTCATTTAAAAAACAATCAATTATAGTCTCAGAGCTATTACTCTTAGGAAACATTCTCCCATCGCTTTCAGCAACGAGGTCAACTCCTCTTTCTTTAAACCACTCAACTGTATTTAAGGCTTGAAATTGACTAAAAGGAGATTTTAATTCTTTAGAGCCTCTTGGGTAATTTTCACTAAATTTATTTGAATCATAAATATGGTGTGTGACATTACACCTTCCTCCACCTGAGATTCTAACCTTCTTTAAAAAGTTGGGGGAAGCTTCTAAAATGTCTATACTCACTTTTAGATTTAAGTCTTTTGCTCTTTGAGCGCATCTAATAGCTCCAAAAAAACCTGCAGCCCCACCACCGATAATATATATTTTCATAAGATAACCATAAAAAGACTAAAGCTAAAAGAATTAAATATGAACAAGGTAAACAAACTACTTAATATGGTTTTGCGGGTTTTCAAGAAAATCAAAAAGCAAGCCCCCGGCAGAAGGTCTTCCCGCAGTTAGGTAGTAGCCAAGCCAGTGACCCCTTATAGAATCTTTCTCCATAAGTACTTCATGGCGAGCACCAGGAGATAAGTATCTCACACATTTTGGAGCGTTTAGGCAAACTTCAGATTGACCAACAGGATCAACTATACTGTCTTCTCCTGCAGTGACGAGCATCATAGGTATTGATATTTTTAACGCATCTCTTCTAATAACACTAGCAACATTTGTTGAGCTTTGAATCCATTTATAGGATATGCCTCCAGAGACCATCCATGGCCTCTTTCTCCATATCTCATTTCTCATTTCATATCTATTACGGCTATGAGTAAGGGGATTTGCTAAAAAGATTCTTTGAGCCTCATCAAAGTCGCCTCCCCTACCAGGAGCATACCCATCACAATCAAAGCTTGGAATATCAATATTACAAACTACATTTGAGATTAGTTTTGCAAGAAACTCAGAGTAGGGCTTTGGGTACTCTATTTTAAACATTGCCCCAAACATTGCTGTAGCCTTAAAGGGGTGTGTTTCATTTTGCTCTAGATACATTGCTGTAATAGCTCCACCCATGGAATTAGAAATAAGAAAAAGCTTTTCCTTATTTATGCTTGGATCTGTTAAAACAACCTTATTTACAAAGTCCTTAAAATCTTCTGTATAATTATTAAAGTCAGCTACATGTACAATATTTTGGTTTTCTAAGGACCTTGATGAAAATCCCTGGCTTCTATGATCTATAGCATAAACAGGAGAATAACCTCTTTTTAAAAAATCATAAGCCACTTCTATATACTTAAGTGAAGATTCAGCTCTTCCTGGAGCAATAACAAGACTTCCTTTCTCACCTTTTTGAGAAGAGGCATTGTTTAAGTAAAACTTCGTATACCTAATCTGTGCTGCAGGAGAATCTATTGCTAAACCGAATCTAGTTTCAAAGTCACAAACCTGATACGTCATACCATTTACATGAACTCCGCCCTTAGGAGCTCCACAGTCTCTTCCAAGGTGATTTCTAGAGTTTTCCCAGTCTACTTTAACCATGGAAGTCATCATACTTGGTACGTACCTATTAGGAACTGAGAAAGCACTTAGGCAAAATAGAAGTATGGATAGGAATGTAAGTGATGACTTCAAAGCCTTATGTCTCCTTTATAAAAACTAACGTGCCGCATTTGGATCAATCTCAAACTATAGAATTATCACTACTTTATCTAGTTTTTAAAATCAGAATGAATTTTTTTATGAATAGTCACAGATTTTGTCACCGTCTAGCACTTTTACATTCAAATAAATTTTACAGTATATATTTGACATGCAACCTAATTAGCCTGTGATTTATACAAAGCCACACCTTGTAAATAGACTATTTAAAGTATTCTGGATATAGCCAGAAACAGCAGAATTAGCTAATGATAGAGGAGTTCTTATATTATGAAAATCTTGATACAATTTTTATTTCTAACTATTTTTTTAACTAACTATAGTATCGCAAGCAATGATAACTCGCCTGCAGCTGGAGATGTCATTAAAATAAACTCAATTTTTGGTCATGTTATTCTTGAAGCAAAAAAGCACTCTATTACAAGACCTTTGAGCCCCAATACTTGGTTTAATAACGCTCTATTCACAGTTGATAGTGATGATGAACTTGTTGTTATAGATAAAAAAACTTGGTTTACCCCTGATAGAAACTGGTTTAATTCTGAAGTAGATAGTAATTGGTTTACTTTTTTAAAAGTTTGCAATCCCACAATTGAAGTTAAAATTCAAAATGGAGCTATCATATGTGAGTCTGGCTGGATCCCTCTAGGCTCATCTACAGATTATCAAGAAACCTCTAATTTTATAAAGATAGGTCATTTAGACATTTAAAGACTTTAAGGCGTATAAAATCCCTAACGACACCAGATTTAGCGACCACTTGCTTTACATTCTTATAGTATTTACATGAAGAGGGCCTATTTTCCTATATTACCAGTATTTACTAGATATGTAGGATATAACCCTCATTTAAGCCGCACACCACATAAGCTATAGGAGCAACTCATTTTGAATTTTTCAGACTACAACCTAAAACCCTCACTTCTAAAAGCTATTGAAAAAGCTGGCTATAAAGAGCCTACTGAGATTCAGCACCAAACCCTAGCACTCCTTAACGAGCACCCTGCAGACCTTGTAGCACAAGCTCAAACAGGCACAGGAAAGACTGCAGCCTTTGGACTGCCTTTAATCTCTAGAATCAACCAGCAAAGCTCCAATGTTGAGGCTTTGATTTTAGCTCCCACTAGAGAACTTGCTAATCAGGTTTATACAGAAATTGATAAATTTACTAAATATGAAGATATCAGGTCCTACCCTATTCTTGGTGGAGCTTCTTACACAAATCAGCTTAGTTTCTTAAAAAATAAGAAGCCACAAATTATAGTAGGAACACCTGGAAGAGTAAGAGATCTTATAAAAAGAGGAGCTTTAAATCTAAAGTTTGTTAAATACTTTATTTTAGATGAAGCAGATGAAATGCTAAATATGGGTTTTTTAGAAGAAATTCAAGAAATCCTCACATACCTTCCAGAGAAAAAAACAACTTGGATGTTCTCTGCAACAATGCCTAAGCCAATCTTAGAACTTACTAAAAAACATTTTAACGACCCTAAAGTTATTAGATTAAAAAAAGAGGCTATGAGTAACGCTAATATCGAGCAAAGTTACTATATTATTAGACCTAAACAAAAGCTTGATGGCCTTTGGAGGCTCATCAGTGAAGCTAAGGACATGCACGGCATTGTTTTTTGCAGAACAAGAATGGACTCTCAATCAGTTGGAGAAGCACTTCAAAAGAAAGGCATGACCATATCCATTTTAAATGGAGACATGAATCAAACTCAAAGAGAAAGATCTATGAGACTTTTTAAAAAGAAAGCCTCTCAACTTATGGTCTGTACTGATGTTGCCGCACGTGGAATTGATGTAAATAACCTGACTCACGTCTTTAACTACCAGCTTCCACCAGATGTAGAATCTTACGTTCATAGAATCGGGAGAACAGGAAGAGCCGGAGCAAAAGGACAAGCTATAAGTCTCATTGCGCCTCAAGACATTCACAGTATTAGTAGAATTGAGAAAGCGACTAAATCAAAAATAGAAAAAAGAGAGTTTGCATCATTAAAAGATATTAAAAAGAATTTTATAAAAGATGAAATCTCACTTTTACTTGCTCAAGAACCAAGTCATTTGCTTGAGAGCAACAACTTTAAAGACTTAAAAGAAGCTTTAAATGAGACTGAAAAAGATAAACTTATTGAGCTTATTTTTCAAAACGTCTTAGAGCCAAAAATTAAAAAGCTTAACGCAGCTGTTGAAATTGAGAATATGACAGCCTCTGCCGCCGGCGAATCTAGTGAAAGACACAGACGTGGATGGAGCAACTCAAAAGGCGCTAGAGGACGTTTTAAAAGTAAAAGACGTGGCAGCGGAGATGGTGATGGAGACGCAAGATCGAGTCGTGGTGGAGATAGACGTAGTGCAGGTGGCGGCGGTCGCAAGAAGTCTAAAAGCAATAGTAGCGGCAGTGATAACACCGGTAGGCCTAGAAGAAAACCTAAGTCTAGTGGAAGCGATGGCTGGAAAAGAAAATAGCTTTAGTATGCTTAAAGTGCTTTATCGTGATTTCTGCACAAATAGCAGTACTTCCTGATGAAGAGTATACACTAAATTAATTTAAAAAGTTCATATCTAAATTAAATGAAAGAAGCCTAGTTTAATAAACAAGGCTTCTTTTAATAAAATTTAGTACTTAATCTCTTCTTTGTCGCACTTTATCACATAACCTTGTTTATTAAATTCTGCATCCTCACATCTTATAACTAAATTATTTATGTCCAGAAGTTCATCATTAGGGTCCGTTGAGGCTGACTTCAGACTTAAATCGTCATAGAGCTCAAAAGTTCTTCTTCCTAGAACTTTCACCACATTACCATTATTGAGTTCAAACCTAAAGTCTGACCAAACCGATGCTTTGATAATCTCTTCATTTTTATTTAGCATAATTGGAAAACCACTTACAATATTTAAATCTAAATCTTTATACTTAAAAACAGCTTTTTTAGGATAAAACTCTCTAATTTCTCCAGTCTCATAAAAACTAATTCCCGAAAAGCCAATCACCCCAAAATGACTAGAGCCTACTTTATCTGATTCTTGATATTTCCATAACTCAAAAGATTTTCCTGATCGCAACTGAATGAAGTCATTCTTAATCCATCCTGACTTCAACAGATTTGAACTAAAAAACTCTAAACTAAAAATTCCATAACCTCCAAAAATATTGCCGTTCTTAGACAGACCAACTATCAAATCTTGATTATTCCAACTAAATAAAACTTCACCTTGATGATTCAGGCCATCACGAGTTCCGCCCATAAATATATCTAGAATCGTACCTGAATTAATATTTAAACGGATCTCCACTAAATGATTTTCACGATCTGAAAGGTCGATATATTTACCAAATATATTAAGAAAATCGTTATGTTGATCAAAACGAACAAAACCTCTCTTAGAGTATATTTTCATTTTCTGTGTTTTAAAAGAATTGTAATCTGACTCAAAAATCATAAAGTCACTCTCATCTACTACTTCTATTTCTTGTATTAAATCTGGCTCACCTCTAACAAACTCAATAATACTATTACCAGTATTTGAAAGAATAATATCTTGACCAAACATTTGTATAGATGATCCCGGTTTAAACTGCGCTTTTAAGATACGACCCTCGTCTGAATACCAAATTTTTTCACTCCTATCTATAATGAGTCCTGGGTACCTCTCAACTTCTGATAAATTGTATTCAATCAAAAACTTGTAATAAGTTTCCTCAGTTATATGATTATATAAGACACTAACTATATAAGCATTAAAGGCTCTAGTTGCTATAGAGTTCTTATGTCCAGTCTCTATAGCACCTCTATAAATAAGTTCGTGTAAAATCAAACCTGCTTTAGTATTATCGTCAATCTGATTCCAGAGTTTTAAATCAATAAGATATCTCTTGCCTGGGACATTAAACCCATCACTAAATTGAATAACTATTTGCTTTATTCCACATCCAGAAGGAATGGAAACGTGGTTAGAGTCTGGCACATCTTCTAGATCATCTTCTGTAAAAATAACTTCATCAAAAAAACTAGAAAAATATTTTCTATACGTTGCAGCTCTATTAAGATCAAAACGACCAACTCTATCTATTATTCTATGAACTTTTTCATTAACGCTTAAGCTGTTCTCACCAAAATCATATTTGGTCTCTGGAAAAAGGACTTGTCTTTCATGATAATCAAGCAATCTAGTCTTAAAGGGGTTATTTGAAGCACAAAGAATAATATCTCCTCCATTAGCTACAAAACCTTCTTCTGCTAAGACGTGGTTCATACAAAAAGTGAATATACTAATTAACAAGCCTATTTTAAATTTCATTTTTTCTCCTTTTTAATCTCTTTGGTTAATGGAAAGAATTGGATTTGCATTTGATAAATCTGATTTCCATCTGTTTCTTCAAAATTTTTTACAAATCTTTCTCTAAAATTTCGCAGCATTTCTTGTGCTGCTAAAAAATTCTCTTTATTTATATTTAGTGTAGTGCCTTGGAACTCTCTTTCTTCAACAGAGATCTTTCGTACAGCTTCTTTTGCTAGAGCTATTGTTTTTTCATGATATTGTTTTACTGCCTCGCTCGCGTAATCACTTTGAGTTTGAACTCTATGGCTGGTAGCAAAAAGATCTCCTGATTCGCTTTCTTCAATTAGCTTAGCTTTTTTTAATGACCGCAAACAATAACTTAGGCTTTTAACATTAACCTTAAAGTTAAAAAGACTACTCACTAAGCTTAGATCTTTAAAGCTAACACCAGCTCTAATAACCTCTCTAACAGCAAAGCTATACCAGTTTGAAAGAATCTGAAACGTTGAATCCTCAAGTATAGCAACTGACCCGTTGGGATGTTCCTTACCAAGTTTCTCTAAAACTGCTACAGCAAGCTCAGGATCGTTTTTCACTTTATGAAAAGCAATAAGTCCTCTAAAATATTTTTCATCAGATGTTGAAAATTTAAAGTATAAAACTAGCTTCTCTATTATTTTTTTTCCAGGAAGTCTTTCACCCGAGATCACTTTAGAAATTGATGAGGTAGACTTTAAGCCCAGTTGCTTAGTCCAAACTCCAAGCGTCCAATGCTTATTTTTTGTTCTTTTATAGTTAGCATATGCAGATAAAAAAGACTTATAATCTGTATAGTGTTTTACCTTTATCATACAGGAATCTTAGCTAGTAAATTCTAAAAAGCTACTTTTATTTTGGCAAAAAATTTAAATTCAGTGGCAAATTATGCCAATAGATTCTTTTAAACATATAAGATTTAATTATCTGAAACAGAACAAAGCCCCTATGAATCGGGGCTTTGTTCTTCACAATCTTGCTTAGAAAAAATTATTTCGTAGCAACATAATCCTTAACTTGCTTTTCAAGTTGGTTCATCGGTAGAGCACCATTTTTAAGAACAACATCATGAAACTCTTTAATATCAAATTTATCTTTTAGATTATCTTTTGCATATTTTCTTAAAGAGAGGATCTTAAGCTGACCTACTTTATAAGCTGTAGCTTGAGCTGGCATCACAAAGTATCTCTCAACACCTTTAAAAATCTCATCATCAGAGTTTGGAGTGTTTTTCTTTAAGTATGCAATAGAAGAATCCCTATCCCACTTATAATAGTGAATACCTGTATCTACTACTAATCTACAAGCTCTCCATAGCTCCATACTAAGTCTTCCAAAATCTGAGTAAGGATCTTTATACATTCCAAGCTCCTTAGGAACGAGTTCAGAATATAACCCCCAGCCTTCTGAATAAGCTGTGTATCCTCCCATTTTTCTAAAAGTAGGAATTCCTTTAAGCTCTTGAGCAATAGCTATTTGCATGTGATGCCCAGGTATTGCTTCATGATAAGCTAAAGCTTCCATATCATATTTTGCAACTGAAGCCATATTAGAAAGATTTACGTAATAAGTGCCTGGGCGAGAACCATTTAAAGCAGGTCCTTGATAAAATGCAATCCCAGCAGATTTTTCTCTAAAAGCTTCAACTGGTTTAACTTTTAAATCTGCTTTTGGTTTGATATTAAAAAGCCCGTCTAATTTTGACTTCATATTAGCTATGATCTTATTAGTTTCTTTAAGATATGCTTTTCTACCTTTTGCATTATTTGAAAAGTAAAAGCGCTTACTCGCTTTCATATACTTAAAGAAGTCTTCTAAGCTGCCTTCAAATTTTACTTCCTTCATGATCTTTCTCATTTCATCATGAATTCTATTTACTTCAGCAAGACCAGTTTTATGAATTTCAGTTGCTGTCATATCTGTTGTTGTTGTGTCTTTAAGAGCTTTTTTATAAAACTTAGCTCCACCAGGAAAAGCCCAAGCTCCATTGCTTTCAGGGCTTCTTTTTTCTAAATCAACAAGATACGTCACAAGTTTTTCATAGCTTGGCTTAACGCTAGTTTTTAAAGCTATTTTTGCCTCATTAAGAAGAATGGTCTTATCAGTTTTCTTAAGCTTTATTTTCGAAAGCTTTCTTTTAAAATCTTCATAAAGAGCACTTTCCTTCTTTGATGAATCAAAAGGAATACCTGAAATCACATTTTGAGAGTCTCTAATCACTTTCTCAAAAATAAAGTTAGGATATTTAATTCCTCTTTTTTCTTGCTCTTTCATATTAACAATAAGTTGATCAAAGCTTTTCTTAAAAGCCTTAAGCCTTGAGATATAAGCTTGTGCTTCTTTTTTATTAGCAATCTGATGCATGTTAATCATAAAATCTGGAAGACTTGAGTGATGACCAAACATCTGATTTACGTAATACCCGTGATAATGGTACTTAAAATCTTTTATACTGTTTTCAAGACGATCCTTATATAAATCATAACTAATTTTTGATTGCTTATCTAAAGCAGCATAATTAAATTTCTTTAGCTCTTTTAATGATTTTTTCGAAAGCTCAATGTCTTCTTTTGCAAACTCATAGCTTCCATCGTTAAGCTCTCCATACCTTTCACGACTTCCTATGTATGTTAAAAAAGTTGGATACCTTTGAATACCTGCTTTAAATTCTTTTTCAAAAAATACATTTATTCTTGTTGATTCAGCTTTAATCTCTTCTTCAGTATATGTCTTCTTAGACATACTTGAACAAGACACCATAAAACTCATACCTAATAATATAGATATTAATACTTTCATGCCCTTACCTCTCTTTACTAAATATTTAGTGTTTTCCTTGAGGAATAGGCTACTTGTTAACTTAGGGTATGCAAATTAATAAGCCTTAAAAGGCCCATTTAGGTGTTTTTAAAACTTTAAACCAAGCTTTCCGTTAGAGTTTCTAACTATTTTGCATGGATATTGAGCTGCTGCTTTATCTTTTTTATAGACTTTTAATGTCACAGGCTCCTCTTCAGTCTTTGAAAAAAACTTATTAAGCTTACTGTTCTTTAAACTTACTCCTGCTCCACCTGCAGATATGTCCTCAACTGCTACAGGAATATTAATACCTGCAAAGTAAAGATCTCCAATTAAATTAACTTTAACTCTCTTATATTTTCTTCTTATTCTGCCAGTACTACTTAATCTAGCAACAAAAGCTACCAGCACAGGAAGAAGTAGTAAGAAAGCTGCTAAGACCTTTTGAAGCAAAGAGGCTTGTGTGTTGTTCTTATAAGATCCAAATTTATCTTTATAAACTTCCCTTACTCTTCCACAGCCAGCTCCAGCTTCAGTTGAAGCAAGACTTCTTGAAGAGTAATTATAATCTGGAGTGTAGTCAGGCTGGAAAGTCGGGTTTGATTTATTTGCCTGAGAATTACCTACAGTATTTTCAAAAGCCGATCTACCAGCTGTAAGAGTTACTCCACTTGCGCCACTTGCAGCATCTACACTATCTAGTATTGTTTCTTTAATCTGAAAACCTGAAAACTGAGGGGCTTCTCTTACAATCATTGAAGCTAGGCCTGAAACAAAGGGCGTTGACATACTTGTTCCTGTAGAAAGACCAAACCCCCCACCTGGAATAGTGCTGTAAATACTCACTCCTGGAGCAAGAAGGTCCACCGTTTCAGATCCAAAGTTTGAAAAGCTAGCAAGCCCATCACCATCAGTTGAAGCTCCTACTGATACAACGTTTGGCACATCATAGTTTGCAGGAAATGTTGGACTGTTGTCATTATTATTTGAACTGTTCCCGGCAGCTGCAACAAAAAGAGTTCCTTGATTATAAGAATATGTGATTGCCTCATGTAGAGAAACTGAATAATCACTTCCGCCCCAAGAATTATTTAAAACCTTTGCTCCTTGATCAACGGCATAATAAATTGCATTAACTGCAGCTGCAGTCGTTCCAATACCATTAGCATCTAAAAACTTTAATGGCATAACTTTTACTCTTTCATTTCCTGTCATAGTAAAAATATTTTCTGTTGAGCCAACAACAATTCCTGAAACGTGTGTGCCGTGTCCAGAATTATCTGTTAAATCATTGTCATTACTAATGAAGTTCCAACCATTAATATCATCAATATAGCCGTTACCATCATCATCTACACCTACTACACCATTAAGCTCAGCTGTATTCTCCCAAAGCCTTCCCGTTCCAGAGAATACAGGATGAGTAATATCAAGCCCTGAATCTAGAACAGCAACAACTGGTGTTACAACACCTGGTCCGTTTGGAGTTGCTAAAGCCCAACTTTCTGGAGCTCTTATTGGAGCAGCCGTCATTGCATATGGCAGATCTGAAGCCGTAACATAGTAATTTGGCTCAGCAAACAAAACATCTGGATCATCTTTTAAGCTTCTTAAAGTGTTAGCTACATCGTCACGGTCAACATCTCTTACTTTAAAATGGTGGAGGTTCATACCTGACCATGATTTTCTAAGCTGCATATTATGCTCTAGCGCAGTTTTACCTAAAGCCCCCACCCCAGAGTTAGAGTTTTTATAACGTATAATATACTCACCAGGAACCACATCTAAAGAATAGGCCTGAGGTAAGAAAGTAAACAAAGCTGCCAGAGGTATCAAAATTAATTTCATACCTATAATTCGGTACGAAAGTCCTAAGCACTTAGCAGTATTTACAGACTAAAATCATATCTAGTTTTTTTTATAACTAAATTCTCAAACTGGATCGAAAAAAGCCAAATGTATAAAAAAAAGCCCAAATTGTTGCAGATTTGGGCTTTGATATTATTTTAAAATGTCTCAACCTTAGAATTAAGATTTGTTACAAAAAGAGACTTATGACTCAAATAAGCTTGGATTTACCTTAACATTTAAATCTTCTCTATGTTTTTTAAAAAGGTCTTGTATGAGGTTTTGACCTCTATTTGATTGTCTTAAGTTTGGCTGTTTTTTATCATCAGCAGAATCAACTGTATTGACCTTAAGCCTTCTTACTAAATACTCATTACCTTGGTGACTAAGAACTTCAGGATATATATCACCATCTTCTTTTAAAGAAAAAAGAGCTTCTTCAATCTCTTTTGAATCACCAATTCCTGGTAGAGACTTATCACTTAAAGAAAACTTACCTGGATTCTTCCAGTTTAAATCATTCTTCTTAGTTAAAGTTTTTAAAGCTTCAAAGTTTTTAGTGGCTACAAGCTCTGTTAACTCTTTAGATACTTTTTTTGCTTTCTCTGACTTGAGATAAATTTTAGCTACTTTATCTTTTACTGTATTAAAATCAGCATCACTTGCTTCCCTTTTCTCTCCAATGAGTAATATAGCGTAACCTTCTTTAGTTTTTATAGGATCTGATACCTCATCTTTTTTCATAGAAAAAGCAGCTTTCTCTATCTCTAGAGCAAAATCACCTTTTTTAATAAAGCCTAAATCTCCACCCTTAGTTTTTGTAACAGGATCAATGGAGTTCTCTTTTGCTAGCTGAGCAAAGTTATCTTTTGTAAGCTTAGCTCGCAGCTCATCTGCTTTTTCTTTTGACTCAGAATCTAAAAGTATTTGGCTCACCCTTACGGACTCTTTTTCTTTAAAATCAGACTTAACTCTTGGGTAAAAGTCTTCAACTTGCTTTAACCCCTCTTCAGTAGCTAAAACTGCACTTACTTCATCATTTGTCACATCAACAATAGATTTTAAAGAACTTGGACTAAGCTCAATATACTCAAACTCTAAAGACATACTATCAGCAGATTCTTTAAGGTCTGCTTCTTGTGGAGCATTCATAAGGCCTTGAGAAAAATATTCGTTTAACCTTTGAGCTGTCATTTGTTTCATAAGCTTTGCCTCAAACTGAGCAGCACTTTTGCCAACATAACTTAAATAGTTATCATAACGATCCCTACTAAATTCACCATCTTCTTGAAAAGCAGGAACTTCTTTAAGCATATAACCAACTTCATCATTTGCTACAACAAAACCTTCTTTTTCAGCATAGTCAGAAAGTACTTCTGTTCTTACCAAACCCTCTATTGCAGACTGCTTAACTCTTTTTCTCATAAAGTCTGGAATATCTCCGTTAAACATTTTTGAATACTGAGACTCAAGCTGCTTAACCTGATCTAAGTAATCTCTTCTTGATATTGAAGAAGATCCTATGACTGCTGCATCACTTGCAGATTGAACTCCACCTCCACCTAAACCAGGAATCATAAGGACAAAAGAACCTATGATCATTCCAAAAATAATCACATACATTACGTAGTTAATGAAATTCTTTGATTTAGTTGGTTTTCTCATTTTCTCAATCATTCTAGTGTATCTCCATTTAGAAAGTTTCAAATAATGTCATGTTTTATGACTAACATCAAATCACTCTGCTTAAAGAGAAATGATCGTTTTTAAGTCATTACTTTAAACCCTTTTAACAAGCTTTAATGTTTCAAGCTTAAAAGTAAATAAGTTGCTTAATTAGAACTGATTACATAAACTTTAGTAGAGGTATTTAATTTAAAATGTTTTTTCAATTTGATCTTAAGAAAGTGTTCATTGGTTTAGCAGTTCTCTCACTGCCCTTTGTTCTTACTAACCTTGAAGGCTCTTTAAAAGCCTTAGGCGCTCCTTTTGTTGGCACTTCTTATGCTTTTCAGGCAAGCTTAAACTGGATAAGTGGCGGAGTGCAGTCCACTACATCTGAATACCTTAACCTTATTTCTGTAAAAAACACGAATAGAAGCCTCTTAAAAGAAGTCTCTCGCCTAAGAATGGAAAAAGTTGCTTATGAAGAGATCAAATTAGAGAATGAGCGCTTTAGAAGAATGCTTGATTTTAAAGAAAAATCAGCAATTTCTCTTCTGCCAAGCCTTGTTATCTCTAAAGACTCAGTATCTGAAAGCCTTTCTTTAACGATTAATAAAGGCGAGTCTCAATCGGTAAAACGAAACATGGGAGTACTTGGCTTAGAGGGAGTGACTGGATTTATAAATGAAGTCTCTAATAGCTACTCTAGAGTTCTTCTTGTTACAGATAGGTTTGCAGCTATTGAGGGCTTGGTACAAAGATCACGAGCAAAAGGAATTATTGAAGGCAACGGAAGTGGTTTACTTGAAATGCGTCACTTAAACCAAAACACCGACATTCAAATTGGCGACCTTATCGTAACTTCTGGCCAATCAAATATGTTTCCTAAAGGCCTCCCTATTGGAATAGTTGAAAACATATCTAAAGGAAGTACAGGAATAATTAAGACAGCCTACATTAGACCAAGAAGTGAGCTTAAAGACAGTGAAGAGCTCTTTGTTGTCATCAAAGCTAATAATGAGAATTTAGAAGATGAGTAGTGACTATATTAAGTCTATTTCAAACTTTATTCTGCATTTGTTTTTTTTATTAAGCCTTTGCTCTCTTGAAACAACAATCTTTTCATCAATTGGCTTTATACCTCACACTGATCTTTGGCTCGTCCCTATAGTTTATTTTTCACTTCATAGAGAGTTCAATTCAAGTATGCTTTTTTGTTTTTTTTCCTGTCTTATAGTAGGTGCTTTTACAGCAACTCCTTACAGCTCAATTCTTTTAGGCTGTCTTCTTACAAGTTGCCTTATTTATTTTATAAAGAACCGCTCCTATGTTGAGGGACTCCCCTATTTTATGTTTATGGCTTTAGGCGCAGTGCTCTTCTTCTACATCAGTTTACTAGCTTCTAGCTGGCTTCTTTTTGAAGACCCCATTGCTTCACCTAAAGTAGTAAAATGGGTTTTATCAGCTCTTATCACCCCGCTTTTTGCAGCTCCTTTAAGATTTATTTTCTGGGTCTTAGACACTTTAACTAATACCAAACAGCCCTTTGGCTTTGAGGTGAATTAGTAATGAACTTTGGATCCAGTGAGGCTACAAAAGAACTTAATCAAAACAGAGCAAGGTATGCTTTTAGTTTTCTTATTTTCTTTTTTCTTATTATTTTTTTAAGACTTTGGTACCTTCAAATATTGCAAGGAAAAAAGTTTAGAACTTTCTCGCAAAAAAACTCAATTAAAGAAAGAACCATATATGCACCAAGGGGCCCTATACTAGATCGAAACGGTAAAGTCCTAGTTGGGAATATTCCTGGGTATAGGCTTGCTCTTGAACCAAGTACTTTTAGAAGAAAAAATAAAGAGCGCTATAAAGAAGTTATTGATTATATTTCAACTATATTAGATGAAGACCCTGAAGGTGTTTCAGCAAGAACAAAAAGAAATTTTTCTAAAACAGGTGCCTTTAACCCCGGTCTTGTTAAAAACCAAATCTCAAATAAACAAGCTCTTACTCTCAAACAATCAAGAATCGATTTTCCTGAGATCATTGTAGAAGAAGTGATTTTTAGAGATTACCCTTTAAGCGAATCCGCTGCTCAGATTTTTGGCTACGTCTCTCATGCCACAAAAAATCAAATGAAAAACAACAGGTCCTTTCTTGTTCCAGGAGATCAAGTTGGCCAAGCCGGTATAGAAAATAAACTTGATAGAATGATTAGAGGAAAAGATGGCATTTCATACGTACAGGTTGATGCTAGAGGAAGAGTACAAAAAGCTGAAAACTCTTTAATCTCATACATGGGCCTTTCAAAGGTTGATCCAAAAATTGGAAACACCGTTGTTTTAACTCTAGATAAAGATATTCAAACTGCAGCTTATGAGGCTTTTAAAAGAGATGATAAATATGGCTTAAGAAAAGGCGGGCTGGTTGCGCTAAATATGCAAGGAGAAGTTCTTGCTTGGACCTCCATGCCTTCATTTGATCCTACTTTATTTCAAACTGGTATTTCATCAGAAATGTGGAAATCTTTAAATACTCATAGTTTTAAACCTTTAACTGATAAAGTAGCTCAAGGAACCTATATGCCTGGTTCTGTTTTTAAGCCACTTGTTGGATTAGCTTCACTTCACCATGGAGAAATAACAAAAGACACACGTGTTGAAGCCCCTGGCTATATTTTCTTTGGAGGCCGAAGATGGCATGATCATAGAGCCAGTGGTCACGGTTTTGTTAATGTAGAAGAAGCTTTAGAAGTCTCTTCAAATGTTTTCTTTTATAAACTTGGTATGCAGCTTGGTGTTGATAAACTTACTGATGTTATTTCAAGACTAGGTCTAGGAAATAAAACTGGGATTAAATACGTTGAAGAGTCAAAAGGCCTTCTTCCAAATACAAAGTGGAAGAAAGAAAATGTAAAAAAAGAACCTAGGTGGCAAAGAGGTGAAGATTTAAACTACGCTATAGGACAAGGTTATACGAACATATCCGTCCTACAGCTTGCTAAATCCTATCTTAGCATTGCTTCAAAAGGCAAAGTCTACTCGCCTTATTTAATTAAAGAAGTTCTCTCTCCAAAAGGGAAAACAATACTAGAATCAAAGCCAAACCTTGAAGAAGACCTCACCACAGAAGAATCTCTAAGTATAGATCCTAAACATTTTGATACCATTATTAGAGGTCTTATAAGAGTTGCTCATGGTAAGAAAGGTACTGCAAGGTATAGATCCTCTAAAAGGTTTTTAATGGCAGGTAAAACAGGAACTGCACAAGTTAAAAGATTTTCTGCAAATGATATTTATAAGAAATGTGAAGAACTACCCATTAAAGATCGTCACCATGGTTTATTTGTCGGCTTTGCACCAGCTGAAAAACCTGAAATTGTTGTTGCCGCTCTTGCACTTCACGCTTGTCACGGCTCAAGTGGAGCAGCCCCCATGGTAACAGATGTTTTAAGAGCTTATATGAAAAAACATCATCCAGAGCTTTTTTTAAAAGATAAGAAAGTTGCTAAAAACTCCACTAAGTATAAAAAGGAGACTTTTTAAAAATTATGGAATGGAAAGAGGCTAAAAAATTTGATTTTAACTTAGGTTTTGTCATCATGGCATTAACTATAATCGGGCTTCTAAACCTTTACAGTGCAACTCATGCTCAAAGTACAACAGGCTTAAGCAAAATGTTTCTATCACAAGCAACATGGATGGGCATTGGCTGGCTGATATTTATAAGTGTGAGCCTTATAAATTATAGTTTTATAAAACATTTTGTCTGGTTTATTTATGTCACTAACCTCATCCTCTTAGGAAGCGTAAAATACTTTGGTAAAAGCTTTTTAGGTGCTCAAAGGTGGCTAGACTTTGGTTTTTTTAGATTTCAGCCGTCTGAAACTATGAAGATATCTTTAGTTCTTGTGCTTTCTTTAATTTTTGCTCGCCACTTAAAGAAACAAGCTCTTGATTTACAAGATCTCATTCTTCCAGCCATTGTTACAATCATTCCTTTTGCTCTTACCGTAACTCAGCCTGATCTAGGAACAGCACTTATAATGATCATCATTCTAGGTTCGATGGTTCTTTATATTGGGCTTAGACTTAAACTCATCCTTATAGCCCTTGCTTTAATGTGCCTTGCAGCACCTCTTACTTGGTCTTTTGGAATGAAAGATTATCAAAAACAAAGAGTCCTAAATTTCTTAAACCCAGGTAAAGATTTAAGGGGTGGAGGGTATAACTCAAGACAGTCTAAGATTGCAGTTGGAAGTGGCAACCTTTTTGGAAGGGGCTATATGCAAGGAACTCAATCACAACTTGAGTTTTTACCAGAAAGACATACTGATTTTATTTTCTCAGTCTTAAGTGAAGAGCATGGATTTATAGGCTCAACTTTAACGATCATACTCTTTTTCTTACTTTTTATTTCAATCCTAAGGGTAGCACAGAGTACTGAAGACCCCTACGGCTCCTTAGTTTGCGTAGGTGTTGGGACTATTCTTTTTTGGCATTTCTTTATAAATGTTGGAATGGTTATTGGCATACTTCCCGTTGTAGGAGTCCCCTTACCACTTCTTAGCTATGGTGGATCTTCAATGGTTACTACGATGGGGTCTTTAGGACTTGTATCAAGTGTGTCGTTAAAAAGGTTTTTCTTTTAAGGCTTTAAAAATAGAGATGAAATGCATCCCCATACTAAAGCTACTTAAAGGTCTTCTTTCCAGATCATAGGCTCAGTGTATAGACTCTCCTGATACCTTTTTCTATCATAGCTTGCTGAAAATCTCTTACCAGACACAAATATAATAAACCTATAAGGAGTATTAACTATTTGAAAGTGAAGACCTAGTCTGTTTTTACCAAAAATACGAGCATTCGCAATTTTTAAAAAGGGGTTATCTTCTGCCTTAAAATCCTCTACTGATAATAAGCTGTAATGACTTTCTCCTATAGTGACTTTGTCTTTGAAGTCGTATGAAGCAGTATAAGTTTTACCACTGTTTTTAACAATATGGCGCCAAAAAAATTCTTTCGGTAAAATAATAAAAGTAGTTGCTTTAGAAATCCTTAGTGGCTCTTTATTATCAAAAATAGATAGTAGTAAATCTCTAATTTCAGTATTTTCTTTAAGATAATCAAAAAACCAAGTCTCTTTACTACCTTTAAATTCAAATTTGTCGATCTGATCTGTTGTCATCGCAATCAATTCCAAATCTTTATTTTTAATATCATTAAGATCTTTTTTTAAGAATTTATAGTTTCTTTTTTGAAGCTTAATATCACGTCCAGCTGGAGCTATATAGTTTTGAATAATAAATGAGAAAATAAAAAAAGCTATGGCAACTATAATTTTTTTCTCATCACCACTTACAACGTTTAAAATTAAAAATGACGAAAGCAGCGCTAAAGCTGTAACTAAAATTACTGCTGGAACAAATACTACTAGTAAAGGAGCTAGACCCATTTGAGGATCAGGACCAGAGGCAGGAGGAAGAAGCTTGCTAGCAAAGCTAGTAAAAAAATAGTTCGTAAAAACGACTCCGATAAAAGTAAACTGAGAGCCTAATAAAATAAAATTTAAAATCCACTTTGCCATACAGGTTATCTTCCTAATAAGTTTTAAGTCCAAATCTTAAAAAGAGGACATGGTGTTTATTTGATCAAATCAAATTATTCTCACACAAAAAAACACGCTTTAAGCGTGTTTTTTTGTGAGTGTTTTTTAAGAAATTACTCTTATAGATGACTTTGGATTTTTGACACGATCTCTTCTTTTGGCAGATTACCCATTAAAGTTTCAACATCACTTCCATCTTTAAAAATAATCATTGTAGGAATACTTCTAATAGCAAAATTTTGAGCTATTTCTTTATTCTCATCAACATTTACCTTAACAACTTTAATTGACTCTCCCATCTCTGAGGCAATTTCTTCAAGTTTAGGACCTAAAGCTCTACATGGTCCACACCACTCAGCCCAAAAATCTACTAGAACTGGAGTACTTGCACTTTTAACCTCTGTATCAAACTGAGAATCTGTTATATTCATTAAGCTCATGAAAACCTCCTAGATTGGTTCATTTCTGAAATATACTGATACACTTTAAAGGTTTGGCCCTAAAATCTCAAGCAGAATCCTTGAATTCCGATCAGTATATGTGAATTTAGTACGTGTTTTAATTATAGATGACTCTAGAGATTTCTCTTCTCATTTAAGCAGAGCCTTAGATGGTGGCAAAGTGAAAACTACTTGCGTTTCTCATGCAGATGAGGCGATCGAGGTGTGTAAAAGTCAAAAATTTCAACTCTTTTTAATTGACTGCATGCTTCCAAAAATGAACGGTACCGAACTAGCAAAAAAACTCCACGAAATACAGCCTGATGCAAAAATTATTATGATGAGTGGTATTTTTAAGGACAACAGCTTTGCAAGTCAACTAAGAGCAGAGCCCCACATATCAGACTTCTTTGCTAAACCTTTTGAAGTTAAAGACGTTAAAGATTACATTCGTCGGACATGGTCAAATGTCGCCGTCTCGGAATTAAGCGATATGTACCCTTTCTTAAAAGTTTTTAACAATGCCAGCAGTGTTGTTAACTTCCTAGAAAAAACAGAGAGAATCAGCTCATACAGTTTACCAAAGATCTTAAGTTCACTTCTACAGTTTAACATCCATGGAACTCTAAACTTCAAAAGAGATGATATAGAAAAAGAAATCATCATATCTAATAAGAAAGTTGTCAGAGTTTCCTCAAATGACCACTCCTACCCTTTTGGTGAACTTCTTACTGAATTAGGGTTTATCAGTAAAGAAAATCTTGATGCTTTTTGCTCATCTCCTGATTTTAACAAATCAGATCTTCCAATTGGAAAAAAACTTGAAAAATATAATTTAATAAGCCCACATGCCAGCACCATGGTTAACAAACATCAAATGAAAATGAGGTTAACTGACCTTTTTGAGTCCGGTAATTTTAGTATGTCCTTTACTGAGCATGACATTAAGCCTGTTGATGACTCGCACTTTACTATGAGTGATATAGAAAAGCACACTGGCTTATGGGCCAAAAAACACATCGCACACACTTGGTTAGCCGAAGTTTTTGCTCATTTAAAAGATCAAAAACCTTTTATTACTAATCACGACGAGCTTACTTCCGTTCATTTAGACAGAATCAGCTCCGGCTTAAAAGCTTCTAAAACTATTGAGCATGTTAACCCAGATCTTGAACCTACAGAGCTTTATAAAAGTCTTTTCTACGCTTTTTCTCTTAATATCATAAGCCTTGGAACCGGAGCTGTTGAAGGAGCTGAGTACAACATAAGTCTCGATATTGAGAGCCTTAAAAAACTACAAGCAAGTTTTGTTGACCAAGAGCCTTTTGCTATTTTAGGCGTAGAGCCAGATATCTCCGATAAAGACCTTCAAAAGAAATATCACGCTATGGCAAAAAACTTACACCCTGATAAATTACCACTTAACATAAGTGATGAGCTAAAAGCACTTGCTGAAGACACTTTCTCAATAATAACTGAAGCTTTTAACAGTATCAAAACTCAAGAAACTCGAATGAAGTACATGGAAGATAAAAAGCAGAGTGAAGCTAATGAGTTTATGGACAATGAAACAGCTGTTGTTCAGGCAAAAAGCTTCTTACTTAAATCTAAATACAGCCAAGCTTTTAAAGCCCTAGATAATGAAACCCTTAAAAGTAAACCACCTTCATTGTTTAACCTTTATTACTGCTGGGCTTGTATAAAGGCTCAAGGTAAGTCTGCAATAACAGATCAAGCAATAAAAGCCTTTAACTCTGAGCCTAGCTCGCTTAAGGACTCCGTTGAGGGCTACTTTGTAAGGTCCCTCATCCTTTTACTTGATGATGATATCAGAGGTTTTGAGGAAATGGTCAAGATCTGCCTAAAAAAAGAGCCTTCGTTTCTTCCGGCCAGAAGAGAGCTTACAGTTATAAAATCAAAAGTAGAAGAGCAAAGTCAAAAAAGCACTGGTGGCTGGAGCCTATTTAAGAAGTCTTCTTAAGAACTTACATCTTTAAAGTTTTTTATGTAATATATATGAGTGTTTCCATTTCTTGGCCTTAATTATGTTATTAAAAACCTCTTAGCACCTTTTTTACTGTGTTTTATTGGGTTTTTCTCAATAATTATAATCTTTCAAGCTTTACAGATTGCAGATGTTCTCTTTCAGTCTAATGAATCTTTTTTTAATATTGTAGAACTCTTTGGGCTTTTAAGTATTGCCTACTTCCCTGTTATTATTCCTTTTTGCCTTTTATTTGGAATTCTCTTTGGCTATGGCAAAATGAGCTCTGATGCTGAACTGGCAGCTTTAAGTTCATTTGGAATATCAAAGCCTTTACTTGCACTACCTGCAGCAGGCCTTGCTCTTGTTATAACAGTTGTAAGTTTTGTATCTGTTCACTCGTGGGGGCCTAAAGCAAAAAATTTATCAAGACTCATGCAAACTAAAATCTCAAAACAAGTTGCCATGACCTCTTTTCAACCCGGTGTTTTTGTTGATACAACCATGGGTATTGTCTTTTACGCTGAAGATGAAGGAAAAGATCAATCGTTAAAAAATGTTTTTATGATTGATAAGACTAATCCTGATAAACCTTCTATTGTTTTCTCTAAAAGTGGAACTTTCTCTAAAGGCAAGGAAGATAATTTAGGAATTCTGCTTACTAAAGGAGAAATTCATCAGACCTTAAAAGAAAACCAACACATCACTGTAGGTTTTGAAGATTACCTTTTAAAACTATCTAATCAAAATAACGGGGTGCTTAAGAGAAACTCTATTGAGTCTTTTTCAACAGCAAACTTAAAAGTCCTACTTAAAGCTAAAAAGAAAAATAAAAGAGAAAATCTTATTAGAATTGAAATTCACAAAAGAACAGTTCTTTCTCTTATCTGTATTTTCTTTGCTGCAATAGGAATTTTGTATGGACTACGCCTTCATAACAGAAGTTCAAGAGGAAGCGGTTTCTTTGTATCCCTCATTTTCTCAACTTTATTCTGGGCTCTCTTATTTATGTCTGAAAGCTTATCAAGAAAGTATGGCTCACCTTATATAATTTATATGCCCTGTGTAGTCTTTTTTATTGTTATTTTTTGTATTCAAAAATGGAATAAGTTTAAATCCATTGTTTGATAAGCTCCTTCTTCTATTAAACTTATGTTTCCTGAAAAACTATCATCCCATGGGCAACAGCTTAAAACCCAAACATCCTTACCTAAATCCGCTGCATACTTTGCTGTAACCATAGTTCCACTTTTTTTATGAGCTTGAAGGATAAGAGTTTTACTAGAAAGTCCTGCTAAGACTTCATTTCTAGGGTAAAAATTCATTTTCTTAACTTCTTGATAAGGAGAAAATGGAGATAAGAAAAGCACTTTCTTTTCTTTTAAATCATTTAAAAACCAGTTTTTTAAATTTTTTGGGTATGGTTTTAAAATCCCAGTTGGTAAAACAATTATTGTTCCTATTTTATTTCTAATCGCATTAATATGTATAGCTTGATCCACTCCCCTTGCACCACCAGAAACTAATACTCTATCTTCTTTTGTCTCCTGATCTCTTTTTAGCTTATAAAGATTTTCTTCAATCCAGATAGATAAGCCTCTATTCATATCCCTGCTTCCAACAACAGAAAGTTTATTTAAAGAGCCTAAAAGACTTAAGTCTCCATATAAAGTTAAAACTAGTGGCGGAAAACTTAGAGCCTTTAAATCTACTGGGTAGTTCTTTGATAAATATGTCACTACTGAATAGTTTTTAGACTTAAGTAAATCTCTAAGCACTTTTATTCTTTGCTTATGGGTCTTGTATAGTTTTTGCACAAAAGGGCTAATAAGGCCTTTTTCTAGGTCTTCTTTTAACTTTATATATTCTAAGCGTTTTTCTATAAACCAAAATAAGAAACAGTATTTCTCCATTTCTTATAAGTTGCAAAAAAGATAGGTTTATCAGGAATTAAATAGAAAGCTATTAGACTTAGAAGTCGTTCCGTTCTCGGAAGTTAAGGTAATCTCCCGCACTAACCTCATCAACATTATCAACGAGAATGGCAGTTGCAACCTTATCTTCTAGATCAATCACCTTAGCAAGTGAAACAGGTAGGTTTTTAGCGTATTTAACACCAGGCTCTAAAACCTTAATACTTCTGTTAGTATAAACTAGGTAGAGCTTATCTAACTCGATATTAGCATTTCTTCCTTTACTTAGATAAACAATATCTCCTAAGCCTAAAACTCTTCTTCCGTATTCAAGCTCACCACCAATAACTTCAACTTCTTTTGCTGTAACAAGAGCTGTTGGGTACTCATTTCTTTCAATGCTGATATCTCTTAATGTGCCTCGATATAAATCATCACCTTTTGATATAAAATCAAAGCTCTCCACAACTTCAGCAAGATACCTTGATTTACCAAGGCTCTTATCCACCCTAACTATTCCCGTTCTTCTTATAAGGTATGTTCTTTGACCAACACCTGCCACATTTCTTTTAGATTCAGGGTTGTTAAAAGTGATTAAAGTTTCTCCAATATTAAGTTTATTTCTAGATTTTAAGATAATTGTTTCACCATAGTTAGCGTTTGCTCCACCGCGAAAGATCCCTCTTACCTTTCCTTCTGACTTTGGAATTTTAGTAGAGATGTATGATCTTGGTCTATAAACAAGGGGGTCTATGTACGAGCTTCTGATTTTAGCTTTAACAGAGGAAATTGCTTTAAACTCTTCTCTTTCCGCTTTAATATCTGCAGCAAAGGAAGGCAGACTTGCTGGAAGTGGAATAGGTGGTCTATCTATAATTTTAGAAACCTCTTTAGGCTTTTCACTTGCCCCTTTAAGAAGGTCACTTGCACTTTGAGCCTGAACCGGTTTTTCTGCTTCAGTATCTGTTTTTTTATCTCCAATAGATATCTCTGGAGCAAGTCCAATCGTTCCTTCCGTAAAAGAAATCACTCTCCCCTCATATATAAGGTGGGGGTTACCTAAACTTGAATTTATAGACCAAATTTTTGGCCAAAAATTTGGTGTCCCAAAAAGAGTTGCACTTATATCGTATAAATTATCCCCTCTTTGGATAACATAATCTTTTTCTACTCCTGTATTAGCTAGCAAAGCATCAAAACCATCAGTAGGTTCTGAGTAATACTTATTATAAAGGTTATGATAAAATTGTGCTTTTTTACTAACTTCTTGAGCAAAAACAGAGCTTAAAAAAAGCAAGTAAAGAGCCAAAGTTCTAAAAAAAAAAGCATTTAAACTGGTCAATTTAAAACTAGAAGTGTCGCCCATAGTAAAAAGTTTTCCACAATATTTGTGGAAAAGGGCCTCTAGACCCAAAGGAACTGGACTTAGGGTGCGGTTTTAAGCCTATTGCGCTCTTTTTTTGCATTTATTTTTTTTTAAAAACCTGTTGCATTAACAAAAACTAGAGTTAGGCTAATCAGTTTTATTTTTATATCGGCTGAACCGGACACGGCACTAAAAACTTTTATTCCTAAAGCTCACGTCTAAACTTGCTTCTAGATAAAAAGAACTGATGGATCTACACCAAGCCTGCCAAGACCAACTTAACCACTACCTGACAATGGCTCTTGTCTGCGGCGCTAAAGTCCCAAAAGGTCATGATAAGACTTTACTGCAGTATTTCGGGCTCATTCATTTTCTTGTAATCTCAGGAGCCCATGTGCAGTT
The DNA here is from genome assembly GCA_938002015.1 of uncultured Bdellovibrionales bacterium. Classification (GTDB taxonomy): domain Bacteria; phylum Bdellovibrionota; class Bdellovibrionia; order Bdellovibrionales; family UBA1609; genus JALZUR01. Next base: position 84,858 of record CALLAU010000022.1, read on the forward strand.
TATTCTTTATTTTTTTAAGTGGCTTGAGAACAACATATTGGTTCAAAAAACCTTAAACAACTATTTATATATCTTAACGACTATAAAGCTCTTAAGTCTTATTTTATTAAACCTCTCAACAGCTTTTACAGCTCCTATAATGCGTGTCTCATCTTTTATGAGCACAAAGTACTTATTAAAAAAGGCAGGCCTTATTAAGCCTTCAAGAGCCTTATGCACGACTATAGTATTTATACTTATCTTCCCTATTGCAAAAGCTAAGAGCCAAGAGCTTTCCTTTATTTTAAGTCTAAGTTTTAGCCTGATATGCTCTATCTGCTATTCTAAAAACACTTTTAAATTTGCTCTTCTCATTTATATACTTTCACTTCCACTCTACCTTTGTCTCTTTTCTCCTCCACATATTTTAAGTATCTTATTAAATCCACTTTTTAGCTTCTTAACAGCTTTCTTTCTTCTGCCTTTAAGTTTTTTAAGCCTTTTCTCAAACAGCCTTGAACTAATCGTTATAAATATCTGGTGGAGCAGTTTAGACTTTCTCTCAAATATCACTATTTTTTTAAACTTAACCACAAACCTAGAAAGCAAATCTCCTAAAAGCCTTATTCTTTTTTGCTACCTCTATTTTTTTCTACTCTTATTTATTGAAACCTTTGGAAAACCATTTTGGATAAGAAAATCCTACTCTTTTTCATGATTTTATTAACATCAAGGGCCTTTAACGATCCTGATCAGCTTTTCTTTATAATAGAAAAACGCAGAAGCAGACTTATTATAAAAAAAGGGGAGAAGCAGTTTGATAAATGCTTTATCAACAAAGAACAAATCGTAATATATAAAAGTAAAAACTGCTTTAAAGTATCAAAGCACATGCAAAATAAAAGCGCTCTTATCTTTACCTACTCAAAAAAACAAAAATCAAACTTAAAAACAACCAAATATAATCAACTTATTTTAGTAATTAACATGAAGTCTTGGCATAAATTTTCTTTCTTTTAAGAAAACTCAAGCTAACGTATATTTTTTAAAGACCATAAAGCTTTAAGGCTTTTCTAATACGCTTCAGTTGTCTAACTTTTTAAGAGAATTCATTGAACCTGAGTAAAATTAAATTTTGATCAAGTATTAAATGAGAGAGTGCTGAAGTTTGGAACTGAGCTCAATAGTCTTAAACAAAAAAGACAAAGCCAAAGATATTAAAAACGTTAATACTAAGCCTAAAATTGCAAAGGGAATAATTACAAAAAATTCCATGGATACAATTTCAAACATACTGTCAATGTCACCAGATACACCTAAATAAAGTGATACAAATATTAATATTGAATTAATTGAAATACCAAATAGTCCAATTACAAAACAATTAGCAAATATATTTATGAAAGATCTATTTTTGGAAGTGTCTTTTCTATCCAGATACCAGCTCAAAATAGATGTAGCAATTAGCCCAATAAGGCTTGAGGCGGCAAGTAAGTCTGAAACTAGCTCATAATTAAAGTTGTTAAGCGTCCTTGCGCTTTCTGGAGGAAAACCAAAGCCAGTAATTGCTATAAATAAAATAATTAAAAAATTTAAAACTGAGCCTGTAAGTAAAGTTCCACATAAGAATAAATTATTATTAGTCATAGCTAGAGCTTTATACCCAAATTCAATTATTTTTTTACTCAGATTGCTTAATAAAGTTTTCATGATTCTTTTTTACTATTAGTCATATAGTTTGTCATCAAAACCCAATCTTAAGAACGAATTTGTGTTCATAAAGGCGAATTAAAACCATCAGATAGTACAGAAACATAACCTTAAAAAAAAGCCTGCCTTTTGAATCAAAAAAAACAGCTGACAAGCCAATGTTCTAAAAATAAATAAAGTTTCTCTTATCTAAATCACCTTAAAAATCAAAGGTAATTTAGAAGTTATCTTTTTTTTCAGCACTCTCTACATCATTTGATTTAAAGGCTTATAATCAAGACCTAAATCTTGAGCTACAGGCTCATAGCAAACACTTCCATTAT
>CALLAU010000023.1 GCA_938002015.1 uncultured Bdellovibrionales bacterium
GGCTTTAAGAAAAGATGTGACCGCTAAATGTTACGGTGGAGATATTACAAGAAAGAGAAAACTTCTTGAGAAACAAAAAGCCGGTAAAAAACGAATGAAGCAAATCGGTTCAATTGAAATCCCTCAAAAAGCTTTCCACGCAGTTTTAAAAACGGGAGATTAAAGATTTCTTTATATGATTTCTCTTTTTGTATACATTAATAGAAGTTAAAAAAAGTGATGCTAGCCTTTCTAAAAACTTTGGTGTTTTTAATAAATTTTTTCCTGGTGCTAAAAAGGTTCAGCTTGTGCATGAAATTAAACAAGAGAAAACCTTTCCTAGTGGTGTAGAGGTTAGGTCACTTGGTAAATGGCTAGCTCATTGGTAGGAAATGCTCGTTATTTAAACGTATTTAAGTAAACTAAGCACCAAATATACCAAATGCTTTACCAATAAATAAGCTCGTCATAGTATAGTAAGCTCATTATTTGGAGATAAATTATCGTGATAAATCTTGATTTTAAATCAAAAGCTTTTTGGTCTGACGGTTTTGGCTCGCTTGTTTTAGCTGGTCTTGTGGCTCTTTTTATTAGATGGGCATTTATGGAAGCTTATGTGATTCCATCTCGTTCAATGCTTCCTACACTTTTAGTTCATGATCATATTTTTGTGAATAAGTTTACATTTGGGCTTAGAGTGCCTTTTAGTGAGAATTTTCTTTATAAGACAAGTGGCCCAAAGCGTGGGGATGTGATTGTTTTTAAAAACCCAGAAGATCCAAGTATATACTTTATTAAAAGAACAGTGGGGCTACCTGGAGATAAAGTTTATTATGAAAGTGGTAACCTTTATATTAATGATGAGCTTGTTGAAAAATCAATTCCTGATGAAAACAAATCAGATTATAGATGGTTAACACCAGAGGATTTTGTTGAAAGATCTTTAGAGCCTTACATTCACTGGGAAGAAAAACTTGGTAAGTACAGCTATTCAGTGATTCTACCAAAAGATGAGTTTAAAGAAGAAGAAGCTGGCCCGTATATAGTTCCTGAAGGACATTATTTTATGATGGGAGATAACAGGGCGTATTCAAAAGATTCAAGAAGATGGTCTCCTGATAAGAGGTTCGTGCCTTATGAAAATCTTTTAGGAAAGGCTATGTTTATTTGGCTTTCTTGTGACACTGTTCTTCCTGTGATTCCTATATGTAACCCGCTTTCTTTAAGAGTTAGAAGGCTTGGTCATTCAATACATTAAGAAGACTTTGTAGTTATTGACTGTGGAAGAAAGTAGAGAAGAAGTTAAAAAAACTCAAAGAGGTGGTGAGACTAGGAAACTAAGGCCTACAGCTTTTCAAGTTTTCTTTAATATTTTTGTTGCTGTTTTTTCAGTTCTTGTTTTTAGGTGGCTTGTCTTTGAAATGTTCTTAATTCCTTCAGGGAGTATGTACCCACATCTTTTTGAAAGAGATTATATAGTAGCTACAAAGTATGATTTTGGTCTTCGACTTCCCTTTAGCCAAACCTGGGCTATAGGACCTTTTAAGCCTAAACGTGGTGAAGTGGTTATTTTTAAATCTATGGATGACTCTAAGTTTTTTATTAAAAGGCTTATTGGGCTTCCTGGGGATAAAATAAAGCTTGAAGGAGACTTAATAGTATCTATTAATGGTGAAGCTGTTACAAATGTTCCACTTTCCTCTGATGAACATGAACAATTGTCTAAATACACTAAGATTGATTCAAAAAGTTTTTCTTCATTTAAAGAAACGATTCCTGGGGTTGGCTCTGCTATAACAGTTTTAAGTACTCAAGCGCTAAAAACAGGAGTATCTGAGTTTGAGGTTCCCTTAGGAAACTTACTTGTTATGGGAGATAATAGGCACAGGTCTTATGATGGAAGGTTTTTTGGTTATCTGCCTATGACAAACTTGGTTGGAAAAGCAAGAAGAGTTGTTTTTAGCTGTGAGAAGTATAATCCAGGTACCACCTCTTGTGATATGAAGAGCATAAGGTTTGATAGGTTAGGGAAGAAAATTGGCCATTAAGTCTAAAAGATTTTTAATTTTACTTTTTTTAATCTCACTTTTTTTTGGTCTATTATTTAGATTTTCATTTATTAGAATCATCACTTTGGCTGAGGACGTTAAGCCTCTGGATATGGTTAAAGGAGATAAAGCCTTAGTATATATAACAAGCCAGCCTAAAAAAGGCTGGGCAGTAATGAAGTACCCTGATTATAGTGAGCCTTATATTATTAGAAAAGTTGAAGGTGGCCAAATAGAGAGTGGTTCAGTTGAAATTAAAGGCGAGCCCAAAGTGTCTGTTATAAAAAAATATGGTGAAATTGTTGTCAGTGATAGCACTCCTGATGCTCAGTACGGGGACAGCAGGTCCTGGGGTAAGGGTGTTAGGTTTGACCTAATTTTAGGAAAGGTTTTATTTCATATTCCAGGAGGTGATGCCTACTCATTTTACCGCTGGAAACGTGTAAAATAAACTTCTATTAGAACCTATTTTTTTCTTAAATAAGCTACATCTTCAGGCAAAGCTTTTTTTAATGCCACTAATTCTTAAATAGACCTTTTTTAGGTTAAACCCTCTCTTTTTTTATGAATAATGAGGTCATGAGATTGCCAAACCCCATGTTCTTTTCTATAAATTATTTTTGATGTCATCATTTAGCTCTAAAGCTCTTTTTTCGGTTGAAGACCTTACTAATGATGAATGGCTGTTCCTTCACGACAAAGCTAAAGAATTCTCTACTAAACAAAATATATTAAAAGACTTGAATAAATACTCAGTTGGGATGATTTTTTTTGAATCGAGCTCACGTACAAGATGGAGCTTTCAAAAAGCTGCTCTTGATCTAAACTTAAGGTCTTATTCAACGGTTGTTGACCAAACAACAAGCCTTTCTAAGGGTGAAACTCTAAGAGACTCTTTAGAGCTTTTCTTTAACCTTGGTTATGATGTTGTCGTTGGCAGAACACCTGAAGTTCCTGAGCTTAAAGAGCTGATTGAAAAAAATCAGGTCTGCTATATAAATGCTGGATCCGGCTCGGCTTATCATCCGACTCAAGCTTTTTTAGATCATTATACTTGGGTGAGTGAAACAAGTTTCAAGGCTCCAAAAGTTCTTATTATAGGGGACGTAAAGCATAGCAGGGTTGCTAGATCTCACTTTAGGTTTGCTAAAATTATGGGTTATGAAGTTGGAGTGCTTTCGCCTAAATCTCTTGAGCTCTCTGAGACTGAAGCTGACCTATACGGTGTTAAAAAGTTTCAAGAAAGAAACGCTGCTCTTAGCTGGGCAAATATAGTTTATCTTTTAAGAAACCAAAAAGAGCGACATGGTAGTGATCTTAAGAATTTAAACTCTTTTAGTGCTTTTGATATTTCTGAGCTTAAAAAAGATCAGTTTATAATGCACCCGGGTCCTTTTATAAGAGGTGAAGATTTAGAAGATAATGTTTTAGAAGATGAGCGCTCACTGATTTTTAAACAAAAAAGAAATGGTGTTTTTTGTAGAGCTGCTCTTCTTTGGTTTTTATTAGAAGGTAGAAAGTAGTTTTTGTATGTTGATTTTAAGTTTAAACAAAGTTTTTAAAGGTGTGCTAAGAAGATGAAAGAGTCTTATTTAATATTAGAAGATGGTGCTATATTTAAAGGAGCTTCGACTCATGATGTGGAATCAGTTGGTGAAGTTGTTTTTAATACAAGTCATTCAGGTTATGAGGAAATGGCAACAGATCCCTCGTATTATAATCAAATACTTGTAACGACTGCTGTAATGCAAGGTAATTACGGAGCTCATCAAGAGTTTTGGGAGTCAGAAAAACTTCATATTAAAGGCTTTGTTTGTTTAGAGGTGCAAAACTCAAGTAGAGATAAAAGTTGGCAAGAGAGATTAAAAGATCATAATATCCCCCTTTTATCTGAAGTAGATACAAGAACACTTGTACTTCACTTAAGAGAGCAGGGTGCTGTTTGGGGAGGGGTTTTTAACTCTCCTGATAAAGAGGCTGCTTTTAAAAAAATTAAAGAGATGAAAGATGAGCATCTCTTAAAAGACTGGACTGAAGTTGTTTCAACAAGTTCAATTCACCATTTTGACGGCTTATCAAAAGATGCTGGGCATGTTGGTGTACTTGATTTTGGTTGTAAGAAAAATATTATTAGAGAGCTTATAAAAAGATTTTCTAAAGTTAGCGTTTTCCCATCAAAGACTTCAAAGGAAGAAATTTTATCTTCAGGTATTAGTGGTTTACTTTTATCAAATGGTCCTGGGGACCCAGGTTTAGTTGGAGAGCCGGTAGAGGTCATTAAAAATCTTTTAGGTGAGCTTCCTGTTATGGGAATATGTATGGGGCATCAACTTTTAGGAAGAGCCCTTGGTGGTGATACTTTTAAGTTAAAGTATGGTCATAGGGGAGCGAATCATCCAATTAAAGATTTGGATTCTGGTTTTATTTTTATGAGCTCTCAAAACCATGGCTATGCTTTAAAGGAGAGCTTTAAAACGCAAGGAACTTCAGTTTCACATTTAAATTTAAATGATAATACGGTTGCAGGTATTCAGTTAAAAGAAAAAGATTGTTTTAGTGTTCAATTTCATCCAGAAAGTCATCCAGGCCCTCATGAAGCTGAATATTTATTCGATCGATTTTCAAGCATGGTCAATAAGAAGTAGGAGAAGGGGTCTTTAATCAAGTGGATTTTTTAGATATAGAAGATCAAATTTTTACTCACTACGCTGAAAAGTATGCTGGCTCTGAGATTGAAAGAGCGAAACTTGAGTTTATTAAGCTCTCTGGACCGTTTGATTCAGATGATGATTTATTAGAAGAGAAGATGACTCACTTTCGTGAGTGGTTTTTATTTGATTTTAAGATTAATGGAGAAACCCTTGTTTCAAGCTTTAGTATTGAAGATTTTAAAAAAATAGGGCTTGATGAAAAATCCTTAGAGGCTATGTCTACGCCAATAAAAAGTATTTTTTATTTCAATAAAATCAAGAATGATCTTGTTTATGTGAAAGATCTTTTTTCTAAAAACAGCCTTGTTGTGAGTAACTCCCCTTATCTTGTTGGAGTTGAAAAAGGGACGTATTTTCAAGCACGTGTCATGTCTTGTGGTGAAAGTCTTTGCTTTGGGCAATCTGTTGTATCTCATCCTTTAGAGGCAAGAAAATATATTGATAAGAAAATTAAAACAGTAAAAAAAGAAATGAAAAAAGGTGAAGACACTGAATTTTTAAAGGACTCTTTTCTTAAAGAGCTTTTTTCAATGCGGTATCACCTGGTTAAATATAAGCAACTTAAAGTAACTCAAATTTATTCTGACGAATCTCCTGTAAAAGAGCTTCTACAAAAATCTTTATAAAAGATTAAAGGTGACGGTAAGACGATGAGCAAAGAAACAGTAAAAAAAGAAAAGATACTTATTATAGGTAGTGGGCCAATTAAAATTGGTCAGGCTTGTGAGTTTGACTACTCTGGGACTCAAGCTTGTAAAGCTCTTAAAGATAAAGGCTATGAAGTTATTTTAATAAACTCAAACCCTGCAACTATTATGACGGATCCAAACGTTGCAGACCATGTGTATATAGAGCCCCTTTCAACTGAGTACATTGAGGCAATTATTAAAAAAGATAAGCCAACAAAAGTGGTTCCAACCCTTGGTGGCCAGACTGCTTTAAACCTTGCTTTAGAGCTGCATCAAAAAGGAATTTTAGAAAAATACGGAGTAGAGCTTCTTGGTGCTACACCTGAAGTGATTGAGGCTGCAGAAGATAGAGAAAAGTTTAATGCTATTTTAGATAAAGTTGGAGCAAAGTATGCAAAAAGCTATATGGTTAGAACTTTAAAAGAGGGTGAAGAGGCTATTGCTGATCTTGATTTTCCAGTTATCTTAAGGCCAAACTTTACCCTCGGTGGCGGTGGTGGCGGAGTCGCTTACTCACTTGAAGAATATAGACAAAAAGTTGCAAACGCTCTTCATGAAAGTCCTACGTCTGAAGTTTTAGTAGAGCAAAGCTTACTCGGCTGGAAAGAGTTTGAGCTAGAAGTGATGCGAGATAGACTGGGAACTTTTGTGGTTATTTGTTCAATAGAAAATATTGATCCTTGTGGAGTTCATACAGGGGATAGTATAACAGTTGCTCCTCAGCAAAGTCTTTCAGATAAGGCTTATCAAGAGATGCGTGATGAGGCTAAGAAAATTACTGAAGAAGTTGGAGTTCAAACTGGGGGAGCAAATATTCAGTTTGCTGTAAACCCAGCAAATGGAGATAGAATTGTAATTGAGATGAACCCGAGAGTAAGTCGCTCTTCGGCTCTTGCAAGTAAAGCCACTGGTTTTCCAATTGCAAAAATTGCGGCCCAACTTGCTGTTGGAGCAACTCTAGATGAAATCACAAATGATATAACTGGTGAAACACCTTCTTGCTATGAGCCAGCACTTGATTATGTAGTAACAAAGATTCCTAAATTTGCTTTTGAGAAGTTTCATGGCTCAAAAGATGAGCTTTCAACACAAATGAAGAGTGTTGGAGAGGTTATGGGTATTGGAAGAACTTTTAAAGAGTCTTTTGGTAAGGCTTATAGGTCTTTAGAGGTTGGAAGTATTTTTAGAGAAGATAGAATCTTTTTTAAGGATAAGATTTCTTATCCAAACAGTCAGAGAATGACTCACATTTTTCAATCTTTAAGAGCAGGGATATCAGTCGATGACCTTTATCACTGGACGAAAATAACGCCATGGTTTTTAGAGCAGTTTAAAGAAATGGTTGATGTTGAAAAAGAATTAAATAGTGATTTAGAAAAAAATTATTTAAAAGCAAAAAGGTTCGGTTTTTCTGATGAAGACGTTAAAATCTTGCTTACTAAAAATCATGAGAAAATTAAAGAGCTTTCTAGTAAATATAAGCCTACATTTTTTCAAGTAGATACCTGCGCTGGAGAGTTTGCTTCAGAAACCCCATATCTTTACTCTACTTTTTGGTCTGAGGTGGAGAGTGGTTTAAAGTCTCAAGATAAGGAAACAGTTGTTGTTATAGGTAGTGGACCAAATAGAATTGGTCAGGGAATTGAGTTTGATTATAGCTGTGTAAGGGCTGTTAAGAAGTTAAGACAGATGGGTTATAGGGTTGTGATGATCAATTCAAATCCTGAAACTGTATCTACAGATTATGACACAGCTGATGTTTTATTCTTTGAACCTCTTGATAAAGAGTCTATTTTGAGAATTTTTGACGCTGTATCTCCACTGGGGGTTTTATGTCAGCTTGGGGGACAAACACCAATATCACTTTCAAAAGATATAAGTGAGGCCGGTTATAACATTATAGGAACTCCACTTGATATGATTGATTTAGCTGAAGATAGAGCAAGGTTTTCTAAACTTTGTGAGAAGTTAGACTGTAAAGTGCCAAGCTCTTCAGTTGTTGTTAATTATGATGAAGCTTTAGAGTTTGCTAGTAAAGCCGGGTACCCGGTTATTTGTAGACCAAGTTATGTGATCGGTGGAAGAAGGATGGAGATTGTTGAGGATAAAGAATCTCTTTTTAAGTACTTTGAAACCAACAGAGAAGTCTTTGGTGAAGGTAACCCTTGTTTTATTGATCAGTTTTTAGAAGGTGGTTTAGAGGTTGATGTTGATCTTATTCGCTTTAAAGATGGTTGCTTTATTGGTGGTATAGTTGAGCACATTGAAGTTGCAGGGGTTCACTCAGGAGATAGTATGGGTGTTTTTCCTCCACAGAGATTAAAGAAAGAAACTCAGGCAGAGATTGAGAGAATTAGTGTTTTACTTGCTGAGAATATGGGTGTCTTAGGACTTATGAATATTCAAATGGCGATTAAGAATGATGAGATTTTTATTATTGAAGCAAATCCAAGAGCCTCTAGAACTATTCCTTTTATTGCTAAAGCTATGGGTGTTTCCCTTGTAGACTTTGCAGTTGAGGCCATGATGGGTTTAAAAATGCCAGAGAGTTTAAAATCATTTAGATGGGACTCTATAAAGACTGTGGCTGTTAAAGGTGTGGTTTTTCCGTTTAAGAAGTTTCCTGAAACAGACTCTATACTTGGCCCAGAAATGAAATCAACTGGAGAGTCTATGGGAAGGGGAGAGAATTTTCCTGAGGCTCTTCTTAAGGCCTTTCAGGGAAGTGATTTTAAAATCCCAAAAGAAGGAGAGGTCTTCTTATCTTTAAGAGAAAAAGATAAGAAAGAACTTTTACCTGTTGCTCAAAAGCTTTCAGAACTAGGGTTTAGCCTTACTGGTACTAAAGGAACAGCTGAGTATTTTGTTGAAAAAGGTTTAGACTGTGAGGTAGTTAATAAAGTGCTAGAGGGAAGGCCTCATTGTGTTGATAGAATAAGATCTGGAAAGGTAAACCTTGTTGTAAACACAACAGCTGGTAGGCAGTCTATTAACGCTAGTTATAGTATTAGGCGTAGTTGCACTGATTTTTCTGTACCATGTTTGACGGAAAGTGAGGCAGCCAAGGCTTATGTCCTAGCCCTAACAGAAAACAAATCTGGTCATGTGAGGGTAGAGCCGCTAACATTAACTCTATGAGTACAGTTTTAGAGTGTAGTAATGTAACAAAAATTTTTAAAACAGGTTTTATTCCTAAACCTGTTAAAGCTTTAGATAAAATAAGTTTTACTATCCCAAAAGGGAAAGTTACTGGCTTCCTTGGCCCTAATGGATCTGGAAAGTCTACTTTTTTAAAAGTGGCAACTGAGCTTATAAAGCCCAGTGAAGGGAAGGTAACTTTCTTTGGTGGTAAAAACTTTTATTCAGTAAAAAAAGATATTGGATTTGTTCCTGAAAAGCCAGCATACCCTGTAGCTTTCTCTGGACTAGAAATATTAAAATTTCATGCAGCTTTTACTGGGGTTTCAAAACAAAGAATAGATGAAGTTGTTGATTTAGTCGTTTTAACAGATGCTATTAAAAGACCTGTTGGTACATACTCAAAAGGCATGCAGCAGAGGCTTTCCATTGCTCAAGCACTACTTGATGAGCCACAGCTTTTGATTTTAGATGAGCCTCTTTCAGGTCTAGATCCAGATGGTAGAGAAATACTTATTAATGTTATTAAAAATTATTCAGAAAAACCTGGGCGTTCGGTATTTTTAAGCAGCCATCTTTTAGAAGATCTTCAAAGAATTTGTAACAACCTTGTTATTATTCATGAAGGACGACTTTTGTTTACAGGGGATCCTGAAGAAGTTTTTAATCCAAATGAGTTTAGGTTAACTATAAAAAAATCAGACGGTATAAAAAAAATTAGGGTAAATAAAGACGGTCTTAATACAGAACTTAAGAAAATTATTGATAATGGAGATGACCTACATGAGGTTGTACCTCAAAACAAATCAATCAGTTCTCTTTATTTCGATCTTATGCAAAATGATAAATCTAAAATAGAGCAAAAAAGAGGTTAAAAAATGAGTACAATTATAAACCTTTCTAAATTCTTTTTTAAAGACTTAATACACAGGAGAATTTTCGTTGTTGCAGCTGTTGTGGGTTTGGCATTTATAGTTTTAAGTATGCTTTTAGGTCCTTTAAGTTTTAATGAGGAAAAACGCTTAGCAATTAACTTTAGTTTAGCGGGTTCTCAAATCTCTTTAATTTTTCTTGCTGTTTTGGTGGGTTCATCTTTTTTAAAAAGCGATATTGAATCAAAAGCAATACATGGAATTTTAACAAGACCTTTAAGTCGACCTCAATACTATGTTTCAAAGCTTGCTTCTTTTTTTATGTGCTTATTGCTGCTGTCTTTTTTAATGTGGTTAGCTTTTTTACTAACAGCTTTAATGGTTGGTTTTGACGGGATTTCAGTTTCAATGCTTCCTTTTTTAGGAATTTTTATAGAAGCTTTACTTCTCTTCTCCTTTGCTATGTTTCTCTCACTTTTTACCTCATCCTTTTTAGCTATTGGAGCAAGTTTCTCACTTTTTTTAGTTGGTCACTGGATACCAACTTTTGAGTATCTTATTAGAAACTCTTCTCAATCTGTTATTAAGCTGATTGGAACGATCATAGTTTGGGTTGTGCCAAACTTAGAAAGTTTTAACTGGAAATCTCATTTAACTTATAATGAGTGGCTTCCAGTTGAAACATATGCTCAGTTCTCAGCCTATGGGTTGATTTGGGTACTTTGTATTACCTTTTTTGGAATTTTTATTTTTACTAAACAAGATTTTGCATGATGATATTAATTGAGCAGCTATTATTTTTTATTCTTGGAGCGATGATTGGAAGTTTTTGCAACGTTGTTATTTACAGGTGGCCAAGAGAAGAGAGTTTTGTTTCTCCAAGAAGTAAGTGCACCACATGTAAAGCTCCTATACCAGCGTATTATAACATTCCGATTTTAGGTTGGCTTATATTAAGAGGAAAGGCGAATTGCTGCGGAGATAAAATTAGTTTTAGATATCCTTTTGTTGAGGCACTTACCGGTTTTTGTTTTTTACTAACTTACATCTACTTTGGTTTAAGCTTTCAAACATTTGAGATATGTCTTTTCTTTTCAATGGCAATTCCATGCTTTTTTATAGATCTTGAACATTACTTGCTGCCTGATATTTATACTTATCCAGGAATTGTTTTTGGTATAGTGGGAAGTTTTTACTCTCAGACTCGAACTCCTTTAGACTCAATTTCTGGAGTTTTACTTGGAGGAGGGCTTCTTTGGTTTACAGCTTGGGCTTATGAGAAGGCGAGAAAAATGGAAGGTATGGGTCTAGGTGATGTGAAGTTGTTGGCATGGCTTGGGGCTTTAGTCGGGGTAAGTGGTCTACCCTTTATTATTTTTATTTCATGTCTTATGGGTACTGCAGTTGGTGTTTTCTTGATGATTGTTTTTAAAAAGGGCCGTTTAACAGCTATTCCCTTTGGTCCATTCTTAATAAGTGCAGCTTTAGTTTATATATTTATACCTGAGGCGCAGACTCTTTTCTTAAGAATGTTCTTCCCTTTTTGACAGTTAAGGCTGTCTCAGCTGTAATAGAACTGTGTTTGGTTTAAAGAAAACTTTAGGTTTAGATATTGGAAGCTCTGCCATTAAGGCAGCAGTTGTAAGCCGAAAAGGATCGAGTGCTAAAATAACAGCATTTGATTTTAATAAGCTTCCATCTCATGTTGTAAAAAACGGAGTGATACAAGATGAGGCCTCAGTAACAAAAGCTATTAGTGCTTCTGCAAAAAAGATTAAATCAAAAAAAGCTATTTTTGGATTAGCAGGCTCATCCGTTATGGTAAAAAGAGTTTCTATTCCAGAAATGAATAAGAACCTTATTGCCGAGCAGATTAGATGGGAAGCTGAAAACTATATTCCCTATAAAATTGAAGAAGTGAATTTAGACTATGTGCTTTTAAATCATGAGCCCGGGCAAGAAACGATGGACATTTTACTTGTTGCAGCTCAACAAGCTCCAGTGGAAAAAGTGGCAGGAATTATTAAGAATGCCGGGCTATCTGCTGAAACCGCAGATATTAACAACTTTGCTTTAGCAAACTGCTTTTTATTTAATTACCCTGAAGCAGCTGGAGCGGCGATTGGATTAATTGATATTGGAGAGTTTTTTTCACAGTTTGTTATTATTAACCAAGGTGAAGTGGTTTTTTGCCGTGATACACCCGCTGGTGGAAGCATGTATGACTCAGAGATAGCTCAAGTGATGGGAGTTTCTGAGTCAGAAGCTGAGAGCGTTAAGCTTGGACAAAAAGAAATGCCAGATGTTGTTATTGAGGTGATTAATCAAACTAATATAAGGGTTGCTGAGAAAATTAAAGGAGCCTATGAGTTCTTTGAAAATACGTCGGGTTTAGAACTTAACCTTGATCAAGTTTTTGTAACTGGAGGCTCTTCAATTATTCCAGGCTTGCATGAAGAATTAAGTAAATCCTTAGGTGCTCCTGTGCAGCAAATGGACCCTATTAAAAATATAGATGCTGGAAGTGTGTCAAAAAAAACTCCTATGGATGTCTTAAAGTATAGATCAGCTGTTGCCTTAGGCCTTGCCCTTCGTAAAGTAGGTGATGAGGAATGATTAAGGTTAATCTCTTAAAAAATAAAGGAGTTGTTAATTCAGTTATAACACCTGAAGCAATAAGTTTAGATTCTGGATTTAAGACAGATACTAAAAGTAGTATGAATGCTGAGCAATTTCAGCTTGTTTTAAAAATGATTTTGATGTTTTCAGGCGCTATAATTTTATTTACATATCAAAAAGTATATAACCAGCGTTCAAAATTAAAGGTACAAGCAATTGAAGTTGAAAGAGATCGCTTACAAGAGCTTAGAGTTGAAAAGGAAGAAAGAGCAAACACTCTACCGGCTTTAGAAAAGAAACTTGCTTTCTTTAAAGAGAGAGTAGATGAGTTTGATGATGCAACAAAGTATAGGCTTGCTGAGTTAGAAGCGTTAGATGCTATTCAATCTTCAATCACTAGGCAGGCGTGGGTGAATTCAGTATCATATACTCTTGGTAAGCTTGATATTAGGGGCGGATCTTATACGGGCCCTGGATTTGATGAGTTTAATCAGAACCTTGAGAGACAAAGTGTGTTTAAATCGGTAAGGTATACTAAAGTGTCTGAAGCTAGTAACGGGGGAGTAGAGGGCCCTACTTTTCTTGAGTTTCAAATTACTGCAGAGGTTGATGAGGGTTATTTAATTGGAAGATAAGTTAAAAGAACTCACTCTTATGCAATGTCTTCTTATCGCAATTGGTGGTGCTGCATTTTATTATTTTTTTATTTTTACTACGAATGATCCAGAGTTGGTTATTTCAAACTACAGGCAAGAAATTTCTGAGTATGAAGGTGAAATTAGAAAGTTTGATAAAAAAATTGAAGCATCAGTAAAGTTAAAAGAACAAATTGAAGTTTATGAGAAAGAATTAAAAGTTAAATTCTCATATGTTTCTGAAGATGTAAATAATACTGAGATTTTACAACTTTTATCTGTGGAAGCTAGAAACTCAGGTCTTGATATTGAGACTATTTCTGAAAGTAGTGAGTGGAAAAAACTTTCAAGCTTAGAGTTTATAGAGATTCCAGTTTCAGTTTCTGGTGATTTTGGCCAGGTTATGGGTTTTTTATCGAATCTATCTAGAGAGAAAAAACTTATTGTTACGGACAAGCTTGAACTAGAAGCTAACACTGATAGTGATGATAGTTTTATTGGTAAGCCTAGAGTCGTTAAGCTTAATGTCACAGTTAGGGTTTATAGACAAATCCCAGGAAGCACGGAATTTAACCCTAATACAGTTGTAACTGATGAGGGTGAAAATGTTTAAAATTTTAATTTCATTACTCCTTATTCAGGCTTCAGCAGCATATGCTCAAGATAATGAAGCAGATGCCGGCAATATAGATGAAGAGATACAGGCTATTGAAGCTTTAGATGAGCTCAATCAAAGCGAAGAAGAGATCGTTGATGAAGTCGATGATATTGTAAATACTAAGACTAAAGGTATGTCTTTTGATCAAGGTGAGAGTGATCAGGTGCAAGACCTTGAGAACTTAGAAATTGATGATACAGGTTTAGATATTAATGCTAGTGATGCGCTTATAGATATTGAGCAGCTTAATAGAGCTAATGAGGGCAAATTTTTATTAAAAGAGTTTATTTACAACCAAAGAGGTCGTCGTGACCCATTTACTCCGATCGTTACAGATAAAACAGTTATAAAACAGCAAGTTCAAGCAGCTAAAAAGGTTGTTCTTCCGGCATTAGAAAAATATAGAATTGATAGTTTTGTTCTTACAAGTATTTTATGGTCAGTAAATGAGCCTAAGGCTTTAGTAAAAGACCCGGAAAATAAAATGCACCTTATTACTAAGAATTCAAGAATTGGTACTAAGAATGGATATGTAGCTCAAATAAGAGAAGGCGAAGTTGTTGTTATTGAAGAAGAGAAAAATGAAGAAGGTAAGTCTCTTTTTACGACTCAAGTCCTGAAAATGACCAGATAGATTCTCTCTTTAGTAATCTCCTGAGAAAATGAAACCTCTGCTCTGGAGGGCTTATGCTCAAGAATATATTGCTATTATTTTGCTTTTTAGGTTTGGTGTCGTGTTCATCATCAAAATCATCAGATGATGTGCCTGAGGACTTAACTGGAGAAGTCTCTGAGTTAGAGTCTGAAATTTTTAAAACTGAAGAAAGTATTAGTGATTTAGATGAAGGATTAAGTGAAGAAGACTTAGATGTTTCCTCTAGCGATGATGAATTTGAAGACCCTGATCTAAGTATTGCGGCCGGCGGTGAAGAGGGGGTCTCGCAAGAAGAGCTTGATTTAGATGATGAAGAACTCGATTTAGATGAGGATCTTGAAATTGCCGGTAGTACTGAAACAGAGAGCTTTGATGATTTTGGAAGTGATGATGGAGAACTTGATTTAGATGATGATCTTGAAGTTGCAGATGTAGGTGAAGATGCATTTGATGATTTAGATGAGGGAGAGCTTGATTTAAGTGAAGACACTGATGACTTAAGTGATCTTGATTCTTTTGATGATTTTAATTCTAAGGAGAATCTAAGTGATGAATTAAATAGTGATGATAATCTGCAATCGTCTGAAGATGATTTTGATATTGATATTCCTGTAGGTTCTATTGATGATGACTTTGAAGATGTCTCTATTGATGATGAGGACTTGATTGTTGAAGATGACTTAAGCCCTAGGAAGAAGAATAAAAATGGCGAAGAGATTATTCCAGCAAATAAAGTTTTAAGCGTAGATTATGATAGTGCTGTTAATGGTGGGGTTTTCTTAGTAAAAACAAGAGAATTAACTGATTACAATACTGAATTTATTCCTGAGACAAATCAATTTATTGTTGAACTAAAGAATGCAACTATCGATAAAAGTCTTCAAAGGCCTTTTCTTACAAAAGACTTTAAACAAAATTTTGGAGCTTTAAATTCATATCAAGATTCTGATGGTGATGCTAAAATTATAGTGCAACTAAAAACAGATTTAACACCCTATATTACTAGAAATGGAAACACGATATCAATTGCAGCAGGAACTCCTGAGCAAATTGCTCAGCTTGCTGAAATAGGTGGAAGTATTACACCTTTAGAAACAGACTATGATCGTGAGCAAAAAAAGAAAGCACTAAACTCTACAAGCCTGGAAGATTATTTACTTGAGAACACAAGCTACTATGGGAAACCAATTTCAATTCAAGTTAAAGATGCTGAAATAGTTGATGTTATTAATCTTATTTCAGAAGAAGTTGGAGCAAACTTAGTTTTATCTGAAGGTGTTACAGGAAAAGTATCTATAAAGTTGAAGCAGATTCCGTGGGATCAAGCTCTTATAACTATTATGAAAACACGAGGTCTTGGCTACGTAAGATCTGGGTCAGTGCTTAGAATTGCTCCTTTAGCAGAACTGCAGGCAGAATCTCAAGCTGCTACGGCTGTTCAAAATGCAAGAAAATCTTTAACTCCTTATCATGTGAAAGTCTTTCCTTTAAGCTATGCTTCACCTGAAACTTTAGAGGAAAAACTTAAACCATTTTTGTCTGCTGCAGGTGGAGCGGGTGCTCCAGCAGGGCAAATCATTTCAGAGAATAGATCATCATCTATTATTATTAATGATACAAAAGAAGTTATTAATAACGTTGAAAAACTGATTAAAGAACTCGATCGGCCTCCTCTTCAAGTTATGATTGAAGCAAAAGTTGTTGAAGCAACAAAAGAATTTACCAGAGAGTTTAGCTCAAGATTTAATTCGACAGGAAATAGTAATACGTCTGGGAGTGATTTAATTGTTAATAATACAAGTTCGTGGAACGCAAATACCACAAACACAGCTCCTTTTGAAAATAACATAGCTTTAACAGGTCTTAACTTTTTTGGTAACTTAACTCATATTCTAAGGCTTAATGAAATTGAGAGAAAAATTAAAGTTTTAAGTGCTCCTAAAGTTTTAGCTATGAATAATGAGCAAGCGACAATTGTTCAAGTGAGTCAGGTCTTAAACCAAACACAAACAATTGAAGAAGGTGAGCCACTTGTTACGGCTGAGCCAATAGATGTTGAATTAAGATTAGAGGTAACTCCTCAAATCACTTCAGATAGTAATGTTATCATGAACTTGCTAGTAAGAAGACAGTTTCCAGGAACGGTTGATGCAAACTTAGGTGCAACGCCTATTAACACGAGAGAGGCGAGAACAAAGGTTATTGTTGGAAACAACAGGACGACTGTTATTGGTGGAATTTATCAAGTTGATAACACAAGAGAAGAAAGAGGTGTTCCGGTAATTAGAAAAATGCCACTTCTTAAATGGCTTTTTGGTAATAAGATCAACAGAAAAATAGATTCTGAGCTGATGGTTTTTGTAACCCCTAGAATTCTAAACAGAAAAGGAAGGCTATCTCCTGTTGGAAAAACCCCTGTAGCTTCAAGTAGTAAATCTAGCGCGCTTTAAATATTTTATAAAAGGCTTATCGTAGTTTAGGCCTTGGTTTAAATCTTTTTTTAAGATTGAAGCTTAAGTGTTTACTTAAAAAGTAATCTCTCTTGCTTATTGTCATTGCCTACTGAAATGGTGTATTTGTTCGGTATGGATCTTTTCTCAGCAAATCATAGAGTAGATAATAAGGCGAAAAAACCTTTAGCTGAGAGAATACGTCCAAAGTCTTTTAAAGAGCTTTACCTTTCTTCTGATGCTGAGCAAAAGCTTTCTTTTTTAAAGCACGATGATCTCGTGGGTATTAGTTTTGTTCTCTTTGGACCCCCGGGTGTGGGGAAAACATCTATAATGAAGGTAGTTGAGGCTAAAACAGCAGCTTTAAGTAGACATGTTTGGCTCAATGCTGTGGATATTTCTGTAAAAGAGCTTCGCCAGTTCTGCAGTGAAGCTAAAGAAATTTTTTTAATACAGTCTAAAAAAACAATTCTTTTTATTGATGAAATTCACAGGCTTTCAAAAGCTCAACAAGATGTTCTTTTGCCTAGCATTGAATCAGGAGAAGTGGTCTTAGTTGGAGCGACTACTGAAAACCCTAAAAGTGCTTTAAACAGACCTCTTGTCAGCAGGTGTAGAGTTATTAAGCTTTCATCAGTTGGGCTTTTGGGTATGAGGGCGCTATCTAATAAGGTGGCGTTTGAGCTTGGGTTTAAATCTATTGATGAATTTATTGATAAGGATGCTCTTGAGGCCCTTATCAATTACGCTTTAGGAGATGGTAGAAAACTTATAGGTCTTCTTGAGAGCCTTCATGTTCAAAAAGAAAGCTTTCCTTTAAAGGTAAATGACCTTTCTCTTATTAGTATCGATGAGCGCTCTGTGCCTTTATCCTCTGCTCAGTTTCAAGTGGAGAACACTTCAGCACTGATTAAGTCTATGAGAAGTTCAGACCTTGAAGCCTCGATGCTTTATTTAATAAGGTTAGTCGAAGGTGGGGTAGATCCTGTCTATATATATAGACGACTTTTAGTATTCACATCTGAAGATGTTGGAAACGCTGACCCTCAGGCTCTTATTTTGGTTCAAAGTTCAAAAGCGATCTTTGAAGCAGTAGGAATGCCAGAGGGGTATTACGGTTTGGTTCAAATGGTTGAATATTTAGCAAAAGCTCCTAAGTCTAGGAAAGTAGTAGCTTTTTTAAAAAAAACAAAAGAAGTGTCATGGTCATCTGTTAAAGACAGCCCTCCGGCTCATCTTCAAATTAGAGGGTCTGGGGCGAAAACCGGGCAAAATCTTCCTAAAAGTAATATATATGGCTTTTTAGAGGAAGATTAATTGACAAGAGTCCTTAATTTGTTACAACTCGAACTCTTTTGCAGTTAGAGCATCTGTAGTTAAGGGCGTTTTTAGCCAACTGATTACAGAATCTAAGTGCGATTTTTTATGTCCGAATGAAGATTTTTGACCTAAAAATTTGCTCCAAAAGGGAAAAAACAAACTAAAGAAGCGATAAACAATAGGTGAATTATGCAGAGCCAAAAGATAAGAATTAGATTAAAAGCATTCGACTATAAACTGTTGGATCAATCTACGAAAGAAATCGTACAGACAGCAGGCCGTACAGGTGCTAAAGTTGCTGGACCGATTCCACTTCCTACAAAAATTAACAAGTATACTGTTCTTCGTTCTCCACACGTGGATAAGAAATCTAGAGAACAGTTTGAAATCAGAACTCACAAGAGACTTCTTGATATTCTAGAGCCAACTCCGCAAACAGTTGATCAACTTATGAAGTTAGATCTTTCTGCTGGTGTTGATGTTGAAATCAAGTTGTCTGCGGTTTAATAGAGAGGACTTGAGACGATGAGCGAAGATACTACTAATAATGAAGAAAACACTGAAGCTGTAGAAGCTAGTGAAGAAGCTGCCGCACCAGCGCCAGCTCCTGAGTTAAAGCTAGGTACTGTTTTTGGTTTTAAAAAGGGAATGACTGCTATCTTTAAAGAGAGCGGAGAAAGAGTTCCTGTAACTGTTCTTGAGTGCAAGCCTTGGGTTGTAGCTCAGTTAAAAACACAAGAAAAAGATGGCTACTCGGCTGTTCAACTTGGTTTTGGTAAAAAGAAACAAACAAGAGCTTCAAAAGCTTTAGTTGGTCACTCTAAAAAAACAGGTGCAGAGAATGGGTTTCAGTTTTTAAGAGAAGTAAGAACTGACGTTACTGAAGGTTGTGAGCTAGGTACTGAGTACTCTATTAATACTTTAGAAGTTGGAACAAAAGTTAAAGTAACTTCAACGTCTAAAGGTAGAGGTTTTTCAGGAGCGATGAAAAGACACGGCTTTGCTGGTGGACCGGCTTCACATGGTTCTGGTTTCCATAGGCGCCCAGGTTCAATTGGTATGTGTACTTTTCCTGGTAGAGTTATGCCGGGTAAGAAAATGCCAGGTCAGTTTGGTAATAAGAACATCACTGTAAGAGGTGTTGAGGTTGTTGCTGTAAATAAAGATGAAAACATAGTTTTATTAAAAGGTTCTGTTCCAGGGGCTATTAATGGACTAGTAACGATAGCGACTCAGGCTTAAGAGGTAGAGAAGATATGGCTACTGTAGATGTTGTAACATTAGATAATAAAAAAGTTGGAACGGCAGATTTGAATGCTGACATGTTTGAAAGACCTGTAAGAAAAGACATTCTTCAAACAGTTGTAAGATGGCAAAGAGCTAAAAGAAGACAAGGCACTCACATGTCAAAAACGAGAAGCATGGTTTCTGGTGGTGGTGCTAAGCCTTATAAACAAAAAGGAACTGGTAACGCAAGACGTGGTTCAAGTAGATCTCCGCTCATTAGAGGTGGTGGTACTATTTTTGGCCCATCTCCACGAGATTATACTTTCTCTCTTCCTAAGAAAATTAAGAAAGCTGCTGTAAAGTATGCTCTCTCTTATCTTCATAAGAATGGAAAAGTTATTGTTGTTGATAAGCTTGAGTCTCCTGAAGGAAAAACAGGCAAGCTTTCAAAACAGCTTACTGGTTTAGGTTTAAAGAGATCAGTTCTTGTGTCAAATGACCTTGATATGATGTTTGAAAGAGCTTCACAAAATATTCCTAAGTTCGTTTACCAGCCTGTTGCTGGTGTAAATGTTTTCGATCTTTTGAAATATGACGGTGTTGTTATTGAAAAGGAATCTCTAGCGGGTCTTGAAGAAAGACTAGGAGCGGAGGCTTAAGTATGGAATTTTTAATTAAAAAACCTTTAGTAACAGAGAAAAACACTCTTTTATCTGAACAAGGTTATTATGCATTTGAAGTTGATAAAAAAGCTAACAAAGTAGAAATCAAAGACGCTGTTGAAAAGCTTTTTGAAGTTAAAGTTGATGCTGTAAAGACTCTAATCTGTAGAGGTAGAGGAAAGAGAACAGCAAAGGGAATGACTGCTCCTAAGTACTGGAAAAAAGCTTTAGTAAAGCTTAAAGCTGGTGAGCAAATCAAACTTTTTGAAGGAGGGGCTAACTAATGGGAATCAGAGTTTTAAAACCTCGTTCTAACGGGCAAAGAAATAGATCAGTTGCAGATTTTAAGGAGATAACTAAAACGACTCCAGAGAAAAATCTTACTGAAGCTTTAAGAAAAACAGCAGCAAGAAATAACTTTGGTAGAATCACTATGAGGCACCAAGGTGGTGGCCATAAAAGAAGGTATCGTCTTGTTGATTTTAAAAGAAATAAAACTGATATCACTGCAAAAGTTGTAGCGATCGAGTATGATCCAAACAGAACATGCAGAATTGCATTAATAACTTATACTGATGGAGTTAAGTCTTATATTTTAGCTCCTGTTGGATTAAATGTAGGTGACACTGTAGTTTCAGGAAACTCTGCTGATATTAAGCCAGGTAACTGCATGCAGTTAAGTGCTATGCCTACAGGTACAATAATTCACAACATTGAACTTCGTCCTGGAAAAGGCGGACAGTTAGTAAGAGGAGCTGGGGTTTCAGCTTCTTTGGTAGCTAAACTTGGTCGTTATTGCCAGGTTAAACTTCCTTCAGGTGAAGTAAGACAGGTATTAGCAACTTGTAAAGCAAGTGTTGGTCAAGTTGGTAACACTGATAATGAGAATGTTAAAGTTGGTAAAGCAGGAAGAAAACGTTGGATGGGAATTAGGCCTACTGTTAGAGGTATGGCGATGAACTCAAACGATCACCCACTTGGTGGTGGTGAAGGTCGTGGTAAAGGTCATCATCCAGTTTCTCCTTGGGGTCAGCCTTGTAAGGGTTTTAAAACTCGTAAAAACAAGAGAACTGATAAAATGATCGTTAAACGTAGAAGTAAGAAATAGGAGAAGAGGTAGATAATGGCTCGTTCACTAAAAAAAGGTCCTTTTATTGACCATCACTTATTAGATAAAATTGTTAAGGCAGTAGATACTGGAGACAAAAAAGTTATTAAAACTTGGTCTAGAAGATCTACAGTAATTCCTGAAGCTTCAGGTCTTACATTTGCTGTTCATAATGGAAAAAAGTTTGTTCCTGTATTTGTTTCTGACAACATGATTGGTCACAAGTTTGGTGAGTTTGCACCTACTCGTAACTACTCAGGTCACGGAAATAAAAAAGGTAAGAAGTAGAGGTATATGATGGAAGTTAAAGCATCATTAAAATTTGCGCGTATAGGTACTTTTAAAGCAAGACTTGTAGCTGACCTTGTAAGAGGTATGGAAGTAAATGAAGCAATTAAAACGCTTACATTTAGTCCAAAGAAAGCATCAGGTATGGTTAAAAAGTTAGTTGAATCTGCAGTTGCTAATGCTGAGCATAAGCAAACAATTGATGTGGATAATCTTTATGTAAAGACCATCACTGTTGATGAAGGTCCTCACTTAAAGAGATTCATGCCAAGAGCACAAGGTAGAGCATCAGGAATCAAAAAGAAAACAAGTCATATCAACGTTGTTTTGGCGGAGAGGTAATTAATGGGACAGAAAGTTAACCCAATTGGTTTAAGAGTAGGTGTTATTAGAACTTGGGATTCTAGATGGTTTGCTAAGGGAAAAGAATACGCTACTAACATTCATGAAGATTTTAAAATTAGACAACATGTTAAAAAGATCTTAAAGCACGCAGGTGTTGCTAAGGTTGAAATAGAGCGTGCAGCAAACAAAGTAAAAGTTATTATTTCCACTGCTCGTCCAGGTGTTGTTATCGGTAAAAAAGGTGCTGGTATAGATGCTTTAAAGTTAAAGCTTCAAAAGTTTAGTGAATCAGAAGTTTTTGTAAACATTCAAGAAGTAAGAAAGCCTGACTTAGATGCTCAACTTATTGCTGAAAACATTGCTATGCAGTTAGAAAAGCGTGTTTCTTGGAGAAGAGCTTTAAAGAAAGCTATCGCAGCTTCAGTAAGAAGTGGTGTAAGAGGAATTAAAGTTCAAGTTGGTGGCCGTTTAGATGGTGCTGAGATTGCTAGAACTGAGTGGTATAATGAAAAATCGGTTCCTCTTCATACATTAAGAGCTGATATTGATTATGGAATGGCTGAAGCTTTAACAACTTATGGAATCATTGGTTTAAAAGTTTGGGTTTATAAAGGTGACGTTTTAACTACTAGAGAAGTTGAGGAGGCTGGCCGTGCTTAGTCCTAAGAAGATCAAGTGGAGAAAACAGCGTAAAGGCCGTATTACTGGTAAAGCGCAAAAAGGTAATTATATTGCTTTTGGAGACTTCGCTATCAAAACAATGGAACCAGGTAGAATCACTGCTCGTCAAATTGAGTCTGCACGTCGTGCGATTCAAAGATCAGTGAAAAGAGGTGGTAAACTTTGGATTAGAATTTTTCCAGACAGACCAATTACAAGTAAGCCTGCTGAAGTAAGAATGGGTAAAGGTAAAGGTTCGGTTGAGTACTGGGTTGCTCCAGTGAAACCGGGTAGAGTTCTTTATGAAATCAACGGTGTAACAAGAGAACAAGCTCAAGAAGCTTTTAGACTTGCTGGTTACAAACTTCCTGTAAAAGTTAAGTTTGTAGAAAGAGAGATGTGAGACAGATGAAGTTTAGTGAAGTAAAAGATTTATCAAGTGTTGAACTTGTTAAAAGAATTAATGAGAAGAAGAATGAGATGTTTCAACTTAAGATGAAGCACTCTCTTGGTCAGTTGGCAAACCCCATGTCAGTTAGAACTGGAAGAAAAGAACTTGCTGTCATGATGACAGCTCTCGGCCAGAAAAAAGCTGAAGCTGTAGTAGCAAGTAAGGAGTCATAAGATGAGTGAAGTTAGCCATACGGGTAATCGTGGAAGACGAAATGAAGTTATCGGTGAAGTTGTAAGTGATAAAATGGATAAAACAATTTCTGTAAAAATTTATAGAACTGTTAAACATGAAAAGTATCATAAGTTCATTAAAAAGACGTCAGTGTTTAAGGCTCATGATGAAGAGAATACTGCTAAGCTTGGTGATAAAGTTAAAATTTTTGAAACTCGCCCTTTAAGTAAACTTAAAAGATGGAAGTTAGCTGAAGTCTTAGAGACAGCTAGGTAAAAGAGAGAAGGAAGTAGTAAAATGATTCAAATGCAAAGTAGATTATCTGTTGCTGACAACTCTGGTGCTAAAGAAGTTATGTGCATCAAAGTTTTAGGTGGATCTAAAAGAAGATTCGCTTCAGTTGGCGATATTATCGTTGTTTCAGTTAAGTCGGCTTTACCGAATTCGAAAGTGAAAAAAGGTGATGTTGCTAAGGCTGTTATTGTTAGAACAATTCATAAAATCAAACGTGCTGATGGAAGTTACATCAGATTTGATGAGAACTCAGCAGTTCTTGTTAATGCTCAAAAAGAGCCTGTTGGAACTCGTATTTTTGGTCCAGTAGCACGTGAATTAAGAGCGAAGTCTTTTATTAAGATCGTTTCTCTTGCTCCAGAGGTGTTATAAGATGAGTTATTCATTAAATAAGTATAATAAAGAAGTCGTTCCAGCTCTTATGAGTCAGTTCGGAACAAAAAACCCAATGCGTGTACCTAAAATAGAGAAGATAGTTGTTAACTCTTGTGTTAGTGAAGCGGTTCAAAACCCAAAAATCATTAATAAAACTGTTGATGAACTTACTCAACTTTCTGGACAAAAAGCTGTTGTTACAAGGGCTAAAAAAGCGATTGCTAACTTTAAGCTAAGAGAAGGAATGGCCTTGGGTGCTAGAGTAACATTAAGACGTGAAAGAATGTGGGCTTTTTATGACCGTTTAGTTCACTTAGCACTTCCACAAGTAAGAGACTTTAGAGGAATTTCACCAAAAGGTTTTGATGGAAGAGGAAACTTTAACATGGGTGTTAAAGAACAGATCATCTTTCCAGAGATCTCTTATGATAAGGTTGATAAGGTTAGAGGAATGAATATTACAATTTGCACAAGCGCATCAAATGATGTTGAAGGAAAGGCTCTTCTTGAAAAATTAGATATGCCTTTTAGAAAGAAATAGGAGGCTTTTAGATATGGATACTATTGGAGATTTCCTTACAAGAATTAGAAACGCTGGAACTGCAAGGCATGAAAAGGTTGATGTGCCAGCTTCGAATATGAGAAAAGGTGTAGCAGCAATTCTTAAAGATTTTGGTTATATTAAAGCTTTTCGTGAAGCTAAAGATGGCAAGCAAGGCATTATGCGTGTGTATTTAAACTACACAAACAATGGTAAGCCTGCGATTGATACAGTTAAAAGAGTAAGTAAGCCTGGAAAAAGGGTTTACGTTAAAGCTGATGATATTCCACAAGTTAGATCAGGTTACGGAATAGCAATTTTAAGTACGAGTAAAGGCATCATGAGTGGTTCTGAAGCGGCTGAGAAAAATCTTGGTGGTGAATACCTCATGAAAGTTTGGTAGGTGAGAAGATGTCTAGAATTGGTAAAGCAATAATAAATCTTCCTGAGAAAGTAACAGTAACATCAAATGATGCTGGCCTTGTTACTATCAAAGGAGCTAAAACTACACAAAGCGTTCAAATGACAGGTGCGATGAGAATCAAACTTGAAGGTACTGCACTTTCTGTTGAAAGAGGAGATGATGAGGCTAAAACAAGGGCTCTTCATGGACTTTATAGAAGTCTTATTTTTAATGCAGTTGAAGGTGTTTCAAAAGGTTGGAGCAAGACACTTATTTTAAATGGTGTTGGTTACAGAGCGTCTGTTTCAGGGAAAAAGTTAGAGCTTTCTCTTGGTTACTCACACCCGATATCTTTTGCAATCCCTGATGGAATTGAAATTAAAGTTGAAAAGCAAACAACTGTTACTGTATCTGGAGCTGATAAAGCTTTAGTTGGTCAGGTTGCAGCAAATATTAGATCATACCGTTTACCAGAACCTTACCTTGGAAAAGGTATTAGGTACTCTGATGAAGTCATCAGAAGAAAAGCTGGTAAATCCGGTGGTAAGTAGGAGTAGAGCATGAAATTAAAGTTTAAAAAGAAAACAAGCTCAAAAGTTGTAGGTAGGTTAAAAAGTAAAGTTCGTATTAGAAAGAAAATTTCTGGTACTTTAGAAAGACCTCGCCTTTGTGTTTTTAAAAGTACAAAGCACATTCATGCTCAATTAGTTGATGATGTAAGTGGAAAAACAATAGTGGCTTCTTCAAGCTTAAAAGCTTCAAAGTCAGGAAATGTTGATTCAGCTAAGGAAGTTGGTGAGACAATAGCAAAAGCTGCGTTGTCAAAAAATATTGAAAATGTAGTTTTTGATAGAAGTGGCTACGTTTACCACGGAAGAATTAAAGCATTAGCTGATGGCGCACGTTCTGGCGGACTGAAGTTTTAGGGAGATATGAGTAGATGAGTAATAATCAAAATCAAAGAAATCAAACTGAAGATCAAGAATTCGAAGAGCGCGTTGTTGCAATCAACAGAGTAGCAAAAGTTGTTAAAGGTGGTAGAAGGTTTTCTTTCTCTGCTTTAGTAGTTGCAGGCTCTGGAGCTGGTAAGATCGGTTTTGGTTCTGGTAAAGCTGGTGAAGTTCCAGCTGCAATCGGAAAAGCAAGTCGTCTTGCTAAAAAGAACGCAAGATCAGTTGTTATGAAAGACAATAGAACTATCCCTCATGAAGTTGTTGGAACTTATGGAGCGGCAAAGGTTATCATGATCCCTGCAGCACCTGGTACTGGTGTAATTGCTGGTGGAGCTGTTCGTGCAGTTTTAGAGGCTGTTGGAATTAAAGATATTCTTACTAAGTGTGTTGGAACAAGAAATCCACACAATGCTGTAAGAGCAACTTTTGAAGGTTTAGGTCAGCTAACAGACAAGACTCTTTTAGAAAGACAAAAGTCTTAAAAAGGCCATAGGAGAAATTTAAAATGAAGAGTTTTAAAATCACACTTAAAAGAAGCTTAATTGGAGCAACTCAAAGACAAAAAGACTCAATTAGATGTCTTGGTCTTAGAGGAATAGGCTCTTCAATAGTTATAAAAGACAACCCTGCGCAACGTGGTCAAATCTATAAGATGCAGCAGTGGTTAAATGTTGAAGTAGTTAAATAGTATATTATTTAGTTTTTCGTTCTTTGGAGGAACAACAATGAGTTTATTATCGAGTTTAAGACCAAAAAAAGGATCTACTCAATCTAGAAAAAGAGTTGGTAGAGGCGATGGTTCAGGCTGGGGTGGCACAGCTGCTAAAGGTCATAAAGGTCAAAAAGCAAGAGCTGGAACAGGAAAAAACGTAAGAGGTTTTGAAGGTGGTCAAATGCCACTTGTAAGACGTCTTCCTAAGTTTGGTTTCACGAATGCAATGTTTAAGAAGAAGTATGACGTGCTTACATTTAAAGATCTTAACAGGCTAGATGGAGACGTAACACCAGAGTCTCTTAAAGAAGCAGGTCTTTTAAAAGAAGGTAAAGTGAAGATCATTGTAAAAGGTGAGTTAGAAAAAGTTGTTAACGTTAAAGTCCATAAAATCAGTGCCTCTGCAAAGAAGATCATTGAGGAAAAGGGCGGTAAGGTAGAGGTTATCTAGTGTCAACATTAGAGAATATTTCTAAAAATCAAAAACTTGTTAACAAGATTTTATTTACACTTGCTATGCTTGCTGTTTATAGAATCGGCGTTCATATACCAGCCCCTGGTTTAAATGGAGATGCAGTTGCTGCGTTTTTCCAAGGTCAAGGTGGCGGTCTTTTTGGACTTTTTAATACGTTTACTGGGGGAGCTTTAGAGAGATTCTCTGTTTTTGCTCTAGGTGTTATGCCATATATCTCTGCATCAATTATTTTCCAATTGATGCAATCAGGTGTTCCATATTTGGAGCAGCTTAAAAAAGAAGGCCAATCGGGTCAGAAGAAGATCAACCAATACACTAGATATGCAACAGTTCTACTTTGTTTAGTTCAAGGTTATGCAATGTCTAACTGGTTATTCTCTTCAGCATCTCCTTCAGGGGACCCTTTAGTTCTTTCTAAAGTGATTGGTGGAATTGATTTTCGAATTGTAACTGTGATTACGCTAACAGCCGGAACATGCTTTTTAATGTGGTTAGGCGAGCAAATGACAGAGCATGGTATCGGTAATGGTATCTCTATGATCATTTTTGCTGGTATTGCAGCTTCTATTCCTAGTGGAGCAGTTTCTTTTTGGAAGCAGATTTCTAGTGGAGAAATGCAGCCAGCAATGGGCTTAGGGCTACTTCTTGGAATGATTGCTGTAGTTGGTTTTATTATTTTTATGGAAGTGGCTTTAAGAAAAATACCAATTCAAAGCCCACAAAAAGATGCTAGATCAATGCAGAATCAAGGTGGTTTTTTACCCCTTAAGATTAACTTTGCAAACGTGATTCCGCCAATTTTTGCCTCTAGTATTCTTATGTTTCCAGCTACGATGACTCAGTTTTTTGATGCTTCATGGTTAAAGTTTTTACAAGATTCTTTTATGCCTACAGGTGCCCTTTATCAGATCATCTTTATTGGCTTAGTTGTTTTCTTTTGCTTCTTCTACACTGAGATTGTTTTTAATCCAGATGAAGTGGCTGAAAACTTAAAGAAACAAGGCAGTTTTGTTCCTGGTATTAGAGCTGGTAAGAGTACAGCTGAATACATTAAAAGAGTTTTAGATAGACTTACAGTTGCTGGAGCAATTTATCTTTCAGCTGTTTGTGTGCTTCCAATTATATTAATGCAGAGTATGAAACTTCCGTTCTTTTTTGGAGGAACGAGCCTTCTTATTTTAGTGGGTGTTGCTCTTGATTTCTTGCAACAAGTTCAATCTCACCTTCTTTCTACAAAGTATGAGAATATGATGAAAGGTGCACGAATCAAGCGTAGGAGGGTTCAGTATTGATCTGGCTTCTCTTTGGTGCTCCGGGTTCTGGAAAAGGGACTCAATCTAAGAATATTCAAGCTGAGTTTGGTTTCGGCCATTTAAGCACTGGGGATATGTTTAGAAAGAACATTAAAGAGGGGACTGCTCTTGGGAAGAAAGCTCAAGAGTTTATGAAAGATGGAAACCTTGTTCCAGATGAAGTTGTTATTGGAATGGTAGGAGAAGAGTTAAGTGCTGAAAAGCCTTGTATTTTAGATGGCTTTCCAAGAACTCTTCCTCAAGGCGAAGGTCTTTCTAATCTGTTAGATGAAAAGAGTTTGGCTCTAGGTGGAGTGATTTATTTAGAGGTTCCTCATAGTGATTTAATGAATCGCTTAACAGGAAGAAGAGTATGTAAGAAATGTGGTGAAGTTTATCACATTGATTTTAAGCCGACCACGAAGGAAGGTGTGTGTGATGTTTGTGAAGGTGAAGTTATTCATAGGAATGATGACAAGCCAGAGGTGATTGAAAACAGACTTTCAGTCTTCTTGAATCAAACAGAACCACTTTTAAAGTATTATAAAGACAAAGGCGTTCTTTATAAAATTGATGGAGTGGGTGAGTCTAGTGAGGTTTTTTCAAGGGTTGAGGAGATTCTTAGAAAAAATCACTGAAAAAGCAGTGTGAAGGTAGACTCACATGATATTAGGTGTTAATTTTCGGCGTTTTAAAAGCTTTGGTTAAAACGATGCTAAAAAAGCCGATTTTGTTGTTTAAAATGATTTAAGAAGCTGTTTTTAAAGGCTTTTTTAAAGTGATGAGGTAGAAAATGAAAGTAAGACCTTCAGTAAAACCAATGTGCAAAGATTGCAGGGTTATTAAAAGAAAAGGAATCGTTCGCGTGATTTGTAAAAACCCTAAACATAAACAGAAGCAAGGGTAGGTAGGAAAAGTATGGCTCGTTTAGCTGGTGTTGATTTACCAAGAAATAAAAGAATGGAAATTGCCTTAACGTATATTTACGGAATAGGAAGAACTTCATCAAAAGCAATTTGTAAAGAAGCTGGTTTCCCAGATTCTATGAGAACTGATGAATTAACAGATGATCAGGTTGTGAAACTTAGATCTATTATTGATGGAAACTATAAAGTTGAAGGTGATCTTAGACGTGAAATCGGTCTTGCAATTAAAAGACTTATGGATCTAGGTTGCTACAGAGGTTTACGACATAGACGTGGATTACCTGTACGTGGTCAGTCAACTAGACAGAACGCAAGAACAAGAAAAGGTCCGAAAAAGACCGTTGCTAATAAGAAGAAATAAGGACTTTATAAGATGGCAGGAAAAAAAGCAGGATCTGGTAAGAAGAAAGCTAAAAAGAACGTACCTAATGGCCGTTGTTATGTTTCAGCTGATTTTGGAAACATTATCATCACTATAACTGACCCAGCAGGTAACGCGATTGCGTGGTCTGCAGCAGGTGGAATGGGTTTTAAAGGCAGTCGAAAAGGCACCCCTTATGCAGCTCAGGTAACAATGGAAGATTGTGTTAAAAAAGCAAAAGATCACGGTATAAAAGCTGTAGATGTTTTTCTTAAAGGCCCTGGAGCTGGGCGTGAGCCAGCTGTAAGAGCTTTAGGAGCTTTAGGTGTAAAAGTGAATTCTTTTAGAGATATCACTCCGGTTCCACATAATGGATGCCGTCCGCCAAAGCGTAGAAGAATTTAATTTAAAGTAACAGAAAAATTTTTATAAAAATTCGCAACAGAGAATAGAATTTTTAAGGAGAAGAAATGCAGACTCATTATTACAAATTTTGGACAGATCTTATTAGGCCACAGGGTTTTGAAAAAGCTGGATCAAAATCAACTCCTACATACGGAAAGTTTGCTATAAAACCTTTAGAAAAAGGTTATGGGGTTACTCTTGGTAACTCTATAAGACGTGTACTTTTAAACTCAATGATGGGTTCAGCTGTAAAAGCTGTTAAATTTGAAGGTGTTCTTCATGAATTCAGTACAATTCCTGATGTGATGGAAGATGTGACTGATATCATTTTAAATTTAAAAGAATTAAGATTCAAACAACACGATTCAGAAGATAAAGTTTTAAGAATCCAAAAATCTGGTCCTGGAGCTGTTACAGCTGCTGATCTTCAAACTTCTGGTTCAATTGAAGTTTTAAACCCAGAGCAGCACATTGCTACTTTAGGTAAGAATGCTAACTTTGAAGCTGAAGTGATCATTGGTTTTGGTAGAGGATACGTTCCTGCTGAAGGCAATTCGGATGAACTTCCTCTAAATTATATTGCAGTAGACTCTCTTCACTCACCAGTAAGAAAAGTAAATTACAGAGTTTCAAACGCTCGTGTTGGTCAAAGAACAGATTATGATGCTCTAGAGTTTGAAGTGTGGACAGATGGATCGTTAAGACCAGATGAATCGATCTCTTTAGCTGCAAAAATTATGAAAGAACAGCTTCAAATTTTTGTAACTTTTGATGAAGATATTGAGCCTGTTGAAACAGAAAGAGTGACTCAGTCTCCTCAACTAAATGAAAACCTTTTTAGATCAGTTGATGATCTTGAGCTTTCAGTAAGAAGTGCAAACTGTCTTAAGAATGCAAATATCAGATTTATTGGTGAGTTAGTTACTAAAAGTGAAGGCGAGATGCTTAAAACAAAGAACTTTGGTAGAAAGTCTTTAAATGAAATTAAAGAAATTCTTATCACTATGGGCTTGAATTTAGGTATGCATATTGAAGGCTGGCCTCCACAAGGATGGGACCCAAATACAGCGCAAGCTTTTGTTCCATCTAAGCCTGCAGCAACTGAGCAAGCTGCTGCAACAGCTGTAGCACCGACCAACGGTGGCGGAGCTACAGAAGTATAGAGTATAAAATTAAAGAGAAAGAGAGAAGTGAGTAAAAGCTTTAAAAAAAAAATAGTTTTTACTCAATTTTAAAACGGAGTTAAGACATGAGACATAAAGTCGCAAAGAAAAATTTTGGAAGAAGCCACGGCCCTAGAAAAGCTCTTATTAGAGGTTTAGTTGATTCTCTAGTAAAAGAAGAGAGAATTAAAACAACTCTTCCAAAAGCTAAAGAGCTTAGAAAGCACGTTGAAAGAGCTATCACTAAAGGTAAGGCTGGCACTGTACACGCAAGGCGTGTTATTATGAAAGATCATCCAAACAAAAGCACTATGGAAAAGATCGTAGACGACCTTTCTGTACGTTTTAAAGAGCGTCCAGGTGGTTACACTAGAATTAGAAAAGTAGGTGTGAGAGCTGGTGATGTGGCTCCTATGGCATACATTGAGTTTGTTGATTATAAGCCACCTGTAAAAGATGAGGCTTGGCAAGCGGCAAATGAAAAGAGAATTGCTGAAGAGAAGTCTCTTGCCTCTAAAAGAGCTGCAAAGCTTAGAAAGAATAAGAGACAAATCCAAGGAAAGAGTAGAATCAGAAACAGAGCTTAAAGAAAAGCTTTCTCGACTTAAACTTAAAGTAAATTAAAAAGCAGCTTTTCTTGAATAAGAGCTGCTTTTTTTGTATCTAAAAGAGCTTTGAAATTTCTACATATGTGTCTTACAAGCATACAGTAGTAAATCTTTTTCATAAGGTAGTAGAGCTTAATTGACCTTCGTTATTTGCTGACATATCAAGCATAGTAATGAATCCATCTTTGAAAAAAATCTTAATCGCAAGCTCTTTGACACTTGTCCTAGGCGCTCTTATAGCGGCCTCTCTCTTTCATTTTTCTGATAAGTTCTTTGATATTAAAACCCTTCAAACAGAGGTCTCTGGTGGCTTTATAGGCTCAGATAAGTCTAATAACTCTTCTGCTGTCATTCCAAGAGGAGCTGTGGTTCCACTTGTTGAGGGTGAAGACTTAAGAAGTGGTGAGATGATTAAACTTACAGACTTTGATGACAAAATTATTGTTTTAAATTTTTGGGCAAGCTGGTGTGAGCCATGCCTTGATGAGTTTCCCTCGTTTGCAAGTTTACTTAAATCGGTCGGTCCGGACGTGGTTTTTATCGGAGTTAGTCAGGATAAGGACAAGGAAGATGCAATATCCTTTCTTAAGGCGTTTAACTCCGAGCTTAAAGGTTTAGGTTTCCTTTTTATTCATGATTTCTCAAAATCCTTTGCTGGAAAGTTCGGAGTTTTAGCCTTACCTGAGACTTTTATTATTGGTCCTGGTCAAAAACTTATTCACAGAGTCTCAGGTTTTGAGAACTGGAACAGTAAGGCTGCGATAAGTTTTTTTGAGGAAATAAAGAAGAAGAATTTAAAATGATATTAAGTAGGTTGTTGGTATGAGATTAGTTTCAGAGTTTTTAGAGCAAAGAGGTAGTAGTTTTTCTAAAATTTTTCTTGGGGCTTTCTTTGTTTTAAACCCTGCGAGTGAGCTTTACCCAAGGTATGAGGGAAGTGCTTTAAGTAAAGTAGATCCTCTTATTTACTTCCCTTTTGAAAAAGGAGATGAGTTTTTTAAAACCCCTGAAGAACTTGATTCATACTTTTATGCACACCAAAGAAGTCGTAAACTTACTGAGGTTTATCTTAAAAACTATAAGAACTTAATGCTCCAAGCTTCAAGTACGTTTGAACTTCCTTTTGCGCTTCAGTCTTGCTTAGTTTTTAGAGAGTCAAAGTTTGTAAAAAGAGCAAAGAGTCATGTCGGTGCTGTAGGGATTGCTCAGTTTATTCCTGAAACTTATGATTTTTTAGGCAAAGCCCTTAGAGCAGGAGAGCGAGCGGTTCTTAAATCTGGTAAGAACATTGATAAGCTAATGTTTTCAGCTTTAAAACATAGAGAAAGTTATGTTTTAACAGGTAGAGATAAGACGACTTCATATGAGTACCTTCAAGATGTCTTTAAAGATATGTACCTACTCTGGACAAAATACTTAACAGCACATTCCTTAAAAGTTATAGACTTTAGAACGTCTCACTATAAAAAAATCTTGTATACACCAGAGTACTCCATTGGTCTTTCAGCTCTTTATCTTTATTATCTTAAGAAAAGAGTTTACTTTGAGCTAAGAGATGTGGTGAGTGAAGAGGATCTTAAAGACCCTGAGTTTTACTTAAGTGTTGCTGGTGCTTATAATCAAGGCGCTAGAAGGCTCCTAAAATACTCAAGAGCAGATGTTAAAGATGCTGAGCTTGATTATTCAAAATGGGTGAACCATCTGTCTAGAATTAGAGAGACAAAGTATTATATAAAGTCTATAAACAGATGCATGCAAAAAGGGGTAAAGAAACCTCCTGTAAACAGGGTTGCCTCTAAGTAACTATAAAAAGATGGCGGCGTGCTTTGGGTATTAGCAATACAAAATATTTCAGTAATATTATAGAGTCTTTAAAAATTTCAGGCGGCCTGTTTCTTGGGCTTATTTTTTATTGGTTTAGCTTAAGGCTTTATTTATTTTTCACACACTTAGAGCTTTTTGAAGGACTTTCTATAAGTTTAGTATTTTACTCTTTTTTAAGTGGATTAAGGTTTGATATTAGTACAATTTTTTACACAAACCTACTGTTCTTTATTTTTCTTTATTTTAAAAAAATTAGGTTTTCAAAAATAACAAAAGTACTTTTTATAGCTTTAAACTCATGTCTTGGTCTTATGCATATGGCCGATGTTGAGTATTTTGGTTTAGTTGGCAGACGTCTTGATAGGTCTTTTTTATCAGTAGCCGGTGAAACTAAAGTGAGTTCATATTCAACTTTTTTCTTAGAATATGGTTATATGTTTTTAGCGTTATTTGTTTTTACTTTAGCTATGTTTTATTTAAGTAAAGTTTTTCGTTTTATAAAAATGAATGAGGAGGAGAGGAAATTAAAAACTCATTTTCTTTTGTTTCCACTTTATTTCTTTATTTTAGCATGTTTTACTTTTTTAGGGATTAGAGGTGGGGTGCAGAGAAAACCTTTAGCTGTGGTACACGCGTATGAATTTGTTGGTGGAAATAGCTTAGCTGCAAATTTATCACTAAATACAGCTTATAATTTTATCCGTTCTAAAGGAAAAAATCCTTTTCCAGATAGATATAGAAATAAAAAAGGGCCTTTTATAACAGATAGAGATTTTGCTAACACTAAAATTAATATTAATAAAAAGCCTAAAAATATTCTTTTTGTATTTATTGAAAGCATGTCTACGTATTCTATTAATATGAATACGAAATCGTTTGTTAAAAAGATAGCGCAAGAAAAATCTAAAGAGACTATATTTATTGAGAACCACTTTAGTAATGGCAGGTTTTCAATGGATGCGCTTACATCTGTATTTCTTGGTGTGCCTTCTTTTTTTGAGCTATTTCTATTTAAATCTAATTTTGCTCAAAACAAATGGGTTGGCCTGGGAACAGTTCTTAAAGAGAATAATTTTAATACGTTCTTTATTCACGCAGCTGAGCCGGGAACAATGTATTTTGATAAAATAACACCAGCTGTAGGGATTACAGATTTTTATGCTTTAGCAGGTAAGGGCAAGGACACCCCTGAAGAGATGAAAGCGTTATGGGGAGTTCACGATGAGTATATGTATAAAAAAAGCTACCCTATACTAAGTGAATATGGAGCCTCTAAGAAGCCTTTTATGGGAGTTTTATTTTCTGTTTCTAGCCATACCCCTTTTAATAATACACCTGGTGATACAAGTGCTAGGGGTGATAAAGTAGATAACTATTTAAGAACAGTAACTTATGCTGAAAAAGAGTTAGATAAATTTTTTGAAAATATCAAAGATGAACCTTGGTTTAAAGACACTCTTTTTATTGTAACAGGAGATCATAGCCCACCTTTAAAAGCAAAGTGGCTACAAACTGCAAAAGATAAGTCTAGAGTGCCTTTACTTCTTTATTTTCCTGGATCAAACATTGGTGAACTTCCAAGAGCAGAATATAGTCAGCATTTAGACTTATCAAATACGATTTTTGATTTTCTTCAGATTAAACCAAGAGAGTGGTCTCCTTATGGAAAGAGTATTTTTGATACGAAAGCAAGAAACCTGATTGGCTATTACTGGGATAAGAGTTTTAACTTTGTTGAAGAGAACTGTTTAAGTACCGTATCAGTTATTCAATCGGGTAGTGTTACAGCAGAGCCAAGATTTAAGGGTGCAAACTGCACAAATACGGTTAATGATAAGAAGATTTATGAGTACGACTCTTTTATTAAGTCATATGTTAATCGCCTAGAGAAAAATCAAATCTATAATTAATTAAAACTTAATTTTCTTTAAGAGTTTATCTTTTAACTTATCAATTTTTTCATTTTTCTTACTTTTAGCCTCACTCTTTAGTTTTGAGATTTCTTTATCAAATAACTGTTCCACTTGTTTATCTAAAGAGGAAGATTCACTTAATAAGCTAGATTCGTTATCTGAAACTTTAGGTAGATAATTTTTTAAGAAATCTTTCTTTGCTTTTTCAATTTCATCAGAAATTTTTTGTTTAACAAGGTCTGAGCCCATGCTTTTAACTGAATCTAGAATTTTTTTAGCAATATTGGTTGAGATTTTTATTTTTGGTTTTGAAATTTCTCCACTAGCTTCTAACTTTAGGTTTAAAGGAGAGAGCTTAGAGACTTCTTCAAGAATCTTTCGTGCAATTTTATTATCGGCTTCATAATCAGCCGTTGTTGGTCTTAAAATCTGTTCTAAATTTAAAGATATTTTACCATTTTGCTGTTTGAAGCTAAGAAGAGTTTCTGCTTGTGATTCCTTGAAGTTTAAAAAAGCGTCGTTTTCTTTTAAAACTTCAAAATCTTTAACCTTGTAATCAGCAACTTTAACTTTAAACTCTTCAGAGTCAGGTTGTAGTTTTGTTTTATCAATTGTGCCATTGATTGAAAAAGAGCCAATATCTTGCTTTGGAGCAGAGCCGACTAGATCAATTTGCATTGGTAGTTTAGTGATCTCGGGGTCAGATGTCAGGTGCATAACACTTCCGTTTACATCTCCCAGATCTTGACCTTTTGAGGCCTTAGAACTGATATCAATTTTTTTAATCCAGTATTTTGGTTCAGGTTTTTTCTTAAAGTTAAACCACCTTCCTTTTTTTGATATTAAAGCTTGCCTTTCTTCTTCAAGTTTTGTTCTGGAAAGCTGGTTTTCAGTATTATCTGCTGTATTTGTATTGATGTTTTTTAACTCTGTAGGCTCTTCTTTAAGATAGTCTTTAACATTTACGGAAGATTTTTTTTCGATTTGGTTATAAGCAGAATCAGTCATTGAACTTTTCACTCTAGATATTTTAGATACCTGAAGAGCAAAATAAGTTCCAAAAAGCTCTTCTGAAATGACTGCGGGGTCTAACCTGCTATAATCTGATTTAATTATTTTTAAGTCACTAGCTATTTGGTTGGGGGCCGCTTTAGCTCTTTTACTTGAGGCTTTGATTTGATCCTCTATAGCGTTGAGTTGTTTTTTTAAGTCTTTCTTTGTTTCTTCAATTTTTTTTATAAGTTTAGAGCTCTTTGCTGTAGATTTTAAAGTATTTTCACTTGAACTTGAGTCAAACTTAAAGTCTTTAATTTCATTTACAAGTGATTTAATTTCTTCTGAATCAAGTTTTTCTTTGAGGCTAGAGATATTTGACTTTATTTCTTTATTCTCTGCAGCAAGCTCTTCATAGAGTTTCATAGAATCAAATTTTTGACTAAACTCTTTAACTTCAGCACTTGATAAATCTCCCTTTAAAGACCTAGTAAGCCTTAAGAAAGAATTCTCATCAAAACTATTCTTTAAATGACTTGAGATTTTATGCGTTGAAGGATCTTTTAAAACAAGAACCCTTTTGTCTTTACTCAAAACTCTTCCAGCTCTTTTTCTTTTGGTATGAAAACTGATGTTTGAGATTTTTACCTCTTCTGACTGAAACGACATATCTAAAAGTTTTTTTGTTTTATAAGGGATGTAAATTTTTTCGATTTCAAAAATGTTTTGAGTAGGTTTGTCAGGGTCAGTAAACTGAATTTTATTAACTTCAATAAACTCTTTGAATGGTCGAATCTTAATTTCAGAAATATTAACCTCAGTGCCCAAAGACTCAAATAAGGTTCTTTCAGCTATCCACTTGAGATGTATT
Source organism: uncultured Bdellovibrionales bacterium (assembly GCA_938002015.1). Classification (GTDB taxonomy): domain Bacteria; phylum Bdellovibrionota; class Bdellovibrionia; order Bdellovibrionales; family UBA1609; genus JALZUR01. The sequence continues at coordinate 36,799 of CALLAU010000023.1, forward strand.
TCAAAGAAAAAGACCAAGTATAGTATCAGCAGGCTAAGCGTAGCTAATAGAGGAAAAATGAAGGCTGATCTGAGTATTTTATTTGAATTTTTCATATGTTGTATAAAATGAATAAAGTTTAGTGGCTTTGATGAGGCGAGCAAATTTAGAGTTGTTAATTTTTTTGCCGATACTCTGACGATATTTTTTTAAGAGGGCTTTTGAAATAATAAATACTAAAGGAGTGAGTACTATCGAAGTAATAAACCCACCTAAAACAAGGCTGTTATTTAAAAGACTCAGGTGGCTTCCGGGGATGTTAAATAGAAAAGTCCATAAAGGCTCAAGGCTGCTTGTAGAGAGCAAATAAAAACCGAGAGGCTCTAGTAAGGGCAGAGCTATAAGGGCGAGTAATGAACAACCTAGCCAGCTTAAAAGGGCGGCGCCAACTTGTACTTTAAAAATAAATACTAGGAGCAATATAATAAGAGCCTGTGGAGTAAACATGGGGATGAATCCAAGAATAAAGCCTAAGGTGATACCTGAGGCTATTGAGTTTTCGCCTGTTTCAGAGTGAAGAAGCTGTATTAAAGAGAAAAAAGATTTGAGTAAATAAGTCACTATATATCAATATATATAGCAAAATCATTGGGTTCAACAGGATAAGGGTAGAGGTTTGTGGAGCTAGTAATTTAATGCCTCAATAGTGCACATAAAAAATTAAGATGAAGTTATTTTAGCTAATATTTTATGTTGAATAAAATAACTTTCTGCTCTAGTTTCTTCATCTTGTTGGTGGCATAGCTCAGCTGGATAGAGCAACAGCCTTCTAAGCTGTGGGTCCCAGGTTCGAATCCTGGTGCCATCACCATTTTTTACAAACGCAGATCCCCATATTTTAGAGCTGAAGTCTTGTTACTTTAATTCTGATGTTCAATGTATCTAAGTAAAGCTGTAGAAAACGTAATCAATACAGCAGTATTGGAGTCTTGTGTCTAGATAAGTTGCCGGATAAGATAGCTTAGCAGATACAAAGATTGAAGCCATACTTTTTGGTAATAATTAAAGTGGGGTGTGAAGTGTCTAGAAACCTATACAAGAAAAACCACTTTGTTCCTTATGCTTATTTGAAGAGTTTTCGAATAGATCTGCAAAAGGAAAAGCGAAAAGAAGTCACTGGGCATATTTATACTAATTTAAAATACACAGGAAAGGTCTTACTAGAGAGCATATGTTTTCAAAACCAACTCTATACCTCGGTAAAAGGCTCTGATGAGTATGAGAAAATATTTAAGCTATTTGAAGATGACTGGAGAGTGCTTTTAGAGAAGTCTATTGGAGGTGGAATAAAAGATATTTCAGCTTCCATATTGGTTAATATTCTATTATTGAATTTTAGAAATCGTGTAATAATTAACAGTACGGATTACGAGCGAGGAGAGCTTGTTTTTAAGGCCCTTACAAAATACTTTTTAGAAAAATTCTTGAAGCAGAGCTATTGGCCTACGCTTTACAGAGAAGTTGGTGAGATCTTTAATTCAAATTGGGATGTTAGATTAATTAGAATGTGTGACTTAATTACAAGTGACAACCCTGCAGTTATTACTCGTGACATGCTCTTAAATGGATTTGGCCCCATTTTTTTACCAGTATCTCCAGATTCTGCTTTTGTAGTAATAAATAAAGACTTTTACACTTTCTCAAAAGGTGTTGGAGACAAGAAAGACTCTGAGCTGATCAATTTATATGTGGCATATCAACATAACATCCATATTGTATCGAGTAAGCAAATTGAAAACTTTGAAAACCTTAAGCAGGCTATCAATAAGAATAGAGAAAAGCTGCCAACAGACGAGGGAAGCTTTACAAATACGCGGTTTAAGCCATCCATACAGCGCTATCGTCATGATAAAAATGGCTTTTCCTTTCTTCAAATGAAAGTGCCATTGTGAACTATATATAGAGAGATACGTTTTGGCAGGATGGGCTCTGGATCCCTAATTTTTAACTCGGTTGTAATATATGCAAGTCACTAAAAGCAGAAAAATGAAATTTAATCCTTGATCAAACATATGTAGGCATATGTTTACGTGGACAGTTTCTGGACAGGGTGATATGCAGAATATGTGAATGTGGTTGTCTTAACAGGATTTTATATTGAGACTTATTTAATATAAAATATGTATCAGGACGGTCATCTGAAACTTTTTCCATGCCTGAAGGCTCTTCAAAATTTTTTAATTTAGTAAGAAAGTGTTCTCTGTCTATTTGGTGTAAACCCTTGGTGTAGTGTTTTACTTTGTGAATGAAACCTAGAGATAAATTTGTAACTGGTGATCAGACATATATTAAGAGCTTATAGATTGAAAAACTTATACTTAATTGGAAGCTTCGTATGTACGATGAAACACTATTTGAATGGGAAAACTCAATAGCTTTAGAATACAAGCGTTATTATAAAAATGTTTTTAAATCAATGGTGTTCGATAAGGGCTTATTATATTCATATTTGCGCATATCAGTACAACTTAATATATATCATGTAGAACCTATTTAGTTCTCCTATTTTTTAAAATAAAATTGATAAATAGCAAAATTAAAGGCGGTGTATGTTGATGCATATGACTTGTATCTGCTCGTTTCGGCTGAACAGTCGTACAGAATGAGTTTTAAAAGAGCAATTATTACTCATGGTGGAGCAGGGTCTAGCTTCAAAGATAAAGATGGAACAGATACGGCTGCGGAGCTTGGTATTCGATTGATGCAAAACGAGCAAACCTGTCTAGGTGCCGCGGTAGCAGCTGTAAAGTCTCTAGAAAATGATAGTCGATTTAATGCTGGTATAGGCTCTCAAATTAGATGTGATGGTAAGACTATTCAAATGGATGCGTCTTGTATGAAAAGTGATGGCAGCTTTGGAGCTGTTGCATGTTTGGAAAATGTCAAAAACCCAATTGAAGTTGCAGCTAAAGTTTTAGATTCACCTAATGTAGTGTTGTGTGGCTCCGGAGCAATGCTGTTTGCACAAAATAACACGTTTAAAAATGTCGACAATAGTAGACCTATTAAAAAAGCTAGAACTTCCCCATCTTGTGACACGGTAGGGGCTGTGTCTTTTGATGGGAAAGATTTCTCAGCAGCGCTAAGTTCTGGCGGTCTAGAAGGAGCACTGTTGGGGAGAGTTGGAGATGTTCCATTGCCAGGTTGTGGATTGTTTTGTGGTCCTAAAGGAACTGTTGCTTGTACAGGAGATGGTGAACAGATTGCTCTAAAGCTTTTAGCAAAACAAGTTTACCTGTGGTTGGAAGAGGGGTTGCTTCCTGAAGAAGCTTCAGAGAAAGCTTTAGGTTTATTTGCTGATTCGGTAGAGATTGGTTTGATTGTTTTAACTAAAGATCACTTTTCCGCAAAATCCAGTAATGAAATGGCTTGGTCTTATATTATAGAGGTTAACTGATGGTTAATAAATCGTGCTCCAAAGGCAGGTTAATTGCTATTGGTGGAAATGAAGATAGAGTTGATGATCTTTTAGTTCTTAAAAGAGTAGTAAAAGAAGTCCGTAAAAAAAACTTTAATGTCGCCATTTTAACCACAGCTAGTGAGGAGCCTGTAAAAAGGGGAGAAGAGTATACTAAGGTTTTTCAATCTTTAGGTGCTGGAACAATCAAGGTTTTGAACATAGCTACACATGAGCAAGCAAATGATAATCTGGTAATTAAATCTTTAGAAAAGATAGATCTTATTTTTATAACAGGTGGTGATCAGTCACGTTTAACTTCTGCCATCAAAGACTCAAAATTTCTTAAAGCTTTAAATGAGATGCTTAAAAGTGGTGGCGTTATTGTAGGAACCAGTGCAGGTGCTGCTGTTTTTTCAGATATGATGATCTATGAAGGCAAAAGTGAAGAAGGTCTCTTGAAAGATAAGGTCTTAACTAGTTCAGGCTTTAGTTTTGTAAAAAATATCGTATTTGACACACACTTTATGGCTAGAGGGCGAATTGGCAGGTTGATTCAGGTTGTGGCTGAAAATCATAAATGTATAGGGGTTGGTTTGGGTGAAGACTCTGGTGTTGTTTTTATCGATGATGGAACTATTGAAATTATTGGCACAGGGCAGGTGATCTTGGTTGATGGGAGTCAAATAGGACATTCAAATATCAAAGAAATAGCTCCAGGAAGCTCTATTGCAGTTGAGAATGTACGTATTCATTCTTTAGTTCATGGCTACCGGTACAATTTAAGACAACGAAAATTTTTAAAACCTAAAACAAGAGGTAAAGTTTGATTGAAATTTTAGAATTACGAGCGTTAAGAGGGCCCAATAGGTACACTCGGCATACAAGTATATTCATGGTCCTTGATATTCAAGAGTATGAGCAGCTCCCATCTAATATAATAGAGGGTTTTACAAAAAGACTTTTGGATTTGATGCCTACCCTTCAAGATCATGGTTGCTCTGTTGGTGGAAGGGGCGGTTTTGTCAAAAGACTCGATGAGGGCACTTGGGCGGGCCATATTATTGAACATATTGCTATTGAATTACAGTGCTTAGCGGGTATGGAGATTGGTTATGGGAAAACATTTACAACTTCTGTAGAAGGAACCTATGTTGTTGTGTTTAGATATCGAATAGAATCGGCGGGTTTGATGGCTGCAAAAGAAGCAGTGTCTTTGTTTCGATCCGTTGCTGAGAATAATGACTATGATATAGAGAGTGCTATATCTGAACTTAAAATACTAAAAGAGCAAGATATGCTTGGCCCAACAACATATAGTATTGTGAAAGAGGCAAAGCTAAGGGGTATCCCATCTGTTCGTTTAAACGAAAATAATTATATCCAGTTAGGTTACGGAGCTAGCCAAAAAAGAATTCAAGCTTCTATGACATCACAAACATCAGCAATTGCTGTGGAGGTTGCTGATGAAAAAAGTAGGGTTAAGGAAAACTTAAAGAAAATTGGTATTGCTGTACCTAATGGGTATCTTGTTCATTCAGAAGAGGAAGCTGTTGAGGCTTTTTCAAAACTTGATGGTGCGGTAGTGGTTAAGCCAGATGTGGGAAACCATGGAAAAGGTGCTACTGTAAATATTATCGACGTAGATCAGGTAAGACTTGCTTATAGAGAGGCACTCAAGAGGCATTCTGAAGTTGTTGTTGAGGATTATATAAAAGGTCACGATTATAGACTACTTGTAATTGATGGTAAGTTTGTTGCTGCAGCAAAGAGAAAACCAGCATGTGTTGTTGGGGATGGATCATCGTCAATTCAGGAGCTCATTGACATTATGAATTCAGACGCCAAAAGGGGTTTTGGTCATGAAAAACCTCTCACAAAAGTAGTTGTAGATGAGATGACACAAAGGGCTCTTTTCTTAAATAAGCTGTCTTTAGATGATAAGCCTAGTCTCGGACAAGTTGTTCACCTGAAGAACACTGCTAACCTTAGCCAAGGTGGCACATCAGAAGATGTTACCGATAAGGTCAGCACCAGTATTAGGTTAATGGTTGAACGTGCTGTTGTAAATATTGGTCTTGATTGTGCGGGTGTTGATGTTTTAGCAAAAGATATTTCTCTTTCGCTAATGGAGTCTGAATTAAAAGTCATTGAGATTAATGCTGCCCCTGGCTTTAGAATGCATTTAGAACCAACGGTAGGTCAGCCTCGAAATGTTGCAAAGCCAGTAGTAGATATGCTGTTTCCCAGTAGCTATGAGCAAGTTCCAATTGTGGCAGTTACGGGAACAAATGGAAAAACAACAACATGTAAGCTGATTGCTCATACTTTGAAATATGCTAGCCAAAAAGTAGGGTTGGCTTGCACTACAGGAGTTGAGGTAGATGGAGTTCCAATATTACATGGTGATTATAGTGGCCCTGAAGGTGCTAACATTATTATTAGACAGCCTTTAGTGGATAGTATTGTGTTGGAGGTTGCTCGTGGCGGTTTGGTGAGACGCGGTCTTGGTGTAAATAAAGTTGATATAGGTGTACTTTTAAATATTGGGTCTGATCATGTAGGTACAGATTGGGTAGAATCGCATGATGATTTAAGGTTGGTAAAGTCTACAGTGATTGAAGCGGTTAAGCCACTCGGAGCTAGTGTTATCAATGCTGATGATGCTGGAGCTATGTCAGTTTTGGACAGAGCAAGAGGGACTGTTATTTTATTTACAGTCAGCTCTCAAAATTTAAATTTTATAAGGCATATAAAAGATGGAGGAACAGGAGTTATTTTAAAAGAGGATAACATCACTATTATTTTTGATAAAAATAATGAAATCTGTGTGTGTGCTATTCGAGATGTGCCGATTACTCTTTCTGGTATAATTGGTTTTAACATTTCAAATGCTTTGGCTGCCGTTGGAGCTATGTATGGAATGGGTATACCTATTGAAAAAATAAGAAATGGGATAATGACATTTTACTCATCTCCAAATCAAAATCCAGGAAGAATGAATTTATTTGATTTTAAAGAATACAAAGTTTTGGTGGATTATGGGCATAATCCAGATGCTGTTCGAGCAATGTCAAAATTTCTTCCTAAAATCTCTAAAGGTAGAAAAATTGGCCTGTGTCACGGAACAGGTACTAGAACTGATGATCAACTTATAAAGTATGGAGAGGCTCTGGCTATTGTGTACGACTATATAGTTCTGACAGATTTTGATCAGCGTGATAGGTCGGCTGGTGAGACGATTAAATTAATTGAGAAAGGTTTAATAAGAGGAGGTTTTAAGAGAAAACAAATTGAAGTTTTTATAGATTCTTCAGAATCAACCTTGGATTATTTTTTGTCTAAGGCAAAGATTGGAGACTTGTTGGTGTTTCAGATCGATGAAATTGAACCGATTTTAACACAGATCAAAAAAAGGTATCTAGAGAAAATAAATTCGTATTTATGAAGCACTATAACCAAGGGAAAATAATGAGTAAAACAGAAAAGTGTGACAACTTAAATCATAGGTTAAATGATGTTACAATAAAATACTGTGTAGATTGCGGGCATCAGTTTAGTGCTTTAAAAAATGTTAGTTGTAACGATATTAAACACGCTCAAAGACGTAAAGATAGAAATGTGTTCTGTCGAGACTGTGGAAAAAAACTTAGTAAAGTATTTGAGGATTAATGGTAATTTTAGAATAGATAATATCTCAGGCTGGGCTGGCATATCTGCTCCGCTACATATGCTTTACAATGTTAATAACTAATTTTACCCAAAAAACTATCTTTAAACTTTATCTAAAAGTTTAAAGAAGAGCTTTTATAGAAGTGGTGCTAGAGCTCATGTCAAAACTTACTCGGTGGGAGCTAAAGTCCACCTTCTTGATCAGCTATTGAAGCTCTTTTCAAAACTTTGAATTGAGTTCGCAATGTCTTCTTATGGATTCGCCATTAAAATGAAAAGATCGAGTTTTAAGTCAGTTGAGATATTTTTAGTCTAGTCCAAACCTGTAAGGGCCGGAACTAAAGCAGAAACCAACAGGCTTTACCAGTTGTGGCTGAGTCTTTAGTTCGAATGAGGCTTTTTTCAAAAACTCTTTCGAAAGTTGCTGAAGTTCTCTTAAGAACTCATCTCTTGTTTCATCAGAGGCTTGGGCACTAAAGACATGCATAAAGTGATCATCACTCCCTAACTGATTTAGAACGCGTTGGTAAAATTTGGGGCTCCAGTCTCGATAGGCGGCGAGTTTAAGAGGGCCTTCACTGCGAAACTGTAAAAACCTGGGGTGCAAAAAACGGATTCTGTCTTCAGGTAACCATTCGATAATTTTCAAAGCATCTAGTTTTTTCAGGTACTTGTGGATTTCACCAATACCCATATGACACTCTTCTTTTAAAGGTGTGATTTCTTTAAAGAAAAAAAGTTTTCTATAAAAATAGAAATAATCCAAATTTTTCGCCAGAAAATTTTCGGCTTCTATCGAAAAGCTCGAAACCGCAACTGATTTTTTTTCAGAAAGGGAGACAAGGTCTTGCAGGCTGAGGCCTGCTGCTTTTGCAATTTGAATGAGTTTTGAGAGTGAACACTCTTCCAGAGAAAAAATACGCTTAATGGTCGATTCCGCCATTTCAGTTTTCTCTGCCAAATCTTTATAGGTAATTTGTCGCTGCTTCAAAACACTTTTAAAGGCTATAAACAGCTCGTGTCGCTCTCTTTGCTTTTGCATCTTAGACGCCTCCCCCTGTTTAGTATTAATATATTATACCAATAATATTGGCATTGCCTATTTAGTATCATTATCTTATCACATGTAAAGCTAAAGGAGGCAATTATGAAAACAGTTATTTTGAGTGTTCTTTTAACCTTGATGTCTAATACAGGGTTCGCGACGGACTACATTTGCGAAGGAGAGATTGGTGAGCCTGTTGTCGAAATTATTCAAGTGGAGGGACTCCCACAGTTTCGATACCTTGTTGGTGGCGAGACCCTACTTTCTCTGACTATGAATGAAGATACAATTCAACCAGTCACACAATCTCCAATTGGCATTGATGCAGGACAAACATTTACTTACCGTCCAGGTTATGGTGAGACCATGGTTCATATTTACGGAAAAATTCGCTCTTTGGGGGCTGTCTTTGATATCTTTGTTTTGGGAATGTTGGGTAATGTGCAAGAAACTCTTATAGACTATAAGTGTGAATTACAAGCTGTAGATCAAGGTGTTTATACTAATATCATTTGGTATCCTGACGCAAAAAAAATGTGAAGGCTTTTCCTGAAGAGATAAGGGGGCTCAGTAGTCTAGTTTTAATTATTTTTAGAAACTATGTTTATTCTTAATTGTTGCTGGTATAGTTAGACTTTACTTGTGGATAATTAAAATGACACAAGGTAGGGCCGTCGAGGTAAATTCATTTATGAAAAAAATAGTATTTTGTGTCTTAATCATCTTACAAATGCTTTATGTAAGCACTTCTTTTGCAAAGAAAAAGTCTGATCTATATCTTGTAAACGTTATCTCTAAATTAAATCTAAGAGACCCTAACAACATGACTAAAATTTTAGACACTTTAAAACGGGGTGAAAAAGTCAGTTTGGATAAATCTCAAAGCTGCCCTGACTTTGAAAGTATGAAGATGGTTTTCATCGCCTCTAAAAAAGCTAAAGGCTGTGTTGCTTATGATTATCTGGCGCAAAGTTTAAGTAACTTTGAAACTCCTAAGTTTATTAAAGTTGAGGCTTTTGATAAAAAAGCTTTTGTGCCGCTTTTTTTTAACCATGATGATATTAAAATATGTTCGATTTTAAAAAACTCTAAAGAAGAGAAACTTTGTCGGCAGCTTATGGATAAAAAAGGTGCTGAGTTTTCTGATATTATAGATTATATAGCTAAAAAAGACTTTAGCTATTCTTATATTGCTAAGTACTCTGGAGAAAAAACTTACAAGTACCAATATCACCTAGATCTGAAAACGGGTGCGTTGACTAACTTAGACTTTAAAAAAACGAAGTTTAAGGTCGCTACTCAATATCTTGCTTACTGGCACACGGGAGTTCCAATTGGTTTTTATTTGAATAAGTCTTTATCCAAAGAGGCATATGTACTTTTATCAAATACAAAAATTGATTTTAACGCTTTTAAAGTTAAATCCTGGGCAGTCAGCTCTGAAGAGGAGACTACTTATGAAAACTTTCAAAAGCTTTACCCAGAAAGAGCGCCCAAACCAAGAAAAAACCAATCTAATTTTTCAAAGGTTCAGTTTAAAAGTAAGAAGTGGCAATCGTTTATGTTATTTTACTACAAATATAAATACGAAATTACTAATGGGGGATTAGCGGGCTTAAAACCTTTTAAGGCTGATGAAGAGAGCTTTGTATTATACGATCTAAATTTAAAGAAGAAGCTGGCATCTAGACATGATTCAACCCCTATAGAGGCTGACTGTGCATCGGATCAAAGCCCTTTTTACATTAAAGTTAGTTTCTTTTATGTACCCAACACGGCTTTAAAGTTAATCTTTTTAGAAAATGAGATGCCATATGACTGTGATAAAATTTTTATTGAAAAAAATCTAAAATTAGAAGAATTAACTCCAAGCTGTATTACTGAAGTGCCCGGGTAATAGAGCATTTAGAAGAATATTTTTAATAGTTTAATAGCGGCCCTCGTATCTAGGCATATATTTACGTGGATAGATTTTGAAAAAGAGTGAGAGTATGAAGATGCAAAAAATGAAGATCTTGAATTGTGATAGAAAAAGGCTTGAATGATGAATATATTTATAGGGAATTATTAATATGAGAAGCAGTTTGTATGGTGTAATACATGTATGAAGCTGGCAGTATACAAGAGCTAGTTAGAGAGACTAATCAACTTTGTTATAGAGTAAATGGTGAAATACTGAGATGGCGTAGATTCAACTTTTCTGAAAAATATAGGCAAATTTTATATCAAGGTTACTTGAGAAGAGTTAAGCGTATTCAACACAGTATTTTAAGGATATATGAAATATGTCCTCCTGACCTAGAGGAAATATCAAAAAAACAAAAAAATGATTTAGAAATCTATATTCAAGCAATAAGCTCAAATATTAAAGGAGCTTTGGATAATCTATGTGAACTCCTTGTTTGTACGAATGACTTTGGTTTGGAGAAGAAAGACTGTAAGTTGGGTTATGCAAAGTTTGATAAGCGGTTGCCTCAGAATATAAAAGATCGCTTGATTAAGCTTAAGCAGTCCAAGCCAGACTTAAATCAAAGTTGGTATGAGATCTTCATCAAACTAAGAAATGAGAATCAGCATGGGATTCCAGTTTATATTCCTTCTTATATTAGTTCTGAAAATCAGGAAAAGTATCAAGCTGCAAGAGAGAGGTACTTTAGTGAATTTCAAGACAAAGATTGGCAAGAGATGGAATCTTATGAAGAGTTTAAACCGGTTGCCTATTATAGCTGTGGGTTTCCAAGTCTTATAATTCATTCGCAAGTTCTTGCAGACTTTAACACTTTAATATTTTTAGCAGATGCGTTTTGGAATTACTTTAACTCATCTGAGTTGATGTTGGAGCATGCTGAGAAGCTTGGACGGGCCTCTCAGTGATTGTGGCTAATGTATCCTTGCCATGTTACAGAAGATTAAAATCAACCTGACTATAATATTTGCTTTTAAACTGAGCTCTATGGTTTTGTCTTGCTGTCCTTTTTTGCAACAGATGAGGACACCTCGTTAGACAGAGGATGTTAGTGTAGTTTGTTTTTAGCTTGAGTCTTGTCTTTTTAAATGAATATGCAATAATTTCCTTGTGAATCGAAGACTATTTTTAGGTGTGATCTTACCACTTTTATCATTTTTACCCTCTTGCAAGCTTTTAAAAAGCAATGAGGAGTCTAAGATTGTTGATGTCCTTGATACGCTGCTTTTGCAAGTATCTCCGTTTAGAGAGTTTAGTAAAGAGGCTGTTAAATTATATCCAACTAAAGAAAGTGCAGAAGATTACATTAATAATGAGATTAACCTAAACTTAAAGTTAAGAGAAAAGGATTTATTGGATAGGTATACCAGGATCCGAGATAAAGAGCTTAAAGAGGATAAGATTCAGTTTTTAGAGAATCAAGTAAATGGTGATGGTTATTTTTTTTCCAAACTTGAAATTGCCTGTCTTCGTCTACATAAGGAAACCTGTTCTTAAGTGGCATTCATAGATTGTAATGCAGAGAAAGTAAAAAAAATAGAGGGTGATGTCTGTATTGTTGGCACTGGTGCAGTTGGCCTAAGTATGGCCCTTAGTTTCTTAAAAGATTCGAGTTTAAAAGTAATCTTAGTAGAGAGTGGTGGTCAGGAAAATACAGCAGAATCACTTAGCCTGAATAAAATGGAGTATACTGGTGTTGAATTAGAAAACCCTCCTGACCTAAGTAGAATGAGAATGCTTGGAGGGAGCACCAATTGCTGGGGCGGTTGGTGTCGGCCTATATCTGAGCGAGTTTTTAAGAAGTGGCCAATTTCGCGAGATGAAATGATGAGGTTTCGTAATGAGGCCGATGCTATCTTACAACTTAAACCAGGAAGTTTTGATCATTTAAAGCCTTGGTATTTAAAAGAAAATCAAAAGGATTTGAGTTTAGGTGATGAATTAGAGTGTGGAATTAGGCAGGTTAAAGATATTAGGCTTTGGCCAGAGTATAAAGATAGAGTCATAAGTGCTAAAAACATTGAGACACTTTATAATTTGTCAGCGTATAATATTGTCACAGATAATGAATCTGGTGAAATCAAAGAATTAATTGGTAAGAACTTTAAGGGTGAAGAAACTAAGGTCAAAGCAAAGAAATTTGTTTTAGCTGCTGGCGGCTTAGAGAATCCTATTCTAATGCAGAACATGGACCTTTTAAATAATGGCTTTTTTAGTAAACGAACAAGTGCAATCGGTAAGTATTACTCTGACCACTGTGAAACTCCGTTTCGTTATTACCCGCTGTCGTCGTTTGTGCCTAAGTTTAAAGACTTTAATTTCAACAGGAATGGTAAAAGGTTTTATCACTGGGTAAGGATGGATTTATCTTTAAATACGAAGAGATACCCTGAGTTTATTGATACGCCTCATGCGATGGCTACGAGTTTTTATTCTCAGTTTTACTTAGATATAGATAAGGGTGTTGAGCCTGTTAAGTTGAAATCAAGTAAAGAAGAAAATCTTATTAAGCGATACTGTATGGATAAGAACGAGCCTCTACTAAAGAGAGCTGACGGAATTCTTTTATACGCTTCTCAAGCTTCTGTTAACAATAGAATAGAACTTTCGGATAAGAAGAACTCTTTGGGGCATTACAAAGGTAAGATGTTTTTTAGTGTATCAAATGATGAAATTCTACATTTTAAAAAATTAGCTACTCAACTTGATAAGTCTATGCGCAGAACAGGTTTGGCGCGAATGAATATAGGTGAGCGTTTATCAAACGGCCCTTATACAAACTTTGAGAAGAAGCAGATTCATAACGGGCGCCATCACATGGGTGGGACAAGAATGTCTATAAAACCTGACGTTGGGGTTGTTGATACGAATCTAAAAGTGCATGGGGTTAAGAATTTATACATAGCAGGCCCAGGTGTTTTTCCTCATTTTGATTGGCATGGACCTACCTATAGTTCAGTTATGTTGGGACTTAGGTTAAAACATCACTTAGTAAAGGAGCTTTCTTGAATGAGGAGTGGTGATTTTTTGTTCATTTCTGATATTTTAATGAGTTTTTTATTCATGGAGCTGGTTAAAGTTGAAAATTGAAAGAGTTGATTTCTCTAAAATTGATTTAGAAGGTGTCCGTGCGGTATTAATAGACATTGACGATACCTTGTACTCATATGAATTGCCGCATCAAGAAGCTTTAAAGGCTTGCTATTTTACATTAAAAAAAGATTTAAGAAGGTTTCAGGAAGTGTCTTTCGACAGTTTTAAGAAGACTTATCGGCTTAAAAGAAATGAAGTGACGGAAAGACTCAGTCCCCAAGGGGTTTGCCGCTCGAGAATGTTTGCGTTTCAATTGTTGTTTGAGGAAGCAAACTGTAAGAACGCTTATGTCTTAGCGGGCAAATATGAAGATATATACTGGAGTGCTTTTATAGCAAATATGAAGGTAAGCGCCCAGGCTTTAAGTTTCTTAAATAAGTGCAAAGATCAAGATATAAGGGTTTGTGCTGTATCCGATATGCAGTCTCAAATTCAAATCAAAAAGCTCAGTGCGCTTGGAGTTCTTGATTTTATTGATTATTTGACGACATCAGAAGAAGTTGGTGTTGAAAAACCACATGTTAAGATTTTTGAAGCCTCCTTAAAGAAGTTGAGTTTAACTTGTGGTGAGGTGATTATGATTGGAGATAGTCTTAATAAAGATGTTAAGGGTGCTCAGAGTTTAAATATAAAAGCTTATTGGATATTAGTTTAATGAAGCAGCAGTTTTTAAGATTTATATTTATTGGTGTTTTATCAACCATAGTTAACTATGCGATCTTCTATTTGTTGTATAAATTTTGTTCAATCGGCTATATTTTGGCTTCAGCTCTGGGTTTCATAGTAGGTGTTCTCGCTGGTTATAGTCTGAATAAATCTTGGACATTTAATATCAAAAAAACTGAAACAAAGTACTTTTATAAATACTTTTTGGTCTATTGTCTTTCCTTAATTTTGTCTGTTATCATTTTAAAAGTCTTGGTTTCAAGATTCTATTTCACGCCAGAGGTGGCTAATATTATTACCATTGGGGTAACGACATGTACAAATTTTTTAGGCGTGAAATTGTTGGTGTTCAAGAAATAGTATTAAGTGGTATAAGCAGGATAAGTTTTGCGGGCTTTTTTAAAGCCGAAGCCATTACATATTTCTTCTTAATAGGCTTAGCCTTTAAGCTTTTTGCTGGAGCGTTTTTATCTTCAGCTTTTTTATCAGGTTTATTCATTCCTTTTGTTAATTACTTTATCGAAAGTGGTTTTACAAATCCTTACGTGAACTTTAATCAATCTAGTGAAGTTGTAAGTTTTCCTTACCCGGCACTTATGCTTTATATCGTTATGCTGCCGAAGTTGCTGTTTGGATGGATTGCTCCTAAGAGCGTTCTTTTTAATTTGTTTCTTTGTCGTGTGCCCGTATTAATTGCTGACTTGGGTATCTTTTATATTTTAAAAAGCTGGCTGCGTGAAAAGTTTCATAAAAGACTGGTTTATTTCTATTGGCTTTCTCCAGTTTTATTTTATATCAGTTATGTACATGGCCAGTTAGATGCAATCCCAATAGCACTTTTATTCTGTAGTTTGTTCTTTTTGTTTAAAGATCGTTACCTATGCTCAGCCTTATTATTTGGATGTGCTTTATCTGCAAAAACAAATGTGCTGATTGTTTTTCCATTCTTTTTCCTGTTTATGCTTTCAAAGCGTGTGAGCTTTCAAACACTATTAAAGTTTTTTACTCTAGTGGTTTTAAGCTTTGTAGTGATTAATATTCCATTTATTGGAGATAGGGCTTTTTTTGATACCGTATTTTTTAACCATGAGTACTTAAAGCTATTTAATGCTCATATCTCTATAAATGGTTTAAGCCTTTATTTATTGCCAGCAAGCTTATTGATTCTCTTTGTTAAGGGAGTGCTTTTAAAGCATTATAATAAAGATATTTTCATGATGTTACTTGGCTTTGGCTTTAGTATTGTATTACTTTTTATACCTCCCATGCAGGGTTGGTATTTTTGGTTGATGCCATTTCTGTCATATTTTTATATTAAGAAAAATGGTCGATCGCATCTTATCTATGTATCGCTATCAGCTAGTTACATGCTGTACTTTTTTGTGGTTAAAGAGTCTGATTACTTAGGAGTTTTTGAATTTATTTTACCAAATATTGCTCAAGGGAAAAACTTTTATTATCACTTTGCTGGTCTTGGCTGGAATGTAGATAAATTGGTTAGTTTAGTATACACAGGCCTTCAAACAACAATGCTTGTGAACTGTTTTTGGATATATAAAGAAGGTCTTGAGAGTTATAGAAAAGATAAAATTATAGCTTCTCCATTTCTTGTAGGTATTGGTGGTAACTCTGGTGTTGGTAAAACGACAATATCAGAAGCTCTTTCTAGAGTTTTTGGATCATACAATACTGCTATTCTTCGCGGTGATGATATGCATAAATGGAGACGTAGCCATAAAATGTGGACTGAGCTGACCCACTTAGACCCTAGGGCCAATTATTTACATAAAGAGGTGAACTATTTAAAAACTTTAAAATCTGGGCAAAAGATTTTAAGAAGGCATTACGATCACTCAACTGGTGAGTTTACTGCGGAGAAGCCTTTAAAGCCTAATAATCTCGTTGTTTATGAAGGTTTGCACCCATTCTTTCTTCCTTCGCAAAGAAGACTTTATGATTTAAAGATTTTTATTAACCCTTCAACAGAACTTATGTATCACTGGAAAATTGTAAGAGACCGTAAGAAAAGAGGTTATTCAAAAGATAAGGTTTTAGAGTCTATTAAAAAAAGAGAAAATGACTCTGCAAAGTATATTGATACACAAAAAAATAAAGCGGAGTTTATTATTGAGGCTCACACAGAGGAGCCTATTAGGAATATTGGTGATGAGAGTGAGAAAGTTGAAGTTTATTACAAATTAAAGCTCTCAAATATAGTATACCTTGAGCCTCTAATTGATGATTTAAGCGAAGTTGAGGGGCTTAATATCAAGCATTGGTATACTGAAGATGATCACCAGGAAGTTGATCTTAGGGGCGAATTAAGTCCAGATAATGATATTGAGAAAATATGTAGAGAGCATATTAATGGGCTAGAGGACCTGGGGGTTGAAAACCCAGATTGGCCTGAGGGTTTGTTTGGAGTGCTCGTACTTTTATTATCACACTATATTTTGGAAAAATCGAGGTTATGAGTTTAGAGCAGCTGATGAAAGACTTCGTTACAACTTCAATTGAAGTAGGCCTTGATGCTGGTCTGGTTCAAGGTGGAGGTGGTAATACATCGCTTAAGCTTGATCAAAATCGAATGGTTATTAAGGCCTCGGGTTTTTTGCTTAAAAATATGAGTCTTGAAGATGGTTATAGTATTGTAGATTATCCGGCCATCAATAATTATCTTGAATCACCAGATGAGAGTGAAGATGTTTTTACTAAAAGAATTAAATCTAATGTTGTTGAGACAAGTAATAGGCCTTCAATAGAAACAGGCTTTCACTCGGTATTAGGTAGAAGTGTTATCCATTCGCACTCAGTTTATGCAAATACACTGACATGTTCAGAAACAGGGTTTAAAGTATCTAAAGAGCTTTTCCCAAACTCAATTTGGGTCGATTACGCATCACCTGGTAGAGAGCTTACTTTAAAAATTAAAAACTTAGTGAGTGATATAAATAAAGAAGATGGAATTATTTTGTTTCTTCAAAATCATGGCTTAATTATATCTCACCGGGATCCGTTACAGGCGAAGTTTTTGCATAAATCTGTAAACTCTAAAATTAGTGACTTTTTAAAACTACCTGCTTTTAAGGTCGACTATTCGAGATTAGATTATAATCTAAGTATGATGAATGAGAAGGTTTTGTTTCCTGATCAAATTGTATATACGATGTCAGATGCGGATGTGTTGGAATCTGATGCTGCTAAAGAAACCTTAGCTTCATATGAATACCTTCTTTCACAAATAACATCTAAAGGTTTAAACCCTTCCTTTTTAAATAAGTGTGATGTTGATTTTATTATGAATATGGAAAGTGAGAAATTTAGATTAAAGGTTTTAAAGAATGAAAATCATTCATCACCGAGTTAATAACTTCAAAAAATTAAATGAAATCCCAAAGTCAGACGGTGTAGAGTTAGATATACGATATCATAATAATGAGCTTATCTTGTGTCATGACCCTTTTAGACATCATGAAGTTGAAAACGAAAGTTTTAAAGATTTTTTGCAGAAATGGGATCATGAAGGTCCAATGATATTAAATGTAAAAACCGAAGGAGTTGAAGAAGAGTGCATAAAGCTTGTTAAGAAATATGGTGTTAAGGATTGGTTTTTCTTAGACTTATCTATGCCTTATTTTGTGAAGTACGCTCAAATGTCTAAAAATTGTGAGCGCAAAGACTTTGTCAACTCTAACTTAGCAGTAAGGTTTTCAGATTTTGAACCAATTGAATATGCTTTATCTTTTTCTAAAAGCGCTAGCTGGGTATGGGTAGATTGCTTTAGTGGAGAGCTTGCTAGTAGTAAGAACTTACTAAAGTTAAAAGAAGCAGGGTTTAAAGTATGCCTTGTATCACCAGAGCTTCAGAATTACACTAAAGAACGAGTTTATAGTTTTGCTAAGCAGTGCAAGGGCCTTAGTATTGACGCTGTATGTACTAAATATTCGACAATATGGCTGGAGGCATAAGTTTTGTTAAAGTCTAAATATGTAGGGACTTTTTTCATCCTATTTCTTTATCTCCTTGTCTTTTTTGTATTCTCTGCTGAGTCTTATTACATTAAAGGGAACCTGCATGATCTTTGGATCCCGCATATAGGTGCTTATTCAATTAAAACAGGCGTTGTTTTGCATGAAGGATTACATACTTCTTTTGGATTTATATACTCATACTTAAATTATATTTCATTATTACTAATAGAATCATTTCCTGAAGGTTTCTCAACGGCTGATATGATTTTACTTTCATCAGTCTTGTTTTCAGGTTTTACGGCTATACTTTTTGTTGGTTTAAAACTAAGTAGTCGAAACTTGTTAGACTCCATTTTTATTCTAAGCTTATTGTTATCAATAGTATTTCAACTCAGAGATGTTTCAAAACCTTTAGATTACAACGATATACTTTGGTACGGAAGTTATAACTCTCACTTATGGGCAGTTTTACTTATTCAGATCATAAGTGTTATGAACTTTTTTAGTTTTTTAAAGGTTAAAGAAGTTCATCTTATGGAGAAGCTTGATCGAGTTTTTTGGTTCTTTATAATTCTGCAGTTTGTATGTGTATTCGTTGCTTTAAATTACAAAATCAATTTTTTTCTGGCATCATTAGCAGTTGCTTCATCAATTTTCTTTTTTCTAAGTAATAGACTCAAAGCAATTTATTTAGCAAGTGCTTTAGCTCTACTTACTGTATCACTATTAGTGGTTTCACGTATGTTTAATTATTCTTATATGGGCTATTTTCAGGATATATTCCATGCAGTTCAATCAAAGAAGGAGATCCCTTTTAATTGTATAACAAGCTTATTCATTTTTCTTTATTTATATGGAGCACTGCTTTTTGAAAGCAATGCTTTTTTTATAGATTTTAAAGCATTAAGTTCAAAAGGTTTATTTAGTTACATTTGTATTAAGGTTAAATCATTTAAGGATTATGCAAAGGAGAATCTGCAAAAAGTATCGGCCAGAATTTATATGACGGTTAGTATAGGGCTAGGGTTGTTCGTTGCTATTATTGGTGATTGGCAAAAACCAAATGTATACTTTGTTTTAGTTATTTTACTTTTTATTTGTATGTCAAAAGTGAATGCCTTCTTAAAGAGAGTATCTTATGTATTAATAAGTGCTTTTATTCTGACAAACTGTTTTTCTTATGCATTTATGCTTATTCCTAAAAGTAATATGAGTCAGCCTAGTGTTAGCGAGAAGGAAATATTGGCAAATAAAATAAGCCCTTTTAGAGCCGTTAAAGTTGTTAACAAAAAGCGTGATTTTTTGATTAAGAACTATATTGGGCTTGAAGATTTTTATAGTATTTTTTCTTCAAAAACAGATGATCCCGATTTTTTTCTTCAAATATCAAGTACATATAAGCAAAATAAAGAGAAGTGGTCGCTTCCATTTTCGAATATTGAATATAAAGCTATGATTGATGATGCTTATAAAAAAGTAAGAGACCTTGGGTATGAGGTTGATGACGATATTATGATGTTAGAATTTGTTAATCACTTACCATTAGTGCTTGGTACTCGAATTCCAGAGGGCTCTTACCACTGGATCCATATAGGAACTACATTCTCTTATCAAAATGTAGATAAAATTCTTAAGCTTTATGAGCAAGCAGAAGCTATCTATGTCCCAATAATAAGCACTGATGGGCAAGAGCAGACATATTTAAACTGTACTTTTTATAATTGGAATTTTGAAAATGACAGGTTTATACTCTATTCTTCTAGTCGCTATGGCTCTTTATTTGTATCTAGAGAGAAGGCTGGTAGAGTTAAAAACCTAAAGGCTTTGTCCTACAGTGCGTCTATATTGAAGTCTAATTGCGAAGATTTTTTGAAAGCGCCATATTAAGGTATAAGTTTTTATAAGTGAGGGTTTAAAATGCAAGTTGTAATACCAATGACAGGTTACGGATCAAGGTTTAAGGCCGCTGGTTATGAGAGGCTAAAGCCATTTATTGAAATTCATGGGAAACCTATGGTTGATTGGGTGCTTAAAATGTTTCCTGATGTAGAAGATGAAATTTTATTTATATGCAGGCAGGAGCATTTAAATGAATTAGATTATATGGAGTCTGAACTTAAAAAAGTTGCTTCAGATGCTCGTATCTATGCTATTGAAAAATGGGAAAAGAAGGGCCCTGTTAATGATGTTTTAAAAGCGTCAAACTTAATTGATAACGAAGAACCTGTTCTAGTTTGTTATTGTGATTATTACATGCAATGGGATTATAAGCAGTTTAAAAAAGACGTTGAAAGACTTAACTGTGAGGGGGCGATACCTTGTTATAGTGGGTTCCACCCTCACTTGCTTCCTGAAAGAAATGTCTACGCTTCTTGTAAAGTCGATGGTGATGAGAACCTTGTGGAGATTAAAGAGAAATTTTCTTGGGAGAAAGATAAAACTAAGTCTAGGCACTCTGCAGGTCTTTATTACTTTAAAACAGGCGCGTTGATGAAGAAGTACTTTCAAAAAACTGTGGATGAAGATGATAATCTTAATGGAGAGTACTATGCATCCTTGCCTTATAATAATTTAGTAAAGGATGGTTTAAAGGTCTGGTGTCCAAACAATATAGATAAATTTTGTCAGTGGGGCACACCAGAAGATATGCAGGAGTATTTGTTTTGGGTAGAAACCATCAAGGAGTTTAGGGTATGATTATATTAATTCCAATGGGTGGTAAAGGAACCCGTTTTAGTGATGCTGGTTATAAAATTAATAAGGCCTGCATACCTACTACTGACAGGCATACAGGTCAGGTGCTACCTATGGTTGTTTGTGCTATGAAGGATGTGCCTGGTATTGACGAGAATAATAATAAAATTATATGTGTTGATAGAGATTTTCATGCTAAAAATGGAACTGAAGAAGAAATAAAGAAGCATTTCCCAGAAACAATTTTTATTCACGATCATGTACTTTTAGACCAAGCGTTTGGGTGTTTTTTAGCTCGAGAGCACTTGAAATCAGATGAAGAACTTTTTGTTGGAGCGTGTGATAATGGAATCTCATTTGATAGAAAAGCATTTGATGAAGTTAAAAAAGATGCAGATGTTTTAATGATAAGTCACACGAATGATACTAATATTGAGCAAAACCCTTATGCTCACAGTTGGGCAAAACTTAAATCTAAAAGCTCAACAGAAATAGAAAGTATTTCTTTAAAACAACCTATTAGTGAAAACCCGATGCAAGATCATGCAACGACTGGAATGTTCTGGTTTAAAAATGCATCAGTTTTCTTAAAGCATTTAGAAACTATGATCTGGGAAAAAGATCATTTAAATGGTAAATACTATGTTGAAAAGGTCCTGCAATATTGTATTGATGAAGGCTTAAAAGTTAAGTATTTTGATGTTAAGTATTTTTGTTGGGGAACACCAGCGGACTATGAAGGGTATGAAAATACTATTAAGTACTGGAAAGGTTTTTTAGAAAGAGAGAGCCAGTTATGAGTCAAAAACTTTCATTAGCTATACCATGTTTTAATGAATCTAAAAATATTCAAATTGTTTTAGATCAACTTAGTGAGATTTCAAAAAATAGCGATATTGATTTAGAGGTAATAGTTATAGATGGGGGCTCTACAGATAACACTCAAGCTGAATTAAAGTTAAGATTTCAAGACTTGCCAGGTGAAAACTTTAAACTTGTGCTAAGAGAAACTAGAGGTGGCTACGGTAATGACATCATGGAAGCACTCAGCCACGCTAGTGGTGATGTACTTAGTTGGACCCATGCAGATTTGCAAACTGACCCTAGTGATGTTGTAAAAGCATATGACCTTTATAAAAAGAATGCTCAAGGAGAAGATTCTAAAGTCTTTGTTAAAGGGGTAAGAAAAAACAGAAGACTGCTGGAAGCTTTTTTTTCTTTTGGTATGGAGCTTGTATCATGGCTTGCACTGAGAGTTTACTTAACTGATATCAATGCTCAGCCTAAGATGTTTTCTCGCAAATTTTATGAAAAGTATTTAAAAGAAGGTCATCCTGGTGATTTCTCTTTAGACTTATACGCGCTTTATCTTGCTAAAATAAATGGGTATAAAATTTATACCTTACCTGTTTATTTTAAGAAACGTATTCATGGAGAAGCCAAAGGTGGCGGAGGCGGTTGGAAAATGCGTATTAATCTAATCAAAAGAACCTTTAGGTACATATTTAAACTTAGGCGCAAGGTTCTTGCCTAGTTTTATGTATTAAGAAACTAATTTAATTGGTAGAAAGAGACAGTTTATCCTAGTCACAGTCATGAGTGTGACCATCAGAACTGTGATGCTTATGATCTCCATGCTTGTAATCAACATGATCGTCATGAGACTTACCTTTATGTCCACACTGTTTCTTATGTTTGTGAGCATGGCCTTTGTGGTGTTTATGGGCGTGTCCGTGGTGGCTATGGTTTTTGTGCTTGGTGTGCTTACAGTTTATAAGTAAGAAAGAAAGAGCGCATGCTAAAATAATTGATTTCACGGTAAATACCCCATATTTAAGTTATAATTTTACTTATTTATAAACCACTCTTAAGCCTAAGAGAAAGCTTTTTGTCTGGATTTTAGAAAGAATTTAGTGTGAAAAGGTAAAAAAACCTTGATAATGCAACCTTGTTGCACTAAAAATCTAGCAAGGAGTAAAAAAAAGAGCATATGGGTAATCAGAATCAATTAAATGCGATTTTATTAAGTTTAGCACTTCATATGCTGGCTTTTGTTTTCTTATTTGATTTTAACAAAGCCCCTGAGCAGGTTAGACCTGTTGAAATTGAGCTTATTTCTTCTGGAGATATCACTAAGCCTGTAGCAAAAAAATCTGAATACAAGATAAAGGACTCAGTGGTTAAAAAGCTAAAAAAAGAAAAGAGCGCTTTAGTTAATGAAAAATTTGAAGACAGACTTAAAGCTCAAGAAGAAACTGCGGCATTAAAAAAGCCTTTAGTGGGTGAATCAAATGTTGAGCTTGAGTTAGAAGGTGTGGCTCCAAAAAATGAACGCCAAAAATACCTTGCTCAGGTTCGAGGAAAAATTGCAATGGGGCAGGTGTATCCAAAAGCATCGAGACGGTTTCGTGAAGAAGGAACTGTGAGACTTCTTCTTACCGTCGAAAGAAATGGTTCTTTATCAAAAATTGAAGTTGTTGGAAAATCTAAATTTAAAAGACTAGATGATGCAGCTTTAAAAGCTGTGACAAAAGTTGCCCCGTTTAACAGTTTTCCAAAAACCGTTGCTTTTCATAAATGGAAAATAAAGTTGCCTATTAAATTTTCTTTATCGCATAATTAAAAACTAAGAACTTATTTTTAGAATTTATAAGCAAGCTTTAAATAATATTCTCTTCCTCTATTAGGACCCCAAACATGGCGGTTGTCTAAATGTGTGTGATTGTCATGAAGGTGCCACATGGCTGGGCTATCGCCTTCTCCAGTCTGGGTATAATCAAAGAGATTTTGAACTCCGAGTGTAAGTTCTAAGCTCTTAATTTTTTTAGCAACACTTGCATCAATTTGCCAAAAAGCTGGAGATTTTTGTCCTTTTTGATCAAAGACAGTTCCAAAAAAAGGATCACTTATATTATAAAAGTTTGGGTATTGGTGGTACTTACTAAGGTTGCGTGCTCCAATCCATGTTCCGCTGAGTAAAAAAGTGTAACCATTATACTCATATTCGGATCTTATATTTACTCTATCTTCAATTGCAGCTGTTGGAAGTTTTCTCTTGTAATCATCTGTGTAATTAAATCGTTCATAACTAAATTCTACAAGCCAGCCAGGCAGAGGCTTTACGCCCATAAGAATATCATAAACAAAAATATTATGGTCTTCTTGATCATTAACAAATCGAAGTGGTCCTGAATGAGCAACTAATGGATCTAAGGGGTAGGACATATTCTCTAAATGTGTGTAGTGAGCACTTGGAGTAAAATAGTAGTGAGGGGTATTGTAACTGAGTGAATAAACTAGGGAGTGTGATTTCTCAAGTTCAGTGATATCAACAATAAAGCCATCATAGGCTCCATGAGCAGATTCCACAGAAGTTAATGGCATCCTATAACCGTACCCGTAGGCGAACTGCTGGCTTAAGTAATCAGTATTTTGCCACTTTATTGAAAGTCTTGGAGAGGCTATGGTTTTATTAATAGAGTTAAGTTCAAGCCATTTGTTTTCAAGTCTTTCAAGTCTTAAAGCTGATGAAATTTCAAGATTTTCAGTAGGAAACCATTCGTGTTGAGCAAACAAAGAATAAGCAAAGTAATCAAAGTCATCCCTTGGAATATTGTTAGTGTCATACATTATTTCTGATTCTGAACGTAAAAACTCAGAACGTAGAGACAGGCCAAGTTTAGTGATTTGATTTTCTTTTAACTGGTGTTGCCAAATAAGATCTGAATAAAGAGTGGTGTTTTTAGTGAGGTAGTCAAAACCATGCATATAATAAGACTCTTGTTCATATATGGCGCCCGCTAAGTTCCATTCGATGAGGTTCTTTGAATCAATGTGAGAGGTAAGTTTTGAGGTAAGCTCAGACCTTTTAACACCAATATACTCACTGATTCTTGAAATATCCCCTGTATAGTCTTTTCTTACATCTCCATCTACAAAATCAGTATCAGAAGCTTGAATGGTAACGGGCTCTTTAAGTTTAAACATCTTAGTATTACCGCCAATAATTTCCATATCTGCATAACTTAGTCGTGTCACCCACTGGGTTCTAGCAGAAAGGTTCATAATTTGTTTTAAATAAAAAGAATAGCGACTTTTATAAGGGCTTTCTGCAAAACCATTATTATCGACATCCCAGCTTTCTTGACTATTATACTCTCCACCAACAGCAAGCTTATAATTATCAAGAACATAGTTATGAGAAAGTTGTAGTGTTTGAGTTTCTTGATCACCGATAAAAAGTGATGCCTTGCTTCCAGTTTCATCCGGATCAATTGTTATTATGTTTATGGACCCGCCAATAGCTTCTGGATTTAAGAGCGCGCCACCAGTACCTCTTTTTACTTCAATTTCTTGAACTGATTGAAGTGAAACGGCATCGTAGCCATAGACTGAAGAGATTGCAGAGTACAGTGGTACACCATCAATTAGTACAGAAGTGTGATCTCCTCTTAAGCCATTAATACTAATTCTTTTTGCCCCACAGTTTACACAGTAATCTTGGCTATCGACCCCAACTTGTCGATCAAGAGCTTCATTTAAGGTTGTTACAGAGGACTTCTCAATCCTGTCTTTTTTTATAACATCAACTCTATCTGTTGTATATTGACGGCTTTGACTGATTTTTTCCCCATCGGGTGTAACTAAAACTTCAGAAACTTCAGACGTGTTATCTGCATAAGATAAGCACGTAAAGAAAAGTGTATTAAGAAAAAATAAGCAATAAGTCAGATACATTTATTTAAGTGAGCTTTAAAATTCAGCGTCTTCAAACCTCATAAAAGCTTCCTCAACTTCTAATAAATCTTCAGAGGTTGTGACTTTAATAAGGTTCTTACAATTAACGGGGTCGTGATGGCCTGCTTCAGCATGCCAATAACGAAAGCTATAGTTTTGAATTTCTTTTTCAGCAGTTGTTAACACAGCCGCACTTTTAACAAGTGCGGCATCTGTTCGGTCTAAGTAAGCGTAAGCAAATAGCCCATTTCTTTGAATGAAGTTAGTGTCATAGGGTCCTAGAGCGACATAAATAAGTTCACCAGTTTTTGAAAAATGCTGAAGAGCTGAAACTACCCTTATTCTCATTTTTAAACCTTCACTTAATGTTACGGTTTCTAAGAAACAGCTAGTGATTTCGATCTTGATGTCTCTGCCAGGTATTACCTCTTTAGTTTCTACTTCACCAATGTAGTAGGTGGCTACAGGGTTAAGCTCGGCTAAAGATGTTGAATAGATAAGGGTGTAAATACTTATAAGAAGTAGGGCTTTAAAAGCCTTATCAATATTGTAAAAGTAACTATGGATCATTCCTGCACCTCAATATTTGTTGCAACCTTGTTGCATTTTTGATAAGTTTTATTTCTGATGTTGTCAACTTTTAGAGCCTTTAAAAAGCACTTTTTTACTTTATTTATATTAAAATCACTTATATTCAGTGTATCTCAAGTTTCTGGTCTAGAGTTAGAAGCTTCAAGTTTTAATTTTTACAACCAAAACCTCGAAAACTTAAGTAACTATAAAAAGCTTGATACATCTGTTTTTAAGGGCTTTAAATCGGTTTGGGTAGCCTTTGAAAAAGACTGTACGAGTTGTAAGAAGCAATTAAATGATTTGAAGTGTCTTTCTAAAGAAGTAAAAATCATAGCACTTGGCGCTACAGGTGCCAGGCAGCAATTAGTAAGTGCTTTGCGCACAATAACTCAAAGTAACCTTATAAAACTTAAAGCCTCAAAAAAAATGAGAGATTATTTAGATTTTTCCCTTACTCCAACTACCTATCTTGTTAATAGTACTGGAGAAATTATTAAGAAAGTCTATGGCAGGGTGCCTTGTCATAATCTTAAAAAAAAGCTTGATATTGATGATAATAGAGGTTAGCTAAATGCAACAAGGTTGCATTTTAAAACAAAGGAGTTAATAAATGATTAAACTAGTTTACTTTTTTTTAGGGCTTTTCATAAGCCAGAGTCTTTTTGCTTCTGAACTTACTTATTATAAAGGGCAGCAGTTTCTAACAGATGAATTTGGAACTAGAGCTTGTTATGTCGAGATAGAGTCTCATGATGGT
>CALLAU010000024.1 GCA_938002015.1 uncultured Bdellovibrionales bacterium
CAGGAACTGGTGGTGCTATAAGTCCTGAATTTAATGTTGTAGGAGATTCTGGAATAGATCAATTTGCTTTAATAAATCAACAACCTGTACAAGCTTATGTAGTTAGTGGAGAAGTAACGACAGCACAAAGTTTAGATAGAAACAAGATACAAACGGCAAGCATATAAATACCAAAAGAGGTAACTACCATAGCTACCTCTTTTGCTTACCTACCGTTAACAATTTTTCAGAGCAAATATAAAACAAATTACAACAACAAACAAAAATAATAGTTAAATAATAAAATCAATATAAAAGTTATGAGTGAAATTTTAAGAGTTCTTAATAAGAATATAGAGTTAAAGAGTGAAGTAGTAGAGTTAGGTTTAGTAGACGATATCGAGAAGTTCACAAAGAAAGCAGTCGATGCTAATAAGCAAATACTAAATGATTTGCAAGAACTGAACTCTATACATAAAAGAATGAAAAAAACAGAGTCTGAATCTACAGATACTACAGATATATTGCAGAGGCTTTTAGACGATGTTGAAATAAGTGCTAAAGAATTAGGTATTAATCCTTCTTCTATTTCTGCTTTTAAAGTTTCTAATAAAGTAATGGAGGTTTTAGACAGAAACCTTAACGCCTTGTCTAAGGAGATAAAAAGATAACTAATACTTAACCTATGCAAGAAATAGAATTAACAATAAGAGACGAGAAGAAAGACGGTGTTTTCGCTATTTCTATGGTAGAAAATCCTGCAATAGAAGAGAACTGGATAGCATTATCTAAAGACTCTAATAACATTGAGTTAAAAGTAATTGATGAAGAAAGACGAATCGTAGTAGGTTTGGCTTTAGTTCCTGAGAAAAGGATTTATAGAAAGATGAAAGGTAAAGAGTTTAATATCTTCTTTACTGCTGAAACTATCTCTAAGACTGCTGAGTTGTATATGAAGAACTTAAACGGTAATAATGTTACTACAGAACACGAGAAGCCAGTACAAGGAGTTTCTGTTATTGAAAGTTGGATTGTTGAAGATAACAAAAACGATAAATCTAATTTGTATGACTTAAAAGCTGTTAACGGTTCGTGGGTTGTTATGATGAAAATCTATAACGATGAAGAGTGGGCTAAAGTAAAAGCAGGAGAATACAAAGGCTTTAGTATTGAGGCAATGTATCAAGGTTTTGAACAGTTACAATCTAAGGAACTTACAGAAGACGAAAAGCTAATAGAACAAATTAAACAAATAATAAATAAATAAGATGAGTGAAATTTTAAAAGTATTGAATAGAAACGTAGAGCTTAAATCTGAAAAGATAGAGTTAGGTTCTATAGATGAGATAAAAAAACTTAATAAAGTTGTAGCTAAAGAATGGGAAACAGGTAGAAAGATAGAAGAAAAACTATCTACCCTTGCTTCTGATGCTATTACTGCTTTTAAACAATCAAGAGTTAAAGCAAACGAGTTAGTTAAAATTTACGAAAAGACTGAGAAACAAGCTAAAGATTTAGGTATAGAGTTACCTACAGGTATATTAAATGCTTATCAAGATGCAAAGTCTGCTATTAAGGATGGAGAAGAAAAGATTAAAAATCTACAGAAGTTAAAATAGATATTATTAATTCATTTCTTTCTTTAAGAGTTAGGTTATCTTCCATAGAGCCATTTAAACCTTGTATAGATGAGATAGTTATTCCAGAGTTCGTCAGCATATATCCTACTTCTCTGTTTCTTTCTCTAAAATTGATAGTAATAAATTTCATAATTCTTATTTTTAGTTATAGAACAAATATATATATAAATATTCAATAAAAAAAATTAAACAAATAATAAACAACTAAACTATGGCAGGACACAACGTAGCAAATGACAGCTTAGACTTTCTAGCACCTGACGGGAGTTACCAAGAAAAGGTTTTAGATTATCTTTCAGATGTAGCTAATAATACAGGTGGAGCTAGTGGTTCTACTACTTCAATAGTAAATAAATTTGGATATAACACAGATATTGATACTGCAAGCGAAGAAGTAGTGGCTTCTTTTGGTGGTGCTTTTGACCCATCTACAGCAGTAATAAGTACAGCTCAAACTTTCACTATTACTTATAACAATACAACAGATGGAAGTGGCGGTACAGGTGCTAGAATGTTACAGATAGATTACCTAGATGAGAACTTAGCAGCAACTTCTGCCTTTCACACTTTAGGAGGTACGGGTTCAGATGTAACTGCTTTTACAGGTGTAGGAATTAATAGAGTAGTAGTAGTTTCTTTAGGAGGCGCTATCTATAATACTAACGATATTACTTTAACAGCTACAACAGATGCAACTATACAAGCAAGAGTACCTGCTGAGAAGTCAGTAACTCAGCAATGTATCTACCATACACCAATTAGCAGGACTTTAAACGTAAACTATATCCAAATATCAGCACTAAAGATTAGCGGAGGCGGTGGTTCTCCTATTGTTAATCTAATAGGTTATTCTTATTCAAGAGTAACGGGTGGACGTTATGCAGTTTTTGATGTTGAAATAGATACAGCAGTAGAAAATAATTTAATCATAAACTTACAAGAGCCTATTACATTCACAGGTAGAGAAGTTATCTATTTTGAAGCTTCTACAGATATAAATAACACAAAGGTTAGTTTAAGATTCTCAGGAGTAGAGACTGATTCTTAACAAATTTAAAACAAACTTTTTAATAAATAGTTAACTAAACAAATAATACAAACAATGAACAAAGCAACACAAACTATAAACGCTATTAAAGTAGCTTTAGGAATGGAAGTAAGTTTAGCTACAATGAAGCTAGATGACGGTGTTACAGTAATCGAAGCAGAAGCTTTTGAAGCAGGTAACGCAGTAATGATTGTAACAGAAGACGAGCAAAAAATTGCTTTGCCTGTAGGAGATTACAAACTAGAGGATGGTATGATTTTAATCGTAGCAGAAGAGGGTGTAATTGGAGAAATCAAAGAAGAGCAAGCAGAAGAAGAAGCTCCTGTAACAGAGGAAGAAGTAGCAGCAAGTGACGCGCCAACTACAGCACCAGTAGCTAAAAAAGTTATCGAAGCAGTAACTAAAGAATCTCATTTTTCAAGTGACATCCCTACGGTTGTATTAGAGGCTATTGCAAAAGTAGTAGACGATAAGTTAGAAGCTTTTAAAGCTGAATTATCAAAAGAAAAAGAAGAGTTAGAATTGAGTGAAGATGTTAAAGGAATCGCACACAATCCAACAGTAGAATTGAAAGAAGCTCCTAAAGGATTAATAGGATTCTTAAATAGTAGAAAATAAATAATAAACAATAAACAAAAGAAATGGCAACAACAGTAACAGTATCTTCAAACTATGCAGGAAGCGTAGCAGGAGAGATTATCGGAGCAGCATTTAAAGAAGCTGACACAATTGCAAAAAACTTAGTAACAGTCTTACCAGATGTAGACTTTCAAGTTTCATTGCGTAAAATTTCTTACTCAGATGGACGAGTAGATTATTCTTGTGGGTTTACACCAACAGGAGCAGTAACACTTTCAGAAAAGTTGATTACTCCAAAGAAGATTAAGAACGAGCAAGAAATTTGTAAAGAAGATTTAAGACAAATTTGGAGTTCAGCTTCAATGGGTTTCTCTGCACACAATGACAATATGCCTAAAGATGTTGAAGCGGCTTTATTAGCAGAAATCTTAGGAGATACAGCAGAAGCAACTGATACTGATATCTGGCAAGGAGCAGCAGCTACTACAGGTTCAATCGGTGGTTTCATTGAGTTGTT
>CALLAU010000025.1 GCA_938002015.1 uncultured Bdellovibrionales bacterium
TAAAATTAAAAATTTAAAATGCCTCACTAAAAAAATCCCCCGATTGTTTATTTCAAGGGATAAATTAACTCGACTTAAGTAATTGTTAAAGTTTTAAGCTATTCTAAGGTCTAGCAAATTTAGATCTTATTTTTTTATTCACTGCCAAATAAATGCTTATATCAACTTTAAAAAGGACGCTTTACTTCTTTTCTTTATATTGATTTAACTTTTTGGTTAATTTGCCCAAACAAGCTCACACCATCTTTATCAAACATTTCCATTTTAACTGAATCTCCAACTTTCATAAACGGAGTGCTAAACTCACCTGTATTGATTTTTTCAAGCATTCTTTTCTCAGCTAAACAACTTGAACCCATTTCAGGGTTTTCATTTGAAATCGTTCCACTACCAATAATAGTTCCAGCACTTAGATTTCTTGTTTTTGCAGCGTGCTCGATAAGTTTTCCAAAACCAAAAAACATTTCTTTACCATTAGCTTTACCAAAAAACTCTCCATTAAGTTCAACATGAAGAGGAAGCTCAATTTTACCATCAACCCACGCATCCCCTAATTCATCAGGTGTTACAGCAAATGGAGCAAAGGCACTTGAAGGCTTAGACTGCATAAAACCAAAACCATTCTTAAGCTCAGCAGGTATTAAACCACGAAGTGATACATCGTTAATCATAGTAATAAGAGCTACATTTTCTAAAGCACTCTCTTCTTTTACTCCAAGTGGAGTGTCTTTTAAAATCACCCCCACTTCACCTTCAAAATCAGTTCCATGAGAAAAATCTACTTGGGGAATATCTTCTGTTGGAGAAAGAAATGTATCACTTCCTCCTTGATACATAAGAGGCACTGTTTCTAAAGTTTCAGGCATAGGAGCGTTTCTTGCCATTCTCACTAACTTAATATGATGAATAAAAGCTGAACCATCTAACCACTGCCAAGTTCTTGGAAGGGGGGAGTGAAACATTTTTTGATCAACATCAAAAGCAGCTGCCTCCTCACCTTTGTTAAGTGAAATATATACTTTCTCTAACTCTGGTTGAGTCTTAGTCCAATTTTCTACAGCTTCACGCATATTTGCCGCAATTGATGGCACTTTAACTGCCTTTTTAGTATCTTTGCTTATTACTACAAGTTCACCATCTAACGATGCACTTTTTAATGTTCCTAACTTCATGACAAGCCTCCAAATGAGATGTAATTAGGTTTCTTATACTAAAAAAACTTTAAGGAGTGCAAACAGTGAAGCTTTATAGTTACTTTAGGAGTTCATCTGCCTATAGAGTAAGAATCGCCTTAAACCATAAGCAAATACCTTACGAATATATCCCTGTTCACCTCTTAAAAGATGGAGGAGAGCAAAAAACTTCAGCCTACGGTAAAATCAACTCCAAACATGAAGTGCCTGTTTTAGAGGATAAAAATGTACGCTTATCCCAGTCTGTTGCTATTTTCTTGTATTTAGACCGAGCAAACTTAAACAACCCGCTCTTTCCAAAGGCTTTTCCAGACTTTGAGAAATGTTTTGAGCTTGTTGAGCTTATTAATAGTGGCATTCAGCCTCTTCAAAATTTAGCAGTTCTTAAAAAATTAAAAAAAGACTTTGAAATTAACGATGAGCAAAAAGTGCAGTGGATTAAGGATATTATTAGAAATGGGCTCCTAGCCTACAGCAAGAAAATATCTGATGAGGGCCCCTATTCCATGGGAACTGAGCTTACAGCTGCTGACATGTTCCTCATTCCTCAGCTTTATAATGCCCACAGATATGAGATCGACTTTACAGGGCTTGAAAAACTCCTACAAATTGAGCGAACTTGCCTCATGCTTGATTCTTTTAAAACTGCTCACCCTGATATACAGCCAGATTCTGTTTAGGTTTTTGTAAAGTCTATAAAACACTCTGCATAAATAAAGACTTTTAAAGGCTTCCTTGCTAAGTAAGAACTTAATTTAAAGTCATCATCTATAGGGGGAGTTACAGATGAAAAACATTATATACATATTAATCAGTCTACTTTTTACAACAAGCGCTCTAGCTTTTGATTCAGATAAAACTGCGGCAAAACTCATTAACTTGTTTGAAGCAGATATTCTTGAAGATTATATCATCAGTTATGAGACACCACAGTATTTATTAAGTTATGAAAATTTAGACGGAACCTACATTCACCTCTTTAAAGCAACAATTACTTTCCCAGTTTATGGAAACGGCAGCTTTATGGTGAGTGGACAAGAAGAGGCGACTGAGCCGGCTGTTGGATCTGAAGTTGAGTGCAGGTACATCAAGTTTAGCGAAATTGATGACGACTTTGAGTATGCAGGCCCATGCCATTTAGATATTGAAGATGTTATCGGTGAAGACCTTATAGACGAACTATAAACTTAAATAACTTTAGTCTTAAAAAATCAAAAAAAAACATAAAGCCACTAAACTAATTTAGTGGCTTCGTTTATTTTAATGTTATTTCTTTCCTTTAAATCACTACATAAAAGCTCATAAAAATCTTTTTTAGACTCTTGAAAATCAGAATCTCTAGAAAAGACTGCCCATAAAATTGATTGCAGTCGATCGATAAAAAATACATCAAAATCATTTTTTTGCTCTTTATAAAAACTCAAAACTTTATCTAGGTTATCACTCACTATCGCAACTTTCTTAGATAAAACCCTAAGAAAATAATACTGACTTTGAAGGTAAGATGGCTTGTTCTTATTTAAAGGCTTAAGTGCATTATCTAAGAGCCACTCATCAGGGAGGTCATCAATTTCTTCTAAAATCCAATCAGCAGAATTTACAAGCCACCAATCAGCAGCTAAATCCCATCTACCAGAAGATTTATTACCCATTTTTTCTATCCCTAGTTTATAAAAGGTTTCATAACTTTCTTCACTTAGTAAAACGTCTAAGACACTAAAGTCTTTAGTTTCACTTATGTAGCCATTTATGTATTTCTCTAAAGTATAAGACACTGATGAAGCACCATGAGTACCCCAGCTTTCCCCAGTTGGCCTTATTGCTAAAAAATCTATCGCCTCATTCACAATTTCTTTTTCAAAAACCTTACCTTTTGTAAATTTAGTAATAAGATTTACTAATCCTGGATAATCTTGATGCCAATCAAATGAAGCTTTTATAATTTTAACGGCGTCACTTTTTTTAATCGTACCAGCATCAAATGCTTTATCTAAATAACCTTCTAAATCAGAAAAACCCTTTAAACCTTGATCTTCCATCATTTTAGAAAACTGACCTAAGAACATATCTTTTTGAGTATCCTTATCAAGATTTGTAACGTGCTCTGATAACTCTGCCCCCTTGGCAACCTTTGTATATACTTGTTCAACCTCAGGAATTTTACCTTTAAAAGACCCCATTTCCTTCATCCACACATCAAGTGGCCCCATAGGGAATAAATGAATAAACCTATCAAGCAGATTAGCTTTAATGAGAATAGATTCGTCTTTGCTTAATGCAGATTTATTCATCAACGCATCAAAATCTTTTAAAAAAGACTGATCATATATTTTCTTAGAAAGACTTAGAAGAAGGCCTTTAAACTCCTCTGATGAAGTATCCTCAATTTGACTTAAATCTTTTAAAATTTCTTGATATGAAAAAAAGAATTTATCTTCTAAAAGATCCTGACAAAACATTAACGTATTTTTATCTGTAACTTGATCCCTATTTAAATTTAGAATGAAGCCATAAAGAGACCTCTTAGCAAATGACCTCTCTTCTTTAAAGAATTTTTGAAAAAGCTCCTCGCCGTATTTAACCTTACTTTGATTTGTATCTAGTAACGCTAAGATAAGAGTAAGCGTATTTAAATCCTTAGTTACCGCAATTAATCCTGAAAGCTTAGAAAGAATCTCCTCTGAGAAACTACCAGCATAAGGTTTTTGTGACATGAGTATCTGATTCTTTAAAAAACTGTTCTCTTCTTTAAAATATATATTTAGAATTTCTTCTGAATAAGAGCTAGAGAAAAATCTTATAATATGCTCTTTGTTAAGAACAGATTCTTCAATACTGTATTGATTTATTAAAGCTTGTCCGATTTCAGGGTATTTATCCCTTAGTTCTGACATCTGAGTTGAAATAAATCCGTACATGTCATTTTCAACCAAGTCTTTTACTATAGTATCGATAAAATCAGAAGAGAATTGATTTGACAGTAATGCTGATTTATAAAAACTTGTTCTTAAATCTGGATCATTTTTATCATTAATAGCTTGTTGTAAATTTTTAAGAAAATTCTCATCCCAATCTTTAATTTGAAAAGAAAATTTAATTAGACTCATTACAATAGAATGAGATTCGGTTGATTCTAAAAACTTAACTAGAAGCTCTTTTACCAAATTCTCATCGTAAGAAATTAAAAATTGTAGATAACTAGTATAAAAATTAGGGGATAGACTTTGAAGTCCTTTTTCTTTTATAAACTCTAAAACTTCCTGATCAATCTTATGAGACTGAAGAAAACTTAAAGACCATGACTTCATTTGCTCATTAATTTCATATACAAAAAGATTTGCCATAATAAGATCTTGATCTTTAGAGTGTTTTATATCATCAAAATACCTTCTAAAAGCCGTCAACCTTAGGTCTTCTTCATTTTCTTCATAAATCATTTTTTCAAAGAATGTAATATAATCACTAGCAAGTGCGACTGATTCATTCGTATAAGAGGAAGAAAATAAAAGGCCTATAATTGTTCTACGTATTTCCACGTCTTGATCAAAATACTTTTGAAGAACTTCTTTATGTACATCTTCTTGGTCAAAGTACTGCTTTAAATCATTGAAGCTTTTAACACGCTCTGCAACCGGTTTTTCTTTATCAAAACAAGTCATTAAAACAATTGAAGCTGATTTACTCATCTAAGAATCCTCCAACTTTTTTAGGCTCTTGAGGAGCACTCTTTTCAGAGATCAAGCCATAAGTATTTAAAAAACTTAGCACCTCTTCTTGTATTTCTCCGCCAACCTCTTCTAAAAGTGCAGCAAGATCTTTACCTAAAATGCTCTCCTCAATCAAAAAATTAGTTATATAAGCAGCAGTCCTTATATTGCGCCTAGACCCTTTCGTTTTATCCATAACTTCTCTTATTTGCTTTATTTTCCAATCACTATCATTACAGAGAAAAATCGGAGGAAAATTTTCTTTTCCAACATCAGTCGGGTTTTTCATAAACTGACTCATTGCAAACTTAGCTATTTCAGCATCAATCATTTTCTTTTGATACAAGAAAACATATATTTCTTGATTAGTTACGCTTTCTTGCTTACGCGCATCTGATAGATTAATTAAAGAGTATTTTAAAATCTCAACTACTTTTTCAGGAAACGTTTTATAATATGAGTATATGAGTGGAAAAACTCCTTTAATATTACCTTCACGCATCTCTTTTAACCATAAGTCTATAACACTACTGTCAGCTTCTTCAAATTTTTGCTCTCTCCCAAGCCACTTTTGCGACAACTCTTTAATCGACTGAAACTTTGATGAAGTAAGGTATTTAATAATTTCAGTTTCTTTATCATCTTTTGATAACCCCGAGCTCTTCCATTTATTTAATAATAAAGTTAGATCTCTTTCATCAATTCTATGTTCTTCTGTAGGAAGCAGGAGAAGGTCTTCGTATAAAGACAAGCTCAACTCATTACATGGCCATTTAGAAACATGAGATATTATGTAGTTTACTGAAGCCTTACTTTTAAGAGCCTCTTTATAAAGATCAACTAAGGATGCACTGAAGTTTTGAACATATCTAAAACACTTTAAATAGTATTCTCTTCCTTTTACTGTTTGAATTTTGGCAGAAGCTAAACACGCAGCCTCTAAAAGATCACTATTAGAGTTAAGTAGAACTGCAACACCTTCAAAGAGGTTTAAAATCTCATGTTCTTTACTAGATTCATTTAAACTTTTTATATAAAAACTCGATAATTTCTCATTATCACCTGCATACTTTGAGATTTGTATAAGACATTCTTTCTTTTTTGACTCATCAGTTAAGTTTGAATAAAGGTCCATAATTAAAGACTGGTATTCTTGGTCACTCAAATATTCTCGCAAATGATATAAATACTCAATTCTTTCTTCTTCTAATACTTTTTTTCTTAACGGGTCCTTAAGAACTGCCGCTGGATCTTTAGCCTTCTTAATTATATTACTAAAAGCTAATCTCTCTGAATAATGTCCAGAGTTTTTATTAAAAACATCGATATAGCTTTCATACATCTTAGAATCAAAATCAAGTAAAGCCCTTAAAAGGATCTCTTGCGGATAGTCAGTCCAACTTTTTAAAAAAGATTTAATACTAGATTCTTCTATTTTATTATTTTTTAATAAAACTCTAAGAACAGTATATAGTTCATTAGTATTAAGTTTTTCTATATTTTCTTTTAAAAAATCTATGACTTTATCATTATTAATCTCAAATCTAATAAGGCCGTTAATGATCTGGCTTCTTTTATTGTTATCTTCATTTTTTAAATAATAGTTTAATATCTTTTCAATTAACCCATCATCTGCTTTTTTAAGCCTTAATAAAATATGCAATATATTTGAAAAATGCTCTTCTAAATCTAAACACTTACTTAAAAAATCTATCACTTTTGGATCAGCTTCTTGAAGTCTGCGAGAAATTACAACAGGACGACAAAACTCTTTTCTAAGTTCAAGATCTTCTTGTTTAAGAGCCAAGCTTAACCATTCACTAAAAACAGATGGAATATATAAGAATTTTGAGGCTAATATCAAATTCCTCCTCTTCTCATCCTTACTTTCACATAAACTATATAGCTTTAAAAAACTTAAACCATTTTTTTCATATGAAAGCGCTCTTGCTTCTATTTTTTTAAAATCAAAACTCATCAAAACCACCTATTTTATGACGATCAAGATGCTCTTTTACTTTGCTTTTATCTGCACTGTCTAAATCCATCTTCTGCATTTCTTCAACAGATCTTTTTTTAGTGCCTAATGCTATTGAAGTATTTTTTAAGATTTCAAATAACACTTCAAATTTATAGTTACTGTTTTCTTTTAAATAAAAATCTACCGTATACCTAATAAGATCAGAATCTTGATCATTTAAGATAACGTCTTCAAAACTCTCCCTAACATCCTCTCTGTCTAAAGATGAACTTAACTGCTTACATATACTAACTCTAAGTTCTGATGATGGCTCAAGGTATTCCTCGATTAGTAAAGGATAAATTTCTGGCCAATCAATAGGTGATTTAGCTATGAAAAAAGACATGATTTTTGATTTGATAGTAAAATCTTTTTCTTGCTTATAAAATTTAACTAAAGAGTCCATGATTTTATCATCTTTAGTACTTTGAGTAACTATTTCAAGAACACTTTCTTTCATTTGAATATTCTTTGAAACTTTTAAAAGTTCAAATATTTTATCAACAAGGTCTTTTGATCTATTTAGATAGGGACTTAAAAGACTGAAAAAATCTTTAAACTCTTTTTCATCTTTATACTTAAACTGATTGATCATAACTTGAGTCAGTTGTGTTCTAAATCCTTCATCTCGTATATGTTTTCTAGCCTCTAAAAGTGCCTCTTCTTTTACTTCTCTACTACTTTCTTCACTAATCTGCTTTAATACAAAGTCAGCACCGCTATTCTCTTTTTGTGTACTCATTAAAATACATTTTTGAGCTAAAGCCCTGACATCTTCATCTCCATCATTCTCTGCAATCTCTTGTAAAGTATTTTGATTAAAATCAACATATTCATTTTTTTCAATTATAAACTCTAAAATACAGAGTCTTAAATCCTTACTTAAGTCATTTAAAAGAGCATCTTCCACGCACGACCAAAAATTTATATAAAGCTCAGGTTGAGATTTTAAAACCTGTAAAACATCAATTCTTATACTCG
Source organism: uncultured Bdellovibrionales bacterium (assembly GCA_938002015.1). Taxonomy (GTDB): domain Bacteria; phylum Bdellovibrionota; class Bdellovibrionia; order Bdellovibrionales; family UBA1609; genus JALZUR01. The sequence goes on from CALLAU010000025.1 coordinate 7,902, forward strand.
GATCAATTGATGAATTTAAATATGATATTGATATTTCCTGAAAACTTTTATTCCAGTTTTTCTGCTTCCTAACAAGATCTAGAATGTCTTTTTGCAAGTAAGCAGGATAAGTCGCTCCTTGCTTAAAAAGCATCTCAAGGTGCTCACTCTTTAGATTATTTTTATCTTTTAACGAGGATAAAATTTTCTTAACCTTTCTTTCCGATTTTTCATTATCTGATACTACTTCAATTAATTTAGTAATAAGAACAGGCTTTACTGATAAAACTCTCTTGATTTCATCAATTACAACTACATGAACAGACTCACTTTGCTCTCTTTCAAGCTCATCACTTAAAATAGCTGAATATTCATCTAGATTCTCTATTTCATTTAAACTAATTGAACGCATCACACTAAGGGCTTTTAATTTAAGACTTTCATCTTTTAGGTTTGGCAAAACCTTAATAAAGCTAGTTATAACATCTTTATATAATAAGTTTTTTTCCACCATACCAATAACACTTAATTTAAGTGATTTATCAGAAAACTCATCTGCTAGTACTGAAGTAACTGTTTCTGCTAATTCTTGATTTTTCATCTGTCCACCCAAGAAAATCCTAAAACTGACTTCATATCGAAAATATAGTTATTACCTCCTGTCGAGGCTATTTCAAGAAAGTCGCTTTCTAACTGAATAATTCGACCACTTATTTCTCTACCATTAATATAAATAATGACGTCTTTTTTTTCACTAAAGAGTTCTTTTAGTTTTTGATACATAAAGCTCCAAACATGTTTTTATTTACAAGAACTAAATATTATCATGTGCACTGGAAAAACGTATTGTACCTAGAACTAGATTTTATATTTTAACTTAGGCGCCAATCTATCAACTAAGAATCAATTTATATAACAATACCTAAATCTAGTTTTTTAATTAAAACCCTTCTATTTATTCTATTCTCTTTTTTTCACCAAATCTTAAATTCAATAGGGACTTAACTACAAACGATAAGTTTCAATATATAGAGCTAAATTCAGTATAATAAGACGAAGATAATCGCATCTACATAAAACGAAAAAACCACTCCATTAAATTAAGAGTGGTTTTTTAATTTACAAGAACTTTTTAATTTGCGCTTTCAAAAATATCCTCAAAATAACTCATTGGACGAGCACCAGTAATGTAGTGTCTATCATTGATAACAAATGTAGGCGCAGCTTTAATACTTAATCTAGCTGCATTATTGCGCGTTTCCTCAAGCATATGCTCTACTCTTACACTATTAAAAGCAACTTGAATCTCATCAAAACTCACTCCAAGCTCCACAGCACCCTTAGTTAAGCTTTCTTCTGTTTTTAGCCCCTCTTTATAAATCTTATGATAAAAATCCAAAGCTTTTTGAGGTTGAATTAATCGCATTGATTCATAGTATTTAGCAGCCAGTTCACTACTCCCTCCTTTATTTAAAGGAAAAGCCAAGACTTTAACTTTTAAGCTCTCTCCATATTTCTTTTTTAAATCTGCAACTACTTCAGCCCCAGTTTTACAATAGTGGCAACCAAAGTCTGTATAAATCGTAACTTCTGCAGGCAAACTCACCTTCTCAACCTGTTCAATAAAAGGTTCTTTATTTAAGCAGTTGTCACAATCATCACCGCACTCACTTGCTTGCAAGTTAAGAGTGAACATTAGAGTTATACACATTATAAGTGTTTTCATTTTCTTCTCCTTATTGTTTAAGTTTTTTTGATCAGTAATTTGATCACTTATAACTTAAGCCACCGAGAAGTCTTTATTGTGATTAGAATGTAATTTTTTTGTAAAGTTATATACTTACTAGCTTATAACCAATACCATGGACCGTCTGAAAACAGTCTTCACTGAACTTTTGTCTCAGTTGCTTAATATGCATATCAACAGTTCTTGTAGTAGGGAAAGTGTCAAAACCCCATACTTTATTTAAAATTTCATCTCTAGAAAAAACCTTATTTCTATTTTGAGCAAGTAGATGCAGCAAATTAAACTCTAACTTTGTTAAGGTGACTTTATTTTTTTTATAAAAGGCTAGTCTCTCAGAAACTTTAATACTTATATCTCCACATTCTATATATTCTTTTATAGGTTTTTTTTGATTTCTAAGCTGAACGTTAATCCTAGCCAATAGTTCTTTTGGCTCAAAAGGCTTAGTCATATAATCACTTGCCCCAAGTTCTAAACCAAGAATCTTATCCTCAAGATCACTTTTAGATGTTAGCATTATGACTGGAACTTGCTGTGTTTCTTGAGAATTTTTCAAATCTTTTAAAAAATCAATTCCTCTGCCATCAGGTAATCTCCAATCTAATAGAACAAGATCTTTTCCCTCAACTGAAGCACCCTTAAGTTTATCCTTAATATCAACACAAAACCCTTCTTCAACCAAAAAATTTTTAATTGATTTTGATAAAAGCTCATCATCTTCAACAATTAATATTTTTTGCATAATCGCCACCTCTAACTTCTAAATGCTTCCTAATCTTTAGTATAAACCTTGTAGGATTGGATTTATACTCAAGTTCTCCATCAAGAACTTCCACAGCTCTTAATACAATACTCAGTCCTAACCCTAACCCCTCACTCTCACTACTTTTTACAAATTCTTTTCCCATTTCATGCAAATCATTTTTTAAGCCTAAACCAGAATCCCGTACCTCAATCAATAAATTCTTCCTGGTCTCTTCGACTCTGATAACAACCTGCCCAAGCCCGTGAGTAATCGCATTGTTTACAAGGTTTTTAATACAAGTATGTAACCAGTAAGGGTTTGTATAAATAGCACCGATGTCTTTTTTAAAAAAAACTTCCACTTGATTAGATTCAAAGCTACTCAAAAAAACTTTTAAAGATAATAATTTCTCAAATTCAACTCTCTTATTCTCCATGAGATGTACATAATGCTTAGTATCTTCAGTTAATCTTCTTAATTTATGTATTTGAGAGCTCAATTCAAGCCACCTCATTTGATGATCTTTATTTGAGCCTGTAAAAAGCTCATCCATTTTTTCAGATAATATAATAAGATTAGATACAGGGGTTCTTAAGTCATGAGTTAAATTATCAAGTGCTAACTTCCTTAAACCCTCTTCTTTTTCTCTAAACCTATGCTTTTTGATAAAAATAAAAAAGAAAAATAATGATCCAATCAAAAGAATAGAGCTTAATATTTTAAAACTAGAGTTTTTATTAGATAGGCTTTTCGATTGAACAAGACTAAAACATGATGAGTTAAATCTATAAACACAGTTATTTATCTTTTCATTTAAAAAGAACCTATCTTCAGATTTTAAGTGCTTAAGGAAAGATGCCAATTTATATTTTTCATAAATAACACTTTTGCTATTTTTTAAAAGGTATATATTCTGCCCATCTTTTATTATTGGACTTCTTAAAAGCATTTGAGATAAATTTTTATCACCATAAGTAAAATCCGGAATTTTTAGAGCCATTCTAATTTTTCGACTAAAAAGCAACTCTGGCATTGAAAAGTACTGTCTATTAGCTCTAACCCATTTGTCTTCGATAAAAGCAGCCTCATGTGAGTATGTTGCTAAGTAAGCAAAACTGTATCCACTTCTTGATAAATACGGCGGCTCATTAAAAAATCCAAAAGGCAGTTCTGTTCTTTCATTACAAGAAAACTGTCTCCATATTTCATCTTTTGTTAGCTTCTTTTTATCAAGAAAGAGTAAACCATCACAACTATACATATCCTCTATAACAATACCTGCTCTATATCGCTCCTCTTGAAAAAACCTAGGGTCAGAAGATTCTATCAGCTCTTCGTACAGAAAGTTTTTCTCTCTCACATTAAGGTCTATTTTTTCATCTGCAATATAAAATTCTTGAAAGTTTTTAACAGTATTCTCAAATTTTTTGATTTCATTATATGACACATATTCTTTTTCAAATGAAAGTGAGAATATAATAAAAGACATCAAACCAAAAAACAGGCCTGAAAATAAAAAAACCAAAAGGTCATTTTTCTTCATATCGTAATTAAATTACGCTGCTAAGAATTGAACAATCTATAAGTAGTAAACACCCGTACTCAGTGCAGGAACTAGACTAAAAACGAGTATAGAGAAGTTTAAAAGTAAAAAGAAAAGCAGCCATTTTTTATCATTTTTTAAATACATAAAGAAAGAAAGAAGTACTGCTAAAGAAAAAAGCCAAATAATAGAAGTCGCTAAAATACCTGATGTCACATAAAGCGGAGCACCTATTGCTAAACCAAGATAGCAAAAAAGATAAAGCCCCATGTGAAACTTTGTTTTCTCATCTCCAATTTTTAAAGGAAGAACAGGAATTCCTCCTTTATCGTAATCCTCTTTAAATTTAATCGCGATGATCCAAAAATGTGGCATCTGCCAAAGAAAGAGCAGACCAAAAAGATAGAAAAGTTGAGGGTCTGTCCAGTTAGCACCCTCATGGGCAAGATAACCAATTACTGGAGGAGTTGCTCCAGGTATCGCACCAGGTACAGCTCCAAAGGCCCATTTTTTTTTCCAAATATATGTATAAACTCCATTATAAAGAAGCACTGTGAGTAAACCAACTAACGCTGAACGCTCATTTACCACTAATAAACTTACTAAACCAAAGAGAATAAGAAGAATTGAAATCAAGAACGCTTGAATTCTTGAAAAAACACCTGAAACGATGGGACGCTTTTGAGTTCTTGGCATTTTTTTATCAATAGAGACTTCTTGAACCTGGTTAAGTGCAAGACTTCCAGCACTTAAAGCATAAAGACCCATTAAAAAAGCCATAAGGTAATTAAAATCTACACCCTTACCAGCCGGCATTCCAAGAGCATAACCACAGGAGCCTACTACTAGTACAAATAAAACAATCCCCGACTTAGTCAGGGAAAAATAGGCATCAATAAATGATTTTAAGGCTCTCACTTTTTTTTTAGCTTTATAGAGTGCTCATCTCTACTGCTCTTGACCCAGCGTCAACAGCAATAAAGGCAAACATCACTATAAGAAAAAAGAAACCCGATAAAAGACAAGCCGTATTTATTTTATCATCATACTTTAAATGCATAAAATACATTCCAACTAGCGCAGCTTTAACTGATGCTACAGCCATGGCAATAAAAGCATTAAACATTCCAAAATCAACCTGGGCTACTGCAACTGTGAAAGCTGTTAGGAATAAAAGAGTAATAAAAACTGTCGTATAAGTTTTCATTGGTAAAACATGATGTGCACTCATAAAAATAACCTCTCTTTTTCTTTATCTTATATTAAGTATAGTAAAGGGAATAAATAAATCCACACTAAATCGACCAAATGCCAAAAAAGTGCAGCTCCTTCAAGAGGAGTGTAATATTCTGGACCAAACTCATCATTTCTCGTTCTAATAAGACACCATAAAATTAGCCCCATACCAATAATCACGTGAGTTCCGTGAATACCCGTCATTACAAAGTAAAATGAAAAGTATAAAGCAATATTTTCTGGAAGTGAGTCCATATGCTCAACTTTCCCATGCTCGCCTTTAGATTCACCATGAGAGTTTGCATCTTTAGAAGAGTGCTCAGCTCCATGAGGTTGATAATTAAAGTACTTACCTGGGTAAATACCTTGGTGAAACTTATGAGTATACTCTTTATATTTAATTCCCATAAAGACAAGGCCACACACAAGTGTAATGATCATGTTTCTCATAGCAGCTTTTTTCTGCTTCATCTGAATATTTCTAATCGAAATTGCTATTGTAAATGAAGAAAGAAGAAGAACCGCTGTGTTAATAGCACCAAGTTTCCAATCTAAAAACTGAGACCCTGCTTCAAAAATTTCTGGATACTTTCCTGAATAAAAAATATAACCAACAAAAAGTCCTCCAAACATAAGAATCTCTGTACATAGAAAAACCCAGATTCCAAACTTACTTGCATCAAATTCATGCTCAGCACTATCAAAGTGATGTGCATGATGATGCTTATTAGATGGTGATGATGAATCGCTCATAATAAAACTCCCTCTTATCTTCCGTACTCATATGGTCCTGCAGTAACTACAGGAGTTGTTTCAAAATTTTCGTGAATTGGAGGAGAGTCCGCCGTCCACTCTAAAGTTAATCCACCCCATGGATTTTTAGGAGCTTTTTCACCTTTAAGCAAACCGTGAATAATCACACCAAGAGCAATCAAAAACCCAATACCAATAGTCCACGACCCAATACTTGAGATTTGATTAAGCGAAGTAAATTCAGGAAGGTATTGATGGTAACGCCTTGGCATTCCCGTAGCACCTAAAATAAACTGTGGAAAGAAGGTGATGTTAAACCCAGAGAAAACAAAAAGAAAAGACATCTGCGCCCAAAACTCTGAATACATCTTACCAAACATCTTTGGAAACCAGTAAAAAATTCCACCAGTGATTGCCATTAACGTTCCACCAACCATCACATAGTGAAAGTGAGCCACAACAAAATAAGTGTCATGGAAGTGAACATCTGTAGCTAGAGTTGCTAGTATAATTCCTGTCACACCACCAATGGTAAATAAGAAGATAAACCCAAGTGCATAAAGCATAGGAGATCTAAACTCAATAGATCCTTTATAAAGAGTGGCAACCCAATTAAATGTTTTAATAGCTGTTGGAACACCCACAAGCATTGTAATAAAAGAGAAGATCACTCCAGCAAGCTCTGATTGACCACTTACAAACATATGGTGACCCCAAACAAAGAAACTTACCGCTGCGATACCAACACTTGAAAAAGCAATGGCTCTGTATCCAAAAATAGTTTTTTTAGAAAATGTAGTTAACAACTCAGAGATGATTCCCATTGCAGGTAAAATCATAATGTAAACTGCAGGGTGAGAATAAAACCAAAAGAAATGTTGAAAAAGGACTGGGTCTCCGCCAAGTGCTGGATCAAACACACCAACACCTAAAAGCTTTTCAGAAGCTAGCAGTAAAAGAGTGATCGCTAGAACTGGAGTAGCAAGCACTTGAATAATTGCAGTTGAGTAAAGCGCCCAAACCATTAAAGGCATTTTAAAGAAATCCATCCCCGGAGCTCTTAATTTATGAACTGTAACAATAAAGTTAAGCCCTGTAAGAATGGATGAAAATCCCATTACAAAAGCTCCAAGCACCATAAGTACAGTGCCGTTTGTTTGAATTGAGTAAGGGGTATAAAAAGTCCAACCTGTATCAACTCCGCCAAAGAAAAGTGTTAAAAATGAAATCGCAGCACCAACCATTAAGCAGTACCAACTCATTAAATTCACCCTTGGAAAGGCCACGTCCTTAGCGCCAAGTAAAAGAGGAAGCACAAAGTTTCCTATAAAGGCTGGCACGCCAGGGATAATCACCATAAAAGTCATGATCGTTCCATGATAAGTCATCATCTGGTTATAAGTGTTGCCTTCAAATAATGCTCCTGGAGCAAAAAGCTCTAGTCTCATCAACATGGCAAAAACACCACCAATAAAGAAGAAGGATAAAACTGAAATCATATACATAATTCCAATTCTCTTATGATCAAGAGTTGTTAACCATGACCATAAGCCACTTTTTTCGTTTAAATAATTTTTTCCAGGTGTAGAAGACATCTTTATCTTACTCCGCTTTTTTACTTGTTAGACTTTATATATTCAATAATCCAAGAAACTTGTTCCGCCGAAAGGTCCTTTGGGAGGTACTTATTCATCATGACACCACCAAAACCTTTTACATATTTTTTCTGCGGCTCATAAATACTTTCCATAATGTAATCAGCATTTGCAATTGCCTTAGATCCATCTTCAAACTGACGTTCTTTACCAAAAAGCCCCTTTAAGCCTGGACCAATTTTCTTTTCACTAGATTCAAAGTTATGACAAGCTGTACATGCAGATTTATTTGTAAGGTACTTACCTCTTTCAGCTAGTGTCATTTGCCCAAGAGCACGTGAAGGGTGAGTTTGCATCCAATTTTCAAACTCTTCCATTGAAACAACCCTAACTTTTGCAAGCATCTGAGAGTGAAGATCTCCACAATACTCAGTACAAAAAATTTGAAACTCTCCCTCTTTCTCAGCTTCAAACCATAAAGCTGTATACCTTCCAGGAATCACATCCTGCTTAATTCTAAATGCAGGAATAAAGAAAGAGTGAAGAACATCCTTTGATGTCATAATAAGTTTAATGGGTTTATTTACAGGTATAACAAATGCAGCTTCTTCACTAGAAGAGCTTGTTACACTCACTCCGCTTTTATAATCAAAGTTCCAAGCCCATTTTTGACCTGTAACATGAATTTCAAAAGCGTTCTTTGGCATTGTTCTAGCTTCTCTAAAAAGCTTCCAACCCCATGCAAACACGAACATGAAAATTAAGAAGGGAATGAAACTCCACAAAAACTCAAGCTTATGATCATGTGAAATATAGGGAGTCTCATCATTTGCAGATTTTCTTTTGTACTTTAAAACAAAGTACATCATCCCACCGATAACAAGAATGAAAGAAATCAAACTCGCTACAAGAAGAAATATATAAAGACTATCTACTTCACTTGCATAAGCATTCCCCTGAGCAGGCATGATTCTCTCAGCCCATGCAGAAGAAGTCGTAAATAGACCTGTTAATAAAACCGAATACATCGCCAGAAGATTTCTCATGACTTATCACCTCTAGTATTTTTCTGTGCGTTTTTTTGCGCAAATTCTCTTAGCCACATTGGAGTTAAAATAATACCTAATATTAAAACCATTAAAATGCCAGCTATCCTCATTAAATTAAAAGCATATAGTGTATATTTATTCTTGTTAGGATCAAACTGAAAACAAAAAAGCACAAACTGATCTAAAAAAGTGCCAAGCTTTCCCTCAGCAGCTTCAACCAAAGAAAGTCTGACCGTTTTTTCATCAAATTCTACTCCAGGAATGATTTGTGAGATCACTCCTTTATCATTTAAAACATAAAGTGCTGCAGCATGTGCAAACTGTTTAGAAGGCTCATCCCATTTAAAACCAAAACCTAAATCTGAAGCTACTTTCTTAACTGAAGTCTCATCACCAGTTAAAAGCTTCCAACCTTTTTTAGCACCTTCTACAGGGTATCTATCTATATAATTAACTTTTTTTTCAGCTGCTAGATTTGAGTCTTCACTATGATCCATACTGATCATCACCCAGTTATAATCAAGACCTGGAGTGAGTGAGAGTTCTTTAAACATATCCCCAGCCCCGTTCATGTGCAGATTACAAAGGCCTGGGCAATTATAATAAACCATCGAGATCACTGTTGGCTTATCTTTTAAAAATGCTTCCTTTAAAGGCTTTTTCTCTCCGTTATCAAAATCAAAAACAGTACCTAGATCAATAGACTCACCTATTTTTTTCTTATCAAGCCCAACACCCTCAAGCTCATTTGGCACTGAATGACTAAAGTCAGTCCCAAAGTCATCAGCTTGCAAAATAAAGCTAAATAATAGGCAAAAAGAAGGGGCAAAAAGTCTATACATTTAAATAATTACTAATCCGCAGTTTTAGCAAATGCCTCTAACTTTGACATATCATCTTCAGGCTTATTCTTAGTGATTGATCTTACGAAATGAACAATTGCCCACCTGTTGTTTTTAGAAATTTGAGATTTAAAAGAAACCATTCCTGTTCCAGCCAGACCGTTTTGAAGAGTTGCAAAAAGTTCTGAAGACTTACCACCGGCTTTCCAGTCTCCAGTAACTAGGTTTCTTGTTTCAGGAGTTTTTGCTGGACCATCAGCTAAACCCGTTGCTCCGTGGCACATTGCACAGTTTGTCGCATAGGCTTTAGCACCTGCTAAAATAAGCTCAGGACTTGAAACCCATGGTTTTTCAACTGTTTCAGGGTCTACTTCTTCAACCGTAGCCATTTCAGCTTTTTTAGCTAGAGTTGCTGGATCAACAATTTTATCTATTCCCTCTACACCTGGGTGAATAAAGGCAATGTATACAAAGAAGAGCATTGAGCCCACCATTGAGATTAAAAAGATGATTAAACCTGTTTGATTGTGATGATTGTTTTCCGCCGCCATGTCAGCTAACCTCATTTAAGTAGTTAAGTTTTTAATTTAGTATTCTTTACTACATCTTAGAGGGAAAACTTGCAAATTTATAGTGGATTTTACTGACCACTTTTTTAAAAATTTGTACGCAAAACTACAAGCAAGAGAGACTAAAAAAAGGATTTTGTATGAAAATGAAGGTTAAACTCAAACTCATGGCAGTAATTACAGTCTTTTTAAACAGCTGTGCTACAAAGTCCACACTCATTAGTGAACTTCCTTTAGGCACTAAAAGAAGAGATGTAATCCAAAAACTTGGAGATCCTTATAACAAATACAGATCTAAGGGCAAAGAACACCTCGTTTACCAAACCTATAAAAAGCCTAAAGATGGGTCAAAAGGCTACCTCACTTACTCTCATATTCTGATTTTTGAAGAAGGCGCTCTTATGAAAAAGACTTTTGAAAGAGATTTTTCAGACAAAGAGATTCAAGAGTTTAATAAAGATTAGGTTTATTAATACGCTTCAGTTTCTTGCTCATCTTCAGCCTCTAACTCATGCACCTCTTTTTGGAGCCACTCTACCTTTAACCCCATAGACATAATCCTTTTATAAATAACAACAACTCTTACAAACGGAATTTGAGAAAGGTAAAGGGCTCCTTCATCTTCATCATAATTTTCTAAAAGTTCTTCTTCACTAAGATCAAGTCTTGAATCAGCAACTGTTTCAATAAGAATTTCTTTTTCCTTCTCTGACCCAACCCCAGAGATTTTCATGTCAAAATAAAGCTCACTTGTAAAATCTTTAATATCAGAGTCAGCAGCAAAAACCTCTAATTCATCTAAAAAATCTGAAGCACTTAAAGGTGAACTTGCTACATTTTCACTAGAAGCTGACTCGTCATACTCACGTTCATCACTTTCTAAACTTGTATCGACATCATCAAATTCAACAGCCTCTTTAGCTGGCTCTATATAATCACCCTCGTCATCTGCCTCTTCAGTCATATCCTCAGCTTCAAAGTCTTCATACTCTTCTTCAACGTTTTCTGGCTCAACTCCATCACCATAAGCACTTTCAACTTCTTCTTGGATCTGATCTTCTTCTATTTCTGTAAAATCTGTAGATTGTTGTTCACCAGCTTCTTCTTTAACAATAACACTATCGTCCATATCGATGAAACAAACCGTCCCGCAGCCAGGACAATCCGTGAAACCAAAATCTTCTTTTAGCTCAGTTGAACACTTTGGACAAAGAGGTGATGAAGGTTCTTCTGACATTTAAAACTTAATCTTTCCTTTTTTATTTTTCTTTTCCATCTTACGTCTTTGACTTCTAGACATAGCACCTTCGCCCTCTTTTCTAGCGCGAAAGTTTGCTCCTGACTCCATAACGTTTCCTGGCGACATCCCCATAAGCTGATTAGTTGCCACATCATCAACAAAGCTTCCTGCATTTTCAGAGCCTTCATACTCATAGTCACCATCACCGTCACGAAGTTCAACATCATCAAGGCTTTGCTCTACATTTACTTTTACTTTAAAAAGTTTTTCAAGAGTTTCTTCTTGAATATTTAAGTTCATTTCTTCAAATGCTTTAAATCCTTCTTTCTTGTATTCAACAAGCGGGTCTTTTTGAGCAAAGGCTCTTAAATTAATTCCATCTTTTAATTGATCAACTGTTTGTAAGTGGTCTTTCCACTGAATATCAATAGTTTGTAAGTAAATCATTTTTTGGATTCTTGGAAACAGCTCTCCTAAAGTCATTTTCTGCTGCTCTAAACCATCTTTAACTGCAGAACTTACCTTTTTAGTAAGTTCATCATTATCAGTAATTCCTGATAAATCTAAATCAATTCCAAACTGTTTTGTTAAAGCTCCACTTAAACCATTTAAATCCCAGTTCTCTTTCTTACCATCAGGATCAGCATAAAAATCAAGAAGATCAGAAACCCTGTCTCCCATCATATCTAGAATTTTTCTATCAACATCTTGATCCAGTAAAACTTCTCTTCTTAAACCATAAACTATTGTTCTTTGCTGGTTCATGACATCATCATAATCTAGAAGATGCTTTCTTATATCAAAGTTATGTCCTTCAACTTTCTTTTGAGAGTTTTCCACAGCTTTACTCACCATCTTAGCTTCTAAAGGCTCATCAGGTGGAACGTTAAGCGTACCCATAATTTTTTTCATACGCTCACCATTAAAAATTCTCATCAGGTCATCATCTAATGAAAGGTAGAATCTTGATTCTCCAGGATCTCCCTGACGACCAGAACGACCCCTTAACTGATTATCAACACGTCTTGCTTCATGCCTTTCAGTTCCTACAATATATAGACCACCAGCTTCTTTTACCTCTTCTTTTTCAGCTGCACACTGAGCAGAAAATTTTTCTAAAGCCGCTTCATAATCTGAGCCTTCACCTTCAGGTACTTGTTTTTTAGCTAAAAACTCCGGGTTACCACCAAGCATAATATCAGTTCCACGACCAGCCATGTTTGTTGCAATTGTGATAGAGCCCTTTCTACCAGCTTGAGAAACAATCTCTGCTTCTCTTTCATGGTGCTTTGCATTTAAAACGTTATGCTTGATTCCATATTTTTTAAGAGCATCACTTAATCTTTCAGATCGCTCAATACTTACTGTACCAATAAGCATAGGCTGACCACTTGGAGCTCTTTCTTTAATGTCTTCAGCTATTGCTTTAAACTTTGCATCCTCTGTCTGATAAATAATATCGTTCTTATCAATTCTTGCAATAGGCTTATTAGTTGGAATAACTGAAACACCAAGACTATAAATTTTTTCAAACTCAACCGCTTCAGTTTCTGCAGTACCTGTCATACCAGAGAGTTTGTTATACATTCTAAAGTAGTTTTGAAAAGTAATTGTAGCTAGCGTTTGGCTTTCTTTTTTTACCTTTAAACCTTCTTTTGCTTCAACGGCTTGATGAAGTCCATCACTCCAGCGCCTTCCTTGCATAAGTCTTCCAGTAAATTCATCAATAATAATAACTTCGCCATCAACCACCATATAATCAACTTCTTTTCTAAAAAGGTGATGAGCTTTTAAAGCCTGATAGATATGGTGAACCATTCCAATGTTTTGTATGTCATAGACATTTTCAACACCTAAAAGTTCTTCAACCTTAGAGTTACCTTCCTCAGTTAAAGTCACAGTTTTAGATTTTTCTTCCATTGTAAAATGAACATCTAGTTTTAAATGCGGAGCTATTTCATTAATTTTATAATATTTTTCAATAGAATCTTCTGCAGGGCCAGAAATAATTAGCGGCGTTCTAGCTTCATCAATTAGAATGGAATCACACTCATCAACTATAGCGTAGTTAAGCTGCCTTTGAACAAAATTTTCTGGATCAAATTTCATATTATCTCTTAGATAATCAAAGCCAAACTCATTATTTGTTCCATACGTAATGTCAGCACCATAAGCTTTCTTTCTTTGTTGATCTGAAAGATCGTGAACAATAGTTCCTGTTGAAAGCCCCATCCAGTTATAAAGCTGCCCCATCCACTCAGCATCACGACTTGCAAGATAATCATTTACTGTAACAACGTGTGCACCTTTTCCAGAAATCGCATTAAGGTAAGTTGGTAGGGTAGCAACTAAAGTTTTCCCCTCTCCCGTTCTCATCTCTGCAATAGAACCTCTGTTTAAAATAATTCCACCAATCATTTGAACATCATAGTGGCGCATACCTAAGACTCTTTTTGCAGCCTCACGACAAACCGCAAATGCTTCTGGTAAAATATCATCTTCAGTCGCACCTTGAGATAGTTTTTCCTTAAAGATATTAGTTTGATTTTTAAGATCAGCATCTGAAAGAGCTATATATTTTGACTCAAGACTGTTGATGCTCTCAACAGTTGGTCTTAAAACTTTCATTTCACGATCGTGGGACGTACCAAAGAGTTTTGTTAATAATTTCATAGAGATAACCTTAAACCTATTTTAGAAGTTAAGCTAGATCACCTCTACAGATGGCTCGTTTATTAGCTCTTAAGTAAAGACTTTTTAGCAATTCATTAAAGATGAGCACCATAGACAAAGAGTCAAGATCACTTACTAGGCAAGTTGCAGGTTAAGGAATACGAGTACCGGGCAGACTGAGCAGCCATCTTAAAGCCAATCCGTGTTCATGAATTAACCAAATTTTGCAGTGAATTGGTCAAAAGGAGAATTGCTCATGATAGATACATTAAAATATGCTAAAATATTAGAGTCTGGAGGGCTACCCAGAAATCAAGCTGAAGCTCATATAAAAGTCATTTCAGACATTTTCGAGGGTGATATGATAACAAAGCAAGAGTTTAATAAATTCAGAATAGAAGAGTTTAACAGTTTTAAAGAACAAGTAGAGCAACGCTTTGATCAGATTGATCTAAAATTTGAAAAGCTTGAAAACAAAATCACCTATAAACTCGGAGGTTATATCACCTTTTTAATAGGAGCTACGGCAGCTTTTATGAAATTTTCCGGCCATTAGTACCAAACTCAAAATAAGAGGAACATTAAGAATAAGCACTCATGTAGGTAGATGAGTAACCGGTTTTAAACACTAAAGCATTGCTGCCTATAGGCCTCATAAAGGCCAATTGCGACTGAATTTGCAAGATTAAGGCTTCGCGTCTCCCCAGGCATGGGGATTTTGTAAAGATCTTCTGGGTGTTTAAAGAGAAAGTCCTCACTTAAGCCCTTTGTTTCCTTACCAAAGAAAAGCCAAGATTCATGGTCTTTAAAGCCTGCTTCAAAATGTGATTTTGTTGCTTTTGTGGTAAAAAGTGCTTTTTTAGAAGCTTGAGGTATCAATTCCATCACAGATTTTAAGTCTCGATGCACCTTAAAATCTAAGTGTGGCCAATAATCAAGCCCAGCACGCCTGAGTCGTTTCTCATCTAGTGAAAAACCTAAGGGCTCCACTAGATGTAGTGCCGCCCCTAAAGCAACACAGGTTCTTCCAATATTTCCAGTATTATTAGGGATTTCTGGCTCCACTAAGACTACATGTAGTTTTTTCTCTTTAGACATCTTCTTTGACTTCACACCTATTTCTGCTAACAAGATTAACAATTATGAAAAAAATTGAAGCCATCATAAAGCCCTATAAATTAGATGATGTCATTGACGCACTCTCAGAAGTTGGAATTGAGGGAGTGACTGTTATTGAGGCAAGAGGTTTTGGTAAGCAGCGTGGCAGAACAGAAATCTACCAAGATGCTGAATACGTAGTCGATTTTCTCCCAAAAGTAAAATTAGAGCTTGTTATCCCAGATGGTCTTTTAGATGCAGCTTTAGAAGCAATTAAAGATAGCGCAAAAACTGGGAACATTGGTGACGGAAAAATTTTTGTTTCAACAATTGAAAAAGCCATCCGCATTAGGACTGGTGAAGAAAACGAAAAGGCTGTTTAAATTAAAAATATAAAAAAATTATTAAAGTATTTAAAAAAACAACAACAACATTCTAGCTAAGAAATAAAACTCTTAAGGGAAAAAACAAAATGAACGCAACAGAAGTCTTAAAATTTGCAGAAGATAACAAAGCTCTTATGGTAGATTTAAAATTCGTAGATCTTCCAGGGATGTGGCAACATCTTACAGTTCCAATGTCTCAATTAAATGAAGAGTCGCTCAATGAAGGCTTTAATTTTGATGGAAGCTCAATAAGAGGCTGGAAATCAATTGATGATTCAGACATGAAAATGATGCCTGACCTAACAACAGCTAAAATGGACCCCTTTACTGAAGTGCCAACTATTTCTTTTATCTGTGATATCGTTAACCCTGATACTTTTGAGCCCTACAACAGAGATCCAAGGCAAATCGTAAAAAAAGCTTTTAATTATTTAAAATCAACTGGAATAGCTGATGAAGTTTTTTTTGGACCTGAAGCTGAGTTCTTTGTTTTTGATGATGTTAGATATGAGCAAAACTCAAGTTCTGCCTTTTACAGTGTCGACTCTGAAGAAGCGACTTGGAATACTGGTAGAGATGAAAATGGTGCAAACCTAGGTTATAAGCCTCGTCCAAAAGAAGGTTATTTTCCAGCAATGCCTTCTGACTCCCTTCATGATTTACGAACTGAAATGTGCTTAGAATTAGAGGCATGCGGAATGGAAGTTGAAAGACACCACCATGAGGTTTCAACTGCCGGACAAGGTGAGATCAACATCAAATTTGATAAAATGATTGAGATGGCTGATAAAATGATGTGGTTTAAGTACGTTATTAAAAACGTTGCTTTAAGAAATGGAAGATCAGCTACTTTTATGCCAAAACCAATCTTTGGAGATAACGGCTCTGGTATGCACACTCATATTTCTTTATGGAAAAATGGCGACACTCTTTTTGCTGGAGATAAGTATGCCGGCCTTTCTGAAGACGCTCTTTATTTCTTAGGCGGAATTTTAAAACATGCTCCAGCGATCTGTGCTTTTACAAATCCAACGACTAATTCTTATAAAAGATTAGTTCCAGGGTTTGAAGCCCCTGTTAAGCTAGCCTACTCTTATAAGAACCGGTCTGCTGCAATTAGAATCCCTAACAGTGGAGCTAACCCAAAAGCTAAAAGAATTGAGTTTAGAACTCCAGATGCAAGTGCAAACGTTTACTTAGCTTTTGCAGCCCTTTTAATGGCTGGAATTGACGGAATCGAGAATAAGATCAAGCCAGGCGATCCTTTAGATAAAGATATTTACGGACTTCCAAGAGAAGAAGCTGAAGGTATTCCTTCCGTGCCAGCAAGCTTAGAGCAAGCTCTTTCAAATCTAAAAGAAAACAATGACTTCTTAATGAAGGGCAATGTTTTTGATCAAGACCTTATAGATGCATGGCTAGACTATAAGTGGGATAACGAAGTTGCACCTTTGCAACAACGCCCGACCCCTTATGAGTTTCACCTTTACTATGACATTTAGAAAGACTAATATCTGACTTCAATAAGAAAAAAGGTTTTATTAAGATGAACATGATCAGTGAAGAAATTGAATATAACGATGACCTTTGGCTTCAGATTAACAATGGTAAAATCATAATCGGCGTTAAATCTGAAGTTGTTGATGAAATCTCTGAACTTTGGGGAGTTGATCTTCCTGAAGAGGGAGCTGAGGTAAGCCCAGAAGAAGTCTGTGGTGAGGTGGAAACTGATCAAGGCCCTATTAATATATACTCTCCAGTGGTTGGAAGTGTTTTCG
This sequence comes from uncultured Bdellovibrionales bacterium, assembly GCA_938002015.1. GTDB lineage: Bacteria > Bdellovibrionota > Bdellovibrionia > Bdellovibrionales > UBA1609 > JALZUR01. The sequence goes on from CALLAU010000025.1 coordinate 25,135, forward strand.
AAGCTAATACTGCTTTAAAAACAGATGGAGAGATGCTTTTAGATGATCCTACAGGTGATGGCTGGCTAATAAAAATTGAACCTGATGATGAGAGTGACCTAGATCAATTCTTTGAAAACTCTGATAATGATACTGACGAAGACGAATAAACTTCACTGCAAAAATTTTTCTTGCCGCTTCTTCTTCTTTATAATTTTAGCATTCTCTCAAATTTCTTTTGGAGAATGTTACAAATCGTACTCAAAAATTCCGAAAAATAAAGTATATGATGTCTTATTAGATAGTGATCTAACAGGAGACTACTTTGCCTGCTACACAGAGGACGTCTTAAAAGGAATTCCTTATAAACCACTTATAAACTGCATAGATCAAAGTAAGAAAAAAATTGGTCTCTATGATGTAAAATACAAAATTGAACTTACAAAAAAAGACAAACTCTTAATAAGTGTAAACGATCCCTTTATCGGCAAAGAACGCTCCTCTAGAGTTTCTAAAGTATGTTTTGAAAAAGAAAAAATAATTTTAAAAGCACGATTTGTTAATATTCAACTTTATAGAAACCAAGAACGCCTTGAACTAAGTTATAAGTTTTTATTT
>CALLAU010000026.1 GCA_938002015.1 uncultured Bdellovibrionales bacterium
CATTTTAATCACTTCAGTTTCAAGCACATACCCTGATTTAGCCTCTGGATCTTGCTCTCTTCCAATAATTTCTCTGTGTTGAACAACACCTAAAACGCCACCAGGCTTTAAGACTCTAAAAAACTCTTTATAGATTTTATCTGTAGATTTTTCTCTCATCCACCCGTGAGTGTTTCTAAAGGTAAGAACCATATCAACTGAGTTTGCCTTAGGAGCAATAGGTCCAAGAATTTTTGGAGAATCAAAAACAGTAAAAACAACATCACCGTACATATCAGGCGACTCACTTACTCTTTTTTTAAGTTTAGCTGTATTTTTCCTTCTATACTCTTTATCTGACTTTGGAGAGTAGGCTGCTAAATAAAGCTTACCTTCTTTTTTAAGGTAAGGACCAAGGATTGAGGCATACCAGCCACCACTTGGAGAAACCTCTACCACAGTCATATCAGGCTGTATTCCAAAGAAAGATAAAGTCTCAACAGGGTGTCTGTATTTGTTTCTAGCAATCTCTTCTTTTGATCGCCTCTCATTTTTAGATGCAGCTTCAAGTAAAAGAGTGTTTTGAGTTTTTATAATAGAGGTTTCTTCAGTGTGGGAGCATCCATGGAAAAGGAGGGGGCTTAGAAGGCTTAGAGTTATAATCATAATTATTGGGCGAGTAAGAAAGCTTATATTCTTCATTTTAAAATCCTTTAAAAACTAGTTTTGAGTTTTTAGTAGTGGTTTAATTTAAAATAGAAGTTACATGCATTAAATTTTTATTGCAAAATGTTACTAAATTAAGAGCCAAAGCTTAACTTGTTTGAAGTTAACGCCGCTAGCAGTATATTACTGAAATACTAAGCTTAAGAGATTTTATAGTGAGTAGGGTGCTTCTAAAACACAAAAAGAAGCCTGCTAAGTTGAGAATCTAATCTACAATTACTATGCTTTTAGATGACAATTTAGGGCTCTGAGAATTGTATTTTATATACTTTAAACCTGTCTTTGTGTGATTCCTTAGATTAGAGGCAGTTTTAAAGTGCGCGTACTTCTTGCTTTTTAGATAAACTTGTAAGTTTAACGAGGAGAATTTCATGAAGTTTTTATTATCAATAGTCCTAACTTTGGGAAGCCTATCGGCTTTTGCAGAAAATACAGAATATCATTCACCTGCAACCGGAAACTACTATAAGAATGTTTCAGTAATTACTTCTGGACCAAATGCTTTTGGCGTAGTGAGCGAGATAGGTAGTGCTGAAGAAACTCGAAAGTGTAATGATGCAAAACGTGAGATGGTTTTAAATATTACAGATCAACATGGTCTTGTCTTAGAAGCTTCTTGTGATTATTTTGATGGCTTGTTTGGTCACAGAATGATAATAGTGTTTACTAGGTAGTACCAAGCCTCATGCATATTGATATTGAATTAATGCAAAACCTTTAGGTCTATGAGGACTTTCTTTTGATTGGTCGCAAAATTTATGTATTTAATATGAAAAACATATGTTTACTTCTAATAAAAGGATGTTGAAAATAAAAATTCAACATCTTCAGTTTCAGGAGTGTAATGTACTCCTATTGTAGGGCTTGAAAGAAACTTATCTTGTCTATACCACCTAAAACTTGTTCCAAAACCAAATTCAACCTCTTCAAGTGCTGAAACACCAGCTGTTCTTAACCAGCCTAGTCCAAAAGTTATGTCATAATCAGAGTTAAGAGATTTGTTTATATCCATTCCAAATTCGTATTTAACAGACAGGCTTAAGTCTTCGGTTTCTTGATCAACATTGTTTAAATGGGTGTTAATGCTATTAAAATTAAAACCAAATCTTAAATCAGTCCATGAAGGAAAGTAGTTAAGAAGTAGTTGGACAGAAGTTATAGAAACTCCAATATCTTTGTTTTGAAATTCTGGAGGAAGTTCTGCTTCATCTAGTTTAAAGTTTGCGGAATTACCTCCAAAAGACCACACAAAGTGAGGGCTTCTCCAGAAGGTGTATTTAAAAGACATGTTACCTCTGTGTAGAGTATTAAAATAGTGAATCACAGAAGTTCCAATTTCAAACCGGTCAGTAACCGCGTAGTTTAGTGAAGATAAAAAGACTGATGTGTTTAAATTAGCTCCAACGGCTCTTTGTAGAGAAACTTTGCCTTTTTTTCTTGTTAAGCTTTCTGCTGTTATATGGGGAGTAAAGGACTGGGCTCTTATTTTTTCTCTAGACTTAGCAAGTTCATCAGAGTGAGCTAATAGAGGACTTATTAATATAAATGTAGAAAATAAAAGCTTTTTATATTGCATACTTTAAAATCCTGTCATGGCTCTAATTTTGTGTAAAGACTTGCTAGCCTTTATCCTTAAGCTTTCTTAAGTGTGTAAACTCTTCTTGAGTTGAGCACTTAAGAAAGGAGTTTAGGTGGGTTTCATATTTAAGAGAAGTGGGCACAGTTCTTTGCTCGTTAAGTAGCCTTCTCTCAATTTCATCACCTTTTAAAGGATCAAGAAGTGAGTTTTTACTCAAAAAATAAAAATTACTTTTAGTGTATTCATGAGCACAATATATAATTGTGTTTTCGGGTAGCTTTGAAATTTTTTGAAGTGATGTAAAAAGAGACTCAAAGCTACCGTCTGGGAAAACCCTGCCGCAGCCCAGAGAAAACAAAGTGTCTGCGCAAAAAAGCAAATCAAGTGACTCAATGTAGAAAGAAATATGTCCAGCTGTGTGTCCTGGAGTTTCTATAACTTTAAAATCAAGTCCAATAAGTTTTAATGCACTGTCTTCATTTAAAAAATCATGAGCTTCAGGTACGGCATCTCTTTCATAGTCCACTTGAGAGCAAAGAATCCTACACTCATGCTCATCAGCAATTTCTTTAATGCCATCTACATGATCATAGTGATGGTGGGTGATGAGTATAGCTTCAAGTTTAATTTGATTTTCTTTTAAGTACTTACTGACAGGCTCATATAAAGAGCTATCAATAAGAACCCCGCACTTGTTTTTTTCTAAGATAAAAGTGTAGTTATCCTCCCTGCATGGGATCATGTGAACAGAGTATTCACCGTAAACATCTTTAAAAGCTTTTATCATAATGAATAAATTTTAACTCTATTTATTTAAAACGTCTAAGTATCTTTTAATAGTTTCTTCCATCCCAAACTCAAGAGCTTCACAAATAAGTGCGTGTCCAAT
>CALLAU010000027.1 GCA_938002015.1 uncultured Bdellovibrionales bacterium
ATTACCTGTTCTAGGTTCAACGGGTATAATCTCAGCCTAATAGATTAACGATTGTTGAATTTGGATTTATGAACTTAGAACTTAGTATCTCCAATCTCCAATCAAAAGGCACCCCTTTGAGATAGGGCAAAGATAAAGTAGTCTTTTGAGTTAACAAGTGTCTCTTTAGGAAAAAAATTAATATTCAGGTTTTCTCCTGTTAGCCTTCTTGTCAGACTGTGCTTTTTTTGCCTGTAATCGTTTTCTTTGGGCTGCTAGAGATGGTCTTGTTGCTTTGCGTTGTTTGGGTTTCTGAAGGCTTAGGTTGAGTAAGGAGAAAAAACGTTTGATCACATCTTCCTTATTGCGATACTGGCTTCTGCTATGACTAGATGAGAGTTGTAAAACGCCTTCTTTCGTAAGGCGTGTTTTTAATTTTTCTTTAAGTAAGTACACCTGGTCTTGTGTAAATGCTTTGGTATGAAATAATGACCAAGATAATTCTACACGAGTACTTGTCTTATTTACATGTTGCCCTCCAGGGCCACTACTTCGTGTGGCTTTAAAGGTGATTTCAGAAAGGAGTACTGCGCTATTCATACAACAAATGGATGCTTTTAACTCACTTTGTGAGCAGGCTTTAATAAGTCATTTACTGTTTTTACAGGATTAAAAGTAATCAAAGGGACTTCTACAAAAATAGTGTTCCAATGTGCCATGGCGCCATTCCATAAACCTGGGTGTTCAAGGGCTTTTATAGGCTTGCCGTTAATGGTTTTGTGAGTGATAAAAGCGGCTTTTTTATCAATGTATTTTTTAAGATCGTATTTTTCTCCTTTATAATTCTTAATACCACAAACAATATCTACTGGATTAAAATGTGTGGATGCTACTTTAATAGATTGTTGTTGTTCACTCTTTGGATCTATCTGGACACTCTCTACTATTTGCAAGCTTATGCGACCACTTTCATGTTTTACCCAAAATGGCCCACCACCTGGTTCTCCTTCATTTTTTACCATCCCGCATACGCGTATAGGTCTATCTAGTTGTTCTCTTAGATAATCTATTTTATAATTTTCTGAGTATTTTTCAAAATCTGGTGCGAGCTTAAGACTAAAAGTGTCTTGAAGAAAATGAACAATTTCTAATATATGCGCTTCTTGCAGTGTTTGGGTGTCTATAATTTTTAAATAATCAAAGGCTTTTTCTTGAAGTTGTAAGAGCTTTCCAGCAAGCACTTTTTTGTGGTATGCGACTTCTGTTTCAAATTTAGATACGACTACATTGTCTATATTTTTTATAAAAATAATATCAGCCTGTTGTTCATTTAGGTTTTCTATAAGTGCTCCATGTCCTCCTGGTCTAAAATATAGCGATCCATCCGTTTGCCTGACGATTTCGTTATCCATAGTAACCGCGATGGTATCTGTAGACGGTTTTTGATATGAATAGGATATATCAAAAGTCGTTTGTGTTCTTTTCTCAATTTTCGTTTTTTGCTTCTCGAATTGTTGTTCAAACTTTTCTTTATGCTCTTCAGATATGGTGAAGTGAAGTCTTGCTTTTTCGTTAGACCTAGCGTAAAGCGAAGCCTCATAAAGATGTTCCTCAAAGGCAGAGGTATTATGGTTTTTGTATCTATGAAAAGGGAACAATCCTTTTGGTTGATTTCCAAGTCCTAAGCCTTCTTCGCTTAGCATCATCTTTACAAAACGTAATCTATTTACATTTATATCTGCCTGGTGATCTTTTTTGAATCTCTTTTTAAGTTTTTTTCTAACGGTGGAATAAAACGGGAAACTATCTAATCCTACAAAAAAGAGCCGTAGATCCTGTGCTTTCTTTCTATTAATATACCCATTTACAGTCTCGACTTCTGGATCATACTCATATAAAAATGTGAACAAGAATTTAAACATCCTAGTGGCAGCTCCAGATGCAGGAACAAACTTAAGAAGCGACAGTTTTTCTCTTCTTCTTTCAAATAATAAAGCAAGATCTTCTTTTTCTTGCGCATTATATTTATAGATGCCGTGTTCAATCATCGCAGGATCACGTAGGTCTGAATAGGGAACACCATAGTTAAAGGTCGCAAGTTGCTCTTTTACTTGATCTTGAGTGATTCCTTTTTTCTTTAGTAAAGCGATATCTTTTTCAGTAAATGTCAAAGTAGTAGTTTGTTTATGTGTTGTATGGCAAGTTCTATACGTTGGGCAACAGGCCCTTTAACAAGAATGTATGGACGATCATACCGTTCTAACGCGGCCTTAAAATACATAAACATTTCTTCTCTTTGATCTGGACGATCTCTTAAATCGTCTGCTTCCCAAGGAGTGTCTATGTAAGTGAGAATGTAAAGATCGTACGTATTTTCTAGAGCAAATGTATGTAATAGTTCTGGGCACCAACCATCGTAATATGCCTCACTATAGACCTTTGTGGTTAGTAAATCTGTATCGCAAAAGAGGAGCTCATCAGCTTTTAGAGCAGCTTTATTTTCTAAAGCCATTTGACCCGTTGCAATGGGTAGGAGGTCTTCTCGCCTGCAAATTAATTTTTGGGTATCCCAAAGGCGTTGTAAATATTCCCGCGCATATTCTGGAACTAAAGGCGCATTGTAGTGCTGAGAAAGCTTTCGCGAAAGCGTACTCTTTCCACTACTCTCCGGTCCAAAAAGGCATATTTTTATGCAATTGCTGGGTTCTTGTCTAAGTGCTTCTTCCATGAGAGATAGCCAAAAATGGCGATG
>CALLAU010000028.1 GCA_938002015.1 uncultured Bdellovibrionales bacterium
CCTATTCCAAGTCGACCATAAATACTAGTTTCCCCTGCCACAGATATATTCTGAATGTTATTACTCTGTATCAGTTGCGTAATTAAAGGCAAAGTTTCGACGACTGCACTTACCGTTTCACTGGTGAGGGCTTCTAATGCCTCCAGAGGAGTAAGATAAGAGACCTGAATAATAGACGGGTAATTATTACGTAAATAAAATTCAATTGCATAATCCTTCACTGTCGCCACATTTTCACCTTTCAATAAGTTTAAACTTGAGAACTCAGTTTTAGATTTTTTCTTTGTAATTATCTTATAAGGAAATTTAAGGTATGTATTAGTAAAAGAAAGATCCGAACTCCGTTCCTCTCTATATTCAACCGAAGTGAGTAAATCTGTTTCTTTATTCTGAATAAGTTTTAAATTTTCAGCCCAATGATCAGAAGATATAATCTTAAATTTGATCTTCAAAATACGTTCAATTTCAGAAATTAACTCTGGACTAAACCCTTGAGGCACCCCTTCCTTATCGTAATAATCAACAGGCTGAAAATCAGGGCAAGGCGTATAACGAATAACAGGATGCGCCTTAAGCCAAGCCATCAGCCTTGGAGTGAGCCACTGTTCGGGGGCCGGATAAGCACTCTCATTATTCTTGTTTTCATGATAACCCGAATAAAAAATAAGAGTAAGAGCTGTCACTATAAAAAATACGCAACACAACACGATTCTCTGTTTATTAAAAAGAGAACTGTCTGCACTTGATTGAGTTATAAACGGGGGCATCTTGAAAAATGAATAGTCGTGATTCGAAAGTTTTTTTATGCAAACTCTACACAAAAAGTTAAGACCAAAGATAGCTTAAAAACACTTCCCTTCTATGTAAATTTGCTGCTGAGCTTGTTTGATTACTAGAACATAGCCGTAGAACGTAAGTTGCTATGCCTCCTGATTTCTAAATTCTCAGATCACATATTCTAAATATTCTCGAGGGTTGAAATTGTCCACAAAAAATGGAGTCATTTTTTGTGGACAATTTCAAAACAGATGATTCCACGCATATATAGCGTTTCGAGATGTTATTTCTAGTTTTCTAATATCGTAATCTAGCTTAACGCTTTGACTGAATTTAGAGGGCTCCATACATCTAAACATAGAGTTAAACCTCTTTTTTGGAGAGCTGATACTTTGAGGACTGCACACCATTTACTTTATTCTTTTTCTGTCTGATTGATTGTAAATGCGCTGGTGAGAAAGGCTTAGTAATAACCTTATCAAACCCAAAACTTTGATATTCACCTTTATCTACCTCATGCCCAGTAATCGCTATAATTTGAGTCCTGTCAAAACCCTGTTCTTTCTCGTATTTGCGATATTTTTTAACCACTTCTATCCCTGTAATAATAGGCATCTCAATATCCATTAACACAAAAGAAAAAGTTTCTTTTTGCATTAAAATTAAACCTTCTTGTCCATTCTCAGCTGTAACAACTTTAACCCCTTCTTTTTCACAAATAGCAGTCATTAATTTCTGGTTTATTTTATCATCTTCGACAATTAAAACGCACTCTTGGCGACCAGAACTAAGCTCCTTAGAAAGACTCAAAGGAGACTCAGATTTTGATTTTAGTTCATCAGAGTAAACTTCTAAAGGAATCAAAATTGAAAAAAGACATACCTTCTTACGAGAATTCAGAGAAACCTTTATTTTCCCGTTCATAAATTGGCAAAGTTCCTTACAAATAGAAAGGCGTAAACTGGAGGTTGCATATTGCTTTGGGCAATCAGAGTTTTCTTCCTCATATGGATGGAGCAAATGCTCAAGATGTGTTAAAGTAATTCCTGTATTGATGTTAAAGAGATCAACTAAAATATACCCTTTTTCATTAACGAGATCAGGAAAATCAGAAATAGCCCATCCATGTTTTGATTTAGGAGTATGCATCCATGAAATCTTAACTCTAAAATTACTTTTCATTTTAGGAGCCAAGGAAATGTTGACCACATTAGTCACTATTTGAGAAAACCGTAAAGAATCAATATTGACGCGAGATTTGAGTAATTTTCTAACTTCACTATTTAACTCCAGCGAAGCTTCTCTCCCTGTTTTACGAAATAATATATGCTGTATATTATCCACTACTTCCTGCAGAACTTGAGGTTCCTTATAGAGAGTCATTTCCCCAGCCTCGATCTTAGAGAAGTCTAAGAATTGATTAAGAACCCCCATGAGAGTCTTAGAACTCGAAAGAGCATCAGAAATATATTCCCTCTTCTTCTCTTGGACCTCTTCCGCATTAGCTAAATTAAGCATTCCAACCATAGCTCCAAGAGGATTACGAATATCGTGACTAATAGAATGGAAAAGCCTATTTTTAGCTTCATTAAGCTCTTTCACCCTCTTTGCTTTATGACACATTATTTTCTGCTTTAAAAAAAGATAAGCGACGAGAATCAAACAAATTAAATATATGAGAATTAGGAAAAAGTACGCGGTAAAATAATTTTGATCTGGCGAAGCATAATAATTTAACCACTTACCTTCAAGATCCTTTCTGATCTGAGGATTGAGTTGATCCATTGTAATATTAAGTATTTCCGTAAACTCAGGCCAATCATTTCTAACAGCAAAACTCATCCTCATATTCAATCCTATGTCATCAGACAGCATAATATTAGAGATTCCTTCTTTCTCCATAAGAAAGAAGGAAGAAGGAATCTCCCCTATATAAGCATCAACTTGTCCCATTGCCAGTGCTCTGATTGCCTTTAACTGAGAATGATACAGAACATAATTTACATTAGGGTAGTTTATACTAATAAACTCTTCCGCTGCATACCCCTTTACTAAAGCCAAAGTTTTACCATCAAGATCCTTAAGCCTTACATTTTTCTTTAACGCGGTTCGTTGCGTAAAAAGGTTATGAGGAGAAATAAGATAGCTATTAGTAAACAACATCCTTTCTTTACGTTTTTCTGTAATATAAACAGCAGTCAATAAGTCTGCCTTTTTATCATTAAATAATTCAATACTCTCAGACCACATCTTAGCCGGAAGAGTTTGAAAAGAAACACCTAGAACTTTTCCTAAAATTT